>CALWUO010000005.1 GCA_944384745.1 uncultured Butyricicoccus sp.
TTGTCAATACCTTTTTTCAGGTTTTTCAAGTTTTTTCTTTTGATTTACTGTCCTCATCAGACAGCTTGATTAGTATACGACATTATTCTTCCTTTGTCAACACTTTTTCTAATTAAATTTCAAATGTTTTTCAAAAGCTTGCCATTCACCTTTTCCAATACAACAAACTTCATTAGATTTAATAATTCCTGCTGAAGTTTGTGCAAATGCTTCTCCCTGCTCAAGTTTTGCAAATTCGGAAAAAGAAATCCAAACCATACGTTGCACCTCTGAACCTATATTAAAGTCTGGTTCATTATCAACTCTAACTGCAAAAGCATATACAAGTTCATCATCAAACCCTCCATCTTGTCTAGGATAAGTTTGTTCAGTCGTACCCAAAACAGCTATACTATCTTTATCAAACTTAACACCTATTTCTTCACAAGCTTCTCTAAGCACTGCATTTAATGGCGTTTCAAGAGGGTCAATATGACCAGTAGCCGCTAAATCATACATAGATGGATTAAGAGGACGATTTTTTGCCCTTTGCTGAAGCCACATACCTATTACGCCATTTTTCTCTTCAATGAGCCACAAATGACAAACATGATGTCTAAGCCCTAGAGCATGAACCATACTTCTTGGTAGATTTCCGCAAGAATTTTCGTTTGCATCATATATTGTTAACAGTTCTCCACAATTTATACTATCTACCAAATTATTTTTTTGGATTTTGGATAATTTTTTTAGTTCATATTCTCTTTTCATTGCAGAGCTTTTGCTTTCATGTCCTTCACAGTATACTAAAGTGACTGGTCTGCGAGAACGAGTGTATTTAGCCCCACTTGAGTTAGAATTATGAGCCGCAAGACGTTTTTTAATATTATTTGTCCAACCAATATAATATGTATTATCAATGCATTTAAACATATAAACATAGTTCATAGTAATATTATCCTTAAATTTAAAATATATACAAGCGATATTATAGCATAGAAAAAGGACTTTGCAACCCACACAAAGCCCTTTAAAAAATTCAGGATATGTAGTTTTATAGCCATTTTTTATTAAAAAGAATAACTATGTTGATTTATAGCTTATTAAATCTGTAACCGCAAGCATAAAACAAACCGCATTGCAGTTTACATATATATAGCAATCACACAATTAAATTATCTATGTAAATCTATAAAAACTGGCTTTACGCTGCACCAGACCAGCGGTCGTTTTCTACCATGAAAACGAAATAATAGCAATCCATTCAAGGTTTCAGCAAAGCAACTTCTGTGATGTACTGGTTAAATCAGAAAAGACTTATATTTACCAGCACTCCACACAATGTCTGCCCCATACCCATCGGTATGCCCATCGGCTAACCAGAGCCAGAACCTGAGGACGTAACTGACCAATAATTTACCAGTACATACAGCGAGTCTGCTGCTGGAAACAAGATTCTTCTGTGCCCATCGGACTCACTTCCTTTCATATGAAATAATTAAATAATCGAGGCAATCTATACGTTACCACCCCGCTTACTCGGTATTTCTTTCTGTGACATTATAGTATCACTTATGTATTGCAATGTCAATAAACCTATATGTAAAAAAAACATCTGTTTTTTCTATATTTTATACTCTTTAAATTCATTTATAGTTTTGATATAATGATGTTGTGTGAGGGCAAATATGCCATTAAATTTAGTACAATGATAGTGTTTATTTTTACATTCTAATGATAAAGGGGTTAAGCCATGAAACATATACTTTTAATAGCAACAGGTGGAACTCTTGCCTGCCGTGAATCTGGTCGAGGTTTAGCACCATCACTGACAGGCGAGCAACTTTTGGAGTTTTTGCCTGAAATACGAAAAATTTGTCGAGTTTTTGTAGATAATCCATTTAGTGTTGACTCAACCGATATAACAACAGCACAAAGAAAACAACTTGCAACCCTTATCTGGCAAAATTATGATAGATATGATGGATTTGTTGTTTCACATGGAACAGACTCACTTGCATATACAGCCGCACTTTTATATCATATGTTAAAGCATTTAAATAAACCTGTAATAATTACAGGTGCACAAAAGCCTATTGGTGTTGAAAATTCAGATGCTGAACGCAATCTTTTGGACTCATTTAGAGTTGCATGTGCTGGCTGGACTGGTGTTGCGGCTGTTTTACATGGTCAAGTTATAAGAGGAAACCATGTATTTAAAGCACATACTGAAAGTATGACACCATTTATGTCAATAAATGCCCCGCTTATAGGCACAGTAAGTGAAAATGGAGTGGTTAAGTTTAATATCCCTCCAATTCGTGGCGGTGAACCAGAATTTGTTGATATAGTTAAATCAAGTTTTATAGTTTTGCCAATTGTCCCTGATTTAGACCCTAGTATTTTTGATTTCCTAAGCAAATATGACAAGGTAATTTTAAGAGCGTATGGTGCGGGTGGTATACCTGTACGCTTGGAAAAAGTTGTTCAAAAGCTTATTTCAACAGGTACAAAAGTGTATATAACTACGCAATGCCTTGAAGGTGAAGTCGATTTGCATAAATATGAAGTAGGCAGACGTGCTGAAGAAATGGGAGCAATTTCACTTGGACACCGTAGTATTGAAGACTCTATTGCGGCTATACAGTGCGGAGAGCTTTAAAAAAACAAAATAGCTGTTTTCCATTCGTGGAAGACAGCTTTTTTATTATCCTATAAACATTTTTATGATAAACCAAATAGGCGGAACAAGCAAAGCAGGAAGCATATTCATAGTTTTACAATCTTTTATTTGTAAGATAGAAAGCCCTGAAGCTGCAATTAGAATACCACCAATAATAGAAATTTCAGTCATAAGCGAGTCTTGCAAAAAATTTTGCAAAAACCCTGCACAAAAATAAATACTTCCCTGCCAAATTAACACAACTGGAGCTATAAGCATAATCCCATAGCCATATGTTGCAGAAAGTGCAATAGATGTTATAAAATCAAGTGTTGCATTAGTAAATAAAAATGTATGGTCACCATATAAAGCACTGCGAATAGGACCTAAAATTGCAAGTGTGCCTATACAAAAAAGCAAAAATGCAGTAGAAAGACCTTTTCCAATTTTAGATTTTGAATTTTTATTAGTTATACTTTGAAAACGTTCATCAAGATTTAACATTGTGCCTATAACAGAACCTATTCCAAGGCTCATAATAAAAAGCACTGGAAATTCACTTTTGGGCATATTGCTTGCCACAGTATTAACTCCAAGTGCAACCGCTGCCAAACCCATTGCATTCATCATTGCATTTTGGCAATCTTCTCTTATTCCTTTTTTTAACGTACCACCTATAACACTTCCCGCTAAGATTGTACATACATTAAACATTGTTCCAATCATATAACTTTCCCTTTTCCTTATTATGTATTTTCAATTATAACATGATATTTTTATTATATTCAATCGTCATTTTACTTAAAATAAAAAAATATTGTAACTAAAACATTCTATGCAGTATTTATTTCATGTGTTAAAATAAGTAATAGCATATCAAATCTTTTTAAGGAAAATATGGTTATGAAAAGAATATTTTTGTTTATTGCCTGCCTAAGTTTGTTAAGTGGCTGTACATTTAAATCAGGTGATGAACTTTTAAAAACACCTAAACCGAGTACAACATATGAGTCATTACAAAAACAGATAAATAATATAACATCACAAGGAGCTATTGCAGTATCTCCTCAAGCGGGAGAAAACCGAAATACAGTTCAGCTTATGGACTTAGATTTAGATGGTGAAGATGAAGCAGTTGCATTTTTCTGTGAGTCAAAAAATCCTGATAAATTTCATATTTATGTATTCCAGCGAGAAAACGAGGAATATATATCTGCTGGAAGTGTTTCATCAACAGCCGCACAGATTAACTCAGTATCATATCCAACCTTATCCCCTCACGGTCAAAAGGGCATACTTATCTCATGGAAACTAAGCGGTGATAATTCTACATCAGGAATGACTGTTTGTGCATTTTCAAATGAAAAGCTTATATCTTTGCTTGAAACAACATATCAATCATTTATAACATCAGATTTAGATAATAACGGAACTGATGATTTAATTTTGTTTACAAAAGATGAAACAAATCGAAGAATTGCACAGCTTTATATAAAAGAAGAAAATGCAAGCAAACTCACTTTAAAAGGTGAAGCCATACTTTCACCAGAAACACAAAATATAGTAAGTTTAAAACAAGGTTTACTGAGGGGTTATCAACATGCGATTTTTGCAGAAAGTAAAGTCGAACTCAGCACAGGACTTATGACCGATATTTTTGTTTATGATAGTGATGGATTTAGAAATATAACCCTTGAAAGTGAAGATGGTGTAAAACATAGCACATATAGACCAGTTTCTGTGCCATCAACCGATGTAAACAATGACCAAGTAACCGAAGTACCACTTGCTATTTTAATGCCTCTATCATCTAGCACATCTAATTCAGTAAATTCATCAACATCATCAGATGCTGCATATATGCTTGATTGGTATGCATTTAGTACAGGTGATGCACCTGTAAGAGTATGTACAACATATCAAAATGTTTCGGAAAACTGGCAATTTATGATTTCTGATGCTTGGCGTAAAAGTGTTACAGTTGTTAAATCAACAGATGAAAATGAAACAAAAACAACATTTTTAGATTACAGTTCACAAAATAATCCCGTAGAACTTTTAACAATTCATAGGTTAACAGGTGATATGAGGAGTTATTATGCCTCACAAGAATCTATGTTTGAGCTTGCACGAACAGCAACAGAAATATATACTGCTTCAATACCTGAAAACGCAGTAAATAGCCAACTTAAACTGGATTATGACCAAATAAAAGAACGTTTTTCAATTATTTCTCAGTCATGGAGCAATTAGAATAATAAGGAGAATATTCACATGAAACGCAAAGTTTTAGTATTAGAAGATGAAGACAGCATAAGAAGTTTTATTGTCCTCAATCTTAAAAGAGGCGGTTATGAAGTAATAGAAGCAAATTCTGGCGAACTTGCACTTGATTTATATCATAAAAACACAGATATAGCTGTTGCTATTTTAGATGTAATGCTTCCTGGAATAGATGGTTATGAAGTTTGTCGAACACTTAGAACTCAAGGTTATTCAGCAGGCATAATAATGCTTACTGCTCGAACTCAAGAGGCTGATAAAGTTACAGGTCTTATGACAGGGGCAGATGATTATGTAACAAAACCATTTTCTGTGGTTGAACTTGTTGCAAGAGTTGATGCACTGTTTAGACGTGTTGCAGGCAATCCTTTTGCAGATGATGAAACAATAAAATCAGGACCTTTTAAACTCAATTTACGAGCTAGAGAAGTGCAAAAAAACGGGGTTAAAATCGAATTAACTCAAATAGAATATGGTATTTTAAGAACATTTATGCAGAATATAGGAAAAGCACTTTCAAGAGATGATATTTTAGAAATGGTTTGGGGGCATCATTATGTGGGTGAACTTAAAATTGTCGATGTAAACATAAGAAGGTTAAGATTAAAAATAGAGGACGACCCAGCAAATCCACAATATATAACAACAGTTCGTGGATATGGGTATATGTGGCAATCATGAAATATCGTTTAACACCAATAAATCCACCCTCTAAAAAACCCCCACAAAAAGAAATCCGTGTACAACATGCCCCTGGTGGTCTTAAAGGAAGATGGCTTGTTAATTCACTTAGCTTTGTTGTTATTATACTTGCTGTTATAATTATATTTGTGTCTGTGGGTATATCAAGTTATTATTATTCATCTATAAGAGATAATTTGAAAAATAGAGTTCACAGCACAGTATCTTCTATAAGAGATAATTTTACAAGCACATATGACCAATATTTAAGTGGCATAAGACAATACGCCCTTAGTTATGAAGATAAAGACAAAGTGGAGTTACAATTTATAGACACTTCAGGCAGAATAATTTTATCTACCTCTGAACTTACAGCCGACTCTGTGCCATCAACTGATGATGCAGATAGAGCTTTATGGGAAAATAGGGTTTGTAGTTGGTCTGGTGATGACCCTATGACAGGCGAACGTATAATGAGCCTTAGTGAACCTATTTTTTCCTCTCGTGGTGAACTTATCGGTGCTGTGCGTATTATCTCATCTCTTGAACCCGCTGAAAAACAGATAACAATAGTTATTTTATCATCTATTGCGGCATGTATTTTATTTTTATTATTGGTTATAGCCTCTAATAGTTATTTTATTCGCTCCATTTTAATACCAGTTACAAGGATAAATGAAGTTGCAAAAGAAATTGCTGCTGGTCAATATGGTATGCGACTGCATAAAACATATGATGATGAAATCGGTGAACTTTGCGATTCTATAAATAATATGTCTGACGAGATAGCCAAAGCGGAAAGAATAAAAAATGAATTTATATCATCGGTATCACATGAACTTAGAACCCCTCTTACAGCTATTGCTGGCTGGAGTGAAACCTTAACTTCTATGGGAGCTCAAAACCCTGAAGATGTTATGTTGGGGCTTGATATAATCCAAAAGGAAAGCCGTAGGCTTACACAAATGGTAGAAGAACTTTTGGACTTTGCCCGTATGGAGTCAGGTAGAATGACACTTAATATAGAGATTTTTGACCTATCAACTGAACTTTATGAAGCTATATACATGTATGAAAATCTTCTTCAAAATTCAGGAATGACACTTCACTATAAAAAGGAGCCTGACAGTTATATTGTATCTGGTGACAAACATCGTATGAAACAGGTGTTTTTAAATATAATAGATAATGCTGCCAAATACGGTTTATCTGGTGGAAAAATTGAAATTTCACTGTATAGACAAGAAAATATGATTGTAACCTGTGTAAGAGATTGGGGAAACGGTATCCCTGAAGCTGAACTTCCTTTTGTTAAAGAAAAGTTTTATAAAGGTTCATCAAAACAACGTGGTAGTGGTATAGGTCTTGCAGTTACAGATGAAATTGTAAGAATGCACAACGGCTCACTTGATATAACAAGTAGAGTTGGTGCGGGTACAGCAGTTTATATTAAAATTCCTGCAATAGACCCTGAAATTGAACCTGAAATTGTCACTGAAGAGGAGAACTAATAAATGGCAAATCAAACACCTATTTGTAAAAGAAAAACCACAATCGGAGGACAGGCAATAATTGAGGGTATAACAATGAAAGGACCTAAAAAAACCTGTGTAGTTGTTAGAAAACAAAATGGTAAACTTTCTATAAAAGAACGTGATACAAATAACCCTGCAAATAAATACCCTATTTTAAAACTTCCTGTTTTGCGTGGTGCTACTTCCCTATTTACCGCATTAAAAGACGGTTTGGAAGATATTGAATACTCATCATCTTTCTTTGAAACTGATGAAGATGAAAAACCATCACGTTTTGAATTATGGCTTGAAAAAAAATTAGGAAGTGAAAAACTTGAAAAACTTATAATGAATTTTGCAATGCTTATAGGCATAATAATTCCTGTATGCCTATTTATGCTTTTGCCTTCATTTGTGGGTGGATTACTTCCAAAAAACACACCTATTTTTCTAAGAAATTTAACAGAAAGTTTGCTTAGAATTGCTATTTTTCTTGTTTTTATGTGGACAATTTCACATATGAAAGATATTGAACGCACTTTTAGATATCATGGAGCTGAACATAAAACTATTTTTTGTTATGAAGCTGAACTTCCACTAACAGTGGAAAATGTGCGTAAAATGCCACGTTTTCACCCTCGTTGTGGTACAAGCTTTTTATTTGTGCTTATTATAGTTGCAACCCTTGTTTCTTGTGTTGTGTTTTCTATTATTGAAATCACAAATCCATTTTTAAGAGCTTTAACCCATTTAATTTTACTTCCGTTTGTTGTGGGTATATCTTATGAATTCAATAGATATGCTGGCAGACATAACAATATAGTTTGTAGAATGTTACGCTGGCCAGGGCTAATGATACAACATTTAACAGTTTTTGAGCCAGATGACAGTATGATAGAAGTTGCTATTGAGGGTATGAAAAGGGTTATTCCAGATGATAACAGTGATAACTGGTGATATAAAAGAGAAAAAGGACTGACATTTTAATGAGCGTTACTATAAATGAGTTATATATGGAAATAAGAAAAAAGTTTCGAGCCGCCAATATTTCTATGGCAGAGCTTGAAGCAAGAGAACTCACAGCTTTTGTTACTAAAACTAACAAGCGTATGACTGCAAACTGGGCTTATTGCTATTTAGATGATAATACAGTAAACGAAGCACGACAAATGGTTGAACGCAGACTTGCACATGAACCACTTGCATATATTTTAGGTGAATGGGATTTTTATGGATATACATTTATAGTAAATAAAAATGTACTTATTCCGCGTTCTGATACTGAATCACTTTGTGAACTAGCAATAGAAGATGCAAAAATGCTTGAAAATCCAAAAGTCATAGATGTATGCTGTGGCTCAGGCTGTATAGGTTTAGCTCTTGCAGCTCAAGTGCCTAATTCAAGAGTGGTGGCCGTAGATATTTCTGAAGATGCACTTGCTGTTGCTCGTGAAAATGCCCGCAGGTTAGGTGTTACAAATAGATATTCAACTTCTATTGGTAATGCACTAAAAAAACCAGATGAACATCTTGGGAAATTTGATATAATGCTTTGCAATCCTCCATATATAACCATAGATGAAATGAGAAAACTTGATAAAAGTGTAGCTGATTATGAACCTCATTTAGCATTGTTTGGCGGCATAGATGGACTTGATTTTTACAGAAATATCGCTAAAAATTGGGTTAAAATGATGAATAAAGGCGGAAGAATGTACTTTGAATGTGGTTATAATCAAGCAAGTGATGTGGCTGAAATTTTTAAAAATTTAGGTATGAATGATATTTTTCTAGCTGAGGACTTATCTGGAATTCAACGTATAGTTGTTATAAAAGCTAAAAATATATAATTTTTTGACGCAAGTTTTTTCGAACAAATTTTCGTATATTTTATTGCAAAAAAATTTAACCTGTGCTATCATTTAGACACTGGGGGCGGTTATGCACCGCTCCCCTTTTTTTGATATAGGAGGTCTTTTGACATGGCAGATAAAAAGAAACAACCTGAACGAGTTGCACCTGCAACCGATAAGAAAAAAGCTCTTGAGCAAGCTCTAGGGCTTATTGAAAAAAACTTCGGCAAGGGTTCTGTAATGCGTCTTGGTGAAAATACTGGTATGAATATAGAACATATACCTACTGGTTCAATTGGTCTTGATACCGCTTTAGGTATAGGCGGACTTCCAAAAGGTAGAATTATAGAAATTTATGGACCTGAGTCTTCTGGTAAAACAACTGTTGCACTTCATGCGATTGCACAAGCTCAAAAACTAGGCGGTGAGGCTGCTTTTATTGATGCAGAACATGCTCTTGACCCTGTTTATGCTCGTGCATTGGGTGTTGATATTGACAGTTTACTTGTTTCACAACCTGATACTGGTGAACAAGGTTTGGAAATTGCTGAAGCTCTTGTCCGTTCTGGTGCTATTGATATTGTGGTAGTTGACTCAGTAGCCGCTCTTGTACCTCGTGCAGAAATTGAAGGCGATATGGGCGACTCATTTGTTGGTTTGCATGCCCGTATGATGAGCCAAGCTATGAGAAAACTTGCAGGTTCTATTGCAAAATCTAATTGTATTGCAATTTTTATTAACCAACTTCGTGAAAAAGTTGGTGTTATCTATGGTAGTCCAGAGGTTACAACTGGCGGTCGTGCTTTAAAATTCTATGCCTCTGTTAGAATTGATGTTCGTAGAGTTGAACATATTAAAAATAATGGCGAACTGCTTGGCAGTCGCACACGTTGTAAAATAGTTAAAAATAAGGTTGCACCACCATTTAGAGAAGCTGAATTTGATATTATGTATGGTGAGGGCATTTCGTTCACAGGTGAACTTGTTGATTTAGGTGTAAAATACGATTTAGTGCAAAAAGCTGGTGCATGGTTCTCAATGGGTGATATCAGACTTGGTCAAGGTAGAGACAATGCAAAGCTTTATTTTAAGGAGCACCCAGAAGAAGCTGAGGAATTGCACAAGAAAATCGTTGAAGCAATCGAAAATGAACGCAAAGAAATGCTTTCCAAAAGTGGCAAAAAAGCTGCTACTAAGGCTACACAATCTGATGATGATGTTACCCCAGCAAGCAAACCTGCAAAACCAGCGAGTAAATCAGTTTCAATAGATGCTGATGATTTCGATGATGATTTGGAGATGTAAGCTCTAAATGACACAGGAACAGCTTGAAAAAGCATATGAAAAAGCCTTAAATGATGCTGTTAAACAGCTTTCATATAGAGATTTAAGCAAAACTATTTTAATAGAAAAGCTTATTTCAAAAGGTCATAGTGAAGATGCTGCTGAATATGCGGCTGCATATCTTGAAGAGAGAAAATTTTTAGATGACACAAGATATGCACAAATGCTTTTAAAATCATATAGTCGCAAAGGTTATGGCACACGTCGAATAAAGCAAGAGTTAAAAAAACGTGGCATATCAAATGAAAACGCTAATGAAGTCTATAATGAATATGAAACTGATTATTCTATTTTAAACTCATTGCTTGATAAAAAATTAAAAGGCGATGTGTCAGACAGAAAAGAAATTCAAAAAGCGATTGCGTTTTTACAAAGACGTGGATTTTCATGGTCGGAAATCAAAAAAGCTCTTGATGAATATATAAATAAACATAAAGAATATTAAATTTACACAAAGGACAGCAGGATAGTAAAGTTATTTTTCGCTGTCCTTTTTATCATGTAAAGCTGACAATAAAGTTAAAATGTGATATTATTAAAGCAAAATGATTTATAATAAGGAGGAAAAATCATTGACAAAAGTTGGACTTATTTCACTAGGTTGTTCTAAAAACTTAGTTGATTCTGAACATATGTTAGCAAAACTTAAAGATGCTGGATATGAAATAACCGAGGAAATGGAAAATGCAGACATAGGAATAGTGAACACTTGTGGGTTTATTGAAGCTGCAAAAACTGAAGCTATTGAAACAATTTTAGATGTAGCAAAATATAAGGAACAGGGCAATTTAAAAGGTCTTGTTGTTACAGGTTGCCTTGCACAGCGTTATCATGATGAAATTCAAAGCGAACTTCCAGAAGTTGATGCTATTTGTGGCACAGGTAGTTATACAAATATTGTTGATGCAGTGCGTGATGTTTTAGCAGGTAAAAAAGCTATATACATGAACGATATGACATCAGCAGCTCTTGAGGGCAGTCGTGAACAACTAACACCATCTTACACAGCATTTTTAAAGATTGCAGAGGGTTGTTCTAACACATGTGCATATTGCATTATTCCAAAACTTAGGGGAAAATATCGCAGTAGACAACTTGATGATGTTTTATCGGAAGCAAAACAGTTGTCTAATTCGGGAGTTAAGGAGCTTATAGTTATTGCTCAGGACATAACAAAATATGGTATGGATTTAGAAGAACATACTCGCCTATTGCCTGAGCTTTTAAGACAACTTTGCAAACTTGATTTTACATGGATAAGACTACATTATTTATATCCAGACCAGATTACAGATGAACTAATAGATGTAATTGCAAATGAAGAAAAGATTGTTAAATATCTTGATATACCACTTCAACATGTATCAAAGAGAATACTTCGTGCAATGCATCGCCCTGGTGACAGAGAGAGTCTTACTGCACTTATTAAAAAAATGCGTGATAGAATTGATGGTTTAGTTATTCGTACAAGCTTAATTGTTGGTTTACCTGCTGAGACTGAAGAAGAATTTGCACAACTTTGTGAATTTTTGCAAGAAGTACAAATTGAGCGTGCAGGCGTGTTTGAATTTTCCCCAGAGGAAGGCACAGAGGCAGCACAAATGCCAAATCAAATTGATGATGAAACCAAAACAAATCGTCGTTTAATAGTTGAAGAATTACAATCTGGTGTAATTGATGAGTATAATCTATCTCGTATGCATCAAACAATGCAGGTTTTATGTGAAGGTTTTGATGACTCTATGAACCTTTATTATGGTAGAACATACGCTGACTCGGTAGATGTTGACGGTAGAGTTTATTTTACATCTGAAAAGGAACTTAACGCAGGAGATTTTGTGTTTGTAAGAATAGAAAATAGTCTTGGAGCAGACCTTGAGGGTGTAGAAATAGGAGGATAAATAAAATGACCACAGCGAATAAAATAACAATGGTAAGAATTTTAATGATACCATTTTTCATTTATTTTGCATTACAAAATGATAAAACAAGTCTTATCATAGCACTTGTACTGTTTTGTCTCGCATCAGTTACAGATTTTCTTGATGGTTACATTGCAAGAAAATACAATCAAATAACCGATTTTGGTAAATTTGTAGACCCGCTTGCAGACAAACTTTTAGTAACAGCGGCACTTCTTATTTTTATAGAAAAAGGCATTTTCCCTGCATGGATGGTATTTATTGTTTTAGCTCGTGAATTTATAATAACATCGCTTAGAAATGTAGCTGCGGCAAAGGGAAGAGTGCTTGCCGCCTCATGGACAGGCAAGGTAAAAACCTGCGTACAAATTGCAGGTATAATAATTGATTTCTTTGTTCTGATTTTAAATAGTAGTATTATAGATGATATGAATAGTATTCAATCTTCTATTGGAGTTATTGGCGGTGCAGATGGACCAACTGCTGTTTTAACATCTGGTTTCTTCAGTCTACCAAACATTGTTGCATGGGTAGTAACACTTGTTACAATTTATGCAGGTATTGATTATATGGTTAAGAACTGGGATTTAGTAAAAGATGGAGCAGTAAAATAATTTTTAAAAGGCTGTAGCGATTTTGATTATCGTTACAGCCTATATTTTTACAATAATGGTGCGAGCAATCTTAGGATTGATGCCAAAATTGATGCAATCCAAGGAGTATCCTTAAACCATCTATCATCTACTAATCTTGATTGAACCATAATTTCTTCTATATCTGTTTTAATTTCCTCAATAACTTTACCACCATAAAGCACAGTACCACATTCAAAATGCATAAAAAATGAACGAAAGTCCATATTTATAGTACCTACAACAGCTATATCATCATCAGAAACAATCATTTTAGCATGCAAAAATCCTGGAGTATACTCATATATTTTCACACCAAATTTATGAAGTTGCTGATAAAATGAACGAGTTACCATATAAACCAGTTTTTTATCTGGAACACCTGGAGTAATAATTCTAACATCAACACCGCTTTGAGCCGCAGTTACTAAAGCAGTTATCATTTCATTATCAAGCACAAGATAAGGAGTAGTTATATAAACATATTTTCTTGCGTTGTTTACAATTTGCATATAAACAGTTTCACCAACATTAAAATCATCAAGAGGGCTATCACCGAATGGCTGAACATAACCGTCAGCAGGTCTTTCAATAGTTGGTTTATATTTTGCATGGTTATTAGTTATGGTGCTTGTTGCATATTCCCACATTTCAAGGAACATTTCAGTCATATTAGCCACACCAGCACCACGAAGTTCAAGGCTTGTATCTTTCCAGTGACCAAAACGAGAACTTCTGTTTATATATTCATCAGCAATATTAGTTCCGCCCATATAACCTACATTACCATCAATAACAGTAATTTTTCTATGGTCACGATAATTGAGGTATGTGTTAAGGGTTGGAATAAATCTATTAAATTTAACTGTTTTAATACCTAAAGAGTTAAGATATTTATCATAATTAAGTGGTAATTTAGTTATACAACCTGCATCATCATACATAACTCTTACTTCTACACCGTTTTTAACTTTCTCACAAAGTATATCTAGTATAGGTTGCCACATTTCCCCAGGTTCAATTATGAAATACTCCATAAATATAAATTTCTGAGCTTTACTCAGTTCTATACACATAGCATCGAATTGATATTCACCAACATTAAAATATCTTGTAGTTGTTTCGCCCCAAACAGGTAAACCACTTACATTTTCTATATATTGTGTACGTCTTGACTGTCTAGGCATAGCGGCTATTAGTCTATCTTTTGCTGGTGTAGATTTATGTTCAGAAAAATCTGGTGTCATAGGTTCAAATTTATGACTAGCTCTACTTCTATTAAATGGAGTATTCCCCCACATAAGATAAAACAGACCACCAAAAAGAGGGAATATTAAAATAAGGATAATCCATGGAATTTTATAAGATGGGTTATCATCTTTTCTTACAATCCAAACTACAATAACCAGTGATAAAATTGTACAAGCGAAGTCAACCCAAGGGAAAATAAGAAATATATTACTTAGAAGCCAAACCACCAAACAAATTTGTACAACCAATAATAAACAACCAACTATACGTCTATCCCCTATTATTTTACCTAAAAATTTTTTCATATTTCCTCCATTTTTCTTTAAACCCAACTTTAATTTTATGATACCTCTTTTAAGTTGTAGTGTCAATGATATAGAAAAAAAGTGATAACATACGTTTTTTTAACATATATTTAATTGATAAATTGACAGGAGGTATTATGTATTGTGATTTTGTATTCACTATGTTTTTTTATAATAGGGCTTATTTTGACCATGAGGGGCGGAGATGTCTTTGTAGACTCGGCTGCAAAAATAGCAGAAGCCAGTGGTATACCTCGTTTTGTTATAGGAGCAACACTTGTAAGTATATGCACTACTGCTCCTGAATTAACAGTCTCAATTTTAGCTAGTTTAAGAGGAGCATCTGAACTTGCAGTTGGTAATGCGGTAGGTTCGGTTGCATGTAATACAGGGCTTATATTGGGTATTTCAGCATTACTTGCACCATCTGTTTTTAGTGTAAGAGAGGCTAAAACAAAGGGAGCAGTTTTAATATGTTTGGGAGTGTTAACTGGTTGTTTTTGTGTAGATGGAGTTATAAACTCAGGAGAAGCACTTGGTTTATTTACGCTTTTATTCGCATTTTTAGCAATGAATTTGCAAAGTGCCACAAGTATAGAAAATACACACAATGATATAAAAATCAATAAACTTGAAACATTTTTTATGTTTATAGTTGGTGCTATATCTGTTGTGTTAGGTGCAAAGCTTATGGTAGACCATGGCACAAGACTTGCAAGTATGTTAGGAATACCAGAAAGTATTATAGGTTTAACTCTTGTGGCATTAGGCACTTCCCTACCTGAACTTATGACCACACTTTCAGCAATAAGAAAAGGGCATGGAATGTTATCTGTTGGAAACATTATAGGAGCTAATATAATAAATTTATCGCTTGTAGTCCCTGCAAGCACATTGGCAAGCGGTGGGGTTTTAGCAGTAGAACCCGAAGTATTTGTAAGAGATTTACCTTTTGCAATTATTTTAATAGGAATATCACTTATTCCGCCAATGTTTCATGGTAAATTTTTCAGAATACAAGGTCTAAGTCTAATATTGTGTTATTTCATTTATATTTCTGTTTTAATGAGAGCTGTTTGATTTATAAAACCCTATTATGTTATAATTTCATAAATAATTATAGAAAGGGTTTTAATATATGAAGTTTAATGCACCTGTACCAAAACAAGAATTAGAAAGAAGATTAAATTCTTTTATTGCAGAATTGGAAAACAGAGATAAAAACTGGCAAATGGTGCTAATACATAATCCTATAAATTTATATTATTTAACTGGCACTATTCCAGATGGCTTGCTTGTAATAACAAAAGAGCAAACTATATTATGGGTGCGTAGCAATTATGAAAGAGCTAAAAAAGAAAGTGAATTTGAAAATATATTCTCTATGAAATCATTTAGAGATATAGCCGAGTATTTTAAAGAAATACCAAAAAGTGTTTACTTAGAATATAAATATTCAAATTTGCAATGGTTAAATCTTTTGAGAAAACATCTAAATTTTGACGAATATAAAGATATATTACCTGTTTTACAAAGTGTAAGAGTTTGTAAAAGTGAATATGAAATAGAATGTCTAAAAGCATCTGGTAGAATACATGCTGAAAGTCTGGAGCAGATTTTACCTGCATTTTTAAGAGAGGGTGTAAGTGAAGCCGAATTATGCGGAGAAGTGCTGTTGGACTTAATAAGACGAGGTTCTATGGGAAGTTGTAGATTTGAAAATCCGCACGGTGAAGCCGTTGGAGGCATGTGTTCATTTAGTGAAAGCGGAGTTAATGGCATATCGTTTGATAGTCCAGATGGTTGTATAGGCACATATATACCAATACAAGCACTTGGTTCACATAGTCGCAAATTAAAAAAAGGAGATATAGTTTTTGCTGATATAGCTTGTGGAGTTGCAGGGTATCACACAGATAAAAGTGTAACATATTTTTATGGAAGACTTAGCGAGCATGAAAACGGAGATTTAATAAAAAAAGCATACAATGTTTGTTTAGATATTGAAAAGAAAGCTGCAAAAATGTTAAAACCTAATGCAGTATTATCTGATATTTATAATTTTGCATGTAGTAGTGTACCAGATGAATTTAAACGAGGTTTTATGTTTGGTAAGAAATTTTTAGGTCATTCCATAGGTCTTGCAATGGACGAATATCCACCTATATCAAAAGGTTTTGATTTGAAGATAAAATCAAATGAAGTGTTTGCTATTGAACCTAAGATAAAACTTGATAAGATAGGGCTTGTCGGTACAGAAAATACATATCTTGTAAGTGAGCAAGGAGGTATTTGTTTGACTGGCAAGCCACAACCACTAATTGAGATTATTTAGATTTATAACCAAATAAGATACTTGTTATAAAGTTCCTGATAGGTGTTGGCAAGATTTGCTCCACTATTAGCAAGTAATTGAGCCTGATACTCTGCCTCAGCCTGTTTCATACCATAAGCATTTTGTAATAATAATTGTAATTGTTTTAATTGATTATCAAGACTTAATCCTTCAATGGTGTAAGATAATTGCTGACCTTGCATAGTTTTGTCACCGTTTAAAAGACCAGTAATACCAGCTTGAGTAAATGCATTGTTTATATTTTGCTGGTTCATGTTTTGACCATTTGTTATAGCCCATTGTGTAGCGGATAAAATGTTATTAGCGTTTTGCATACCAGCTTGTAAAACATTGTTATAATAACCTTGTAATTGTTCAGCGGTTGCAAGGTCGCCTGAGAGTTGAGCATTTTTAATTGCAAGTTCAATCGCTTGAATTTGATTGCTAACATTTTGTTCATTTGAGTTTACAGCATTTGTATATGCATTTTGAGCTGCAATGGCAGAACTTTCAGACAATCCAGAGTTAGTAAGACCTAAAGCTGCAAGTTGTTCAGCATTAGCACCATTAGGATTAAGTAAATTCATATAATTTTGTTGAGCCGCAGAATTTGCATTTTGTCCTGCTTGATAAACACCGCTTTTTTGTGCTTCAAGCTGGGCTATATTCTGTTCAATAGCTGCTTGATTTTGTTCTTTAATTGAATTTTGCATTTGTTCATATTGTTGCATATAGCTGTTCATAGTATCTTGATATTGTTTAACTGCGTCAAGTTGTGGTTGATACATTTGGTTGTAAAGACCATCAACATAACTTTGTGCTTGTTCTTGCCAAGCGTCTGATTGACCATCTAGTTTATTTAATCGCTGATTTAATATATTTTGGAGTTGACCAACATTTGCAGTAGACATATTATCTTCAAACATCTGAGACCAGTCGGTATCCGCATAAAGACCAGACCAATTGTTGTTATTTGTATTTAAATATTGAGAATAGTTATATGTTTTATCATAACCATTTCCATAACCAGCATCAATTTTCTGATTTCTAAGCTGTTCATATTGAGCAGCACTTTTATAATCTCCATTGCTTACTGCTTGATTTATTAAAGCCTGATAGTCTGTATTTGCATTAAACTTTTGACTATTTGAAGAATAATTTGAAGAAGTACTAGGAGTGTAAGAACTAACGGAGTTTGTTGAATTGCTTGAACCAGGGTATCTATCATTGTAAGAATTAGAAGAATTAGATGAACTACCAGAGGAATTATTTTTTTTAATAGAATTTGCTGCATCTGCTGCTGTTAAAGCACTGTTAATTACCGCACCTAAACCGAACATAAATTAAACCTCCACTTTCTCAAGCAATTTAATAATATTTGGATTTTCCAAAAGTTTAATAAGCTCTGGTAATTTTTCGATTTTGCCACCAGTTAAGCGGTCAAGATACATAATAGGCTGAATAGAGCTTTCTTCAACAGCCATAGCCCCAGCACTATCAGTGGATATAACACCAGTTTTAAAAAGTCTGGTGAAAGTGTCCTGTGCATAATCGGGCATATCTGGAACATATTTATAAATTTTCATTTCAATCACCTCTAATTTATTTTTAAAATCTACCCATAGACTTTCATTTTCTATCATTGGAGCAGGGCAATCTTTACCTGTAACATCAAAATGCCTTATAACATTATCAATGCTTATGTTGTATTTCTGCATAAGCATTTTTGTTAATTTTATAGCATTTTCAATACTGTTTAGTCTAATGTTTCCATATTTATCAAGCATACATATTTCAATACCCAAACTGTTAGCATTTCTACAATATTTATGCTTATAGTTTTTAGCTCCACAATGCCAAGCAGTATCCGTATCAGGCACTGATTGCCATATTTCATTTTCATCAACAAAATAATGAGCAGAAGCCTTTATATTATCTTCTCTTGCAAAATAATCTATATTATTTTTAGCTGTATCACCTTTGTTAGAAGTATAATGAATAACAATATACTGTATAGGTTTACTTCTATCCTTTTGATAATTGCTAGAGTTGCATAGTTTAAAGTTTATTTGCATTTTTCGTGTCCTCACTTTCTTTTAGCTGTTCAAGAACTTCTTTAAGTTTTTCAGGATAAGGGACACCCAGCTTACCAGCATTCTCGAGTATGCTTATACCCTCATTAGCAAGGTAGAAAGCAATAACAACGCCCCTAACTACACCAGAACCACCCATAATGTGAGCATCAAGTATATTAGCAATCATCACCAAAAGCAGAATAAAAATCTTTTTTGCAATTCCTTTAAAACCAACTGAACTATTAAGAGTTTTTGTAGCAACAGCAACCATAATACCAGTTATGTAATCTATTGCAATAAAAGAAAGTAATGCAAGCATAACCCCGTCTAATTCGCCCCAGAAAAGACCACAAAGACCGCCAACCATAGCAAAAGCAGTTTTAATAATATTATTTTCCATATATATCACCCCTTATTGATACTTATTATTTGCCCATGTGTTTCCAGTGCCTTCATCGGTGTAATCTTTACCCATTATATTGTTAGCAACTATAAGGTTGTTGTCACCTTTACAATGTATAGTATGTTGACTTGAACTATAATCAGCAGATGTTCCACTACCTCTAATAAAGGTGTTACCTGTAATTGTGTTATTGTTAGATTTAGATATATAAGCTCCACTCATATTGTCATTACAAATATCACCAGTTACAGTGTTATTGTTACTGGTGTTAGAGATAGAAACTCCATAGTAATAATTATTATTACAGATATCTCCTGTGATTGTATTTCCACTAGAACCAGTTAGAGAAATACCAAAACTGTTATTATTACAAGTATTGTCTGTAATTGCATTATTGTTTGAAGTTGATAGATAAACTCCATAATTGCTATTGCTGTTACAAGTATTTCCCGTAATTGTGTTATTAGTTGAACCTGATATAGAAATTCCGTTTACACTGTTATTGCAAACATTGCCAGATATTACATTACTATCTGAGTTTGATATATAAACTCCATAACTGCTGTTATTGTTACAAGTAATTCCTTTAATAGTGCAATAACTGACGCTATTTATATAAATGCCGTGTCCAGATAAAAAGTAATCAGATTTATTGCCATCAACTTGCAAATCAGATATAACACAATAATCAGCAGTAACATTTATAATTGCCGCATCAGCTTTCCACATTCGTTTTAGTATTGTGCTGTTTCCATTTCCAGAAAGTTTAGTGTTTGCCTTATTTATTTCAATAGATGAACCTATATTATAAGTACCATCAAGAATAATTATTTCTCCTCCAGTCTGTGGAAGTGCTTCAATGGCTGCATTTATTTCTATATGGTCATCAGTGCCATCACAAAGGTAATCACAATCATCAATACTCCAGTTATTTGTAGTAGTACCAATGATAAATCTGCAAACACGTTTTGACGAGCTACCAGAGCCACCAGAAGAAGAACCGCCTGATTTTTGGCTAAGAGCCTGTAACACTTGTTGAACATTACTTCCTGTAATTCCCGATATAGGAGCAACACCTATACTACTAGCACCGCTTGTTGTGTTTAATGTATCCACAATATTTTTCATATTTGATACAGTTTGGTTTGTATTTTGAAGTTTGGTTTCAGTTTCAGATGTAAATGTTTCAACTTGTTGTTGAGTGTTTGAAACTTGCCATTGAGTGCTTGAAATTGAACTTGTAAGACTTGAAATTTTACCTTGAGCATTTGTAATTTGTTCTTGTGCATCTGATAGTGAGATTTTAATACCTGAAATATCACTTTGAGCGGAATTTGATTTTGACTGTGCATTTTGTGCGATTGCGGCAATATTTCTAACTACCGTCTGAATATTTTGACCATCTACGCCAGAAACTACTAAACCTATATTACTAGCACCATTATCTGCGGTTAAATCATCAATAATACCATTGATTGCTGGTTTAAGCTGATTGGTATTGGAATCAAAAGCGGCTTTAAGAGCACTAGCCGTCATTTTAGGTTTATCCTCAAGGCTAGAAACAGCTTGCGACCAGTCATTAACTTTTCTATCTGTTAACATATATTCACCTTTCTTTCATTGCCTCCCTTGAGAGAGAAATATAAAGAGTTAAAGTCTTTTTCTTTTAGCATAACCGCCTATATTGTAATGTAGTGCTGCGGAATATATACCGAAACCCTCATTTAACTCCTTTCCTTTTAGCTGAATTTGAATAAAAAGAAATTTTTTAATCTTCTTTTTAAATAGAATTTCCTGAACATCAAGTCCAGAGAAAGTAAATCTATTAAAATCAATATCTAAAAAGTTAAATATATCAGCGGTTGGAGTATCTATTTTAACACCATAATCTTTTTCAGTTCTAAGCCATATTTCACAGCTAGACCTTGTAAAAGCCTTTAACTGTATACCATTACCACGTTTATGAAGAGTTTTATAGCGAGTAGGATAACCAAAACTATCAAGTTTTGAACGCCATTCCCACTGAATTGGCTGACCGTCATCACTATAAGCGGTCATAATTCTATCACCGTAAATATCAACCATATCATTATTAAATCTGCATATTCTACCGTCATCAGTGCCGAAATATAAAATATCGTCCTCTGTACTCATACATCTAGCAGGTATGTTGTCCCAATAATACCATTCATAACCGCCATCACTTTTATCTTGATTGCTGTCAGCTACATAGGCATGGTTGTTTATTGCTAAAATATAATAGCCTTGCCAAACAGCAGAAACAGCATTTTCAAGATTTTTTTCTTTCGTTAGATAAGGGTTTATACGTTCAGAGCGACATTTTAAAGAGCGTTGAATATTTGGATAGGTGTAACTGGTAACAGGAGCAAACACCCCACGAGGCGAAAGGAATAGAGGGTCATCAAGTAATGTTTGTATAGCATAAGAGCCAACCGCCCCAATACCATTTAAACCCTCTTTTAACGGGAAAATACTTGTTCCATTTTCTGATGTTTCAGCAGTATGGTTCCAGATAGTAATTTCTTGTCTATTATCCTCTTTTAGAACCAAAAGTTCTCCTTGATATTTGGCATAACCAACAATTTTAAAATCACTTGTGCCGACTTCAATACTTTGATTATCTGGGAAATAAGTTGCATCTTTAAGTCCTGAATACCATTCGGTTGCAGGATTATCAGGGTTTCCGCTTAAAAAAACTCTAGTTGAGTTGTTTATACCAAATGTAGTAAATATTTTGCATTTTTTTATTTTATCTGCTGCATTTTGAGTGGTCTTGTCAAATTGAATTGTAAGAGTAGCAGTACCGCTTGCCGCAGGCTTAGGAGGTGCAGGAGAAACAGTTACAACACCAGTTTGAGGATTAAAACTGACACCGCTTGTTATTTCTGAACCGTTGTTCCAAACTTTAACAGTAGAGCCTTCATCAATTTTTCTGGTATCAACAGTAAACTGAGTTGCTGAACCATCAGGAATAAAAGTATTTTTGCGTCTTTTTGAAAGTAAATTTACACTTTCGTAAGAAGTGCCGCCACCAGTGGGTTTAGCACCAATAGTCGTTGTAGGTATATAAGCTTCATCTTCCACATATGCTGCTGTATTGCCATCATAGTGTAAATATTCTTTACCAGTTAAAATCCAAAGGTCACCATTAAAATAGAAACCAGTGCTTTTATCATCATTTAATCCAGTTTTTAAAACAACAACAGTTATAGCTGAACCATCTCCCCAAGATGTAGAGGAACTTCCCTCTTGTCTTAGTTTTAAAAGTCTATCACCAGAATGAACAATCATCTGTTTTTCACCGTCTATAACAAACGACCAAATGCCATTTATTCTAGCTTTATCTTGAAGTTGATATAATGTTCTCCAACCTAAACGTTTTTCTGGATAGCCGCCCGCATCGGAAATAAGGTTAACCGCCCAAGGACTTCTGCTATCATCAATTTGGGTTTCATCAGTTAAGAAATCAACCCCCCTAAACTTTTGATAAACCTTATAACCCTGAGCTGGTTGAGTAAAAGATGGCATAGAAATTGGTTTAAGCATCGTTATAAACCTCCATTTCTGTTTCAATAGCAGGGGTAATTGAATTTATCATTTCAATAAATTTGTTATAAGCGAGAACTGACTCAGATTTTTTGTCATCGTCTGCTTCTAAGAATTTACTTTGCACCATATAAGGCATAGCCATGCGAGCAATTTCATCACAAAAAGGGATTTCGTAGTTTTCAAAATCAGCACCAACTAAAAAAGGGGGAGCAAGAAGTTTATCTTGCCCCCTGAGTGTTCGGAACTGATTTTCATAAGGCAAACAAACCGCCATTATATGATTTAATATAGTAGGAAAAGCAGATTTTAATTCATCGTCATCATCTGGGATTTCATATACAAGATAACAACCTTGTTCATACAGTTCACGAGCAGTCATAGTAAAAACCCCTTTATTCTGTTGCGATTTGCTTTTCAGCAATATCAGAAGTTACTTTGTTTTCCGTGTCCATGGCAACAGCTTTTAATAGTTTACCAGTAGCATTAAAAGCACCAGTATAAATTTCTCTAGTCATAGAAAAACGAGGGTCAGAACCGTCAAGAGTGTAATAAATAGCTTTAGCACCCTCAGAAGTTAGAGTAACAGCGGTTATTGAACTATCTGTGATAGTAGGTGTTGCCTGTTTAACAGACTCAAGCACCAAAGAATAAACAGCGTCAGCCTTAGAGCCAAGCACAAAAACGTCATATAGCTGTCTACCTTCAATAACAGCACCATTAATACCAACAGGGTCAGTATGTATTTTAGCTGCATTGATTTTATAAGGGAAAGCGACTGCTTGTTCATGCACAGCGGTAAAGAAATGGTTTTCATCAAACATATAATCTGGGATTTCCACAATAGTGAAACCAGCAACCGAGCCAATAACACCAGTAGGCAACTGTTTACCCGCTAGATTATCAAGCCCACACCATTCTTTAGAAAGCATAATGTCAGGAGTCATAGAGGCAGGTATATAAATAAAACGACCTTCTCTAGGAACTCTATGGTTATTGAACCATGTACGAGCCTTAAATATTTCTGTTATAATATTTTCACTTGTAGGTTTAGACTCTGCTGTTGCAATATGTCCAAAGTTCATAATTTTATTTAATGCATATTTATCAGCAGTAGGAACTACTTGTTCTCTAATCTGCTGACGTAGCCACTGACCAGCCTTGTTAGTGATAGACTGAGCAGACTCATCACCCTTATCAACAACGCCAGTAAAAGATTTATCCTGTGACATTGTGTATTCAATAACAGTATCTTGAACATCTTCCAATTTACCATAACGACTAGAACCGCTTTTCTGATAATCCACCAATGCAGTAGTTTTAAGCATATAGACTCTAACTGTTTTAGCACCAGTGAAATCAACCTTAGCCTTGCTGTGTGATTTAATATAACTGTCCTGAGAAAAAGCGGACTCGATTTCTGGTGAATACTTAATTCCTAAATTTATTGCCATAATAAAAAATCTCCTTTAAAAAATTTACTTAGAAAGACCACTGATGAAAGCATCTGATAGTATAGGGCTAGATGATAAAGAACCAATACTAGCGGTTTTGTTTTTATCATTTATCTGCATAGCACGGATAATTTCTTTAAGCTGTGCTATTTGATTTAAAAGTTCTGCTTCTCTGCTTTGAGAAAGGGCATCTGCTGGAGAAACCCCTGATTTAATAAGTTGAGCGATTTCAGGTGTTAACTGTTGTTTAGATAAATTAGGATTAGCTTTAATTGCATCAATCCAAGGCTGAATAAGGTTCTGACAATTTGCAGACTGCATAGTATTAAGGTTTTGAATGTTGTTCATGTATTTTTCACTCCTTGATTTTTTTGATTTTTTAGAGAATCAATAATTTGTTGTTTATTAGGTATATAACTATTAGGAATGGACTCAAGATATAGCACAGGGTCAGGAATTACACCTGCTTGCATAAGTTTGTCCATATTGGTCATAGAAACAATTTCTGACCAGTAGGTAGCTGCACCGACTTCAACGTTTATATCCATTGCACCTATTGAAAATTTGCTAAAATCAAGTAAAACATCTGATTTACTTTCTGTTTGAGAGCCATCTAGTGAAGTTTGTTTTAGGTTTACACTTATGTATCTAATACCATAATAAGCACAAGCCATATCAACAATAATTCGTATACAATCCTCATTAAATTGTTCAAACATACGTTTTTGCAGTTCTAAAGGTGCATTACTAGCCTTTTGAGTTGCAAGTATAGCTGAAGTGTTGTCTGGGTTAGAGATATTACCCAAAGCGGTATCAGAAGCACCCATACAGTCTTTCATCATACTTTGATACATTTCTATGCTAGAGAAAACACCGTTAGGCAGTTGTATACCACCAATAGGATTTGCTATAACTTCCCTAGGGTCGCCAGTGACCGCAATAGGCTTAGACGGGTCACCGTTCCAACCATTAGGCAACCTTTGAATATTGTAAACCAGCTTAGGCATGGCGACATTTTGAGTATAAGCACCAATATAAGTAGCTTGTTTATTGATTGCTATTTGAGTTGGTATCATTTCGGTTATAGGGCTTATGCCATGCATACAGTTATTTCTTTCAATCCAACTAGCCCAAGCGATAGGATAAAGTGTCATATCTGTTTTAGTTTGAGGATAAGTTATCACATCACCACAAACTTTCATAAAATAAATATTTTCTGATACTTCTGGGATAGAGAATTCATCTTTTTGATTAGTAGTTTCGACTTTCCAAAGTCTAGTAAGTTCGGTTACAAGTTCACTTGAAACATTTTCATCTTCTCCAACGAATTCCGAACCTATATCGGACTGAATTTCGTCCCAGTCGATGATATTATTTTCTCTAGCCTCTTTTTTGACCTCGCTTAATGGTCTACGCCTAGCAATAATTATATAAGGCTGGCTTTGAACATCAGTGGAATAAGGATTTCCAAAAAAGACATTAGTGTTCATAAGAGGTTCGGCTACAATATCACCTTTAACAAGCTGACCAGTGTTAATTTTAGGGTTAAAAGTAAAATACATGCATAAATCGCCATCAACAACGCCATTTCTAAGGACTTTTCTATTTTTTGTTTTAATTGCTTGACGTTCAAATACACGTTCCACAACTGCATCAAGAGCTTGACATTCAATACTATTCTGGTCATTTGAGCTAAAAGGGCGAATATTCCAAGAGATATCATCAGAAACAACCTGTGATTGAAAAAGCGAAGTAACACGCCTTAAAATATTAAATGTTACAGGCTGAATTTTTTTGGTATTAAGCCCTTCCCACTGTTTGCCCAGATAGAACTTTTCATTTTTACGCACCTGTTCAAAAAGGTTTAGATTTTCCTTAAACTGTTTGCCTTTAGTGAATTCATCTTGTACTTTTTGTGCAGAAATATCGGATTTAATCACGGTTACAATCTCCTGCATAGTTTAGTATTTTAGATAAATCATTATCAAATTCCGTGCTATTTAATTGATTATTATAAATCTGATTATTTAATATTTTCTGATTAGATTTACCACATTGAAAACCAATAACAAAGAATATAGCACAACAGATAGATATTGCTAACACTTCAAAAGCCATTAAAATCATTAAATTCCTCCATTTCGTCTTCAAAATTTATAATATTTATTTTGTTATTTTTGACAGGTTCAGCAGGTAAAGGCAAACCATCACAAAAATATCTAAGTGCATCAGGTGCATGAGTGAGTTCATGAGGAGTTGTGGCTATATCATTAGGGTTTTTATCATCATGGCAAACAGCAGGTAAAGTTCTTATAAGGTTTCTGCAAGTGTTGAATATTTGAAGTTTTGGGCGAGAGCTACCAAAAACATCACTTTGAGGTCTAAGGTATCGTTTAACTTCATACCAACCAGCTTGTCTGCTATTGGAAACCTTTTCGAGATATAATCCAAGCTCTGAGAAACGGTCGCTTACCGATTTACCAGTTTCTTGACGTCTGTTCCAAAGGTCTTTTGGTGCAAAAATGCTTGTTATTCTAGCATATTCATCTGGTGTCATAGCGTTTTTAATTGCTCTAGCTGCATCATCAATAATAAGATTAGATTGATAAAGCTCACGATAAATGGTAACATATCCCAATATATCAACGCTGTACCAATAACAAGCGAGCATGTCTAAACCATAATCAAGTGAAATATAAAGTCTGTTATTGTTGTCAAGACTATAAGGTTTGATAACATGAATTTTAGGATTAAACTCATCGAAATAAGCACCATCATTCAAATTCCAATCGCCATAAAGTAAAGCTTTTTGGTCTTGTTTTGATAAATTTTTAAGTCTTTGTTTATATTTAGGGTCATTTTTCATAAGAAAAACATTATCATCGACTTTAGATGGTATAAAAATTCTTGAACCAGCATCATATTTATAAACTGTCATAGGAGGCACAGGGTCAATAAAACGTTTTTTAACCCAGCTATGACCAACACCACTTGGATTAGTGGAGCTTTTAATTTGTTTTGGATAGCCATTAGTGCCACGCACACGGCTTATAAGATATGTATACATTATTTCGGTGAAATGAGTTAGTTCATCAAATCTTATAATGTCATATTCAGCCGATTGATATTTATAAATATCATTTTCTGTATCACAGTTACCGAATTCAACCACAGAGCCATTGTTAAACTTCCAGATGTGACCGCTTGATTGATAGGTTGCTATTTCTCTTGGATAAAGTTCTAAACTTGTGCGAATAATAGATTTTTCAAGTTCTGGATATGTTCTTCTAAGGATAAGCTGTTTACTTTGTGGATATTTAACCGCAAATAGCAAAGCATCTATAATTTGAGCATAACTTTTTCCACCACCAGCCGCCCCACCGAAAAGGACTTCTTGTTCACAAGCGTTAATAAAAAGGTTTTGTTTTTGAGTAATTTTAATTTCCATTTTCATCACATTCTGGTGTAATAAGCTTTATTTTGATTTCAAATAGATTTTCACTATTTTGGTTATTCTTTTTTTCGCTCCAAATTTCGGGTTTATGGTTTTTAAGCCAAATCATTTGGGCGGTGGTGTCAGGCGGAGCATGTTTTTTGGTTATAACAGTTTTTTCACCTGTTTTCTCAGTGTATTCTGTGCGTTCTTCTAAATAGTTATAACCTAAAGCCCTTTTAAGAAGAGAATATTCAACAGCACTTGCAATATCACCGTTTTTTATTTTATCCTCCAACTTTTTCATAGCACTGAGCATATATTTTTCAGTATTAAATGGCATATTTTTATTTTGCTTTTGCGTAATATTGTTTGATAAATTATGACACTTAAGTTTTGTAAAAGCGTCAGAGTTAAAAACTTCAGCAAAAGCCGCATTATTTTTGCACCACTTTTTTAGTGTCCGCAAAGTTATACCGATTTCTTGGGCAATTTCTTCTTTAGATTTACCCTTTTCATGCCAATCTTTAATTTTTTGTATATTGTCATCAGTAAGCCATGAATTTATTTTATTCAAATCATCACCTCCAATCATAAAAGATTAAAAACAAACAATGGCATCATCTCCTTTTATTCTAGCGTATTTATTTTACGCTTTTGCATTTGTTGTTATTATAATATTACACCTTATATTAAAAGTCAAGCATTATCTTTAATTTTTAACGTAATATTTTTTCGACAAAAAACAGCTATAAATTTATATAGCTGTTCTAAGGTTTTAATAAGTTATGAATTTGTCTATATTTATCCGAATACACACTATTTTTACGCCAAATAAAAGTTATTTCATGTTCTTCATTAAAGTCATCTAAAATAATTTCCTTTAGTGTCCCCTGTTTTATTTCATTTTCAACAGCCGCACGATAAACGAAACCAATTCCAACACTTTCAAGTATAAGAGCTTTAAGAGCATGTAAATCACTTATTTGTATAACGCTTTTAAAATCCTGTATTGATAAATTGTGTCTGCTTAAACTTCTTGTTATTATTTCTCTATTTCCCGAACCATGTTCACGAATTACAATGGGAAAAGAAACAAGTTGAGCAAGTTTAGATATATTTATTTGCATATCGGCTGAACAAACAGCAATATATTTTTCAGTTTTATATAATAAAGCGTCATAATTATTTTTATAAAAATATCCCTCAACAATAGCGAAATCCAATTCCCCTTTATCTATTGCCAAACACAATTTAGCTGTGTTATCCACTTCCATGTTTATTTGAACATCTGGAAATTGTTTTTTATAATTAGCCAATGGTTTTGGTATAAGATAAGAGCCCACAGTAGGCGTTACCCCAAAAGAAAGCGTTTCAGTTTGGTTTTTTATATTTTTGGCTAAAGATTGCAAATCGTGTTGAATAGTAGTAAAAGCGGTTTGCATTTTAATTCCCGCATCTGTCAAAGTTAATTTTTTACCTTTATAAGAGAATAATTTAACATCATATTGTTCTTCCAACCAATGTATATGCTGAGATACAGCGGGCTGAGTAAGACCTAATAAATCAGCTGCTCTAGTATAATTCATAGTTTTACAAACAGCTAAAAAAGTTTGAACTCTAAAGTCAAACACAGTATATTCACCTCTTTAGTACAAGTTATAGTTTAATTATAACAAATATTTATGTTAATATAAATATAAATAATTTTTCATTATATATAAAATATGATATTGTATATACATGAAGAAAAAATGCCATAAAGGGGTTAAAATTATGAAAGAAAAGAAACATGTTCTATGGGAACTATTCAAAGCAACATTTATGTTAAGTGCATTTACATTTGGCGGTGGCTTTGTAATAGTATCGCTGATGAAGAAAAAATTTGTTGAAGAACTTAAATGGTTAGATGAAGACGAGATGTTAGACATAACGGCAATAGCCCAATCTTCCCCTGGACCTATACCAATTAACGCATCAGTTATTTTAGGATATAGAATGTGTGGAATAGTTGGTTCATTAGTAGCTGTGTTAGGTACAGCATTACCACCTATGATAATCATATCACTAATTTCATATTTTTACGCACAATTTAGAAGTAATACGGTTATTTCAACAGCACTAATGGTTATGAGAGCTGGTGTAGCCGCAGTAATATTTGATGTAGTAATAAATCTAGCAAAGAATGTAATAGCAACAAAAAGAGTTTTATATATTTGTCTAATGGTTGTTGCATTTATGGCAAAGGTGTTATTTAGTGTAGATGCTATGATATTGATATTAGCATGTTTAGGTATAGGAATAGCTGATTTAATTATAACACTAACTAAAAACGAGAAAAAAGAGCGAGTAAAAGAGGGAGCTAATATATGAGTATATTAACACAGTTATTTTTATCATTTATAAAAGTTGGATTATTTAGTGTAGGAGGTGGCTATGCTGCAATACCTCTTATACAAAATCAAATAGTAGATGTCCATAAGCTTATGACAATGAGTGAATTTACTGATTTAATCACAATAGCAGAAATGACCCCAGGGCCAATTTCCATAAATTCAGCAACATTTGTTGGAACAAGGCTTAACGGTATAAGCGGAGCTATTTTATGCACATTGGGTTGTATAATTCCATCATTTATAATATGTCTAACCCTTGCACATTTTTATTATAAGTATCGCAATTTTAGCGGAGTACAAACTGTACTTTCAGCACTCAGACCAGCAGTAGTTGCACTTATTGGTTCAGCAGGATTGTCAATATTATTGCTTGGATTATTTGGCAGTGAAAAAATCACATCATTTTCTAGTATAAGACCTATTGAAACTGTGTTATTTTTAGGTTGTTTATACTTGCTTAGAAAATACAAGCTCAGTGCTATAAAAATAATATTTGGTTCGGGCATAGTTGGCACTATTGCATATTTTACAATGAATTTACTAATAATTTAATCAAACTGCATATTTAATGATATAATGAGTAAGTAAGCTAATTTTTTAGCTTACTTTTTTGTTTACATTTTTTCACAAATGTATGATACAATATAAATAAAAAAGGAGAATGTAATTTGTCTACATACACACATAAGGTTCAGTATTATGAAACTGATAGAATGGGTATAACACATCATTCAAATTATATCCGATGGATGGAAGAAGCAAGGACAGACTTTCTGGATAAGATGGGTTTTAATTATGCAGAGATGGAAGCAAAAGGCTTGTCATCACCTGTTATTGGTGTAAAATGCGATTATAAAGCAAGCACAACATTTGATGATATAATAGATATAGAAGCATATGTATTATCATGTACTCCAGCTAAATTTGTTGTTGGATATAATATGAAAAAGGATAATAAAATTGTATTTACTGGACAAAGTACCCATTGTTTTATAGGAGAAAATGGAAAGATTATAAAATTACCAAAAGAACTTCCTGAGTTTTACAATATTTTATGTGAAAATCAGCAAGAAAATAAAGTACAATAATATTATTAAAAGCCAAGCTAGTGATAAACTAAACTTGGCTTTTTAGCGGTTTTTAGTAGATATAATATTTTTAAATTTCATTTAGCCAATATTTTCCCCATATAGTTTTAAATTCAGTTACTGTATTTCTAGGAATAGTTAATTTCTGATTATCGTCTAATGTTAAAGTTTGACCTTGCACACAAACTACATGTTGAAGATTTATTACAAAACTTGCACCACAAAGATAAAATTTATTATTTTCAAGTAATATTTCATTAGCTTGTTTAAAGTTTGTTTTTAGAGTTAGTGAATTTATAACAATATTGTCCTTGCAATGATAACGCATAATACGTTCAAATTTCTCTACATATAGTATATCTCCTAATAAAATTCTACATAATCCATTTTTAGTAGAAACCACAATACAGTTATTTTGTTTTTGTTTTATTTTTTTAATTGCCATATCCAATATATTAAAAAATTTTTGTTTATCTATTGGTTTTAATATGTAGTAAAAAGCACCAACGTTATAACTTTCGGCTGCAAAAGCGTTAGAATTTGTTAAAAATATAATTTCGCAATTACATTGGAGCTTTCTTAAATTTTCTGCTATTTGTATTCCGTTTTCATTTTTCATAACAATATCTAGTATATAAAGTTGACAATGACCTTGTTTTTGAATATTTTCAATCATATCTTGACCGTTTTTAAAACCTGTAATTTCCAGTTTTGTCTTAGAAATATTGGAATATTCTTTTAATAAGTCTATTGTTTCATTTAAGTTATGTATATTATCATCACAAACAGCAATTTTTATATTCATTTTGTCTCTCCTTAAACAAATTTGGAGTTATTTTCACAGGGATAAAAAACAAAATTATTTTCAGATGTTTTTTCTACTGTACCATTATATGCATACACAATACCACACATAAAATCTAATATTCTATATGATAAATGAGTATCCATATTTTCATCAAAATGAACTTCTATTGGTTTCCCCATAGATAAACTTAAAATAATTTCTTCAGTTTCTATAAATATATCAACTTGGGAGTTAATAGGGACATGGTATACAGGAGTATGAAATGGCACTATTTTTTCTGGTTTAACATTTATAATTAGATTATTATGTTCCATATACAAATATACTCCTTTTCTATTATTGATACAAATATTTTTGAGTGATATTTTAATTTTATCAAAGATTTATATAATTTAAACGAACCATGTAAAATCAGTTGTTTTTTATGCAAAATTTGTCGAATAATGTCTAATAAGAAATTTAGGAAAATATAAAAAAACGCTGCAACGGGTTAGTTACAGCGTGATATGGCGGAGAAAGAGGGATTTGAACCCTCGCGACACTTTCGCGCCCTACTCCCTTAGCAGGGGAGCCCCTTCACCACTTGGGTATTTCTCCAAATATTAAGTTTAGATATGGCGGAGAGGGTGGGATTCGAACCCACGCGCCCTTTCGGACAAACGGTTTTCAAGACCGCCTCGTTATGACCACTTCGATACCTCTCCGTATCTCCATCTGACAAGCAAATATATTTTAACAAATAGATAGTAATATGTCAATAAGTTTTTTAATATTTTGCAAAAAATTTTTACATATTTCAAAATACGCCCAGAGTTTAAAAACTCTGAGCATAAATAATCATTTATTCAAATCATCAATAATAATTTGTCTTACTTGTTCTGGCAAATTACGGATTTGTTCTCTTGTCATATTTTGAGTTTGTATAGGCTTATGAATAGTAACTTTTACATTAGCTGCATTTATAAAAGAGTGAGGATTAGCCTCTAAAAGCTTATACGAACCATCTATGGTAACAGGAACAATAGGTTTTCCAACTTGTGAAACTATGCGAAAAGCACCAGATTTAAACTGTTTAACAGGACCACCTTTAGACCTAGTACCTTCTGGAAATATGGTTAAACTATGCCCTTCTTTTAGCATTTTAGAGCCATTTATAATAGTTTGAGCACCAGCTCTTGGACTACCTCTATCAACAAATAAACAATGAAGATGTCGCATCCAAAGTCTAACACAGATTAAGTGTTCAAGTTCTTTTTTAGCTACAAATCCACGCACATCACCAACCATACTTAACATAATAGGTATATCAAAATAGCCTTGATGGTTAGCTGCTACAATATAAGCTGTATCTTTTGGCAGATTTTCTTCACCTATTATAGTAACTTTACCACCAGCCAGTTTAATCAACCGTCTTGCCCAGTTTTTAACAAAGTGTGCAACGAATTTACTAGCTTTTTCTGGATTTTTATTTTCAAGATATGTTATATAACCACTTAATGGCAATGTTAAAAGCAAATATAACCAAAAATATGCAAACCAAATAATGGTACGCAAAAACATGTTTTCTCCTCCAAGTTTATATATATTTCTCTAAAAATGGCAATAATTCATCAAAACTTTCATATATTATTATATCGCTTGATGCTTCAAGTTCATTTTTTCTATGTGAATACCATTTTTGACAAATGCCACATACTAAAAATCCGCCTTTTTTAGCAGAAGTAGCTGCATATGGTGCATCTTCACAGACTAAACATTCACTAGGCGAAACTCCCATTTTTTCAGCAGCAGTCAGATAAATTTTAGGATTTTCTTTGCTACTACCAACCTCATCAACAGTTATTATGTCTGTTAAATATTTTTTCATGCCATGATGTTCTAATACTTTTTGTGCTTGATGTTTAGATGTTAGAGTTGCAACAGTCATTTTAATATTATTATCCGCTAATTTCTGCATAAGATTTAAAGCACCATGTCTTGCCTTAGACAGTCTTCTATATCTTTCAATAACAACAGCGTCCATTTCATCTGAAAGCTGTTTAGCAGTTACAGGCAAATTATATTTTTGACAAAGATATTCTAAAACTTGTGCTTGGCTCATAGGGTCCATTATTTCATAATCCTGTTTAGTTGGTACAACATCAAATTTAGAAACAGATTCATCTATAACTTTATCCCAAACAGCCATAGAGTCAATAAGAGTTCCGTCCATATCAAAAATAACTCCACGAATCATTTTCTTTTTACCTCCTGAGCGATTTTATAGAGGTTTTGAGCTGCTTTTTTAATATCATTTTGTGCGAATATACCAGAAACAGCACAAATACCAGAAAGACCAGTATTTTTTAATTTTAAAGCATTATTCTGATTTATTCCACCTATTGCAACAACAGGAATATTAACACATTTACAAATTTGGCTAAAAAAGTCCAAATCCATAGATTTAGCATCGGTTTTAGTTTCCGAGCCAAAAACAGCACCAGAACCTATATAATCCGCACCAGCCGCTTCAGCGAGTTTAGCAGTTTCTATTGTCTTTGCTGTTGCACCGATTATTGCATTTTTGCCTAATATTTGCCTAGCGGTTTTTATATCTCCATCTGAAGCACCAAGATGAACGCCACAGCCCAAAGCTTTAGCCACAGATACTTTATCATTTATAATAAGCGGAATATTATATTTTTTACATACAATTAAAATTTCATTTGCTCTTTTTATATACTCATCATCGGAAATATTTTTTTCACGAATTTGTATAATTGTAGCACCGCCTAAAATAGCTTGTTCTACATCTTGAGCGAGCAAACGACCATTAAGCCAACTTCTATCAGTAATAGCATATAAAGTTAGGGTTTCTGGGTTCATTTTTATCATACCCTTTCATAATAAAAACATTAAGTAACACAATAATAACACATAAAATTACAATAGTATAGCAGAACCGACAGAAATAATAATAGCAGTTATAAGACCAGCTATACCAATAGCTAAACCACTCATAGCACCTTCTACCTCACCTAATTGTAAAGCTCTTGAAGTACCAACAGCATGTGAGGCTGTACCTATTGAAATACCAGTTGCAACAGGGTGTTTAAATCCAAATAATTTAAGCACAGCTGGCAAGCATACAGCACCTATAATACCAGTTATAATAATAGCAAGAGAAGTTACAGCAGTAATCCCACCAAGTGATGAACTAAGAGCCACACCAATAGGAGTTGTTACCGATTTAGGAAGAAGTGATTTTACTATTTGTGAATTAAGTCCAAAAAGATTGCCTAATATATAAACGCTAGATATAGAAACTATCGAACCAACCAAAGCACCCGCTATAATAGGTAAAAGATGTTTTTTTAATATTTCAAGTTGTCTATAAATAGGCACAGCAAGAGCAATAGTTGCAGGGGTTAAACAAAGAGTAAGCACTCCCCCACCCTCGTTATATGTTTTAAGTGGTATTTTAAATACAACAATTACAGCACCAACTATCAAACATGATATTAAAAGAGGATTAGCAAAAGGGGATTTAGTTTTTTCATTTATCCAAAGACCTAATGAATAAGCAAGTAATGAAAGAGCTAAAAAAGCTATTGGAGATGTTAAAGCATTATACATTTTTATTTTCTCCTTTTTTGTTTTGTAAAACTAGAATAAAATGCACAGTTGCTGCGGTAGCAAGTGCAGTTAAAAAAGTGGTTATAAAGCAAACTGCTATAATAGCTACAAGCTGGCTTTTAAGCTGATTATAAACCTCTAAAATTCCAAGACTTACAGGTAAAAAGAATATGGCCATATTTTTAAGAAAAAAATCGGCTGCATGTTCCACATGGCGAGCTTTTAGAAGTTTTGTTGCAAGTAAAACAAGTAATAAAATCATGCCTAAAACATTAGCTGGTAATGCACCACCTATCAAAACAGATATAACCTCACCCAATACGCAAATAGCGAGTATTATTCCCAGTTCTCTTAAATAATTCACAAATTTCGACCTCCATTTTTAATTACATTGCATAGTATACGCCTATAAATGCAATTTGAAAAGGGGTTTAACCATTTTAACCCACATTGCAATTTAAAAAATGTTGTGATAGACTAATATTTACCGAATACTTTCGGTTAAGGAGTTAATATGTCGGAAAAAAATACTATGACAAAAAATGCGGTATTATTTTTACCTGCAAAAGTATTAGAGGGCGTACTGCTTTTAATGATGTCCTCACTGTATACGCATATATTTACCGAAGATGCCGCAGGAGCATTTGGACTTGTGCAACAAGTTATAAATTTCTCATATTTACTTATTGCGGCATGGATGGCAAATGCAAGCACACGATATGCAGCTGAGGAATATAAGCGAGATAAAGCGAGTGGGCTTTTATCTACAATGACCGTAGTATATCTAATTATGGGCATTGTTGGGATTATAACATGTTCTGGTATAGCAGTCATATATAAAAATAATAGCTTTATTTTTGGAGCTATTATGTTCTGCACATATACTGCATTTACAATTTTAATAAATACGCTTGTGCAGCTTGATAAAGTAAAACCAGCAATTTTATTTTCTCTTGTTTCAGCGGTTTTAAAACTTTTGGTAGCGTTTATCTTAGTTGGTGGAAAAAATAATTTTCCTGACCCAACTCCAGCATTTATAGCTAATATAGTGGCTGATGGCATAGGAGCAATAGGAGCTATTTTTGCTCTTAAAATGCCAAGTGTTGTTAGGTTTAAATTTTCAAGCAAAGAAATATTAAATAAAATGCTTGCTTACGGTGTACCACTTATGGGTGTAGCTCTTTGTTCTGGACTTTTAACACTCTTTGATAGATTTTATATATATGGTGTTTTTGGCAATGCAACAGGAGCAATTTATTATTATAATAGCACTATTCCAAACTCTGTTTTTACCATGCTTTCAGTTGGTGTACTAAGAGGAGTATATCCAGCGATTTTAAGAGCATGGAATGAGCGAAGTAAAGACGAAGCTAAAATTTTGCTTGGTGCAGGTGTAAGGCTTTATATGCTTGTAGCCTTTCCTGCTGCCTTTGGACTTGCAGCAGTATCAAATACATTTTGCTCGACTTTCTTTGCAGATGGTTATGAAGCTGGTGCATCAGTAATAGGCACAACAGCATTTGCAATGGTGTTTATGGGACTTACTGAATACGCAAACAAAGGCTATGAGCTTGAACAAGACACCAAACCCGTTTTAACCAACTGTATGATAGCAATGATAGTAAAAATAATTTCCAGCATTGTATGTGTTCATATTTTAGGTTTTACAGGTGGTGCAATGGGTTCACTTATTGCCTTTGCGACATATTTTATTTTAACCTCTATAAGAGTTAGAAAATATTTTATGTGGCGAGTTCCAATGGGTTCATTTTTAAGAATACTTGTTTCGTCTATTTTATGTGGCGTGTCTGCCTATTTCTTCACATTTCTTCCTGTTAGCGAGTTTTTAAGACTTGTTTTGTCAATAGTCGTGGGCGGATTTGTATATGCCTTTTGTATAATAATTTCTGGAGAAGCTAAAGAAGAAGTTCGTTTAATACTTGCCAAAATTAAAAAAAGATGATAAAAGACCCGTCAAGCGTTGCTTGACGGGTTTTAAAATTATAACTTTGGAAATAATTCTTGTTCAATAGCTGCATCAAGTGAAACACCTGAAAAACCAACAGACGCCATACCATCAACAAAACGATTGATAGTTGACATAATCATAGACATATTATCTGCAAAGAAAGTGATAATGTCCTGAAGTTCTTTAGAACAATCAATTAAAGTGTTATGTTTTAAAAATAGCTGACCAGCCTCTTCAAAAAGACCAAAATAACCCAAAGCACAGAAATTATTACAATAATTACAAGCTGCACGAAGATGAGCGAAATTTGTTTTTGGTGCATTTTGATATAAAGTTACGAAAAACTGTAACATACCATCATCTTCACTAGGCAATGGCAAAGGAATAAAACAGCATTCAATAGTGATATCCATTTGTGCTTTTCCCTGTTTAGGAGGTTCAGCATGAAGAATCATAGGTGCATTTTCTGGTTTAACAGCCTCAGCTTTAAAACCATTTTGGTTTAGAACCTCAGCCATACAAGTTAAAATTTGCTCTTGCTTTTCTACTTTCATATAGACTCCTTAAATTTACTTCACTCCAATATCTGTGCGGAAATGCACACCATCAAAGTGAATTTTCTTAACATCAGCATACGCTTTTTGTATTGCCTCGTCAAGAGTTTTTGCATTAGCAGTAACACCAAGCACACGACCGCCATTAGTAACCATAACGCCATTATCTAATTTTGTACCAGCATGATAAACCATACTTTCAGTTACCTTTTCCAAACCAGTGATAACTTTACCCTTTTCATAGCTTGCAGGATAACCACCAGAAGCCATACAAACACAACAAGCGGCATTATCAGACCATTTAATATCTATGTTTTCAAGAGTTCCATCAATAACCGCATTAAAGATATCAAAAATATCTGTTTCAAGTCTTGAAAGTACAGCTTGAGTTTCAGGGTCACCAAAACGGGCATTATATTCAATTACCTTAGGACCTTTAGGAGTTAACATAAGCCCAAAATAAATAACCCCTTTAAATGTTCTGCCCTCTTTAGCCATAGCATCAATAGTTGGGCGGAAAATAGTATCCATACAAGTCTTAGCTATTTCATCAGTATACATTCTTGATGGAGAAAAAGCACCCATACCGCCAGTGTTAGGACCTTTGTCATGGTCATAAGCACGTTTATGGTCTTGAGCAGATGGCATAGTTTTAATAGTTTTACCATCAGTAAACGCTAGAACAGAAACTTCAGGACCAGTTAAAAATTCCTCAATAACAACTTTAGCACCAGCACTTCCAAAAGCACCACCGTCCATTGCATCTTTAACGGCATTTATAGCATCTTCTTCTGTCATAGCAACAGTAACGCCTTTACCTAAAGCCAAACCATCAGCCTTTACAACAATAGGTGCACCTTGTTCTTTGATATATTCAATAGCCTTAGCTGAGTCATCAAAAACAGCATAATTTGCGGTTGGAATATTGTATTTTTTCATTAAATCCTTAGCAAAAGATTTAGAACCCTCAATAATCGCTGCATTTTTATGAGGACCAAATGCACGTATACCAGCGTTTTCTAAAGCGTCAACCATTCCAAGAGCTAGAGGGTCATCAGGAGCAACCATAACTAAATTAGGCTTATTTTCCTTAGCGAAAGCAACCATTTTTTCTATATCAGTTGCTTTTATATCCACACATTCAGCAATACTTGATATACCTCCATTACCTGGAGCACACCAAATTTTATCTACTTTTGGACTTTTACTAAGTGCATGACAGATTGCGTGTTCACGACCGCCACCACCTACAACTAGAACTTTCATAAGCTATCTCCTTTTTTATTCAAAACTTTAAAGTTTCCGTCCACCCTTTTCAAAGGGTGGTGAAGTCCAGAGGCAAAGCCTTTGGTCGCTTTCTATAAAAGCGAAATTCTAAAGCGTGCCACAAAAGAAACTGCGACACGCTTAATTTTTTTAGTGGTGGAATAAACGCATTCCTGTAAAGCTCATAACCATATTATATTTATTTGCAGTCATAATTACATGGTCATCACGAATAGAGCCACCTGGTTGAACAATAAATTCTACACCAGATTTTCTAGCACGTTCAACATTATCACCGAATGGGAAAAATGCATCAGAGCCAACAGTAACGCCTGTATTTTTACCAATCCAAGCTTTCTTTTCTTCAGCAGTTAAAATTTCAGGTTTAACTTTAAAAGTCTGCTGCCAAACACCATCAGCTAATATGTCTTCATATTCATCAGAAATATAAAGGTCTATTGCATTATCTCTATCTGGTCTTCTGATACCATCAACAAATTGTAAACCTAAAACTTTAGGGTGCTGACGTAAAAACCAGTTATCAGCTTTATTTCCTGCAAGACGTGTGCAATGAATACGGCTTTGCTGACCTGCACCCACACCAATAGTTTGACCGTTTTTAACATAGCAAACAGAATTAGATTGAGTATATTTAAGAGTGATAAGAGCAACAATCATATCAAGAGCCGCTTCATCAGTTAGGTTTTTATTATCAGTTACAATATTGTTTAATAAATCTTTTGTGATTTTAAAATCATTGTAACCCTGTTCAAATGTAACGCCAAAAACATCACGTTTTTCAATAGCCTTAGGCTTGTAATTCTCATCAATCTTGATGACATTATATCCGCCCTTACGCTTTCTTTTAAGTATTTCCAAAGCTTCATCAGTGAAATCTGGTGCAATAATGCCGTCAGAAACCTCAGTTAAAAGCAAATTAGCGGTATCAGCATCACAAGTGTCACTAAGTGCCACAAAATCGCCATAAGAACAAAGACGGTCAGCACCTCTAGCACGAGCATATGCAGAAGCAATAGGAGAAAGATTATCTGCGTCTACAAAATACATTTGCTTTTCTGTTTCGGTTAAAGGATAACCAAGAGCCGCACCTGCTGGGGATACATGTTTAAAAGATGCTGCTGCTGCATAACCAGTTGCTTCTTTTAGCTGTCTAACAAGCTGATAAGCGTTAAAAGCATCTAAGAAATTTATATAACCTGGTTTACCGTTTAGCACTTCTATTGGAAGTTCACCTTCAGTCATAAAAATACGTGAAGGCTTTTGGTTAGGGTTACAACCATATTTAAGAGTTAATTCTTTCATAAATTCACCTTACTTCTGGTATTTATTCTTGATAATAGTTTCTGTTTTACCTGTTTCAAGGTCAATATAACGAACAAATAGAGAAATCTTATTTACTTCATTCATAGACTCCCAAAGCATATTTGCAAAATCATTGATATCATAATCAATTTGAATACACTTAGGCTCACCTCTAAATGGTGGTAGTGGGTCACCGTCACACATATAAGTATGTATAAAATGACCAAGACCAGCAACAGGTTTATCGTATTCATAGAAGAAACGCTTGTTAGCTGTGCGGTCAGAAGTGAAATTCTTTAGAATAGAGATATCATAAGAACCATCTTCATTTACAACCGCAGAAATACGAGAAGTATAATTTGGAGCGTCTGGCTCAAACTGACGAGTGCGTAAAGCCTCAATATAACTCTTACCCTGCTTTAAGTATTCACAGATAGTATCTGTTTGGTCACCGTTTGTAACTATGGTTTTACCTCCACAAACACGTACAGGGTGATAAATAATAAGTGAAGGGTCGGTCATCTTTGAAGGGTCAAAAGCCTCTGTGCGTATACCGTCCTCTGTTTCAACAAAAACACGGTTTCGGCTATTTTCAGAACGACCCATAATAAAATAAGCGATAACATTTTTTTTGTTATCCTTAGTTCTGCCAAGGATTATTCCACGACCTGGATAAGCATTGCTTTGCAATTCCTCTTGAATATTGTATACAAAATTACGAAACATAAATATAAACCTCTTTTCTTAGTTTTCAGGCAAAATTTTAACCATTTGACCATTGATTTGCAAACGGTTTTCACAAAATAGCGATACAGCACGGGGTAAAATATGCCATTCAGCCTGCTCCATAACACGTCTTTGCAAAATTTCTGGAGTATCGTCTGGCATAACTTCAACTGCTTTTTGTAAAATTATAGCCCCACCATCAACTATTTCAGAAACAAAATGCACAGTTGCACCTGTTACCTTTACACCTTTAGCAAGTGCGGCTTCATGAACATGCAGTCCATAAAAACCCTCACCGCAAAAAGATGGTATAAGTGATGGGTGAACATTTATAATTTTATTTTCCCATTTTTTACAAAAACAATCAGGTAATACGGTCATAAATCCTGCAAGTACTACTAAGTCTATTTTAATCTGACATAGCATTGTATCAAGTGCTACGCCATAATCTTGAGCTGTTTCATAATCTTTTCTTTTTAAGATATAGGACGGAATAAATGCTTCCTTTGCACGTTCTAAAGCATAAGCATTTGGGTTAGATGAAATCACAGCGGTAATACTACCGCCATGAATTTCGCCATTTTGCTCTGCGTCAATAAGTGCTTGTAAATTCGTTCCGCCACCAGAAACCAATACAGCTATATTCACAGTCAAAAACCTCTTAAACTAAAGTAATACCCTTTTCGCCTGTTGTGATTTCGCCCATAATATAAGCGGTTTCACCAGCGTCAGCCAGAGCTTTAATGGCTTTATCAGCATCACTTGCTGGAACAGCAACCATAAGACCAATACCCATATTAAATGTATTATACATATCACGTTCTGGAATGTTGCCCGCTTTAGCTATAACATTAAAAATAGGTAGTACAGGAGCAGAGTTTTTACGGATAACCGCATGAGTGTTTTCACCTAACATACGAGGTACATTCTCATAGAAACCGCCACCAGTGATATGGCTAATAGCCTTAACATCAACGTTAGCTATAAGATTTTGAATTGCCTTTACATAAATCTTAGTTGGAGTTAAAAGCTCTTCGCCTAATGTTTTTCCAAGTTCATCAACATATTTTTTAACAGAGTTTTCATCAATACCAAGAGTTTTGCGAACCAATGAATAACCATTTGAGTGAACACCAGAAGATGCAACACCGATTAAAACATCACCAGCAGTTAGTTTACTTCCATCAATCATCTTCTTTTTATCAACCATACCAACGGAGAAACCAGCCACATCATATTCATCAACTGGATAAAAACCTGGCATTTCAGCGGTTTCACCACCGATTAAAGCACAACCCGCTTGACGACAGCCTTCAGTAATACCAGAAACAATGCTTGCTACACGCTCAGGGAAGTTTTTACCAACAGCTATATAATCAAGGAAAAACAGAGGTTTTGCACCACAACAAGCGATATCATTAACACACATAGCAACTGCATCAATACCAATAGTATCATGCTTATCCATTAAAAAAGCAAGTTTTAGCTTAGTACCAACACCATCAGTACCAGAAACCAGAACAGGCTCTTCCATGCCTTTAAAATCAGGCTGGAAAAGACCACCAAAACCGCCAAGGCTACCAATAACCCCTGGAATAAAAGTGCTTTCAACCATAGGTTTAATAAGTTTTACAGATTCATAACCAGCAACAACATCTACACCTGCTGCTTTGTAGCTTTCGGAACGGCTCTCACTCATAATTCAATCTCACTTTCAAACATATTTTTATCCACTTGATTTGGAACTTCCATAGGGTACTCACCAGTAAAGCAAGCATCACAGAAACCAAGTTTACAATTCAATGCAATACGTCTTGTAGCCTCAACCGATAAGAAACCAAGGCTGTCAACACCGATAATCTGACGCATTTCTTCCACAGTACGTTCATGAGCCAAAAGCTGAGTACGTTCAGGGATATCAGTACCAAAGAAACAAGGGTGACGGAAAGGAGGTGCAGAAATTCTCATATGTACCTCTTTAGCACCAGCATCACGAACAAGTTTTACAAGTCTAGCACAGGTTGTACCACGAACAATGGAGTCATCAACCATAATAACACGCTTGCCATTTACAGCCTCTCTAAGGGCATTTAATTTTAGACGGACAGAACGTTCACGCTTTGATTGACCTGGTTGAATAAAAGTTCTGCCAATATAACGGTTTTTAATAAGACCAACACCATAAGGGATACCAGAACATTTAGCGTAACCAATAGCCGCAGGAATACCAGAATCAGGCACACCAATAACAACATCAGCACCTACTGGGTGCTCAATAGAAAGATATTTTCCCGCTTCTTGACGAGCAAGTTCAACAGATGAACCATCAATAACAGAGTCAGGACGAGCAAAATAAATATATTCAAATACGCAAGCGGCAGATTTACATTTAATTTCGCTATGTAAAGAACGGATTTCACCGTTTTCAACTATAACAACTTCACCTGGTTCAATATCACGCACAAATTCAGCTCCCAGAGCATCTAATGCACAAGACTCAGAGGCAAATATAATAACGCCTTCTGCTGTTTTACCCATGCAAAGCGGACGCATTCCACGAGGGTCACGAGCTGCAATCAGTTTACGAGGTGACATAATACATAATGAATATGCACCTTGAACCACATTCATAGTATTAAGCACAGCTTCTTCAATAGAGCCACACTTTAAACGCTCACGAACAATAGTATAAACTAAAACTTCAGTGTCTGATGTTGAACGGAAAATGCCACCTGTTGTTTCAATTTCCTTGCGTAACTCACTAGCATTTACAAGATTACCATTGTGAGCAACAGCTAAATTACCTTTGATATGAGTTATAGAAAGAGGTTGAGCGTTTTCACGGTGAGGGTCACCAGTTGTTGAATAACGCACATGACCGATAGCCATTTGACCTACCATACTATCAAGAATTTGCTGGTCAAAAACATCATTTACAAGACCAATATCCTTATGGCACTTGATAACACCACGGTTATTTACTGCAATACCACAAGCCTCTTGACCTCTATGTTGAAGTGCAAAAAGAGCAGTATAAGCTTCATGAGCAGGGCTTAAATTACAACCTTCTGGGATATAGATACCAAATACACCACATTCTTCATGTACAGCATCAGAATCAAAAGGAGTGCGATTTAATTTTTTCATTTTATATTTCATAATATTTAAAATTTCCTCTTAAATAATTATTTACCAGTTAAACGACGTAGAATTTCCTGATAAGCTTCTTCAACATTGCCAAGGTCACGACGGAAACGGTCTTTGTCGAGTTTTTCGCCTGTGTCCTTATCCCATAGACGGCAGGTATCAGGAGAGATTTCATCAGCCAAGATAATAGTACCATCAGCAGTTTTACCGAACTCAAGTTTAAAGTCAACCAAAGTTACATTTAAGGTATCAAAATAAGCTTTCATAACTTCATTTACTTTAAACGCCATTTTTTTAATGGTTTCGATTTCCTCAGCAGTAGCCAGTTTTAAAGCCATAGCATGATAATCATTAATAAGTGGGTCACCTAAATCATCATTTTTATAAGAAAACTCAATGGTTGGCTGGTCAAAAACAATGCCCTCATTTACACCATAACGTTTAGCAAAAGAACCAGCGGAAATGTTACGGATAATAACTTCAAGTGGTACAATAGAAACCTTTTTAACAACGGTTTCACGCTCAGAAAGCTGTTCAACAAAGTGAGTAGGAACACCCTGCTTTTCAAGCAGTTGGAACATATGGTTACTCATAATATTGTTAATAACGCCTTTACCAGCAATAGTGCCTTTTTTCTCTCCATTAAAAGCGGTTGCATCATCTTTATAATCTACAATATATAGGTTTTCATCATCGGTTTTAAAAACTTTCTTAGCTTTGCCTTCATATAATTGTTCTAACTTTGTCATTTTAGTAATTCTCCTTTTTGATGTATTATAAATTATTTATATTCTGCTCTAACCTTAGCGTCCTTAGCAGAAACCTCATCAGCCATATCTTTTTTAAACTGTTCTAATTTTTGTGCAAGTGTATCATCTGATAAAGCGATAATTTGTGCGGCTAAAATAGCGGCATTTTCTGCACCATCAATGGCAACACAAGCTACTGGAATACCCTTAGGCATTTGAACCATAGAAAGTAAGCTGTCCATACCACCCATAACACTTGTACCCATAGGCACACCAATAACAGGCAGAGTTGTATAAGCGGCAATTACACCACCAAGATGAGCTGCTTTGCCAGCCGCTGCAATAATAACACCAAATCCGTCATTTTTTGCGTTTTTAGCAAGGGTTTCCGCAGCAAGTGGGGTACGGTGTGCGGAAACAATACGCACTTCAAACGGAATTTCAAATGTTTTTAGTTTATCAATACATTTGCTCATAACTTTTAGGTCGCTATCTGAACCCATTACAATACATACCTTTTTCATTTGCGAAAATCCTCCAAAAGATAAAAAATATACTGGTTGACCAAAAAAGAAATGCAGGATACAACTGTACCCTGCATCTTAGTTATTTGGTTATAAAAATGCCTGCAAAAGTGCCATGCTTATAAATATATGTTTGGCTTATTAAGAAAACGCCTGAACTTAGCATGATAATGCCTCCTTATGCAGTCAATGAGTTACTTATATCATATATTTTATCCAGTAAACATAACGGTTTCAAGCTTTTTTAATAGTGTTTTTAAAAATCGTATACTTGCCCAAAAGAAAAGGTGCAATTACAAAAAGGTTTGTCGTGTTCTACTCTTGTCTGCGATGTTTTTCCAGAAGTTCACATACAGAAATTACATTTTGATGTTCACGTTTGCGGAGCATTTCAGCGGTTTGACGCACTTCTTCATCTAACTTACCAGTTACACATTCATCAATAAGTGGTATAAGCTTGTCGGCAGTTACCTCACTTAATGGAATACATGTTCTACTGCCTATATATTTAAGAAACCCATCTACTTTTATATCATAGCTCATGCCAATAACAGGAACACCAGCAGCAGCAGAAAACATAAGCGAATGCAGTCTAATACCAATAACCGTTTTCATACGAGCTAAAATTCCTATTGTAGTTTCTATTGATTGGCGTTTTGTTATCATATAATGAGGACATTTTAACTTATTGCATATTTGCTCGGCAGGTTCTAAATCTGATGGATATTCAATAGGCACAAAGAGCGGTATAAGACCATATTTTTCATATGCATAGTGAGCGGCTTTTACAATCTCATCGGCAACATCATCTAAGCTTTTCCATTTTCTTATGCCAAATCCGATATAATTTTTATCAAGTGGAACATTACATTCTTCAAACGCTTGATTTACAAGCAAATCACTAGCGGGTTTTAAAATAATGGTAGGGTCGGCAGAAAGTCTTATGTCTGGTTTTACAATACCCATACTGTTTAATTCCCCACGTGATAAATCATCACGCAAAGTTATAATATCTACCGAACGGTTTATAGTTTTAGCGGCACACTTTCTATTAGTTGGGTCATTTATCGGACCAATTCCGCAACCATACATAATAACCTTACAGCCCATTCGTTTAGCTTGGTCTAATGTTAAAAGATAATATCTAAGTGAACGGGTTGAGGTAACATCTTGCATAAGGCTACCACCACCATTTATATAAAGGGCGGATTTATGCAGTCTTTTTAAAATCTGGTCAAATCTAAATGTATAAACAGCATCTGTGCGATAAACAAGTTTGGTTTCAAGAGGACGTCTTGACATAACAGTTATTCTGCGGTCAGGGTCTATTGCACGCATTTCTTGAACAATAGCTTTTAATATAGCATCATCACCCGAGTTACCTTTACCATAAGCACCACAAATAACTATTTCATCACGTTTAAATTTCTTTTCACGCTCAAATCGTCTTATAACAGTTTTATAGTTATTTATTTGAGTTTGACACATGGTTGTAATAGAAAAATCTCTGTCTGCTTTTTCATAAAGTTTTTTAGCGAATGTTTGACGTTTTTGCTCATCGTTTGCTAATATAAGAATGTCCTTTGCAAGAGTTTGATAATCTCTAGGCTGGAAAATAAACCCATTTTCACCGCTATCTATAAGTTCACTCATACCACCAACATCAGAGCATATTGTAGCACAACCTTCTCTTATACCCTCTAGTATAGAATATGGGAATGTTTCAGATACTGAGGTTAATAAATTTATATCAATAGAGGCAAAGAATTTATCCATTTCTTTAACCCAGCCGCAAAATAGCACTTTATCTTCTATATTAAGTGACTGAATAAGTCTTTTAAGAGGTTTTTCGTCCTCACCATCACCCGCTAAAAATAATTTTAATTTAGGCTGTTCTTTAGCAGCAATAGCAAAACCTTTAACGCATGTAAAAATATCTTTAACCGCTGTAAGTCTAGCCGCTATACCACATATTATATCATCATCGGATACATTCATTCCCCATTTATCTTTTATATAAGAAATCCTATCAAAATCCTTGATAGGGTCTTTAAAATCCATACCATTATATATAATACACATTTTTTGTGGGTCAAATCCACGGGTTATAAGTGTTCTAGCCATTCTATCAGCAACAGGCTGATGAAAGTCCATAAATCTAAGAGCTATTGTATTTAATAAACCATATGTGTATTGTTTAAGTGGATTTCCCATATAATCTAATTTATAATCAGAATGTACAGTGGTCATAATAGGTATATTAGTTTTTTTTGCTCCAATCATAACCCCTATAACATTTGATTTTGAGCCATGACAATGAATTATATCGGGTTTAAATTCATCAATAAGTTTAAGAACTTTATTTCTACAAGTAAAAAGATTGAGATACTCAAATATTTTTACATTAAGACCACGTTTGATAGCCTCTCTTGGAAAATCGCCATCTCTAAAGCTTACCAGACACACATCATTTTCTTTACTAAGTGCTTGAACAAGCGTCATGATATGGGTTTTCGCACCGCCTACATCGCCACCACCCATCATCTGCAATATTCGCATTATATTCCTCCATCTGCATTTAGCAATAAGTATAGTTTAATTTTTTAAAAAAGCTTATCTTCTATTATACACATTTTTATGTACTATGTACACTGTAAAAGAAATATAAAAATTTGCATTTAAAACAAAAAAAGATATTAAAATAAAGTAAAGGAAAAGTTTTTTATGAACGTTTTTGATATAATTGGGCCTATAATGATAGGACCATCAAGTTCGCATACTGCGGGAGCAGTAAGACTTGGCAGAGTTGCATGGAAAATTCTTGGTCAAAGGGCTGTTAAAGCAAAAATCATGTTTTCAGGCTCATTTGCAGAAACATATAAAGGGCATGGCACAGATAAAGCTATAATAGCGGGAATAATGGGAATGCACTCAAATGATGAAAGGATAAAAAATGCATTAACACTTGCGAAAGAAAGCGGTTTAGAATTTAGTTTTGAGCTTATACAGTTGCCAGATGCACACCCAAACACAGCAAGAATAACATTAACAGGTGAAAATAATGCTACATGTACAATACAAGGTTGTAGTATTGGCGGTGGAAATATATTAGTAACTGAAATAAATGGGCTTGAGGTTTCATTTACAGGACAATATAATACTTTGCTTGTGCTTCACTATGACAAACCAGGAACGATTGCCGCAGTTACAAACTTTATGGCATATTCTGGACTAAATATAGGCAATTTCAGACTTTCACGACCTAAAAAAGGCGGTGAGGCGGTTATGACCATAGAAGTTGATGGAGAAGTTCCAGATTATTTAATACAAAATCTTCAGATTTTACCAAATATAATAAATGTAATATTGATTAAAGCCATTTAACTATGGAGGTTAAAAAAATGTTATCATATAACAGCATAGCTGAACTTTGCCAGAATGCTAATGAACAAAATAAAAAAATATCAGAAATAGTTTTAAGTGATGAGGCTTTGCAAATGGAACAAAGCGAAGAGGCACTTTTTAATAAAATGACCGAAAATTTTAAAACAATGTGTCAAGCTGTAAACGATGGAAAAAATCCTAATTTGCGTTCTGCCTCTGGTCTTACTGGTGGAGATGCTGCAAAAATGGAAAAATACGCACAAACGGGCGGTTTATGTGGAAGTTTTTTAAATTTAGCAATTATGAAAGCTATTGCAGTATCTGAATATAATGCCGCAATGGGTAAAATAGTAGCTGCACCGACAGCAGGTTCATGTGGCATTTTACCTGCATGTATAATTTCCATGGTTGAAAGCAAAAAATGCGATGAAAAGCAAGCTATAATGAGTTTATTTACTGCTGGTGCAATAGGTATGGTTATAGCTCAAAAAGCAAGTGTGGCAGGTGCAGAGGGTGGTTGTCAAGCTGAATGTGGTTCAGCTAGTGCAATGGCTGCCGCTGTGCTTGTGGAACTTGCTGGTGGCACACCTGAACAATCCGCCCATGCATGTGCTATGGCAATAAAAAATCAATTAGGATTAGTATGTGACCCTGTGGCGGGACTTGTTGAAATACCATGTATAAAACGCAATGTATCAGGTACAGTTATAGCGTTTTCATCAGCCGAAATGGCACTTGCAGGTATAGAAAGCAAAATTCCAGCCGATGAGTGTATAATGGCAATGAAACAAGTCGGTTCAAGTCTCCCATGTTCACTTAGAGAAACTTCACAAGGTGGGCTTGCAATTACACCAACTGGTCTTAAACTTAAAGAACAAGTGTTTGGCACTAAATAAATTTTTTATGTATAAAGTTAAAATATATGGTGATACTATGCTTGTACCCCAAAGGGAGAAAGGCAGGTGAACACCATGTCAAACAAGAAGAATAGCTCACAAAACCAGAAAAATGGTATGACTTCCCAGAATAAGAAAAATGGCACTTCAGCAAGCAATCAGCAGTCTAACGATTGTATGAACGATTGCAATCATTAATTAAAAAATAATCGGCTGTCCAATAGGACGGCAAAAGGACGAGAAAGCACCGAGTCTGTGAACAATCTCACAAAGTCGGTGCTTTTTTCTATATATTGAAGTCATCGGAAATAATGCTATAAAGTTCATTTAGTCTATCATATTGTTTTTTAAGATACAGCCAACCGAAAAGAGCTTCTAGTGCGGTTGCATGGGCATATTCTGCACGAGATGCCGCTTTTGGTATACCATGTAGTTTGGTATTTCTAGCACGTTTAAAAATATCTTGTTCTTCATCAGTTAAAATCGGCATTATCTTCTGTGCGGCTTTATATTGAGCAGACGCACGAACTAAAGATACTGTTTTAGCATGTAAATTTTTAGCTGTTTGAGTGCCATTGCATACAAGATATGAACGTGTCATGATTTCATATACCACATCGCCAATATGTGCAAGTCCTAAAGATGAAACCTGTAAAAGCTCACTATCTGACATTTGTGGGTGTAGAAAATCGGTATTCATTTAAAAACCCCTTAAAAATTATTTTAATATATAATATCATATTTTATATGTAGTGTATATATGGTATCTATGATACAATGGTTGTGTTAAAAAATCCATAGGAGGTTAATTTTTCAATGAAAACCACCACACTTATAAAACGGTTTGCACCGTATTTCAAACCGTACAGTCACGTATTGCTTTTTGACTTATTTTGCGCAGGGCTTACATCAGCATGTGATATAGTTCTTCCCTTGCTTGTGAGGTCACTTGCACAAAAAGGCATAGACGATTTATCTGGTATGACTGCTCAGTTTATATTAAAACTTGCAGGTATTTATTTAATTTTAAGAATAATAGATGTACTTGCAACATATTTTATGGCAAATATAGGTCATATTATGGGTGCAAAAATAGAAACCGATATGAGAGCCGCACTTTTCACACATTTGCAAAAGTTGTCATTTAGATATTATGCCGATACCAAAGTAGGTCAACTTATGGCAAGAATAACATCAGATTTATTTGATGTTACCGAATTTGCACATCACTGTCCTGAGGAATTTTTTATAGCAGGGTTAAAAATCGGAGTATCTTTTATTATTTTATGTACAATAAATATACCACTTACATGTATTATTTTTATAATAGTGCCATTTATGATTTATTTTTCCGCAAAATTCAATCATAAAATGAGAGCAACCTTTAGAAAAAATAGAGTTCAAGTCGGTGAAATAAATGCACAGGTTGAAGATAGTTTGCTTGGTATAAGGGTTGTAAAATCCTTTACAGGTGAACAGATGGAAATTGATAAATTTAAAAAAGGAAATGATGATTGGTTTGAAATAAAACAAGAAAATTATCGTTTAATGGGTGCATTTAGTGCCACAAATAGAGCTTTTGACGGTCTTTTATATCTTGCTGTTATACTCGCAGGTGGATTTTTTATGCTTAATAATATAATAACCCCTGCCGATTTTATGGCATATATACTTTATATTTCCACTCTAATGGCTACAATAAGAAGAATTGTAGAATTTGCAGAGCAATTTCAAAGGGGACTTACTGGTATTGATAGATTTTTTGAAGTTATGGACGTTGAACCAGATATCAAAGATGAAAAAAATGCTAAAAGCCTAAAACATGTAAACGGTGATATTGAGCTTAAAAATGTGAGTTTTGCATATGCTGATGACCCAGACACACCTGTTTTACAAAATGTAAATCTAAAAATACATGCAGGTGAAAGTGTGGCACTTGTAGGGCCAAGTGGTGGCGGTAAATCCACTATTTGCAATCTTATACCTAGATTTTATGATGTAACTGGCGGCAGTGTTACCATTGATGGTATAGATGTACGTACAGTTAAACAATCTGATTTAAGAAAGAAAATCGGCATGGTTCAGCAAGACGTTTATTTATTTTCTGGTACTATTTACGATAATATACGCTACGGTAAACCTGATGCAAGTTATGAAGAAGTTGTGGAAGCTGCCAAAAAAGCGGGGGCACATGATTTCATAATGAAAACACCAGATGGATATAATACTTATGTTGGTGAGCGTGGTGTAAGGCTTTCTGGCGGTCAAAAACAACGTATATCTATTGCAAGAGTGTTTTTAAAAAATCCGCCTATACTTATACTTGATGAGGCTACATCAGCACTTGATAACGAGTCAGAACGCCTTGTGCAAGAAAGCTTGCAAAGACTAAGCCACGGCAGAACTGTTTTAACCATTGCCCATAGACTTTCAACTGTAAGAGCCGCAGACTTAATAGTTGTTCTAACTGAAAATGGCATATGTGAACAAGGCACACATGAAGAGCTTATGAAAAAAGATGGAGTTTATGCAGGGCTTTGCCATTTAGCAGAAGGCTTTTAGGAGGATTTTCTTAATGTATGATTATAGCTTTACACAATGGCTTTTAATATTTTATATTTATGCATTTGCAGGTTGGATTTTTGAATGCTGTGTGGTATCTGTCCAGCAAAAAAGGCTTGTAAATAGAGGCTTTTTGCGTGGGCCAATGTTACCTATTTATGGTTTTGGTGCAATTATCATGCTTTATACTGCCCTACCTCTCCATGGTCACATAATAAAAGTATATTTTGCTGGTGTATTCGTTGCAACTATATTTGAATATATAGTCGGAGTTTTAATGGAAGCTATATTTCATGTTAAGTATTGGGACTATTCTGAACACAAATTTCAATTTCAAGGGAGAATATGTCTACAATCATCACTTGCATGGGGTGTGCTTAGTGTACTTCTAGTGTCAGTATTTCAACCACCTATTGATTATTTATTAGGTGAATTTAATGCTGTACCCCTTATGTTTACAGTTATTATTATAAGTGTATATTTTGTAACCGATGTAGTGGCATCTATAAAGACCGCATTCGATTTAAGTCGAAGCCTTGCAGAGCTTGACAAAATGCGTCTTGAAGTACGCAGAATGAAAAAAGTTCTTGCTGACCAAGCTGAACAAAAGCGTGATGAACTTTCTTCAATGGTTAAGCAAGGAAGAAGTCAACTTGAAGAGGCTATTTCAGCCGCAGACCAAAAAATTGATAAAACTGTTGAACAAATGCACTTTTTACGCAAAAGTATGATTAAAGGCAATCCTACTTTAAAATCCACTCGTTTTAATGATACACTTGAGGATTTACGCAGACGTCTACGCAAATAAATTTTAAGAACCCGACAGAAATAATCTGTCGGGTTCAGCTTATAAAGGGGAAAAACAACTTACGTTATAGTAATCTTTTTTTCATTATATATGATATGCAGAAACAAGTGAATATGCTATAATAAATAAAAAAGCTAGTTCATTTTCTACATATATTACTAAATTTTAGAAAGGGGTGCTACATATGCGAAAATTTTTAAAATTTATACTAAGCTTAACGCTTATAATAATACTTTGTGGCTGTCAAAACTCTGCAATTTTTTTTGATATGTACAATTTTAATAATCACCCTAAAATAAAAATAGGAATGAGTATTCCCTCTGAAGGTACATTTTTAAACAGTGTATGTCAGTCAGCAAAAAAAGCGGCTGATGAACATGATGTTCAGCTTGAAATATTATCTGCAAATAATAATCAAGAAACACAGTCTGAGCAGGTCAAAGAATGGGCGGAAAACAACTATGCGGCTGTTATTATAGTTTTATGTGATGATACTGCGGCTAAACAAATTTTAGATAATGCAGGTACTATGCCTATTGTATTTATAAATCGTTGTCCTAGTGACCATGATGTATTACAAAGCAAACAGAATGTGATTTATATAGGAGGTAAAGAAGGTGATGCGGGCAGGCTTCAAGGCGAATTTTTAAGCGAATATTTTATTTCACAAAATAAAACAACACCAACAATAGCTGTTATATCAGGTGAAAACAATGATTTTACATCTAACATAAGAATAGAAGCCGCAAAAGAGGCAATGTCTAATGCAGGACTTATGCCATTTTATGTTTATGAAAGCTCGGGCGGTTGGGATAAATCAAAAACACAATCAGGTTTTTATAAATTTTTACAAGATAAACCAAATATAGATGCTGTTTTAGCTGCTAATGATGATATGGCTATTGGTGCGGCTGATGCACTGGCTCAATCTGGTTATGCACTTTCTGAAATTCCAATAGTTGGAGTTGATGCCACACCCGAAGGCAGGGCGGCTGTTAGAGATGGCAGAATAGATTTCACTGTATATCAAGACCCAGAATATCAAGGGGCAGGTGCAGTAAATGAAATTATGAACATGCTTGGTGGATATATGCCAAATGTAGATATAGACAGTATACAATGGCATGATTATATTCCAGTCACTGCGGCAAATGTAGACCAACTTTTCCCTGATGACAGATAATGGAGGAAAAAATGCAAACTATTACAAATGCACTTCAAACTGTGCTTGATGCAATAACAGGTGCAGCAGCCAAATATCCTATGCTTGGAATATGGTATACAACTGTAATTCGTTTTGTTTTGCCTGTTCTTGCACTTCTTATTCTTTTAACTGTTATACGTTCACTTTTAACCGTTCCACATATCCCTGAAACTTGGGCTTATATAAGCTTGCCAAATGGTGAACGTGTACCACTCACCCACTGGGAAAATTTAATAGGTAGAGCTAAAAACAATGATATTGTTTTAAGTTACCCATCAATTTCACGAACACATGCAGCAATAAACCGAAATGACAAAGGCGAATGGACTCTTTATGATTTGGACTCCACAGGTGGTACAACCGTAAATGGTTATATTGTTGACGGTGATGCTATTCTTGAAGAGGGTGATGTAGTTTCTTTTGGTGGAGTTGAAACGGTGTTTTTACCACTTACAGTCAGCGAAAAACGCAGTCAACGACAATTAAGAGCTGAAGAAACTCGCCCTGTATCCCCTTGGGGATTGCTTGTACTTTTAACTATGTTTCAGGTTTTTACAGCTACTCAACTTATTGTAAGTATGGGCGAAAAAGCCACAGTCAATGTACCACTTGTATTTTTAGGCTTAACCGCTTCAATGTGGATTTATTGTTTGACTTTTAGGGCAATGCGTCGAGTAGGTTTTGAAATGGAGCTTATAGCATTCTTTCTTTGTACGCTTGGTCTTTCAGTAACAGCTTCAACCAATCCTGATGATTTGTTAAAAATATTTTTAACTATGCTTGGTGGTTTATTTGGTTTTATGGCATTATGTTTTATACTTAGAAACCTTGAAAACGCTCAGAAAATCCGTTGGATAATGGCGGCTGGTGCAATCGGTTTGCTTGCAATAACACTTGTTGCTGGTACTGGTGCTTATGGTGCTAAACTTTGGCTAAAACTAGGCCCTATCTCAATACAACCATCAGAAATAGCAAAAATTTGTTATATTTTTGCAGGTGCGGCTACACTTGACCGTTTATTTAAAAAGCGAAATCTAACATTATTTATTGTGCTTACTGGTCTATGTGGCGGCTGTCTTGCCCTTATGAATGATTTTGGTACAGCACTTATTTTCTTTGTAACATTCCTTGTAATCGCTTTTATGCGTTCTGGTGACTGGGCAACACTTGCTCTTATCTGTTCTGGCTGTGGCATTGGTGGAATGATGCTTTTAAAGCTTAAATCACATGTTGCAGCACGTTTTGCCGTTTGGGGACACGCTTGGGAACATGCCTCAGACTCTGGCTTTCAACAAGTAAGAACTATGTCTGCCTCTGCTTCTGGCGGTCTTATTGGTGTAGGTGCGGGAAATGGCTGGCTTAAAAATGTATTTGCAGCTGATACTGACCTTGTTTTTGGTATGCTTTGTGAAGAATTTGGTTTTATTATCGCCTTGCTTGCGATTTTATGTATTATAACTCTTGCGGTCTTTTCTGTTCGTGCTTGCAGGGCTGGACGTTCTAGTTTTTATACAATAGCAGCTTGTGCGGCATCTTCTATGATGGTTGTACAAACCTGTTTAAATGTATTTGGTGCGGTTGATATTTTACCATTAACAGGTGTAACTTTTCCATTTGTATCCAATGGCGGTTCAGCTATGCTTTCCGCTTGGGGACTGCTTGCGTTCTTAAAAGCAACCGATACAAGACAAAATGCAAGTTTTGCTGTAAAACTACCTAGCCGAAAGCAGCTAAAACAGGAAGATGAAATAGATAATTATGCTGATTACACTGGCGATTATGAAGACTATATGGAGGACGATTATGAGGAAGATTGAAAGACGAGCAATGATTTGTCTTATCTTAGCATTAGGTCTGTTTATCGGTATATGTACTTTTGGATATCGCTTTGTGCGTTATGGCAGTGATTGGGCATCTTTTCCTGCAAATAAACATTTGTATTCAAGTACAGGCACTATAACAGATAGAGATGGTGATATACTTTCAAGTGTAGATGACACTGGGCGTCATTATTATCCAGATGAAACGGTTAGAAAAGCTACACTTCACGCAGTCGGTGACAAGGCTGGAAGTATTGGTACTGGTGCTATACATGCATTTTCTGATAAATTATCAGGATATAATATATTAACAGGCAGCAAATCACCATTTAGCACAGAAAAAACATTAAATCTTACAATAGATGCAGCGTTTAATGTAGTAGCATATAATGCTTTAGATGGTCAAAAGGGCACAGTAGGCGTATATGATTATACAACAGGCGAAATTTTATGTATGGTTTCAACTCCTACTTATGACCCAGAAAATGTACCTGATAATATGGATAGTGAACAGTATGACGGTGCATACTTAAACCGTTTTCTATCGTCTGCTATTGTTCCAGGTTCAATTTTTAAAATTGTAACTTTAAATGCAGCTCTTGAAAATATATCTGATATTTATGATAGAACTTTTAAATGCACTGGTAGTACAACAGTAGGCGGCATAGAGATAACATGTCCTCATGCACATGGTACACTTGATATTCAATCTGCTTTTGCAAATTCATGTAATGGTGTTTTTGGTCAGCTTGCCGCTGAAATGGGTGGAAATACAATGCAAAAATATGTAGATGCGGCTGGTCTTACATCAAGTATATCAGTTGATGGAATAAAAACGGCAAAAGGCACATTTTCTTTTGTTGGTGAAGATGCTGGTCAAGTGGCTTGGTCTGGTGTAGGTCAAGGCAAGGACGCATTAAACCCTTGTACTATGATGACATATATGGGTGCTATTGCCTCTGGTGGTAGCACAGCAACACCAAAGCTTATTAAATCAGTTGATGGAACTATTATTCCTAGCATTTCAACCAATAAAAAAACCGACACACTTATAAATTCAGATACTGCTGAACAAATTCATAGAATGATGAGAAATAATGTTGAACAAACTTATGGTGCAAGTCGCTTTCCTAGTGGCACTTGTGCAAAATCTGGTACAGCAGAAGTTGGTGGCGGTTTAAGCCCTAACGCATGGTTTGCAGGTTTTATTGATGACCCTGCTCACCCATATGCATTTATTGTGCTTGTTGAGAATGGCGGTGGCGGTTCCAGCGTTGCTGGTGAAGTTGCAAGTCAAGTTTTAAATGCAATAGTTGATAAAATGTGATAAACAAAAGCCTCTAGCATGTACTAGAGGCTTAATTTTTTAATTAAAATATACAATTTCGTCTTTTGGTGGATTTGCTTTTTCTATATCAAGCAATGTTAAAACAGGACCTGCACCTTTGTATATTGATAATTCTTCAATATGGATTTTAGCAGTTATATTATACCATTCTTTGCTTTTTATCTGGTCGAATTTATCGCCCGCTTGACATACAAAACCTAAATATGCGATATCATCAGCACAGCAAACCATACCATGTCTACCTGTAAAGATAAGACCTTTTGGCAGTTTATCGCTAATAAATACATGGGATTTAAATTTAACTATTTTACCCTCATATTTTTCTGGCTGACTACTTGCATCTACATACCATAATCCAAAATCTTCATCAGAGATATCAATTTCATCTGCATTTATATCAAAAGGCATTACCATATTATCACGATAATCTTCAGAGTTACCATCTACATCATCAAGGAAAATCGTAGCTCTTGGGTTCATTGCTCTAATATTTCGGCTGTGCAAATAGTCCTTGTCCTTTTGAGTACATCTATTAAATACAATTAAATCTGCATTTGTGATATGCTCAAACATTCTTTGTCCTAAATTTGCAGAATAAAGTTCAAGTGTTGAGCCGTTTATAGCTGCTACAACCTGATAAAGCTCCCAGTTTGCTGGCATACACTCGTCCACAAACTCTGATAAATTCCACATGCCGTTAAGCTCTATCATAACTCTATCTGCTTTATTATCACTTACAGCTTTTTTAAGTGCTGCAATAGTCACATCATCTATATCTTCAAATGCTATAAGAGAACAGTTGAATTTTTTTAGAAAATCATCGTCAAATTCTTCTATACCCTCTTCAAGCTGAACAATCAAAGTTCTTTCTTTTTCTGTGAAATTAGGGTCTGACAAAACCTCTTTCATAAATGTTGTTTTGCCGCCCTCAAGCAAACCAGTAAAAATATATACAGGAATACCCAATATTTTTCGCCTCCAAAATTAAACACCAAAAATTTCTGCTAAACGCTCTTCATCAAGGTCAGAACCAATAACACACAATCTACCTGTATAATCAGCAGAACCGTAACGAATTTCTGGTGAAGCTGGAACATAGTCAAAATGCAACCATGTGCTGGAATCTGCACAAGGGACAATTCCCTTTGCACGAAGTACAGTTCCTAATGTTATATCACCAAGAGCAGTTAAACAATCCTTTAGTTGTTGTTCAGTGAATTTCTTAGGAGTTTCTACGCCCCAACTTTGAAATACTTCATCTGCATGGTGATGATGGTGTTCATGATGATGACCACAAGAACAAGTTTCACCGTGTTCATGATGGTGATGTTCATGCTCATGATGATGTTCATGTTCATGGTCGTGACCACAAGAACAACCTTCTTCATGCTCATGGTGGTGATGTTCATGCTCATGATGATGTTCATGGTGCATATCTTCTAACATTTGCTGTGCGAGGGTGTGACTATCCTCCATAACATTTAAAAGTTGTTCACCTGTTAAGTTATCCCAAGGAGTTGTTACAATCTTAGCCTTTGGATTGTGATGTTGTAAAGCGTGTACACATTGTGCAAGCTTTTCTTCCTTTAAGTTTTGTGTGCGTGATAAGAAGATAGCACCTGCATTTTCAATCTGATTTAAGAAAAACTCACCAAAGTTTTTAGAGTACATTTTGTATTTAATCGCATCAGCAACAGTTACAAAACTATTTAATATAACAGGCTCATGTTCTGCAACATCTTTTACAGCCTTAATAACATCAGATAACTTGCCTACACCAGATGGTTCAATAATAATTCTATCTGGGTGATATTTTTCAATAACTTCTGTTAACGCTTTACCAAAATCACCCACTAAAGAACAACAAATGCAACCAGAATTCATTTCTGTAATTTCAATACCTGCATCTTTTAAGAAACCGCCATCAATACCGATTTCACCAAATTCATTTTCAATCAAAACGATTTTCTGACCGTTTAAAGCTTCACCAATCAGTTTTTTTATAAGTGTTGTTTTACCAGCACCCAGAAAACCTGAGATAATATCAATTTTTGTCATTTTAACTTAAATTCCTTTCTATCATCAAAGTAAAAATACACTTTGGTTAGTCGTTTCTAACATTTATAATACAACCATTATTCCATAAATTCAATCTTTTTTTATAGCTCTGGTAAAATTAAATCCCTATTTGGTATTTTATCCCATGAGAATATTTTTATAAGCTCATCAAGTGAAATATCTTCTTTGTTTTCTATTAGACCACAAGTATATGCCAAAATCCCAATTAGTTTTTGTGGTTTCATGTACTGTCTTATAACCCCTAAATCTAAATCTTTATCCCTTTTACTAAGTCGTCTTCCATCTGGTGCAACTAAAAGCGGCATATGATAGAATTTAGGCGGTTTAAATCCAAATAATTCATGTAGCCAAATTTGTCTTGCGGTTGAACTTATAAGGTCATGCCCTCTTACAACCTCAGTTACACCCATAAGACCATCATCAACTGTAACTGCAAGTTGATATGCAAATATACCATCAGAACGTTTTATAATAAAATCGCCACATTCAAGTTTTAAGTTTTCAGTACATTCACCTATGCAGCCGTCTACAAAACTTATTTTTATATCTGGAACAGCTAAACGCATAGCGGGCTTACGTTTTTTCTGTTTTCTCTCCTGCTCGGTTAAATTTTTACAAGTGCCTGTATAAATCAATCTGCCATCTGATAAATGTGGTGCTGATACTGCATGAAGTTCTGCACGAGAACAAAAACACGGATAAACAAGACCTTTTTCTTTTAGAAAACGTTCAAAGCATTTATAAATCTCTGTTCGCTCACTTTGATATATTGAGTTGTTTATATTTGAAATATTAACATTTTTAGGTTTTACAAAGTTTATATCATCAAAATTTATACCAAACCAATTTAAATCGTCTAACACCTGTTTACAGTTATCTTTAGTACAACGGAGAGTATCCAAATCTTCAATTCTAAGGATATAATCTCCACCTTTACTTTTAGCACTTAAATAACCAAGCATAGCACAAAGTATATTACCTAAGTGCATTCTCCCGCTTGGTGAAGGTGCAAATCTACCTACAATATGCATAAGTTTAACCCTCCCATTTAATAATGGTAAAGCAGAGTTTAAACTTTTTCAAGAAAAAAATGGCTCTGCCTTTTGGGCAAAGCCATAAAATTTTTAATTACATATCATCAACATTATAGTGGTTAATAGCGTCTGCAACGCCTTCTTTATCACTCTTTTTGCCATACTGGTCAACTTTCACCTTGCTCTTTAGTTCATGTACAAGGCTACCTGCACCACTTACACAACCGCCAACACAAGCCATACCCTCAATAAAGTTCTTATCAAGTTTGCCTGCTTTAGCCTTTAGAAGTGCAATCTTACATTCTTCAATACCGCTACAAACTTCAGCCTTAACTTCAAAGTCCAATTCTCTTTCCTTAGCAACTTGAAGTACAGCTTCAGTAAGACCGCCAGAGCGACCAAATACACGACCAAAATAAGACGCATCATTTACAGAGGTTTCGTCCATTGTCTTTAGGTCGATTTCCTTAGCATCAATCATTGCTTGAAATTCTTCAAATGTAATTATGCAATCAATCCACATATCAACAGTTGGCTTGAACTTTTCTTCTTTCTTAGCTGTGCAAGGTCCAATGAAAATGGTCTTGATTGGTGTTTCAGAATTTTCCTTAATGAAACGACCGATTTCAGCCATTGGTGAAAGGTTATGTGAAATATGTTCTTTCATTTCAGGAACATGTTTTTCAATGTAAGATACAAATGCAGGACAGCAAGATGAAGTTAAGAAACCTTTTTCCGCTAGTTCTTGAGCCTCTTTATCTGCAACCATATCAGCACCCATAGCTGCTTCTACAACATAGTCAAAACCAAGTTTACGGATACCAGTTGCAACTTGAGCAAGTGAACAATCATCAAACTGAGCTGCAATTGCAGGTGCTATGATAGCCGCCACTTTATAATTTTGCTCGCCTGAAGCGTCTTTTGCATTTTTAATGATATTTATAGCATCAACCATAAATGACTTGTCAACAATAGCACCAAATGGGCAAGCAGAAGCACAAGCACCACAAGAGATACATTTATCTGGATTGATTTGAGCTTTCTTTTCCTCATTCATAGCAATAGCATCAATTTTACAGCTACGCTCACAAGGACGAACATGTTCAACAATCGCACCATAAGGGCAAACCTTGGCACAACGACCACATTCAATACAAATATCTAAATCAATTTCAGCTTTACCCTTGCTATTTTTCTTGATAGCGTTTTTAGGGCAATTTTTAATACAACGCTGGGAAATACAACCACGACATGATTCAGATACTGTGTAACGCTCGACTGGACATTCATCACAAGCAATCTGAATAACTTCAATAATATTAGGGTTACGACGGTCACCACCCATTGCTAAACGAACACGCTCTTGTGCTATTGCACGCTCTTTGTAAATACAGCAACGCATAGTAGCCTTTGGCCCTGGAGAGATAATCTGTGGTATCTCATAATATGAGTCCATTAAATTACCCTCATACGCACGGATTGCAACTTCTTTAAGCACTCTGTACTTTAAAAGTTGTACATCTGTTTCAAAATTTCTCATATTTGTCTTCTCCAATCCCTCTTAAATTATTAAACTTGTAAATTGGGGATTTTACAAGCTTTAAATTTATATCAAATCCTTTACAGATTTAATTTACCTCAATCACCTAAATAGTTTTTATGCTTTATTTTTATACTGCTCTACACCCTCTTTATAGAGATTTCCTCCATTGCAGTCCATAGAAACAATAGCTGTAAATCCCTCAACTGTAAGGCGTTTTACAGACTCACAACCAAGCTCATCATAAGCTATAACTTCAACTTTTTTAATTGAATCGGCTTTAACAGCACCAGCCCCACCGATTGCAACCATATATACACCGCCATTGCGTTTCATAGCATCTACCACAGGCTGACTTCTAACGCCTTTGCCTATCATGCAACATAGCCCAGCATCAAGTAATTTAGGTGCATAAGGGTCCATTCTTCCAGATGTTGTTGGACCAACTGAACCTATAACCTGATTTGGTTTTGCAGGTGTTGGACCAGCATAATAAATTGTTGCACCATTTAAATCAAAAGGCAAAGTCTCTCCTTTGTCCATAGCATCTACAATACGTTTATGTGCAGCATCTCTTGCAGTATAAATAATACCTGTAAGTGTAACTGTATCGCCTGCTTTAAGTTTTGGTGCAATCTGCTTTAAATCGTCTGTGTTTATATTATAGTGTGCCATAAATTACACCTCCTGCTGACCTTTTTTAATATTGCTTAACATATCATTTAACGCACCATGTGAGTCATTTTTATTATTGTTTTGTGAATTTTCTAACTGATTTATAATATCAGTAATTGATTGTCTTGTTTGTTTAAGTGTTTTGCAATATTCAAATTTTGTCTTCTCTGTTTGAGCTTTAATATTTTCAGCCTCTTGTTCAGCCTCATATACTATATGTTGTGCTTTCTGATTGGCTTTTTGCTCTATTTCATCTGCTCTTTTGTGTGCGTTAAGCTCAATATCAGCAATATATGCTCTATCTTTATCGAACTCTTGTATTTTTTGTGAGAGTTCATCTATTTTATCAAGCAAATCAGCATTTTCTTTTTCAAGCTCTTGATACTTATTTTTAAATTCCTTGAATTTATTAAGCATTTCATTATACAGCTTGTTTTGTTCAGCGGTTTCATCATCAGCGAGTTTTACAAGACTTTCTCTGTCAGAAATCTCATTTTTAAGCTTTTCTACTTGTGATGTCATCATTTTAATGCGTTCTGATAATTCCGCATTATTTTTCATAAGTCTGTCATTTTCAGCATTTAATTCTTCATTTTGCTCTAAAAGCTCATCATTTTCCTGTTTTATACTATCTATTTGTTTTGTATACTCATGACTTTGCTTAGTTATATATTCAATGACATCATCTCGATGAAATCCACCGACAAGCACAGTTCTAAACCCCATATCTGTCTCGCTCATGTAAAAACCACCTTTTCAAATGTTTGTTTATTTTATGTCAAACATATTATAACAATGCTTATAAGAAAACACAATAGATAACAATAGAGAAAAGTGCCGAATTACATTGATTTTCTTGTGCATACATGCTATATTTAAAATTAATTGTAATATATAAGTAAAGAAGGGGCGAAATAAAATGTTAAGTGTAAATGATTTTCAAGCAGCATCAAAGAGATTAAGCAGTGTGATTCATACTATTCCGCTGTCATCTTCTAAGACATTTTCTGAAATGTCTGGTGCAGAAGTCTACTTAAAATATGAAAACCAACAAAAAACTGGTTCTTTTAAGGTTCGTGGTGCTTATAATAAAATTATGAAGCGATATGAAGAAGGTGGCTTAAATGCCGTTGTCGCATCATCTGCTGGCAACCATGCACAAGGTGTTGCGTTTGCAGCATCTAAAATCGGTGTTCCTGCAACTATTGTTATGCCTCGTTCCACACCTATTGCAAAGGTATCTGCAACTGAAGGCTATGGTGCAAAAGTTGTTTTACATGGTGCAATCTATGATGAAGCCTATGCAAAGGCTTGTGAAATTGTAGAAAAAGAGGGTGCAGAATTTATTCACCCATTTGATGATGAAGATGTAATGGCAGGTCAAGGCACTATTGCTCTGGAAATACTTTCTGATTTACCTACTGTTGATATGATTTTTGTACCAGCAGGCGGTGGCGGACTGATTTCTGGTATTGCGGCTTGTATTAAGCAAATTAACCCAAGAATTCAGATTATTGGTGTACAAGCTCAGGGTGCAAACTCTATTGTTACATCATTCCATAAGGATAAAATCACTCCTGCAACTTCTGTTCACACTATTGCTGATGGTATTGCAGTTAAAACCCCTGGCACAAAAACAATGGAATATATCAATCAGTATGTTGATAAATTTGTAACTGTAACCGATTCTGAAATTTCTTCCACTATTTTATTACTTCTTGAACGTTGTAAACAAGTTGTTGAACCATCTGGTGCAGCTTCACTTGCCGCAGTCTTAAATCACAAAGTTGATATCAAGGGCAAAAAAGTATGTTGTGTGCTTTCTGGCGGTAATATAGATGTATCATTTATTCATAAGGTTGTTGAACGTGGTCTAATCACCCGTGGCAGACATATGAAATTCTCAACAATTATGCCTGATGCTCCTGGTTCTCTTGAAAGATTTGCCCATCTTGTAGCCGAGCAAAACGCAAATGTAATTTTATTTAATCATGATAGAGTTCAAGCAGATTTGGATATCGGTGATGCAATTATCCATGTTGTATGTGAAGTTGGCGGCACTGAACACGGAAAAAGACTGCTTGATAAGCTAAGAAAAGAAGGATATACAATTCTTCCGTAAAACTGAGGTCTAGGCTTTTTTATTCCACTTGACGCTTATATAAAAGATTGATATAATATTAACAAATAGGCTTTTATTCAGATTTGAGGAGGTTGTTTCAAATGGATTATAATGCACTTTATAGCCAAAAACTTGTAACTGCTGACAAGGCGGTTGAGTGTGTTAAAGATGGTGATTGGGTTGATTTCGGTTGGTGTGTAGGTACACCTGATGCACTAGATGTTGCACTTGCAAAACGTTTACCACAAATGAAAGATGTAAATTTCCGTGGTGGTATTCTTTTAAAAGTTCCAGAAATCTATAAAATTGAAAACCCAGCAGAACATATGACTTGGAATTCTTGGCATATGTCAGGTATTGAGCGTAAGTTTATAGCAACTGGTGCTGGTTTTTATGGTTCTATTCGTTACTCTGAACTACCACGTTACTACCGTGACAATATTCGCCATGTAAATGTAGCTATGATGCAAGTAGCTCCTATGGACAACCATGGTTACTTTAGCTTTGGCCCTCAAGCTTCTCATATGCGTGCTGTATGTGATGTTGCTGATATTATCATTGTTGAAGTTAACCAGAATATGCCTCGCTGTCTTGGCGGTATGGAAGACTGTGTACATGTTTCTGAAGTTGATATGATTGTTGAGGGCAATAACCCTGCACCTCTTGAACTTGGTTCTGCGGCTGCAACTGATGTTGATAGAAAAGTTGCCGAACTTATTGTTGAGGAAATTCCAAACGGTGCTTGTTTACAGCTTGGCATTGGTGGTATGCCTAATGCTGTTGGTTCTCTGATTGCTGATTCTGACCTAAAGGATTTAGGCGTACACACTGAAATGTATGTCGATGCATTTGTTGATATCACAAACGCTGGTAAAATCAACGGTTCAAACAAGGCTATTGACCGTGGTAGACAAGCTTATGCTTTCGCTGCTGGCACTAAAAAGCTTTATGATTTCCTAAATGATAACCCACAATGTGCATCTATGCCAGTAGATTATACAAATGATGTGCGTGTTATCGCTCAAATTGATAACTTTATGTCTATTAACAATGCGGTAGATATTGACCTATTTGGTCAGGTTAACTCTGAATCAGCAGGTACTAAACATATATCTGGTGCAGGTGGACAACTTGATTTTGTAATGGGTGCATATTTATCAAATGGTGGTAAGAGCTTTATCTGTCTATCCTCTACTTTCAAGCAGAAAGACGGAACTATTGCTTCTCGTATTCGTCCAACCCTTGCTGAAGGCTCTATTGTTACTGATACCCGTGCGAATGCTCACTATATTGTTACCGAATATGGTAAGATTTGCGTAAAGGGTATGAGCTCTTGGCAACGTGCTGAGGCACTTATTTCTATTGCTCACCCAGATTTTAGAGAGCAACTTATTGAAGATGCTCAAAAACTTAAAATTTGGAAGCGTTCCAATAAGAGATAACCAAAACTCCATATATAAAAGAAATCCGCTTAGAGTCTATCTCCAAGCGGATTTTTAATTTAATCTTTAAATTTGAATTCATTCATCATATTTTTAAGATTTGTTGCCTGTGCAGAAAGTTCTTGACTTGCTGCGGCACTTTGTTCTGCTGTTGCTGAATTGGTTTGAACAACATTTGAAATCTGAGAAACACCCTGTGTCAATTGTTGCATAGCGTCAGATTGAGATAAAAGCTCATCAGAAACATTATTAATTTTTTCAACAACACCTTGAACATTATCAACTGCAACTGTAAGATATTTAGATGTTTCATCTACAAGTTCAATACCATCTTTAACAGCAGCTAGAGAATTTGTAATTAATGTAGCGGTATTTTTAGACGCTTCAGCAGATTTACTTGCAAGATTGCGAACTTCATCAGCTACAACTGCAAAGCCCTTGCCTGCATTACCTGCTCTTGCTGCTTCAACTGCGGCATTAAGTGCTAATATATTTGTTTGGTATGCTATATCCTCAATAGCTTTGATAATCTTTTGAATTTCATTAGATGTTTCACTTATTCTTGTCATAGCATGAACCATCATATTCATTTTATCACTGCTATTTTGAACATACTCACCAACATTATTTGCTGTATCACTTGCCAGCTTTGCATTTTCTGACATAACTTGCATTTTATTTGCTGCATTATCAATAGTTGTTGCAAGTTCTTCTACTGCACTTGCTTGCTCCGTAGAACCTTGTGCAAGCATCTGTGCACCAGATGAAACTTGGTCTGCACCAGCGGCAACTTGGTCTGCTGTTTGGTTTATATTTTGCATTACATTGTTCATTGCATCTATAATGCCATACAAAGATTTTTTAATTTGTATAAAATCTCCCTTGTAATTTGCTGAGGTTTTTACTGATAAATTTTTATTTGCTATTTCACTAAGCACACGGGAAATATCAGATATAATTTCATTTAATCCTCTACCAGTTTTAATAAATGCTTTAGCCAAATCTCCAACTTCATCATTAGTTACCTTGTCAACTTTTATATGTAGTTTACCGTCAACAAATTGACTGGACGCTTCACCTAATTGTTTAATTGGAAGAACAATGTTATTTGCACGATTAACACAAATAGCTGCAAGAATTATAATACAAATAATAAATCCAATTATTATAGTTAATGTTACCATATTAGTTTGTTGGTTAAATTCAGTATCTGGCATACAACCTAAAACTGTCCAACCAATATCTGATAAAGAATATGTTCCACCATAATATTTATCACTGCCACGATAATAACTCATAATATCTGTTGATTTATTATTATTTAGTGCATCTTTCATATTATCTGAATAATCAAGATTTGATAAGCTTTCACTTACAAGAGAAGAATCTGGGTGATATAGGATTGTATCTGATGAATCATATACAGTTAAATAACCATGCTCACCTATTGAAAGTGATGCTAAATAATCTGAAAGCGATTCTAAAAGCACATCAAGACCAACTATACCTATTGCATTACCATTGCTATCATATAAATATTTTGCAACACTTACAACATATTTATTGCCTGTACTCTCATCAGCATATGGGTCGGAAACTACTATCTCATTTGGAGTTTGTTGAAGTTTTTGATACCAAGAAGTCTCACTTACAGGATAATTTGAATCTGATACATATCCATCACTTTGCATAACCTGATTTAAGTTTAATGAATAAACCCAAAGAGTGAATATATTATCTCCTGCAAAGTCTTGATTTTTTTGTAGTGTAGAAAGTGTTTCTGAATATGTAGGCATGTCTTTTAAGCTTATTGTTCCTTTTACAGAATTATTTGCCTCTTGTAAAATCTGATTTACTGCTATACGGTCGCCTAAAAACTGTACTGTAACATAATCTTTTTCAAAATAACTTGAAATCTGAGTAGATGCAGCATTTATTTGTGCCTTTATATTTGAGTTTTGCAAATTTTTAATACTTGAATATACTATGCCTGTTATTAAAAAAGCTAGTATTGTCAATATTATTACGGTAGGTATTATTATACCAACCAACATTTTACCACGAAGCCCAAATTTTTTAGACTTTTCATGTTGCACTTTTGATAACACGATTTTTATTTCTCCTTTTTTATTAATATATTTTTAGTTTAAAAAATAACCTATTTATGGTATATCGACATTTATATACAATTAATAATAATATTTTTATATTTTAATAAAATCTTTATATTTTGTGTTTTGTTACATTTTAGATATTTTAATCAAATTATATTATATAATTTATAGACATATGGTTGTTAGTTTTTTCGCCATTTATCTATGGAAATTAAAATATATTTATGTTATGCTTATATAGAATGTTTAAAATATTGCCACTAAATGAGGTGATTTTTTTGGCACAAAATCAACAAAAATCTAAAATTGCTCCTAAAAGAAAGAAAAAAACTGAACCCATAGACATAGAATATTCTTTGCCTCGCCCTGCATGGGGCGTTATATATGGTGTTTTGGGTGTTTTTTCGCTTTTAGTTGTTTTTGGACTTGATGGTGCACTTTTAAAACTTATTCGTTCACTTATAGGCGGTCTTATGGGCTATGGATTGTATTTAGTTCCAATAGTGCTTTTAACGCTTTGTGCAATGCTTATAAAAAATAAAAAAGGCCCTATAAGACTTCGAGCCAGTGCAGTCGCACTTTTTCCTGTGTTTTTATCGTCAATAGTCCATTGTCTTTTAAATAGTTCAATGCTATCATCTAATGCTGTGTTTTCTACACTTGCTACAACTGGGGCAGATATAAAGTCTGGTGGACTTATTGCAGGAGGACTTGCTTATTTGCTAAGTTGGGCTTTTTCATCTGTTGGTGGTTTTTTGCTCTGCTTAATACTGCTTATAGCTGATTTAATGATTATTTTCCGCATAACTCCACAAAGTATATACGATGCTCTTCGTCCAATCGAATATGAGTATGACGATGAAGAAGAACGCATGAAATATGAAACTCATACCGTTTTGCCAAATGTTCATGAGCTTGCAGCAAATCAAAAGGCTAAACGTGAAGCTAAAAAAACAGCTAAAAGAGCCGCTTTTGATATTGCTCTTGATGATGAAGAAGAACCTATTTTAACACTTTCCGAAAGTAAAAATGAACCTGAACCTATCATAGATTTTTCGTCTAATGAATTTATTCATGAGACAAATGTATCGAATGATAACAGTTCTGATGACCCATTTGATGATATTTTATCACTTCTTCATAATAAGCCTGATGAGAAAACAGAAGTTATTTCTAATGAGCCTATGCCTATTGACGAAAAAAATATGTCAAAAGCTCAACTTAAACGCCATGAACAAATGGAACAGGCAAAAATGGCTGCACAAATTGATGCAAACCAAAGTTCACCTATGCCTGTTTACAGTTATCCTCAGCTTGACTTGTTAAATCCACCTAAAAAATCAACAGATAACAATTATCAAGCTGAACTGACTGAATACAGCCATCGTTTAGTTGATACTTTACAGTCGTTTAATATTGAAGCTCAAATTGTTGGAATTGTCCGTGGTCCTACGGTTACACGTTTTGAAGTTACAATTCCACCTGGAACAAAATTTAGCCGTATAACAGGTCTTTCTGATGATATCGCACTTGCTCTCGGTGCAATGTCTGTGCGTATCGCACCTATTCCAGAAAAAGTAGCTATTGGCATAGAAGTACCTAACAAAACAAATACAGTAGTTCCAATTTATGATGTTTTAGACTCAGATGCATTTAAAAACAGTAAAAGCAAGGTTTCTTTCTGTGTTGGTAAAGATATAACTGGTGCTCCTGTTGTTGGCAATATCGGTAAAATGCCGCACTTGCTTATTGCTGGCACTACTGGCTCAGGTAAATCTGTGTGTGTAAACTCTATGCTTATTTCACTTCTTTATAAATCCACCCCTGAAGAAGTAAGACTGATTATGATTGACCCTAAAATGGTTGAACTGGGAAATTATAATGGTATACCACATCTTCTTATTCCTGTTGTAACCGACCCTAAAAAAGCGGCTGGTGCACTTAATTGGGCAGTTGGTGAAATGGAAAGAAGATATAAGGTCTTTGCAGACAATCAAGTTAGAAAACTTGAAGATTTTAATGAACTTATGCAGAAAAAACGCAAACAAGCCCAACAAGATGGCACACCGTCGGACGGTTTCCAGCCATTGCCTGAAATAGTTATTGTAATAGATGAGCTTGCTGACCTTATGATGGTTGCAGCTAAAGAAGTAGAAACTTCTATCTGTCGTATAGCACAAAAAGCCCGTGCGGCTGGTATGTATTTAATTGTTGCAACTCAAAGACCTTCCGCTGATGTTATCACTGGCATTATGAAAGCAAATATCCCTTCCCGTATAGCATTTGCTGTTGCAAGCCAGATTGAAAGCCGTATTATACTTGATACAACTGGTGCAGAAAAGTTAATTGGTAAAGGTGATATGCTTTATGCTCCTCTTGGTGAGGGAAAACCTCAACGTATACAAGGTTGTTTTATTTCAAATGACGAAATAGAAAATGTTATAGAATTTATCAAGTCCACAGGGTGTGCTGAATATAATGAAGAGATACTTGAGCATATTGAAAAATCTGCTGAAGCATCAGAAAATGGCGGTTCTGGTGGTGGTAACCTTTCAGGTGATGAAGATGAAATGTTAATGGAAGCAATAGAAATTGTTGTGGACTGCGGTCAAGCATCTGTATCTATGCTACAAAGACGTTTAAAACTAGGTTATGCCCGTGCTGCAAGAATAGTTGACCAAATGGAAGAACGTGGCATAGTAGGACCATTTGAAGGCTCTAAACCTCGTCAAATATTGATTTCTAAAGACGATTGGAAAGAAATGAAACTACGTCGTCAAATTTAAAAATAATATAGGAGGCTATTTATTATGAAAAAAATCGAACTTTCCAGCCTATCTTTTAACCCATTTTTTAAAATCCGTGACCAGTGGGCTTTAGTTGCCGCTGGTAACAAAGATAATTTTAATATGATGACCGTAAGCTGGGGCGGCATGGGTGAACTTTGGTTTAAAGAAGTTACCACAATTTATGTGCGTAAAAGCCGTTTAACCCATGAATTTATAGAAAATAATGATTATTACACTCTTATTTTCTTAAAAGATGGCAATAAATCTGCTCTTCAAACTCTTGGTTCAAAATCTGGTCGTGATATGAATAAAATGACTGATTCTGGTTTAACCCCTGTATTTACTGAAGAGGGTTGTCCAACATTTGCTGAGGCTGAACTCACATTGGTTTGTCGTAAACTTTACCATGGTGATTTACCTCGTGAAAACTTCTTGGATAATGAGCTATTTGAAAAATGTTATGCTGATGGCAATATGCACACTATGTATGTAGGTGAAATTGTAGCAGCATACGCTGACTAAAAATTTCCTACTCCCCAATTGTTTTGTTACAATCGGGGGTTTTTTATGTCTCAAACTTGTAGCATAAATGTAATATTTCACTTTGTTTGCACCTATTGCCTGTATATATATAAACCAGTATAATAAATAATAGGTTTTATATGTATACTTTGACATGGAGGACTTTTAAAATGAAAAAATACCTTCTGTCGTTAATATTTGCAGCTGTATTTTTTACATTTTCTGCTGGTGCAGCTGATTTATTTCCAGTAAAACAGCCATCTAGTAATATATCTTTATGGGCATATATGGACGAAAATGGTTCACTTGCAACCTCCTATCAATATTCTGAAGCCTCTGCTTTTAATGAGTATGGACTTGCAACAGTTGCAGATATAAACGGCTTTGTTTCAATAATAAATGAAGATTTAGAAACTATTGTTAAACCTCAAAAAAAGCCTATTACAGTTGAATTTTCAGATGATATGTTGGCTTTTATATATAAAAGCGAGTCTGTTTTTTTTGCATTTGATGGAACTAATATAGGTTCTTTTCCTGTCACTTCTGGTTTTTTCTCTGAAGGTCTAATTCCTGCTGAAAAAAATGGTCTTTGGGGTTACATAAATTTAAAAGGTGAATTTGAAATTGAGCCTATTTATAAAAAAGTAAGTGATTTTGAAAATGGTTTTGCTGTTGTTCAGCTAAATGATACAAATGGATATGGTGTTTTAAAAAAAGATGACTATATTGTTTGTATTTTACCTGAAGATTTACAGCTTAAATACCTAAAAATATGGAATGGTGACACACTTGTAGTATCACAAAATGGACGCTATGCATTATACTCTTTATCTAAAGGCGAATTTTTAAACGAATATATTTATCAAGAGATAAGCGAGTTTGAAAACGGCTTTGCTATTGCAAGAATGAACAATATGTGGGGTATAATAGATACTAAAGGCAGACATATTGTAAACTTCCAGTATTATGATTTATCATATATGGGCAATGGGCTTTATTCTGCTCGTGGTAACTCAAGCCCAACAGGCACATGTTCTATTATTGATTATTCTGGTCGCCTTGTTTATCGCACTGATGTATATGCAGGCGGTTTTGATAAAGTGGTTAATGAGGTTTTTTGGCATGGCACACTAAGCAATCAAATTTTATTCATATCACAAAACGGTAGTTTTTTAAGCAGTTTTGAAAATGCTGAAAATCCTGTTATTTTAACAAAAAATATCGCAAAAATAACTGTTGCTGGCAAAACACAATATGTAAATATCAGAACTGGCAATATAGTTTTTTCACCTGAACGTGAATATTCATTTGAATATTTTAAAGTAAGTTCTTCCACATATGAAAAATATTTAGGTTTAGACTCAAATGGAAATGATAATGAATGGATTTTAACTTATCCTGTGATTTATGGAATGTCAAATAAAGTTGTTCAAGACAAAATAAACTCTCAAATTCAAGCTTTTTTTATTGAAGGACCTAAAACACCACTTATCGACCAATCATTAACTGGTTCTTTTGGTATATCTCAAGTTGGAAGACTGCTTATTGTTTGGGCTGATTGTGTTTACGGTACAGGTGATGGAAGTGCTATATGGAATGATAGTATAACTCTTGACCTTGCCGACGGTACAATGTATAATTTAACAACAGACCTATTTAATAATAATTACATAGATGTTGTGCGTAAGCTTTTACCTCAAAATATTCCATTTTATATGTTTAGCTCTCCTAGAGTGACTCAAAATGGTATAAGTTTCTTTTATAATCTACCTCAAGATAATAATAATGAACGTTATTCACCATCAAGCAAACAATACACTTTACCATATACATCTTTAGAAGATGCAATTCAAACTGATGGAAAATGTTATTTAGCTTTATTAGGCACAGAAATGAGTGACATCAATCAATTTATAGATTATACTGATGTTCATGAAAGTCACTGGGCTTATAATGCAATAAAACAAATTACTAAAATTGAACTTATGCAAGGCTCAGGCGATACATTTATGCCTGATAACACTATAACAGGTGTTGAAGTATCTTCTGTTATGGTTAGACTTCTGAAAATAGATACAACTACTATTTTAGTTCCAGATAGTTCCCCTTGGTATTATAAAGAACTAACGGCTGCTAAAAACTCTGGTCTTATTGATGGGCTTGATGAGCAAAGTTTAACACAACAAATAACACGTGAAGATATAATGCAAATTATATATAATGTTCTTCTAAAAGACGGCTTTGAAAAAATGAGTGAGGAAGAAATAACTGAAACACTCAGTGTTTTCTCAGATAATGATAATATTACTGAGTCAAGAAAAGAAGCTGTTGCCGCTTGTGTAAAACAACAACTTATTGTTGGAAGTGATGGTTTATTAAAACCTGAACAAACACTTACACGAGCTGAATTTGCACAAATCCTAAGCAAAATGCTTTGAGATATGGTTTTTCCTTAAAATGCGAAAAGGAGTCCTAATGGACTCCTTTTTGTTTTAGTTTTCTTGTGCCTGTAATTTTTCAGCAGTATCCGCTGATATAAGTGCGTCAATTATATCATCTAAATCACCGTCCATAAACTGACCTAGTTTATAGAGAGTTAATTTAATTCTATGGTCTGACACACGATTTTCTGGGAAATTATATGTTCTAATGCGTTCTGCTCTGTCTCCTGTACCAACCTGACTTTTTCTATCCGCTGCAATAGCTTCATTTTGACGCTCAAGTTCTGCTTCATAGAGTCTAGTTCTTAAAACCCTCATTGCCTTATCACGGTTTTTATGCTGGCTTCGCTCGTCTTGACATTCTACAACCATACCTGTTGGTAAATGTGTTATGCGGATTGCAGATTCTGTTTTATTGATGTGCTGACCACCTGCACCAGATGCTCTAAAAGTATCAATTTTTAAATCAGATGGATTTATTTCAAAATCCACTTCTTCAGCCTCTGGTAAAACCGCAACTGTTACAGTAGATGTGTGCACTCTTCCTTGGCTTTCGGTTTCTGGCACACGCTGCACTCTATGCACACCTGATTCAAATTTCATACGTGAATATACATGTTCACCTGAGATTTGGAAAACAACTTCTTTACAACCGCCTAATTCGGTTTCATTTATGCTTAATTGCTCAACTTTCCAGCCACGTTTTTCTGCGTACATAGAATACATTCTATAAAGTGAATGTGCAAAAAGTGCTGACTCCTCACCACCTGCACCGCCACGAATTTCAACAATGATATTTTTATCATCATTTGGGTCTTTAGGTAACATTAAAATTTTAAGCTCTTGTTCTAATCTTTCAATGTCCTCTTTAGCCTGTTTTAATTCCTCCTGTGCAAGCTCTTTCATTTCTGGGTCACTTAGCATTTCTTCTGCTTCAACTAGCATATTTTGTGCATTTAAATATTCTCTTGCAGCTAAAACTATCGGCTCCATGTCGCCACGTTCCTTTAATAACTTTGCCGCCTGTGCAGGGTCATCATATAGATTAGGTGCTGACAACCTAGCCTCTATTTCTTCAAACTTGTGTATAATGCCATTTAATTTTTCATTCATATATTATATCCAGCCTTTTTCTCTTTGATATAGTATTATTGTATCTAAATTTTGTCTTTCAAGTTTACTAAATTTATCTTCTGTAAATGATGAGTCTTCTTCATACCAGTTAAACTGCTCGAAAAAATCTTGCCACTGTTCATTTACAAAAATATATCCATGACGTGCAAAAGCCTCATTTTTTATTATACTTATTTCATATTTGGTAAGTCTATCAAGGTCTGTTGTAGATATTGCAAACTTATCAAGTGGCCAGAACATTTGGGATTTGTCCACTATTTCAATATTATCATTTTGAGTTTTAGTCCCGCTTGAAGCAGAATAAAACATATATGAATTATTATCATCTATATATAAATTATCTGACTCAGGAGGTAGACTATTTGTTTTCATAGCATCATATTGTTTGCCATCTATTACAATACGAAGTTTTCCTTTATTAAGTGCTATAAACTCAACCTCTTTTTTATCAAATTCCACTGTTATACTCTGTTCTCCACTATAAAGTTTTGCTTTTGACTGCAAAACCTCATCATCTTTACGCATTGTGCATTTGATTTCTTCATCATCAAATTCACATGAGAATGTGTATCCGCCCGCAGACCAGTTTCCATCATAGATTTTCCAATCATTAGCACTCATAACTTTATTTTGTTCATCTTCAATAACTTCTGAGCCTAATTTAACAAACTCATTTTGATTATCTGAACCAATCCATGGTTTAAAGTGGAACAATGCAACGATTAAAATTAAAATTAACAGTAAAATTCCACCTGTTATTATTGTGATTAAGCTTCTTTTTTTTGGCTTTGGAGATGTTGGAACTGCTGGCACAATTTTTTCTGTTAGGTCTGGTTTTGGTATTCTTTGAGTATTATTAAGCCTTATACGTTCAGTATTTTCTCTTGTAAACTGTGTTTTATCAAACTGTTTTCCGCAACCAGAACAACTTTTTGCATTATCTGGATTTTGTTTTCCACAATGTCCACAAAACATCTCTCTTAACCCTCCTTTCATATTTATTTTGAGTATTTTTTATTATAACAAAATAAATTTAATATTGAAAGGTAAATTACTGTTTTTTTGCCAAATCGAAACCTTTTAACACACTATAAAACGACGTATTTCGCATACGTCGTTTTATAATTCAATTATTTAACCATTGTCAAAATGTTTTCTTTAGGCTGTACACCCACACTCTGATTTACAACCTTACCATCTTTAATAACAACCAATGTTGGTATACTCATTACACCAAACTGAGTTGCAAGCTCTGGTTCATCATCAATATTTACCTTGCAAACTTTAATGTCTGTTTGTTCATTTGCAATTTCATCTACAACTGGTGATAACATACGGCATGGACCACACCACTGAGCCCAGAAATCAATTAAAACTGTCTTATCTGATTGTAATACCTCTGATTGAAAATTTTGTTTTGTTACGGTGATTACTGACATAATAAAATCTCCTTTTTATTTATAAATTTTCTGCTTCACTAAGCCATAATTCACTTACTGCATCAGATGGCATACGCCAATCACCACGAGGTGAAAGCGTAACAGAACCCACTTTAGGACCATCTGGCAAACATGAACGCTTGAATTGTTGCATAAAGAACCTACGAATAAATGTTACAAGCCATTTTTTTATTGTTTCATCATCATATACACCATTAAAGGCATGTCTTGCAATTCTAAAAATTTTGCGAGGACTAAAACCTAAACGCACCATATAATATAGGAAAAAGTCATGCAGTTCATATGGTCCTACTAATTCCTCTGTTTTTTGACTGATTTCGCCATCTTTAGGTGGTAAAAGTTCAGGTGATACTGGAGTATCCAAAACATCTTGCAATGTTTTTTGCAACTCTCCTTGAACCTTTGATGCCTCATAAGCGGTTAAATATCTAACAAGTGTTTTTGGAATAGATGCGTTCACTCCATACATTGACATATGGTCACCGTTATATGTTGCCCAACCGAGTGCAAGTTCTGATAAATCGCCTGTACCTATAACCATACCGCCCATTTTGTTAGCTAAATCCATTAAAACAAGTGTTCTAGTTCTCGCCTGTGCATTTTCAAATGTTACATCATGATTATCCCATGATTGACCAATATCTTTAAAATGCTGATTTACAGAGGCTTTTATATCCACTGTATGGAGTGTTGCTCCATAACATTCAGCAAGTCTTAAAGCATTTGATTTTGTTCTGGTTGTAGTGCCAAAGCATGGCATTGTAACAGCGTGTATACCTTTCCTATCAATTCCAAGCATATCAAATGCATGAACAGTTACTATAAGTGCTAGTGTTGAGTCCAAGCCACCTGAAAGACCAATAACCGCTGTTTTACAACGTGTATGTTGCATACGGGTTGCAAGTCCTGTTGCTTGCATTGTTATAATTTCCTCACAGCGACTATCCAGTTCATCTTTATTTTTAGGGACAAACGGTGTTTGTTCAAAGTTTCTTGTAAGTCTTGTATCCCTAGTTGGCAATTCAAATTCTATTTCAGTACAGTTATTTAATTCGTTGTTGAATGTGTTCATTCTTCTGCGTTCATGCATTAAACGTGATAAATCAAACTCAGAATAAATTATGCCTGTGGTAAAACGTTTGCTTTCGGCTAAAATTGCACCATTTTCTGCAATAAAATCATGACCAGAAAAGATTAAATCCTGTGTAGACTCCCCTTTTCCAGCGTTTGCATATATATAACCGCATAAAAGTCTAGCTGAATGACTGGATATTAACTGTTTTCTATATTCAGCTTTGCCTATTGTTTCATCTGATGCTGATAGATTTACAATAACAGTTGCACCTTGACTAACTAAATTTACACTAGGTGGACAAGTAACCCATAAATCTTCACAGATTTCACAACCTATAACAAGTTCTGGAAAATTCACACATTTAAATAGCAGATTTTCACCAAAAACCGTTTGCTGACCACAAAAAGTAACATTTATAGGTTTTATGTCTTTACCCGAAGTAAAATGTCTTGCTTCATAAAATTCACTGTAATTTGGTATATTTATCTTTGGCACAAGGCCTAAAAGTTTACCTTTATGCACAAAAGCGGCAACATTATATAATGCACCCTTAAATCTAAAAGGCAAACCAACAACCATTATAACTGAATGATAAGATGATGCCTTTAAAATTCGAGAAAGAGCATTTTCAGCACCTTTTAACAGCGTATCTTGTAAAAATAAATCACCACAAGTATAAGCTGTTATACAAAGTTCTGGGAAAACTATAAGTGCAGTTCCATTTTCTGCGGCTTCTTCTGTCATAGATATAATACGTGAAGCATTATAATCACAGTCTGCAACTCTAACTTTTGGCGTTGCGGCTGCGACTTTTAAAAATCCGTCTTTCATAAAACAAAAGACCTCCAAAACCCAAATTTAAAACTATTTTTATTATAATATTATTTGCAAATGTCTGCAAGAATAAACCATATAAATTTAGGTCTGGCAAAAACTCACCAGACCTTTGTTTTTTACTCAAGATTTAATTTTTTAGAAAGTATTCTTTCAGTTATAACAAAAAATGCTGCAAGCTGTATTATTGATGCAATGATTGAAAAAATTATCAAACTTTGAAGGAACATCTCACCTAATTCCATCGCACTTGCATAAGTAACTTTTTCCATCAAGAAAATACCTGAAACACCTAAAAATCCACCTATAAAGCTTAAAATCATTGAAATAGCTATATATGCCACAACTGACATAAGTATTCTATTTTTCTTTGCAAGATGTCCGATTGCCATAGATGCATAAATTTGATAGAGTGCCGCAAGAGAGCTGACAATAACTAAAATTATAAACTCTAAAACATAGAGTCCCCACATTGGAACAGCATTATTTAACTGAGTAAAAATTATACTCCAATTTCTAAAACTGAAAAACTCTGCTAACATTTGTAAAGGATATTTAGTTGAACCAAGCAACATTATGAATATTGAAATACAAGATACTATACCGCTTAAAATAGACATAACAAATGCGGTTATTCCTTTTGATGTTATAAGTTGCCATGGTTTTACTGGCAGTGTAAACATCAAATAACCCTCATCACACAAAAGACCTTTATAAAATCTTTGCAGGATTACAACAACTGTAAGTACAAAAAGTGCAACCATTACCGCAAAATATGCAAGCGACATAACAACAGTAAACATCTGTTGCAACTTATATTGTAAATTCATTTCTATTGCCCATTGTACGGAATCGCCATTATAATTGATATTAGCATAATCAATGTTCATAGCTATTGAAATAGCCGCTATAATAGATACTGCTATAACCGCAATATAAATAGGAATAAGTGTGCGAGAAATAGACCTAAATTCATATTTACATAACTTTCTTAACATAATTTACACCCCTCTTTTATTGCATACCATATGCAAAAATTTCTCTAAATAGCTGGTCAACTGATTTTCCTTCTTGTTCTCTAATGTTATCAACTGTATCATATCTTACTATATTTCCATTTTGTAAAAAAATAGCCTCATCTAATACTCTTTCTATATCTGAAATCAAATGAGTTGATATAATAACAGTACCATCTTCATTATAATTTGTAAGTATAGTGTTTAAAATAAAATCTCTTGCTGCTGGGTCTACTCCTGCAATAGGTTCATCAAGCAAATATAATTTCGCTTGTCTGCTCATTATCATAGCAAGTTGAATTTTTTCTTTTGTGCCTTTGCTCATTGTCTTGATTTTATCATTTGGAGCAATTCCTAGTGCCGACATCATTTCCATAGCCTTATTTTTATCAAAATCACTATAAAAATCCGAAAAAAATTCCATTAAATCACATGCTTTAAACCAATCTGCAATAAACATGCGGTCTGGTAAATATGAAATTACACTTTTTGTGTGTGTTCCTATACTTTTACCATCTACCATAAGCATTCCGCTTGTAGGCTGTAAAAGCCCACATAAGAGTTTAATAAATGTTGTTTTTCCTGAACCGTTTGGACCTAATAAACCAACAATCTTTCCTGAGCCTATCTCAAGATTTATATTGTTAAGTGCGGTTATATTCTGATATGTTTTTGTCAATGACCTTGCAGAAACAAGTATATTATTCATGATTTTCCCTCCAATTGTTGATTAAATTTTTTATATCATTTTCAGTATATCCCAAAGCTTTCATAGCGTTTATAAATTCATTTATTCTCTCTTTGGCGAATTTATCACGCATTTGACTTATAAGTTGCATATCTTCAGTAACAATTCTTCCTGCTGTGCGTCTGGTTTCTATAAGCCCCTCACTTTCCAGCTCTGACATAGCTCTTTGAACTGTGTTAGGGTTTACTCCTACTTCAGCGGCTAACGCTCTAACTGATGGCAACGCTGAACCCGACTGATATTGACCAGATATAATCTGAAGTGTAAGATGTTCGGCAAGTTGTAACCATATCGGTCTATCATTTGTAAAATCCCATGCCATTTATTTTTCCTCCTTTCAATTTGTATTGCTGTATTAAGTATCTAATACAATAATACAGCCTTTGACTGTAATTGTCAATACAAAGTTTTTAATGTAAATTTATGAATTTTTGCCCATCTAAGGTTTATATACACCATTTTATTTATTAAAATTATATATTTTAGTTAAAATTGATGTTTTACTTATGTTTTTATAGTGTTTAATTTGTGTGAACTATTATAAAAAAACCCGTTAAATTATTGACAAAGTTTTTCGATGCGTTATAATAATAGTAATGGACACCAAAAAGAACGTCCTAAATACTAGGTTGCTTTATAGTAGGATTTGAGTAAATTTCACCTGTTTGAAGAAGAGTGGCGAAGTTTATAGCTAGATTTTCCGGCTGGCTTGCTATAAAGAGAGCTCGACCGGTGTATTAATTTTTGATTGAATATTTTTTGGGAGGTTTCACAGCATGGATTTTAGGCTTACAAAAGAGCAGGAAATGATGCAAAAGCTTTGCCGTGAATTTGCGGTAAACGAGATTGAGCCAATCGCAGCAGAAATCGACGAGGAAGAACGCTATCCGTTTGAAACCGTTGAAAAACTGCGTAAGTATGGTATGATGGGTATTCAGTATCCAAAGGAACTAGGCGGTTCTGGCGGTGATACTATTTGTTATTCTATCGCTATTGAAGAGGCTTCTAAGTTCTGCGGTACTACTGGTTGTATTATCTCCGCACATGCAACTCTGGGTGCTTGGCCAATCTTTAAGTTTGGTACTCCAGAGCAGAAAGAAAAGTGGCTTCGTCCTCTAATTGATGGCACTAAGACTGGTGCTTTCGGTCTAACTGAGCCAAATGCCGGCACTGATGCTTCTGCTCAGCAGACAACTGCTGAAAAGCTTGAAGATGGTAGCTGGCTTGTTAATGGTTCTAAGGTATTTATCACTGGTGGCGGTGTTGCTGATACTTATGTTATCTTCGCTATGACTGATAAGACCAAGGGCAACCATGGCATCTCTGCTTTTATTGTTGATAAAAATGACGCTGGTTTCTCTATCGGTAAGATTGAGCATAAGATGGGCATTCGTGGTTCTCAGACCTCTGAGCTTATCTTTGAAGATATGGTTCTTCCTGCAGACCGTCTGCTAGGCAAGGAAAATGGCGGCTTTAAAATCGCTATGATGACACTTGATGGCGGTCGTATTGGTATCGCTTCTCAGGCTCTTGGTATTGCTCAGGGTGCTCTTGATAAGGCTGTTCAGTACATGAAAGAGCGTGTACAGTTCGGCAAGAGCCTTGACAAGTTCCAAGGTCTACAATGGATGGTTGCTGATATGGCTACTAAGATTGAGGCTGCTCGTCTGCTTGTTCGTCGTGCTGCTTTCAATAAGGACAATGGTCTGCCATACACTAAGGAAGCTGCAATGGCTAAGCTATTCGCTGCTGAAACCGCTATGGAAGTTACTACTAAGTGCGTACAAATCTACGGTGGTTACGGTTATATCCGTGAATATCCAATGGAGCGTATGATGCGTGACGCTAAGATCACTGAAATCTACGAAGGTACTTCAGAAGTACAGCGTATGGTTATCGCTGGTCAGATTTTCAAGAAGTAATCGAGGAGGAAAGGTAAATCATGAAAGTTATCGTTTGTGTAAAGCAGGTTCCTGATACCTCCGGTAAGGTTGCAGTTAATCCAGACGGCACTCTTAACCGTGCATCTATGGCAACCATCATCAATCCGGACGACAAAAACGCAGTTGAAGCTGCTCTAACTCTAAAAGACAACACTGGTTGTGAAGTTGTTGTTGTAACAATGGGCCCACCACCAGCAGAAGGCATGCTACGTGAGCTTATCGCTATGGGTGCTGACCGTGGGGTTCTGGTTTCTGGTCGTGAATTCGGTGGTTCTGATACATTCGCTACATCTCAGATTCTAGCTGCTGCTATTAAGAAAATCGGTCTTGAGGCTGATGACATCGTTCTTTGTGGTCGTCAGGCTATCGACGGTGACACCGCTCAGGTAGGTTCTCAGATTGCTGAAAAGCTAAATATTCCTCAGGTTTCCTATGCTGCTGATATTAAGGTTGAAGGCACTAAGGTTACTGTTAAGCGTATGCTTGAAGATGGTCATATGACTATTGAAACTCAGACTCCATGTCTGATTACTTGTATCAAGGAGCTTAATGAGCCTCGTTATATGTCTGTTGGTGGCATTTTCGATTGCTACAAGAAGCCTGTTGATGTATATGATTACAACACTCTAAAGGACGATCCACTGATTGAAGTTGATACAATCGGTCTAAAGGGTTCTCCAACAAATATCTTTAAGTCTTTCACTCCTCCACAGAAGGGCGTTGGCCGTATGCTGGAAGGTGCAGACAAGAACACTTGTGCTGAGCTAGCTGCAGAGCTGCTTAAAAAGCACATTATCTAATTGAAAGGAGAACTACAAATGGCTGAATTTAATAACACAAACTTAGCTGATTTCTCTGGCGTATGGGTATTCTGTGAACAGCGTCAGGGCGAGTTACAGCCAACCGTGCTTGAGCTGATTTCTGAGGCTCGTAAGCTGGCTGATGATATGGGCGTTGAAGTTTGCGGTCTTCTGCTTGGCGGTAAGGGCGTAGGCGAAAAAATGGCAAAGGAACTCGGTGCTTATGGTGCTGATAAGGTTATCGTTTGCGAAGATGATAAGCTTGAAACCTTCACTACTGATGCTTATGCAAAGGTTCTCTGTGACGTTGTTATGGAAAAGAAACCTGAGATTATGTTAATCGCTGCTACTAACATCGGTCGTGACCTTGGTCCACGTTGTGCTGCTCGTCTGCACACTGGTCTAACTGCTGACTGTACTCATCTTGATGTAGATGTTGAAAAGTACGTTTCTTTCTTAAAGGAGTCCTCTACTCTGCCACAGGCTCAGTTAGATACTCTAAATCGTGAAGACCGTAACCTAAAGATGACTCGTCCTGCATTTGGCGGTCACTTAATGGCTACTATTATCTGTCCTCGTTTCCGTCCTCAGATGGCAACTGTTCGTCCAGGCGTTCTGAAGAAGGGTGAATACAATGAGGCTAAGGCTAATTCCGTTGTTGTTGAACATATCAACGCTAACCTAACTGATGCTGATATCAAGACCAAGGTAACTGAAATTGTTAAGGAAGCTAAGGAAATGGTTGACTTAACTGGTGCTGAAGTTATCGTTTCTGTTGGTCGTGGTATTTCTAAGGACGTTGAAAAGGGTATCGAACTAGCTAAACAGCTCGCTGATGAGCTGGGCGGTGTTGTTGGTGGCTCTCGTGCTGCTGTTGACGCTGGCTGGTTAACCGCTGACCATCAGGTAGGTCAGACTGGTAAGACTGTACGTCCTCGTCTGTACATCGCTTTAGGTATTTCTGGTGCTATTCAGCATAAGGCTGGCATGCAGGATTCTGAATGCATTGTTGCTGTAAACAAGGCTGATGCTGCTCCAATCTTTGAATGTGCTGATTATGGCATTTGTGGCGACCTGTTCAAGGTTGTTCCTCTAATGATTGAGGCTGTTAAGGAAGCTAAGGCTTCTAAGTAAGTCTAAATATATAACGCTCGTTTCGCACGGAACGAGCGTTTTTTTTATTTCCCAAAAATTTTTTTATTTTTATCGAACCAAATCGCCCTTTCTTTACTCTTATATATGAGATGCATCAATAAAGACAGTAGACGTACTGTTAATGCTTATATGTGAAAGGATATGAAAAACCTTGCAAGAAGAATTTATAATAAATAGGCTGAAAAATGGTGATAGAAAAGCTTTTGATGAAATCTATAATTTATATGTAAATCAAGCTCTTCGCACAGCATATTTAATAACTGGCAATAAAATGGATAGTGAAGATATTGTGCAGCAAACCTTTATACAATGCTATCAAACCATATGTCAATTAAAAGATGTTACAAAATTCAAAAGCTGGTTTTTCAGGATTTTAACTCGTATAGCATGGAAAACCAATAAACATAAACTGCCATGTGTTGATAAAATCTTTGACAGTGAATACAGCAAATCCTCTCTTGATATTGTACTGGAAAACGAGCAAAATCAAATACTTTATCATGCAATAAATAGCCTTGATACAAAACTTAAAACAGTTATTATACTTTACTATTATAATGAGCTTTCAATAAAAGAAATATCTGATATACTTTGCATAAGACAAGGTACTGTTAAATCAAGACTTTTTTCAGCAAGAAAAAAACTACAAAATTATTTTTCAGATTACCAAAGTGAGGGTGTTTTATTATGAAAGATTTTGAACTTATGATTAAACAATCATTACATGATGCAACTGATAATATACAAGCAGATAATGCATTAAAAGAAAGGATTGATTTTATGCTTACCAAACAAAAAAAGACTATATCATTTAAAAAAATAGCTGTTGGTTTAGTTGCTGTTGCATGTCTTGCAACCGTTGGTGCTGTGGCAAGAGGTCAAATCGCTGGGCTTGTGAGTGGTGTTAACCTTACAAAACAAGTTTATAGTGTAAGTGAACTTAATAATGATGCTGACAAAATTTCTGATAAGATTTCACTTCCTGATAAATTAAATAGTTATACTTTCAGAAGTGGTGATATTGAAAAAGTTAATAAAGTAGATGAAAATATAAATAAAATTGGTGAATATCTAGAATTATACGCAAGTTATGGCGATTTAACCTTAACAATTCATAAATATGATGAAGAAATAGATGGAGTAGATTATCCTTTGCAAAAAGGTCAATCTGAAGAAACAAAAGATATAAACGGAGTTAGCGTTTATTGTCATACAGATAAATATTTGTCCGTTCCGCCAGAATATGAACCAACAGCTGAAGAGAAGCAAATGGAAGAAAACAATGAGATATTTATATCATATGGTAGTGATAGTCGTGAAGAAGAGATTTTTACATCTGTTTCATGGGAACAAGATGACTTAGTTTATAGTATATTCACTTTTAATGATGTAACATTTGAAAACATGTTTAAAGCTGCTGAACAAATTATTTCACAACAATAGTAAAAAGTCCGCATAAGCGGACTTTTCTATTTTATAAGCACTAATATAAGCCCATAAATCACACTTGCAGATATGCCATAAACTAAAACTGGACCTGCAATAACAAATAATTTAGCCCCCATACCAAGTATTAAACCCTCACTTTTAAATTCCATTGCAGGTGATACAATAGAATTTGCAAAACCTGTAATAGGAACTATTGTTCCTGCACCTGCCTTTTTTGCTATTTTATCATATATGTGTAAACCTGTGAGTAATGCACCTAAAAAAACCATTGTAATTGCAGTTGCTGCGGCTGTTTGTTCAGTATTTAATCCTCTAAGCTTATAAAAATTAGAAAATACCTGTCCTATTGTGCATATTATACCGCCTACAAAAAACGCCCATAAACAATCATGTAAAAGCGGTGATTTTGGACTTTCTTTCTTTACTAAATATTCATACTCTGTTTTATTGAGTTTCATATATAACATTTCTCCTGTCATCTAAGCTTTATATATAGTTATTATTATCTGAAAATTATATTTTTATCCGTTTTTAAACTGGCATTATAAAAATATCTAAAATTGGCACTTTCAAAAATGTCAATTTTATTATAAAGTATATTCATGTTAAAAATAACAGCTTAGGGAGTGAATTTATTATGAAAACAAAAAAACAATGGGATGTACAGAAAATTGTGTTAATCGGTATGCTTGCCGCATTTATTTTTATCAGCACACGTTTTTTGTCAATTCCTATTATGACACCAGCTGGAAAAACTATGCTTAAAACTGCAAATGCTCTTTGTCTTTTATTTGGCATTTTATTTGGTGGAGTTTCAGGCGGTCTTGCTGCTGGCATAGGTTCTGCACTTTTTGATTTAACTGACCCTGTTTATGCACCATCTGCATGGTTTACTTTTATAAAATTCTTTTTAATGGCTTTTGTGTGTGGTAAAATCGCTCATATTGGTGGTGCAAATGGCAATAATAAAAAATTAAATCTGATTGCCGCTTGCTGTGGTGCTTTTCTAATGTATATTATGTACTACTCAGAAAAAATTATAACTTTAATGCTTGGCGGTTCTGAGTTTGTTCCTGCTCTTGGTGCAGTTGCAACAATACTTCCTACATCTGCATTTAATATTATATTTTCTATTGTAGTGTCACAGATTTTAACCCCTATTTTAAGAAAAGCCTTATCTTCAACAAATCTTTATAAACATGCAACACAAACCAAATAAAAAAATTATGCAGCTCTCCTTTTATCTTTTGGAAAGCTGCTTTTCTATTTTTACAAGTGATAATACTGTTTGTTTTCCTCTTTTATCAAGCTTTCTATATAGCTCTAAAAGCTCCATTTCTTCTTTTTCATTATCTGCTCTACCTACTAAATAATCCATAGATACTTTATAATATTCAGCCAAATCATCAAGAATTTTTAAACTTATTTGTCTTTTACCCGCTTCATACATGCCATAGGCTTCTCTTGTTATGCCCAATACACTAGCTATATCACTTTGCGTTAGTTTAGCACTTTTTCTAATTTCTTTTAGTCTTAAACTAATTGCCATTTTTAACCTCACTAAAAAAGGGATTTCATCGCTGAAACCCCTTTATTTTTTAATCTCTAAGTGCTTCTAACACTTTCATTGCACCATGTAATGCTTCTGGAAGTTTAGCATCTTCAATACAACCCGCATCAACTGCTGCTGCAAGTTTTGGGTCAAGTGGAAGTTTAGCAAGCACAGGAATTTCGTAACTTGCTGCCACTTCATCAAGCTTACTTTTGCCAAAAATTTCGATTTTCTTTCCACAATCTGGACATTCTAAATAGCTATAATTTTCAATAATGCCCAAAATAGGAACATTCATCATTTTAGCCATTTTTACAGCCTTACCAACAATCATAGATACTAAATCTTGAGGTGAAGTCATAATAACAATGCCATCAACAGGAATTGATTGGAAAACAGTAAGTGGAACATCACCAGTTCCTGGAGGCATATCAACAAACATATAATCTACATCGTCCCATATAACATCTGACCAAAACTGTTTTACAGTTTCAGCAATTATTGGGCCACGATAAATAACAGGGTCATCTACATGGTCTAAAACAAAGTTAATAGATACCATATCAATGCCAGTATCTGAAGTTTTAGGAAGTATGCCTTCTTCACAGCCTTCTAATTTTCCAGAAACACCAAAAGCCTTTGGAATAGATGGACCAGTAATATCAGCGTCTAAAATAGCTGAATGATAACCTTTACGGTTCATTCCAACAGCTAACATAGAAGTTGCAAGGCTTTTACCTACACCGCCCTTACCAGATACAACAGCAATTACTTTTCCGATTTTAGACAGCTTATTTGGTTCAACCAATAAACTTTTTGGCTGACCACAGTTAGAGCTGCAAGATTCACAGTTATGGGAACAACCCATTTTTAAACATCTCCTTCGCTTAATACGCAGTATTTATAGTATAACCTAATATGCATTTTTTCGCAATGTTATACACCCTTGTTAGTTTGTGCTAATTAAATTTTATATGGAATTTATTATAAACATGATATATAATAACAGTTGGAATTTAAACAATAGGTTTATTTAAAGGAGAAAAAATGAAAACATATCTAACATTATTCTTAACATTTATGAGAATAGGCGGTCTGACTTTTGGCGGTGGATATGCAATGCTCCCAATGATGCAACGTGAACTTGTAGAAAATCATGGCTGGACTACTGAAAGCGAACTTGCAGACTACTATGCAATTTCACAATGTACACCTGGAGTTATTGCAATTAATACTGCTACATTTATCGGTTATAAAGTTGCAGGAATTTTAGGCGGTATTTTTGCAACTTTAGGAGTTGCTTTCCCATCACTTGTTATTATTACTATTATTGCGGCATTTTTGCAGAATTTCGCTGATTTAGCAGTTGTTCAACATGCTTTTGCTGGTATTCGTGTATGCGTTTGTGTGCTTATCTTCCAAGCGGTTCGCAAGCTTTGGAAAAACACAGTTGTAAGCACTAGCACAGCTATAATTTTTGGTGTAGTTTTTATTTTATCTGCTGCTCTTAGCGTTTCACCTATTATACTTGTTGCTTTGGCAGGTGTTTCTGGTGTTATTATTAAAACACTTACAAACAAGGAGGTAAAATAAATTTATGATTTTACTTCGATTATTCTATGAATTTTTTAAAGTAGGTTTATTTTCTATTGGTGGCGGACTTGCTACACTTCCATTTTTATATAATATCTCAGATAAAACAGGTTGGTTTACTCATGCTGATGTTACAAACCTTATCGCTATAAGCGAGTCTACCCCTGGGCCTATTGGTGTAAATGCTGCAACTTATGTCGGTTTTTTAACCGACGGTTTAATAGGTGCTATTGTATCAACTCTGGGGCTTATTGCTCCCGCTATTATTGTTATTTTGATAATAAGCCGTGTACTTAATAAATTTCAAAAAAGCACTTTAGTACAGAATGTGTTTTATGGTTTGCGTCCTGCATCTACTGCACTTATTGCCTCTGCTGGCGTACTTGTTATTAAAAATGCATTTTTTATAATATCTTCAACTGGAATAACTGTTCAAATTCCTCATTTAATTTTAGGTGTTATACTGCTTATATTAGTGAATAAAATAAATTTACACCCTGCTGCTTATATTTTAATTGCGGCTGTTGTAGGTATAGTATTTAAACTTTAAAAGCAAAAATCCTCCCGTTTTATGGGAGGATTATTTTTTATTTTTGTATACCCTTAATTTTTGGCAATGATTTAAAACCTTTTTCCAGTTCTTCATCTGTTGGAATATAGTTTTGCATTGTCTTAGCTCTATGAGATGAATATGCAGTCATATCAAAATAACCTGTGCCAGTGAGACCAAATAGAATTGTCTTTGCCTCGCCAGCTTCTCTGCACTTAATAGCCTCATCAATAGCCGCACGAATTGCATGTGCTGATTCTGGAGCTGGCAAAATTGTTTCTTTCTGTGCGAAGTATACAGCCGCATCAAATACATCTGTTTGCTGTACTGATATAGCCTGCATATAACCATCATGATAAAGCTTTGATAAAATTGGACTCATACCATGATATCTTAAACCACCTGCATGGTTAGCTGCTGGAATAAAGCCTGCCCCCAATGTATACATTCTTGCAAGTGGTGTAACCTTGCCTGTATCACAGAAATCATATGCATATTTGCCACGTGTAAGTGATGGACAAGAGGCTGGTTCAACCGCCAAAATTTTAGGGTTAGCTTTACCTGTTAGTTTATCCTGCATAAATGGTGCAATTAAACCTCCAAGGTTAGAACCACCGCCCGCACAACCTATAACAATGTCTGGATACTCTCCTAAAATCTCCATAGCGGTTTTGGACTCAAGACCGATAATTGACTGATGCAATAATACCTGATTTAATACCGAGCCTAAAACATAACGACAAGATTCAGTAGTTAAAGCCTTTTCAACTGCCTCAGAAATTGCACAACCTAGAGAACCTGTTGTGTCAGGGTTTTCAGCCAAAATTTTTCTACCTGCTTCGGTTGTCATTGATGGAGATGGTGTTACATTTGCATCAAAAACTTCCATAATTGCACGTCTAAAAGGCTTTTGCTCATAAGAGCATTTAACTTGGAATACATCAAGCTCTAAGCCGAAATATGAACAAGCTTCTGCAAGAGCTGTTCCCCATTGACCTGCACCAGTTTCTGTTGTAAGTCTTTTAATACCCTGCTTTTTAGCATAATAAGCTTGAGCAATAGCAGAATTTAATTTATGACTACCTGATGTATTATTGCCCTCAAATTTATAATAGATTTTTGCTGGTGTATCAAGTGATTTTTCTAAATTATATGCTCTAATAAGTGGTGATGGGCGATAAATCATATATTCTTCCAGAATTTCTTCTGGAATATCAATATAACGGTTTGTTTCATCAAGTTCTTGATGTGCTAATTCTTCGCAAAAAATAGGATATAAATCTTGCTCAGTTACAGGCTTTAAAGTCTGCGGATTTAGCATAGGGTCTGGCTGCTCTTTCATATCCGCACGAAGGTTATACCATTGTCTTGGCATTTGGTCTTCAGTTAGATATAGTCTGTGTGGAATTTTAGGCATAACAATCGCTCCCTTTATAAACAAAAAATTTTTTAGCTAATAAAAAAAGACCCCTGCCCCACATATGGGACAGAAGTCTGAAAATTCATCTTCTGCGGTACCACCCAAATTGGTGCAAATATGCACCCACTCAAGCAAACGTACTAAAAATACGCCTCCCCTTAGTAACGGGCGGGAATCCCGTCTTAGCTACTTAGAAATAAATCTGTTCACTTTGCCCTTAGAAGTCCATTCATATCGGCTCTAAACACCTGCCACAATCGCACCGCCTGCGGCTCTCTGAAAGGCTGAATTCCGAACTACTACTCTTCGTCAACGGTTTATACCTTATGTCTAGCATTATATGCTTATGCTAGGCATTTTGTCAACACTAATTTTTTATTTTTTTATTTCATTTGCAGACAACCACTCTGTAAACAAACATTATATTATCACTTTACTTGTGATATAAAACGTAAAAACGCCTGTTTTCCGTCCTCATTTCGCTTGTAAACGCCTGCATTTTCAAGCACTTCAGAGAATACTTTACCAACTTCTTTTTGAATAATATCTGTTACATTCTCTTCTGTAATCTCATTATTTTTCATAATATTATATGCCCACTCAGCATGTGATGCAGTCAGTTCATCAGCAGTTAAATCTTCACCCTTTACCATTTTGTCAGCTAAAACTGCAAGCTCAGTTTTTAATCTTGCTGGTAAAACTGCAAGTCCCATTACCTCAATAAGACCAATATTTTCTTTTTTGATATGGTGTAAATGCTCATGTGGGTGATAAAGTCCTAGTGGGTGTTCATCAGTTGTAATATTGTTTCTTAAAACTAAATCAAGTTCAAAATCCTCACCTCTGCGACGTGCAATAGGTGTGATTGTATTATGTGGAGTATCATCTGTAAACGCTAAAATCATAGCTTGTTCATCAGAGTAATTTCTCCAGCTATTTAGAATTTTATCACCAAGTTCTATAAGACGTTCTGGGTCTTTTGCAGTAAGTCTAATAACTGACATTGGCCATTTAACAATGCCTGCTTTTACATCATCAAAACCGTCAAAAGAGATTTCAGTTTCAATAGGTGCAGTTTCCATTGCAAAGGTATAATGACCGCCTTGGAAATGGTCATGTGCTAGAATAGAACCGCCTACAATTGGTAAATCCGCATTAGAACCTACAAAATAATGAGGGAATTGACCAACAAAATCAAGTAATTTTCTAAAACAAGCTCTATCTATTTTCATTGGTGTATGCATAGAATTAAACACTATACAATGTTCTGGGTAATAAACATAAGGTGAATACTGCATAAACCAAGGCGTATTATCAATAGTTACTGGGACAATACGGTGATTTTGTCTTGCAGGGTGATTTACTCTACCTGCATAACCTTCATTTTCTTTGCAAAGTAAACATTTAGGATAAGATGATGCTGGCATATTTCTAGCCGCTGCAATCGCCTTTGGGTCTTTCTCTGGCTTAGACAGGTTAATTGTTATATCCAGTGTCCCATAGTCGGTTTGTGCTTTCCACTGCATATCCTTTGCAATTCTATCACGTCTAATATAATTTGTATTTTGGCTTAATTCATAATACCAATCGGTTGCCTTTTTAGCGTCCTCTTGATATAAACTTTTAAACTTTGCAATAACTTCTCTTGGCATAGGTGTTAATCTGCCCATTAAAGCAGTGTCAAATAAATCACGATATACAACAGAGTTATTCTCTAAAAGTCCATTCTCAGCGGCATAATCACAAAGCTCATCAAGAGTTTTTGCAAGGTCAATTTCGCCTTTAGTTTCCACTGGTTCATAGCTATCCTTTTTTAATAGCTCTAGCAATGAGTTTGTAGCACAAATAGTATCTTCTGGCTGAATTAAACCTTTTTCAAGTGCATAGCGTATAAGATTTGAAATTGCTGTGTCAATCATTTTTACGCCTCCTCATAACCATTTGGGTGTGACTGATGCCACTTCCAAGCGGTATCAATAATTGTATGTAAATCATTATATTCTGGTTTCCAACCTAGAACAGTCTTTGCCTTATCACTAGATGCAATCAGCTGTGCAGGGTCGCCAGCACGACGAGCCTCTATCTTTGCAGGGATTGGGTGACCTGTTACACTTCTAGCCTCTTCAATAACTTCCTTAACTGAAAAACCTACACCATTACCAAGGTTAAACACGTTATTATCTCCACCGTTTACAAGATAATCAAGAGCTAAAATATGAGCTTGTGCAAGGTCACATACATGAATATAATCACGAATACAAGTTCCATCTGGTGTAGCATAGTCATCACCAAAAATAGAAATTTGAGGACGCTTGCCCATTGGCACTTGAAGAATAAGTGGAATTAAATGTGTTTCTGGATTGTGAGCCTCACCGATTTTTGCACTTGGGTGAGCACCACAGGCATTAAAATAACGAAGTGCAACAAACTTTAAATCATGTGCATTTGAAACCCATTTCATCATATGTTCCATAGCAAGCTTAGTTTCACCATAGCAGTTAGTAGGGTCTGTCTTATCACTTTCTAAAATTGGCACTCTTTCTGGCTCGCCATAAGTTGCCGCAGTAGAGGAAAAAACAATCTTATTTACTCCATGAGCTACCATGCTATCTAAAAGCACCTTTGTACCACATAGGTTATTATCATAATATTTTAGTGGATTTTTCATGCTTTCGCCAACCTGAGAGTTAGCCGCAAAATGAATTACACCTTCAATTTTTTCTGTTTCAAACAGCTTATCTAAAAATTCTCTATCACGGATATCACCCTGATAAAATCTTGCCTTTTCTGGAACAGATGCCTTAAAACCTGTTTCCAGATTGTCAGCAACCACCACATCACGACCAGCTTCACAAAGTGCCAAAGCTGTATGAGAACCAATATAACCTGCTCCACCTAAAACTAAAATAGCCATTTTAAAAAACCTCCTAAAATAATTAAACCAAAGCAACTCCGCCCTGTGGACGAATATTTAAGAAATGACAGCAATCTTCACCTATTACCGCTTCCATACCGTTTTTAAACTGTTCCTCTGTGCCATTTGGTACATAAGCCTGAACAGTGCCTGCAAAGCCACCGCCATGAACACGAACTGCACCCTTACCCGCTAGTAATTTATGAGCAGTTTCAATGGTTAATGTAACAGCCTGTTGTTCTGGGCGAACTGTGCAATAAATATTTTGTAGACGCTCGGCAGATGAATGACCAGAACGAGCTACACAAGATAAAAATGTGTCGAAATCTTTATTTTCAAGAGCTGTTACCTGTTCACCAACATGTTTATTATCAGCAAAGAAATGAATTGCACGGAGTACAGCTCTATCACCTGTTTGTTTGCGAATATTTTTAATCTCACTCCAGAATTTATTTTCATCAACCTGTCTTAAATAATCCTTGCCAAAATATGCTGCAACTGCTTTCATTTCATTTGGAATTGCTGCATATTCGTCTGTTAAATCGGCATGGTCTGCACCAGAGTCAATAATACACAATGAATAACCAGATTTAGCAAAATCATAATCAATCTTTTTAACAATAGGATTTTCAGTGTCTTCAAAGTCAATAGCTACCATACCACCAACAGAACTTGCTAATTGGTCCATAAGACCACATGGTTTGCCAAAATAAACATTTTCAGCATACTGACCGATTTGTGCAATTTGAACTGCTGTAAGTTTGCTGTCACAAAATAGAGAGTTAAAAATAACACCTATTAGCACTTCATAAGCCGCTGATGAAGAAAGACCAGAGCCGCCCAAAACAGTTGAACCAATAACAGCATTAAAGCCCTTAACTTTGTGACCTAGTTCGGTAATTCTGGCTGCTACGCCACGCACTAAAGCCGCTGATGTTTCTTTTTCATCTTCTTTAGTTTCAAAATCACTTACATCAATAACTATTTCTGGATAGCCTTCAGATTTGATATGTACAGTATTTGTGTTATTAGGTGCTGCACAAGCGATTGCATCAAGGTCTATTGCACCTGCAAGCACACAGCCATGCTGATGGTCTGTATGGTTTCCACAGATTTCTGTTCTACCTGGAGCAGTAAAAAGACCTACTTCAGTATCACTTTCAAAATCAGCTTCATAACTTTTTACCAACTTGTCAATGCGAGTTTTTAACTCGTTTAAATTTATTTTTGCACCATATACTTCATAAAAACGGTTATCTAGTTCACCATTTGAAATTTTCTCTTTTAAAACATTTAACTGCATCATAAATTTATCTCTCCCATAAAAATTTTTTAAATGGATACTATACAGTTTGCTCAAGGAAAGAATAACATCTTTTTAGTAAAACTTCAATAGTTTTCACTAAAATTGTTAACAAAAAATAAGTTTATTTCTTATGCATATCAACTACTATTTGCTTTTTAAATATAAAAAAAATGCACCTGCTAAAAATAAAGCAAATGCATTTTACTATTATTTTATTATATTTTACTAACGCTTTCACGTTCTACAAGACTAGATGGAACTACAATTTTAATAGGGACAATTCTTTCTTGTTCTTTTGAACGCCTAATAAGCAAATCAACTGCGGTTTGACTCATTGCGTCTACATGTGTACTTATACTTGTGAGTGGTGGCTCAGTGAGTTCAGAAAGTGGTGTGTCATTAAAGCTTATAATTGATATATCTTTAGGCACTTTTATATTTGACTCACGAAAAGCTCTCATAGCACCAAATGCGGCTTCTTCATTAGCTGTAATAATAGCTGTTGGTAACTCTTTACCTGATTTTAAATGCTTTATTACTCTGTCATGTGCCTCTTTAGCGGTCATTTTTGCTTCTAAAAGCAAATCTTCATTAAACAATCCTTGAGCTTTCATATAATCAATAAAATACTGTCTTCTAACTTCAGGTGCTGGACGCTTACGTTGGTCAAGCTTGCGGTCTGGGCCTAAAAATCCGATTTTAGTATGTCCCGCTGAAATAAGTGCATCTACTGCTTGCTCTACACCTAAACGATAATTAAGTACAACTGAGTCGAATTTTAGTTCATCTGGAGATGAGTCAAGAAAAACAATATTTTTGCTTAGATTTTGTAATGCCTCTATTTGTGTTTCTGAAAAAATACCGATTGCAAGCACACCATTTATTTTTTCTGTTCCCACAATTTCATATTTTGAATTTGAAAACACTGTTTGTACCATAATACAACCTGTGTCTTGAATACGTTGAGCCGCATGATTTTTAAGATATAAATAATATGGGTCTTCTAATTGTTCGGCTGGAGAAAGCATCTCTGCGACTGCAAAACACATATTATTTTCTCTAATTATACGTTGTTTTGTATTAGGTTTTTTATATTGCAGTTCACCTGCTGCCTGTAAAATCTTACTTCGAGTTGCATCACTGACATTCATTGTAGGGTCGTTATTAAGCACTCGTGAAATAGTAGTTATTGAAAAACCTGTATATTCAGATAATTCCTTGAGCGTTGCCATTTTATGAAACCTCTATTTTTATATACTTGAGCAAAACCGTTATTTTCAGTATACATAATTATCAAGCTGTATGCAAGATTTAGTTATAAGAAAAAGACCGCATTCAAAAGAATACGGTCTTTTTAATGGGTGCAGGGACAGGACTTGAACCTGCGACCTCCGGGTTATGAGCCCGACGAGCTACCAGCTGCTCTACCCTGCGATATAAAACACTATTTAACAGTGCTAAGTTATAATAGCATATATAAATTTATTTGTCAATACTTTTTTAAATTTTATTTATCATATATACTTTGTGTGATTTGTTTGATATAATGTTATAAAATATATTTATTATCTGTCCGCTTTATGGAGGTGTTATATGCTCTGTTTATTATATATATTCACCAATATTTTATTTATAGCTGAAAGCGGCATGCGTACAAGTTTTTATAACATTCCTAAAAATAAAGTATTTTCTACCTATATTATACCTTATTTTTTTATAACTTTTATACCATGTACAACATTATTTTTACCATGGTTTCCGCTTACTTTCTTTCATTTATCATGGCTTGCAATTTGTTTGTTGCAAGAAAAATTATCTCCTGTAAAATACTATAAAATTACTGATTATGGTAAAATCCGATTTGTATTTTTTTCAAGTATTCATTTTTGTGTGATTTGTTCTATTTCTCTTATAACCACCTACACATTTACTGAAATTGTTAGAAATCCATACACAATGTTAAATTGTACAACTATTGCTATGATTTTATTTATCACAATAAAATTTGTACTTCTTACAATAGATGAAAGTTTTTATTTTGTTTTAAATCAAGAACAAAAAAAGGATTTTAGATATTTTTATTATTTTCTCTATTTAAGCATAGCCAATATTTTAATTCAAAGCGTTCTTTTTAGTCTGAAAATGTCAGCTGATATACCTGTAAGTTATATTATATTTTCAAACCTTATTTCCCTTTTGCTTATGGGAAATTATATTGTAAATCTATCAAAGATTTTTCAAGTTGAACATGCTGAAAATTCATTCTCCATATTAAATCTATCATTAAATCAAGCTAACAATCGTATAAAAGAGCTTAAATCAAATGCCCATTTTGATGAACTAACTAAAGCAAATTCACGACTTTATTTGATACAAGAAGCAACAAGATTACTTGACTATCAAACATTATTTTCACTTATTTATATTGATTTGAATGGATTAAAATATATAAATGATACTTTTGGTCATAAAGCTGGCGATGATTATTTGTGTAATTTTGTAAAAGCCATAAATAATTATTTAAGAGCTGATGATGTTTTAGCCCGTTTTGGTGGTGATGAATTTATAATAATAATGCCTGATTGTAACCGTGCTAATGCAACCCAAAGACTAAATTCCATAAGAGAAAATATTGAAAAAAATACCAATAGTTTTGCTTTTAGTGCTGGCATAGCTGATTCCAATGAAGGTTCTAAACTTGACACCCTTATTTCTATTGCAGATAAACGTATGTACAAGGAAAAAATAGAAAAGAGGTGAAATAAAATTATAATATGATAAATATAATCTCTTTTATAGCATATACAGTTAGCACGTTTGCTTTTTGTTATGGTTTTACTATATTTTCTTTTGCCTTTCTAAATAAACCATTGGATAACAAAAAATTTATTTACACATTTATATTTTTTATAATAGATTTTTTATGTTTTTTCATTTGTGGTTTTCTCAATACAAGACTTGTAATAAACTGGCTTATATTTGTTTTTATTGCATTTATACAGACATTTTTTATTTTAAAAGCCACGTTATCTGCATCATGTTTTATATCCATTCAAGCAACTGTATTAGGTCTAAATTCTAATCTGCTTTTTAGAGCTTTAATTTCAATTATTTTAAATATTCCATTGAGTTTTATTGATATTATTGAAAATAAGTTAATTATAATACCAGTTTTTCTTAGTTTCTTTACATGTTTTATTATATTCATGAATATTTCAAAAGATAAAAAAATTAAACCTCTCAGGCATATACTTCAAACACCTAAACACTTAAATTCACTTTTATCAACCATGGCTATTCTTATGGTTTATCTTTTACTACAAGATTTCTTTTATATAAGCGATAAAA
>CALWUO010000006.1 GCA_944384745.1 uncultured Butyricicoccus sp.
AGTTCGTTTCTTAAAATTTAAATTTATCCTGCTATTAAGGGGTTTTTGTGCTGTCCGTACAAATTGGGGCAGTTCAGTTAAATATATAGGGGGCTTTTAAATATAAGTCCCCCTTATTTTTTAGTATACAATCACAAATTGATTGTGTATAATATTATAAAAGATTGTAATATAATATTTATAAGATTGGAGGTCACTAATTATGACAAACCATTCTCATGATGATGGATTTATTGTAAAAAATGCACGACTAGCAGTTGCTTCTGAATTGAAGAAAAAGCGTGCTTTAAATCAACCTATTGCAAAATTTGATGCAAAAATAAAGCAAATTTATATTCAGAATAGTGATGGAAGTACTATACCTTTTGCAAAAGCAATGACACGGGGGCGATATAGTGAACGCTCTAGATAAAAAGCCTAAACAATCCTTATTAAATCCTTCAAGATAAAAATATATACATTAAAATCCTAGTTTTAATTTTGAAAATTAGGATTTTTTATTTACCAAAAATTATGTCAGAACATGCTGTAAAATTTGCTGTCATAAAAAACAGCCATATGCTGTCAAAATTGCTGTCAAAAATATATAAGTTAATAATTTGTTTGGAATTTCGTATAAAAACAAAAGAAAAAGCACTGAACGATTAAGTCCGGTGCTTCTTTATGGCGGAGAGTCAGGGATTTGAACCCTGGGTACGGGATTACCGCACACACGATTTCCAATCGTGCGCCTTCGACCACTCAGCCAACTCTCCATACTATATCTACTTGTTTCCTAGCCGCTTAACTCAGCGACCTTGTTTATTATATGATATACTAACTTAAAAGTCAAGCATATTTTTGAAAAAAATTTAAAAATTTTTATAATAATTTTAAATAACAAAAAATCCGCTAAGATTTTACATAACCATAGCGGATTTAAATTTAATTAGTCCTTATTTTTCATCAGTGTAACCATAACTGCTTTTTGTGCATGTAAACGGTTTTCTGCTTCTTCAAAGATTTCATGTGCATGTTCTTCAAAAATCTTTTCTGTGATTTCTTGACCACGATATGCTGGTAAACAATGTTGAACCATTGCACCCTCTTTGGCTGCTGACATAAGTTCATCATTTACTTGATAACCCTTAAATGCTTTCATACGTGTTTCTTTTTCAGCTTCTTGTCCCATAGATGCCCATGTATCAGTAATAACTACATCTGCATTTTCTGCGGCTTTCATTGGGTCATTGCAAAGTGTAAAATCCTTATAACCCTTAGCAAATTCAAGTACTTTTTCATCTGGTCTATAATCATCTGGGGTTGCAACGGATACTTTCATGCCAGTTTTAAGACCACCAACAATCAATGAATTAGCCATGTTATTACCATCGCCAATATAACACATTTTTAATCCTTCAAGTACAGCATACTTTTCACGAATTGTCATAAGGTCTGCAAGCACTTGACAAGGGTGACAAAAATCTGTTAAACCATTGATAACTGGAATAGAACCATATTCAGCTAAATCTTCAACTTCTTTTTGCTCAAAAGTACGAATCATAATTCCATCTAAATAACGTGATAATACACGGGCGGTATCTTGTACAGGTTCACCTCTACCAATTTGTAAATCACGAGAAGATAAAAACAGTGCTTGACCGCCTAATTGATACATACCAGTTTCAAAAGAAACTCTAGTACGAGTTGATGACTTTTGGAAAATAAGACCTATACTTTTACCCTCTAAATGATGATGAGCAATATTATTTTTACGCTCATATTTTAACTGGTCCGCAAGGTCTAATAAACTAATTATTTCTTCTGTGCTACAGTCAAGTAATTTTAATAAATGTTTCACAACTTAATCCCCCTTATTTAAGCAAAAACCTTTTTAAAAATGGCAATAGCTTCATCAATTTCTTCATAGCTTATTGTAAGCGGTGGCAATAAACGAATTGTATTTGTTCCCGCTGTTAGAACAAGTAAACCATTTTCTATACATGAATTTACATAATCTGAACGCTTATCTGCATCTACAATTATACCGAGCATAAGTCCCATGCCACGAACACATTCTATTTTATCAGAACCTATTGACAAAATACCCTGTTTGATATATTCGCCCTTTTTATTAACTTCATTTAGAAAGTCCTTATTATTTACTATATCAAGCACTGCATTAGCGGCTGCACATACAGTTGGTGTTCCACCAAAAGTTGTAGCATGCATACCAGGGCCTAAAACATCACAGCATTTTTTACTAGCCATAACTGCACCAATTGGCACACCGCCACCTAAACCCTTTGCCATAGTTACAACATCAGGCTTAATATTATACTGTTGGAAACAGAACAAACTACCTGTTCTACCAATACCAGTTTGAACTTCATCTATAATTAAAAGTAAATCTTTTTCATTGCAGAGTGTTTCAACTTGTTTTACAAACTCTTTATCAAGAGGAAGTACACCGCCCTCGCCTTGAATAAGCTCCATCATAACAGCACAAGTTGTATTATCAATCTTAGATTTTAAATCATTGATATCATTAGCAACTGCATAATCAAAGCCTTCAGTAAATGGGAAGAAATAATTATGGAATTTTTCTTGACCTGTTGCATTAAGAGTTGTAATAGTTCTACCATGGAAAGAGTTAACAAGAGTTATAATTTTACTTCTGCCCTCACCATATTTATCAAAAGAATATTTACGAGCAAGCTTTATTGCACCCTCGTTAGACTCTGCACCAGAATTAGAGAAAAACACCTTTCCCATGTCAGTTGACTCTACAAGAGTTTTTGCAGTCTTAACCATTGGTTCAGTTGTAAATAAATTTGAAACATGCATGATTTTATGTGCTTGCTCAGTGATTGCAGAAATAATTTTCTCATTATTGTAACCAACACTACACACACCAATACCAGATGTCATGTCAATATAACGCTTACCCTCGACGTCCCATAAAACAGACTTTTCGCCATGGTCAAGAGCAATTGGAAATCTACCATATGTATTCATTACATATTGATTTTCCTGTGCTTTTAGTTGTTCAAAATTCATTTTATTTCACCTTGATTTTTAATATTATTAGTGGAACATAGTACCTACACCGACTTTACTTAATAACTCAATTAAAATTGAGTGTGGCACTCTACCGTCCTGAATGTTGGCACGTTCAACACCCTTACGCACTGCCTCAACACAGCAATCAACTTTTGGTATCATACCGCCAGAAATAACGCCCTCTTTTATAAGTGCAGGAACTTCAGAAACCTTTAATTTATGAATTAGTGTTTCCTCGTCCTTAGCATCACGAAGCAAGCCACGAACATCTGTAAGTAAAATCAGTTTTTTAGCACCAAGAGCTATTGCAAGTTTGGCTGCTGCTGTATCTGCATTTATATTATAATTTGTATCTGCATCAATACCTTCTGCAACGGTTGATACAACAGGTATATAACCTTTAGATAAAGTATCAATAACAGGTTGAGGATTTACATCTACAATATCTCCAACATAACCAAAATCTGTGCTTTCTTCATCGGTCAGACGTTTTGCCCTAAATAGACCACCGTCCATACCTCCAAGACCTAAGCCCTTACCGCCTGCTTTTGAAAGCAATGTTACAAGGTCTTTATTCACCTTACCACAAAGCACCATTTGCACAATATCCATGGTTTCTCTATCTGTATAACGTAAGCCTTTGACAAATTTAGATTCTTTGCCAATCTTTTTAAGCATTTCAGATATTTCTGGACCTCCACCATGTACAACAACTACTTTTATACCTACAAGACTTAAAAGAACTATATCATGTATAACAGCGTCCTTGAGTTCTTCATTTATCATAGCGTTTCCGCCATATTTAACAACTACTGTCTGACCATAATATTCCTGAATATAAGGCAGAGCCTCAACAAGAATATTAGCTTTGGTTTCTGCATCAAAATTCATTTATTTCCCTCTTTTTATATGGTAAATTAAAAAAGAAATCCTCGCCCTTGGACATAGGAAATCCTGTGTCCTAGAACGAAGACTCCAATAAATCCGTTTTAAGTACGATAATCACCGTTAATCTTTACATAATCATAGGTGAGGTCACAACCCCAACAAGTGGCTTTTTCTTCACCCTCGTAAAGCTCAACATCTATATTAACCTCGTCTTCCAGCAAAATTTGTTTTGCCAGTTCCTCATCAAAAGCTAAACCATGACCATGGTCACAAACCACAACACTTCCAACACTAGATGAGAATGAAACAGTTACATATTCTGGTCTAAATGGTGCTTTAGAATAACCCATAGCACAAAGAACTCTACCCCAGTTTGCATCTGCTCCAAACATAGCAGCTTTTACAAGGCTAGATGCACATACTGCCTTTGCAAGACGTTCTGCGGCTTCTTCACTTCTAGCACCGTTTACAGTACAAGTGATTAACTTAGTTGCACCCTCGCCATCACCTGCAATCATACGAGCTAAACGCACATTTACTTCATGTAGTGCTTGATAGAACTTGTCAAAGTCCTCATTTTGCCAATCAATTTGTTCATTGCCTGCCAAACCGTTTGCCATAACAATACACATATCATTAGTAGAGGTATCACCATCAACACTTACACGGTTATAACTTCTGCGAACACTTTCAACAAGTGCGATTTGCAGCATTTCATGTGTAATATTGCAATCGGTTGTGATAAAACCAAGCATAGTTCCCATGTTAGGGTGTATCATACCGCTACCCTTTGCAATACCGCCAATACGACAGGTCTTACCACCAACAACAAATTCAATAGCTACACTTTTCGCCTTTGTGTCAGTGGTTAAAATTGCATTACTTGCCGCCTCTGAACCATTTTCAGATAGCTTTAAATTTCCTATATTTTCTTCAATGCATTCAATATTAAGTCTTTGACCTATAACACCAGTTGATGCTACAAGCACTCTATTTTCCTCAATACCAAGAAGTTTTGCAGCCGCCTGTGCCTGACGTTTTGCATTTTCCATACCATCTGGTGCACAAGCATTGGCATTACCAGCATTGGCAACTATTGCACGAGCCACACCATCTTCTAAATGCTCCATTGTAACATAAAGTGGAGCAGCTTTTACACGATTTAATGTGTATGTTGCAGCCGCTGTACATTCACATTCAGAAAAAATAATCGCAAGGTCATCAGTTTTACGGCTTTCTTTAATTCCGCAACGTGTTGCACCTGCTTTAAATCCCTTTGCAGCACATACGCCACCCGAAATGATTTTCATAATTTATTTTTCTCCCTATATATTAAGACCTATGGTTTCGTCTATACCAAGCATTATATTCATATTCTGTACAGCCGCACCAGATGCCCCTTTACCCAGATTATCAAATAAAGCAGTAATCATAGTTTGATTTTCATTTCCGCAAACTACAATTTTTAAGCTGTCCTTACCTGCCATTGTATTTGCTCCAAGCATATCTGTGTCACCGCCAAATGGTACAACAGTAATAAATTTTTGGTTTTTGTAATAATCATAAAGTGCTTTATGAATTTGCTGTGCAGTTTGATTTCCATTAAGCTTATTATTTACAAGGCTTAAAGTACCTGCCATACCCTTATAGTAATCATCAACAACAGGGGCAAATACTGGAGGATTATCAATCCCACAAACTGCTTTCATCTCTGGCAAATGCTTATGATTTAAATTAAGACCATAAATTCTAGGTGCAAAATATTCATTTGGTTTATTATCATTTTCATATGAGGCAATCATTTTTTTGCCGCCACCTGAATAACCAGTTAATGAGAAAAACGACATTGGATAATCTTTAGGAAGTATTCCAAGTTTCACAAGTGGATAAACAATAGATATAAAACCAGTTGCATGACAACCAGGGTTTGCAACTCTTTTTGATTTTGCTATTGCCTGTCTTTTTTCGCTTGATAACTCTGGGAAACCATAATCCCAATCTGGATTTGTTCTGTGTGCGGTTGAGGCATCAATAATTCTTGTATTTGGATTTGTAACCAAAGTCACAGCCTCTTTAGCGGCTGCATCAGGCAGACATAAAAACACTATATCCGCCTGATTTATAAGCTTTGCACGTTCGTTTATATCTTTGCGTTTATCCTCATCAATGAGTAGTAATGTCAAATCATCTCTTGAGCCTAAACGCTCATAAATTTGAAGTCCAGTAGTTCCTTCTTTTCCATCTATATAAATAACAGGTTTCATTGTTCTACTGCCTCATATTGCTCCATAAATTTTTCAATCTTTGCAATTTGACGTTTTACTTCATCTGGAGCTGGGCCACCGATTACTTTACGTTCTCTTACACAAGTATTTAAATCAAGAGCATCATAAACATCTGGACCAAACATTTTTGAAATCGCACCAAAATCTTTCAAAGTAAGTGTTTCAAGGGTTTCATCAGCCTTGATACATTCACTCACCAATCTGCCAACGGTTTTATATGCATCTCTAAATGGCATACCTTTCTTTGTCAGATAGTCCGCACAGTCAGTCGCATTGATAAAGCCCTTAGAAGCCGCTTTACGCATATTGTCCTTACGCAATGTCATTGTTGAGAACATAGGAGCGAATACTTCTAAACACTGTTTTACAGTGTCAATAGCATTAAATACAGCCTCTTTGTCCTCTTGCATATCCTTGTTATATGCAAGTGGTAGACCTTTTAACATTGTAAGCAGAGTTGTTAAGCTGCCATATACTCTACCTGTTTTACCACGGATAAGTTCACAAACATCTGGATTTTTCTTTTGTGGCATAATAGATGAACCTGTTGAATAAGCATCATCTAATTCTACAAATTTAAATTCCCAAGAACACCAAGAAATAATTTCTTCTGATAGTCTTGATAAGTGCATCATAAGAATAGACAAATCAGAACAAAGTTCAATACAATAATCTCTATCAGAAACACCATCAAGAGAGTTATCTGTAAGACGAGCGAAGCCTAATTGTTCACGCACAAAATCTCTATCAATAGGATATGTAGTTGAAGCTAATGCACCAGAACCCAGTGGCATATCGTCCATTCTTTCAAGACAATCATCAAGACGCATAACATCACGTTTTAACATATTTGCATAAGCCATCATATAATGAGCAAATGTTGTAGGCTGTGCTCTTTGAAGATGTGTATATCCTGGCATAACAGCGTCTAAGTTTTCCTTTGACTTGTCACAAAGAGCTTTCATAAAATTAAGAATTAAACCAATAATCTCAGCGATTTCTTTCTTAACATAAAGACGCATATCAAGTGCCACTTGGTCATTTCTTGAACGGCCTGTATGCAGACGTTTACCTGTATCGCCAATTCTTTCGGTCAACAGTTGTTCTACATTCATATGAATATCTTCATAATCAAGAGAAAATTCAACTTTGCCCGCTTCAATATCAGCTAAAATTTCTTTAAGCCCTGAAACAATTTTTTCGGCTTCATGCTCCTCAATAATGCCCTGTTTACCGAGCATAGTAGCATGTGCAATAGAGCCTGTTATATCCTCTTTATAAAGACGACAGTCAAACATAATAGAGGAGTTAAAATCATTTACTACAAGGTCAGTTTCTTTCTGAAATCTGCCTGCCCATAATTTTGCCATAATTATTTAAACCTCTTATTCTACGCTTGGGAAGTGCTTACCAGTCTTTTCAAATAATACTTGGTCATTTAATGCACGAACCTTTAATGGCAGACCAAACAGGTTGATAAAACCAGCAGAGTCAGCTTGGTCATAGCAATCATCTTCATCAAATGTAGCCATGCCAGCAGAGTATAGAGAATAAGGAGAAGTTACAGATGCAGGGATAATATTACCCTTATACAGCTTTAGTTTAACATCACCAGTAACAGTTTCCTGAGTTGAGTCAACAAAAGCGGTCATAGCTTTGCGAAGTGGTGTATACCACTGACCATTATAAACAAGGTCTGCAAACTTGAGTGCAAGTTGTTGTTTGTAATGAGCAGTTTCTTTGTCAAGAGTGATTTCTTCAAGTTTTTGATGAGCAGCATATAAAACAGCACCGCCTGGAGTTTCATATACACCACGGCTCTTCATACCAACAAGACGGTTTTCAACAATATCAAGAATACCGCAACCATTAGCACCGCCAAGCTCATTTAACTTTGTGATAAGAGCTACTGAATCCATTTCAACACCATCAACAGCGGTTGGAACACCCTTTTCAAAATGGATAGTTACATAAGTTGGAACGTCTGGAGCTTGCTCTGGAGAAACTCCCATTTCAAGGAAACCTTCCTTGTTTAGTGGAGCTTCATTTGCAGGGTCTTCAAGGTCAAGACCTTCATGTGATAAATGCCAAAGGTTTTTATCTTTAGAATAGTTTGTTTCCTTATTTATCTTTAGTGGGATATTGTGCTTTTCAGCATATTCAATTTCCTTTTCACGGGAGTTTAGTTCCCAGAAACGCCATGGAGCGATAATATCCATATCTGGAGCAAATGCCTTAATAGCAAGTTCAAAACGAACTTGGTCATTTCCCTTACCTGTGCAACCATGACAGATAGCATCTGCACCTTCTTTTTTAGCGATTTCAACAATACGCTTTGCGATAATTGGACGTGCAAACGATGTACCTAAAAGATACTGCTCATAAGATGCACCAGCCTGCATAGTTGGGATAATATAATCATCAACAAATTCCTTTGTTAAGTCTTCAATATATAGCTTAGAAGCACCAGTGCCTAATGCACGTTCTTCAAGACCTTCTAGTTCGCTTGCCTGACCTACATTACCAGATACAGCGATAACTTCACAGCCATAATGTTCTTTTAGCCAAGGAATAAGTACAGAAGTGTCAAGACCACCTGAATACGCTAAAACTACCTTATTATATTTCTTTTCCATTTATATATTCCTCCAAATTTATCCGATTTCGGGATAAATTTATTATAACTCCTAAATACGGTTATTGCAAGAAAAATAAATAAATAAATATTTTAAAAAATGAATATTTATGCAGTTTATGCATGAATTTTGTTATATAATTTTTTAAAGTTTTACGATTTTCCTTGAAATTTTCCAACATTCGTAATATCATAGTTTTATCTAAGGGTGTAAAGACACCTCTTTGTTTTTACATGTAATTTACATTTCTTGAAAGGGAATTGAGAAAAATATGACAGAAAAAAATCTAACTATGTTAACCGATTTTTATGAGTTTACCATGGCTCATGGCTATTTTGAGAAAGGTATGGCTAACCGTAGAGCCTACTTTGATATGTTTTTTAGACGTGTGCCAGATGGTGGCGGATATGCAGTTATGGCAGGTGTGGAGCAGCTTATAGAATACTTTGAAAATCTTAAATTTACAGATGAAGATATTGAATATTTAAAAAGCAAAAACTGTTTTTCTGATGCATTCCTTGCATATTTAAAAGACTTTAAATTTGAATGTGATGTTTGGGCAGTACCAGAGGGAACTCCAATCTTCCCTGGAGAGCCTATTGTAACTGTTGCAGGTCCTATGATTCAAGCTCAATTTGTTGAAACAATGATATTGCTTACAATAAATCATCAAACACTTATTGCAACAAAGGCGAGCCGCATAACACGTGCGGCACAAGGTAGAGTTGTGCTTGAATTTGGTTCACGCAGAGCACAAAGTTATGATGGTGCTGTTTTTGGTGCTAGAGCTGCATATATAGGTGGTTGTAATGGTACGGCTTGTGTTATGTCTGACAGAGATTACGGCATTCCAGCGGGTGGCACTATGGCACATTCTTGGGTTCAAATGTTCCCTAGTGAATATGACGCTTTTAAGGCTTATGCAGAAATATATCCTGATAACTGTGTATTTTTAGTTGACACATATAATGTGTTAAAATCTGGTGTTATTAACGCTATTAAAGTGGCTAATGAAGTGCTTGCACCTATGGGCAAACGTCCAAAAGCAATCCGTCTTGACTCTGGTGATATTGCATATTTATCTATACAGGCTAGAAAAATGCTTGATAATGCAGGTTATAGCGATGTACAAATTATGGCATCTAATTCACTTGATGAATATTTAGTAAGTGATTTACTATTGCAGGGAGCTAAAATTGACTCTTTTGGTATTGGTGAACGATTAATCACCTCTAAATCTGAACCTGTGTTCGGTGGTGTTTATAAACTTGCCGCAGTTGAAGACGACCATGGAAACATTGTTCCAAAGATTAAGATTTCAGAAAATGTTGAAAAAATCACAAATCCACACTTTAAAAAGGTTTATCGTTTATTTGATAAAGAAAGTGGAATGGCTCTTGGTGATGTGCTTTGTGTACACGATGAAGTTATAGATGAAAGCAAACCTTATACCCTATTTGACCCAGTTCACACATGGAAAAAGAAAATTTTAACCGATTATGTAGCAAAACCTTTGCTTATTCCAATTTTTGAAAATGGTAAAAAGGTTTATAATTCACCTGATATTCATGAAATCAGAAATTATTGTCAAAAGCAACTTAATACCCTTTGGGAGCAAATCAAGCGTTTTGAGTACCCACAAACATATTATGTGGATTTATCCAAAAAGCTTTGGGATGTTAAAAATGACTTGCTTGAAAGCTGTCGTATAGTATAAATATAAAAAAGTCTGGGGAATTAAAATCCTCAGACTTGTTTTTTTAATCTGCTTTAAATGCATCTTTGACTTTATCCCAAAAGCCTTTCTTTTGCTGTTGGTTTTCATCGGTTGTTGTTAATTCAAATTCCTTTAGAAGTTCCTTTTGTTTGTTTGTAAGGTTTCTAGGAATTTCAACATTCACCTTAACATATTGGTCACCACGACCACGACCATTTACATTTTGTATACCTTTACCACGTAGACGGAACACAGTACCAGGCTGAGTGCCCTCTGGGATAGAATATTCAACTTTACCATCAATGGTAGGCACTTGTAAGGTATCACCTAAAGCGGCTTGTGCAAATGAAACAGGGATTTCACAAACAACATCATAACCTTCTCTTGTAAATATTGGGTGTGGACGAATAGAAACAGTAACAATAACATCGCCAGCAGGGCCACCGTTTACACCAGAACCGCCTTGTCCTCTTAACTGAATTGCCTGACCATCATCAATACCAGCAGGAATTTTAACTTTTAATGTGCGTGATTTTTGAATTTTACCAGTACCACTGCACTTAGAACATTTATTTTTAATAATTTTACCTGTTCCATGACAATTAGGACAAGCTGATTGAGTTTGGAATATACCAAGCGGAGTTCTTTGAGATTGAGTTATATAACCTGAACCCTTACAATTTGAACATGTTTCTGCTGATGTACCCTTTGCCGCACCAGTACCATTACATTCTTCACAATTTTCTGTACGCTGAATTGTGATTTCTTTTTCACAGCCAAAAGCCGCTTCTTCAAAGGAAAGCATAACACGTTGTTGAATTGTTTGTCCACGTTGTGGAGCATTTCTTCTTGAACGTGAAGAGCTACCAAAACCACCGCCAAAGAATGAGCCAAACATATCCCCGATATCGCCCATATCAAAGCCGCCAAAACCACTAAATCCACCGCCAAAGCCGCCGCCTTGACCTGCACCATAATTAGGGTCTACACCTGCAAAACCAAATTGGTCATATTTCTGACGTTTGGTTTTATCAGACAGCACTTCATAAGCTTCATTTAACTCTTTAAATTTTTCTGCTGCTTCTGGATTGTCTTTATTTAAATCTGGGTGATATTTCTTAGCTAGTTTTCTATGTGCCTTTTTGATTTCGTCATCAGATGCACTTTTAGAAACGCCAAGCACCTCATAATAATCTCTTTTATCTGCCATAATACCAATAACCTCATTTATAAGTAATACCCATAAAAGGGCGGGAACGCATTTTTTCCCGCCCTAAAAAGTATTTTAATTAGTTATCCTTAACTTCAGTAAAGTCAGCGTCTACAAAGTCACCGCCAGCAGGACCATTGTTATTCTGCTGTGCACCACCTGCAAAGCCACCGCCCATATTATTAGCATTGCCTTGAGGTGCTTGCTGTGAATAAACCTTCTGTGCAATCTCACCGAACTTTTTGGATAGTTCATCACTTGCAGTCTTAATCATTTGGGTGTCAGTTCCCTTTAGAGCTTCCTTAACCTTATTGATTTCAGCTTCAATAGCACTCTTATCTGCTGCATCAACCTTATCACCTAAATCAGTTAAAGACTTTTCAGACTGGAATACAAGTTGTTCTGCACTGTTGCGGATTTCAACTTCTTCCTTACGCTTCTTATCTTCCTCAGCGAACATTTCAGCTTCACGCATAGCCTTGTCGATTTCCTCATCAGACAGATTGGTAGATGCAGTGATAGTGATTTTCTGTTCCTTGCCAGTGCCTAAATCCTTAGCAGAAACATTTACAATACCGTTAGCGTCGATATCAAAAGTAACTTCAATCTGAGGAATACCACGAGGAGCTGGAGCAATACCATCAAGAGTAAAACGACCTAAAGTCTTGTTACCAGCTGCCATTTCACGTTCACCCTGAAGAACATGGATTTCAACAGATGGCTGATTATCAGCCGCAGTTGAGAAAATCTGGCTCTTCTTAGTAGGGATAGTTGTGTTACGTTCAATAAGCTTAGTGCAAACACCGCCAAGAGTTTCAATACCAAGGGATAGTGGAGTTACGTCTAGTAGAAGTACGTCCTTAACTTCACCGCCAAGAACACCGCCTTGAATAGCTGCACCAATAGCTACACATTCGTCTGGGTTGATACCCTTAAAGCCCTCTTTACCAGTGATATTCTTAACAGCTTCTTGAACTGCTGGAATACGAGAAGAACCACCAACAAGCAGAACCTTAGCAAGGTCGCCAGCTTGAAGACCTGCGTCACTCATAGCCTGACGAACAGGACCCATAGTAGCTTCAACAAGGTCAGCGGTCAGTTCATTAAACTTAGCACGAGTAAGAGTTAAATCAAGGTGCTTAGGACCAGTAGCATCGGCTGTGATGTATGGCTGGTTGATAGATGTAGAGGTTACACCAGAAAGTTCAATCTTAGCCTTTTCAGCAGCTTCCTTTAAACGTTGCATAGCCATCTTATCATTGGATAGGTCAATACCCTCAGTCTTTTTAAACTCTTGAACCATCCAATCCATAATACGCTTATCAAAGTCATCACCGCCAAGGTGGTTATTACCAGCAGTAGCAAGAACTTCAAGCACACCATCACCAATATCAAGAATGGATACATCAAAAGTACCACCGCCAAGGTCATAAACCATAACTTTTTGTTCGGTTTCTTTATCTACACCATAAGCAAGAGCCGCAGCAGTTGGTTCATTGATAATACGTAGAACATTCAAGCCTGCAATCTTACCAGCGTCCTTAGTAGCCTGACGCTGAGAGTCTGTAAAATAAGCTGGAACAGTGATAACAGCTTCTGTAACAGTGCCACCTAAATAAGCTTCTGCATCAGCCTTTAGCTTTTGAAGAATCATAGCAGAAACTTCTTGAGGAGAGAACTTCTTATCATCAATAGTTACACGATAGTCAGTACCCATTTCACGCTTAATAGAAATAATAGTACGTTCTGCATTGGTTACAGCCTGACGCTTAGCAACCTGACCTACCATACGCTCACCAGTTTTAGAGAAAGCAACAACAGATGGAGTAGTTCTAGCACCTTCAGCATTTGCAATTACAACAGCTTCGCCGCCTTCCATAACAGCTACACAGCTATTGGTTGTACCTAAGTCAATACCAATAATCTTACCCATAATTCAAGTTCTCCTTTATAATGATATTATATTTAACAAAACTAAATGTGTTCAGAAAAAGTTTTTAATTTGCAACCTGAACCATTGCATGTCGGATTACTTTATCACCGATTTTAAAACCCTGTTGGAAAACATCAGCTATAACATTTTCGCCAAGTTCTTCATTTTCAACATGCATTACAGCATTATGGAAATTAGGGTCAAATTCAGTTCCAACATCGGCTGTTATCTTCTCAACACCGATACTTTTCAAACTATCGACAAGTTGAATCATAGTCATTTCCACGCCTTTTTTATATTCAGCGTCACTTGTTTCAACTTTTAAAGCTCTTTCGAGATTATCATATGTTGGAAGAAGTGCTTTAACTGCACGAGAAACCGCATCACCATGAGCCGCTTCACGCTCTCTTGCTGAACGCTTGCGGAAATTGTCATACTCAGCAGCAAGTCTAACGAATTTATCGTTTAGTTCATCATACTGCTTTTTAGAAACAGTTTCTTGCTCAGCAGTTTCAGTTGTTTCTGTGGTATCCTCAGCAGTTTGTTCATTTTCCTGAACTTCTTCTAGGATTTCCTGTTCTTTACTCATTGTATCATTCCTTAAAACTATTTGTTTTCATCTAAAAAAGTTTCAGCTATCAGCTTATTGAGCTCTTTAGCAAAGTGTGAAAGCCTTGCCGAAAGTCTTTTATAATCCATTCTTGTAGGGCCTACAATGCCAATAACTCCTTGACCTAAATTTCCTATATCATACTTTGCATAAATCATAGAGGCATTAGAAAGTGGATTTTCACCATTTTCTGGACCTATAAAAAACTGAATACCGTCCGTATTTTTGCAGACTGGAAGCAAATGTTTATCATCAGTTGTGATATAGTCAAGCAGTGCTTGAGCTTTGTCAGGGTCACGATATTCTGGAAATCTAAGCAGTTTATTTGCACCGTCTAAAAATACCTTTTGACTGCCAAGTTCTTCTATAAGCTCTGCTATATACTCAGCAACTGGAGCAAGTAAAGCAGAAAGCCCTGCGGCACGTCTTACAACATCAAAACGTTCTGTTGTAATTTGACTTAATGGCAAACCAGTCAATGTTTGATTTAAAATATAAGTCAGTAATTCAGACTCATCTTTTGTTACAGAAGTCGCTGTATGCACAAGTTTGTTTTTAACTTGACCAGTATCAGTGACCACCACAATAACAAACGTACTTGTATCAACAGTTATAATTTCAAACTGTTTTATAACACATCTGTTCATATCTGGAGTTACAGCAACGGACGCATAATTTGTAAGACTGGAAACCAGTCTGCCCGCTTCTTGAATGAGTCTATCAAGTTCTTTTGCTTTGCCTTTTAGCATTGCTTCTATTGGTGGTATATCTTTATCGGATATATCATATGAGTCCATAAGCTCATCTACATATAAGCGATAGCCAAGCGGTGAAGGTATTCTGCCCGCTGATGTATGAGGTTTTTCAAGATAACCCATTTCCTCAAGCTCGCTCATTTCATTTCTGATGGTAGCCGAAGAAAATTTAAGCTCTGGACGAGCCGCAAGTGCTTTAGAACCTACGGGTTCAGCGGTTAAAATATAATCACCTATAATAGCTTTTAATATTTGTTTTTTGCGTTCTGAAAGCTCCATCATGGAGCCCTCCTTTCATTAGCACTCTTAACCTCTGAGTGCTAAAACTAATTTACCACCATAATAGCAATAAGTCAAGGGGGCTATGTAAATTATTTGTGAATGACGGAAAAATAAATAAAATATTCACTAAATCGACACAATATTAGCATAATAAAAGCGGTTTGCCATTTAGCACAGCATATACTAGAGTGTTACCCTCATAGCATAATTTTAAAGAGAAAAATTCGTTTTTTTCATCAAGCAGTTTAAAAAATATCTTATCCCCCTCCCATATAGGCAAAGAGGCAATTTTGCTTTTATCAACCCAAACAAGTTCACCTTCATCACATTCTTTGATTTCACCCGTCCATTTATCCGCAGTAAATAAATGCATATATTCTGTTTCATATTTATCAGAAACAAATGTTATTATACCTCTATACTGATAAGATGTTAAAGTTAAGCCTGTTTCCTCTAGTGTTTCACGAAGTACACAATCTTCTGGACTTTCTTTGTCCTCAAATTTTCCGCCTACACCTAGCCATTTATCATTGTTTAAGTTTTGCTTTTTACAGTGTAGCATTAAATATTTATTGTCTTTTTCAATATAGCATAGTGTTGTATTTATCATATGTATCACCTGAATTATTTATTTTTAAGAATGATAATTTATTTATAACTGAAATTCAAGTCCCTGTTTGTAAAATACTTGACAAATTTCGCTTTTAGTGATAGCATTTCCTTTGCAAGGGAGCTTTCATTGGAAGGCTGAGAGGAGGGGCAATTTCCCCTCGACCTTTAACCTGATTTGGATAATGCCAACGTAGGGACGCTGACGAATTTTTGTTATTTTTGACTTAATACCGAAGACATTCCTATTTTATGGTTTGTTTTCGGTTTTTTTGTTTTTTAAGGAGGATTTGAGTTTTGAAAAGGGTATTAACTATTGCGGGCTCTGACTGTTCAGGCGGTGCAGGTATACAAGCAGACCTAAAAACAATGTTAGCTAATGATGTTTATGGTATGAGCGTTATAACTGCACTTACCGCACAGAACACAACTGGCGTATATGATGTTTTAGAGTCATCACCAGAGTTTGTGGCAAAACAAATTGATTGTGTTTTTGAAGATATCAGACCAGACGCTGTAAAAATTGGCATGGTATCAAATACCGATATTATTCACAGTATAGCCCAAAAGCTAAAGGAATATAACGCACAAAATATTGTTTGTGACCCTGTAATGGTTGCAACCAGTGGAAGTAGTCTTATGAAAAATGACGCTGTTAATGCACTGATAAACGAGCTTATGCCGCTTGCAACACTTATTACGCCTAATATTTCCGAAGCTGAAGTGTTATCTGGTTTTAACATTGAAAACAAAGATGATATGTTAAAGGCAGCAGAAAAAATTTCTGAAATTACAAGTTCAGCTATTTTAATTAAAGGCGGTCATTTAACAGACTCAGCAGATGATTTGCTTTATGAAAATGGCAATATTCACTGGTTTTCTGGAAAACGTGTTGACAATCCTAACACACATGGCACAGGTTGCACATTATCCTCTGCTATTGCGTGTAATTTAGCTAAGGGTTTCACCCTTGCACAAGCTGTGCAAAATGCAAAGGATTATATAACAGGAGCATTAAATGCACAGCTTAACCTTGGTAAAGGTAGCGGGCCACTTGACCATGGCTTTAAATATAGGGAGGTTTAAAAATTGAAAAACACAAAAAAACTAGCACTTGCAGGAGTGCTGACAGCAATAGCAGTTGTAGGAAGTTTATTTTCTATTCCTGTACTTGGTGCTAAATGCTCACCAGTACAGCATATGGTAAATGTTATTGCTGGCGTAGTGCTTGGCCCTTGGTATGCGGTAGGTATGGCGTTTGTAGCGTCCCTACTTCGTAACTTAATGGGACTTGGAAGTATTCTTGCATTCCCTGGTTCTATGATTGGTGCATTGCTTTGTGGTCTATTATACAAAGCATATCCAAAATTACCAGTTGCCTATATAGGCGAAGTTTTTGGTACAGGTATTTTAGGCGGTATGGCATCATATCCACTTGCTGCATGGCTTATGAACAATACCACTGCTGCATTATTTACCTTTGTACCATCATTTTTAGTATCAACTGCTGTTGGTGCGTTAATATCCGTTCTAGTGCTATCCACACTAAAACGCACAAATGTTTTAAATCAACTTGAGGTATCACTGCGTTGATAGAAGAAATAATTAAAATATTAGATACTACCAAAATTAAACGCCCACTTGTTCATGCAATCACTAATAATATAACTGTTAATGATTGTGCAAATATAATTCATGCTGCTTATGGAGCACCAACAATGGCACAAGATGAAATAGAAGTTGAGCAAATAACTTCACTTTGTTCATCACTTGTTTTAAATCTTGGAGCTTTAAAAGCACAAGAGGCTATGTTAAAAGCGGCTCAAAAAGCTAGTGAACTTAATCACCCTATTGTGCTTGACCCAGTTGCAGCAGGTGCATCAACCCTCAGAAGTAACACTGGTAAATGTCTACTTAAAAATGCGAAAATCAGTGTTATTCGTGGCAATGCATCTGAAATTAAAGCGTTGGCAAATGGAAGTACAACAACAAAAGGCGTTGAAGTAAACCAAATTGATAGCACAACAGAAGAAAATCTAAGTAAAGCTATAAAAATGGTTTGTGAATATAGTTTGCATACAAATTCTGTAATTATGATGACTGGAGCTATTGATTTAATAAGCAATGGTAAAACAACCGCAATTTTAAGAGGCGGAAGTGAAATGATGAGCAGAATAACAGGTGCAGGCTGTATGTTAACCGCACTTACAGCAACATATTGTGGAGCAAATCCAGATAAATGTTTTGAAAGTGCAGTGACTGCGGGAGCTGTTATGAAAGTATCAGCCGAACTTGCAGAAAAGCGTGTAAAGGAATTGACGGAGGGCACCGCCTCATTTCGCACACGTCTTATAGACTTTGTAAGTATGATTTCAAGTGATGAAATAATAAAAAATATAAAGCTTGAAATCTTAAAAAAATAAATTTTTCATTGGGGGTACCACCTTGAATACTAAACCTATTATAGAGCGTATGCTCAAAGAAAGCGAAAAAATTTGGCAAGACTATTTAAAACACCCTTTTATTTGGGGCATTGCAAATGGCGATTTAGATATTAAAAAATTTCGCTTTTATCTTTTACAAGATTATTTATATCTCTTTGAATATGCAAAAGTTTTTGCATGCACACTAACTAAAACTGATAATAAACAAGTAATGTCACTTTGTTCTTCCAGTATAAATAATATTTTAAATGGTGAAATGAAAATCCATAAAACTTACATGAAACGTATGGGAATTTCAGATAGTGAAATAGAAAACATTAAACTAGGTTTAGCCAATCTATCCTATACATCATATATGTTAAACGTCGCTCAACGTGGTGATGAAACTGATGGACTTGCAGCGATTTTGTCATGTGCAATAAGTTATGAATTTATTGCTAAATGGATATATGAAAATTATCCTAAATCTGCAAAAAATGAGTTTTTCGGAGAGTGGGTTAGTGGCTATTCTAGTGAAGAATATGCAAATTCAAACCGTGAGCTTGAAAACATTGTAAATAAGCTATGTGAAAATATCAGTGAAGAACATGTACAAAGACTTATTGATATCTTTGTTAACTGCTCAAAATTTGAATATAAATTCTGGGATATGGCATGGAATATGGAGTGATAAACCATGCTAGAATTTAAAAATGTTTACTTTAAATATGATACTGATGATTATTATATGCTTGAAAATCTATCATTTCATATAAATAAAGGTGAATTTGTTTCTGTTATTGGTCCGTCTGGCTGTGGTAAAAGTACAATTTTCCGCTTGATATGCAAATTATTAGAGCGTGAAAAAGGTGAAATATTTGTGAATAACCAATCTATTGATACTGGAAAAGGTTATTCTGGTTATATGCCACAGAAAGACTTGCTTTTTCCATGGCGAACGGTTGGAGAAAATCTAAAACTTCCAATGCAAATACAGAAAACATTTACAAAAGAACAGATGAATGAAAAAGTAAAATCAACACTTGAAAAAGTCGGACTGTCAGGACTTGAAAACAAAAAGCCTAGTGAGCTTTCAGGCGGTATGCGTCAACGTGCCGCATTTGCTCGAACCCTTTTAACAGGTTCTGATTTACTTCTGCTTGACGAGCCTTTTTCCGCACTTGATTTCTTAACTCGAATTTCTATGCAGGAATGGTTGCTTGAACAATGGGAACGTGAACATAAAACCGTACTTTTTATAACTCATGATGTTGAAGAGGCTTTGTTTTTGTCTGGTCGAGTGCTTGTGATTGAAGATTTACCAATAAAAAAACTTGTGTCTTTTGATGTGCCTTGTGGTTATCCTCGAACCCGTGAAAGTCTTACAAAACCAGAAATGCTAACCCTTAGAGAGCAACTTATAAGTATGCTAAGAAGGGAGGCAAATTTGATTTGAAAAAGAACAATAATTTACCTGCTTTAATTTTCACCTTTGCCCTGCTTATTATTTGGCAATTTGGAGCAATGAAAGTTAACGCTGCATACATTTTACCTACACCCATTCAGATTTTAAAAAGACTTTGGGAACTTAGAGAACCACTTTTCACCGCACATTTACCTGCCACAATGAGCTGTACAGGCATAGGCTTACTTATCTCTATTGTTTTAGGTGTTGCTCTTGCAATTATTATGGATATGTTTCCTCTGGCAGAAAAAACATTATATCCTGTTATGATTGCCTCTCAAACAATACCTACAACAGCACTTGCACCGCTTTTTGTTATGTGGTTTGGTTATACAATTTGGAGCAAGGTTCTAGTTACAGTGCTTATAACATTTTTCCCAATAGCTGTTACACTTTTTGATGGCTTGCGTTCTGCAAAAACTGATATGATTGACTTAATGCGTACATTCGGTGCAGGCAAATATGAAATATTTTTTAAATTAAAATTACCTGCTTCCCTACCTTATTTTTTCTCTGCAATGAAAATGGCTATTCCAATGTCTATTATTGGTGCGGCTATTGGTGAATGGCTGGGTGCTACCGCAGGACTAGGATATTTTAGCCGACGAATGATGACACAGTTAGATGGTGCAGGTGTATTTGCACCGATAGTTTTACTTAGTGTTATTGCAATGGTTATTGTTAGCATAATCTCATGGCTTGAAAAAAAGCTTATAACATGGCGTGGAGATTTATAAAATATACATCTATAATAGGAGGATTTAAGATGAAAAAAAGAATTTTTGCAGCATTTACTGCTGCGGTGATGTTACTTGCAGGCTGTTCAACAAATAATAACAATTCTGCAAGCGGTTCTGCAAATAGTGATGACCTTAGAGAACTAACAGTCGTTTTAGATTGGTATCCAAATGCATTGCATGCGTTTTTATATCAAGCTGAACAAGCGGGTTATTTTGCTGAAGAGGGCTTGACAGTCAAATTACAATCACCAGCAGGCACAAATGACGCTATCAGTATGATTGCCGCAGGACAAGCCGATATTGGTCTTTATTATCAACAAGATGTTATTCAGTCAAGAGCTGACCAGAATATTCCTGTAAAGTCCATAGGTGCAGTTGTACAAAGTCCGCTTAATATTGTGCTTTCATTAAAAGAAAAGAATATCACCGAACCAAAAGACCTAGTGGGAAAAACCATTGGTTATGCAGGTACAGAATTATCTGAAGCACTTATCCATAGTATTATGAAAAACTCTGGTGCTAGTGCTGATGATGTTGAAATGATTGATGTAGGTTTTGAACTTATGGCATCTATGACAACTGGTCAAGTGGACGCTACAATAGGTTGTCTAGTAAATCATGAAGTACCTCAAATGGAGAAAGAGGGTTTTGAAGTAAACTATTTCTTCCCTGATGATTTTGGTGTACCACAATATTATGAAGGAGTATTCCTTGCAAATGACAATATGATAGAAAATGAACCAGAAGTGCTTAAAGGCTTTTTAAGAGCTTGCGAAAAAGGCTTTGAAGATTTTAAAAACTCACCAACAGAAGTATTAAATGTACTGCTTGAAAATCAAGATGAAGCTAATTTCCCTCTTGACCCAGACGTTGAAAAACAATCTGTTGAAACCCTTTTGCCACTTATGGAAACCGAGTCTGCAAAATTCTTAAGCCAAACAGAAGAATGCTGGCAGGAAAATATTGATTGGCTTTATGAAGAAGGCATTATTTCTGAAAAACCAGATGTTTCTGATGTTATGGTAAATCTTGACTATTAAAAAAATCCGCTTACAAAAGCGGATTTTTCTATTTTTGTAACAGCTCTTTAAAACCAACATAGAGCAAAAAAACACCAAATATTCTTTTTAAAATATCAATAGGTATTTTATCGGCTATAAATGAAGCAAGAATACAAATTGGAACACCAGAAATAGTACACAATATAAACGCTTTTTTATCTACTAACTTGTTTTTTATGTGTGAAATAAGTGCTGCAGGTGCACAAACAATAAAATAAAGCAGATTAGTTCCTGATGCAATTTGTTGTGGAACATTAAGAATAATTGTTAAATATAGTATTAAAATAGTTCCCCCGCCAATACCAAACCCCGATAAAATCCCCGTGAGTATGCCAACAATAATAGGAGTAATATATAAAATAAAAATCATCTCCATTAAAATACTTGTTACAAACCTAGAATTGCACGAAAACCACCATAAAGTATAAATATACCGAATATTCTTCTAAGCCATAACATATTTATATTTTTAAAAAATCTTCCAGAAATAAAACCACCTAAAGCACCGCCTATAATATATGGTAAAGATATAGATATATTTAAATATCCATTCTTGAAATATATAAATGCTGAAACTATACTAAGTGGTAAAATAATTGCAACTGAACTTGCAAAGGCATTGCGTTCAGGTATTTTACACCAATGTATAAATAAAGGCACAATAAATAATCCTCCACCAGCACCAAACAACCCATTAGCAACCCCAGCAAATGCACCAGTTATAATAAATTTAAAAAAATCGGATATAAACATAATAGATTTATCCCTTTATTTCAATATTATATTTTTATTTTAACCTAAAATAAAACATAAATACCTTAAAAAGAATAGTAAAAACTTTACTGTTTTAATGTGATTTGTTATAATTATTTTATATGTGTTTTAATTTGACAAAAAAGGAGCATTAAACTCACTATGCCTATAAAAATAGCTGATAGTCTTCCAGCTCGTGCAGTTTTGGAAAGTGAAAATATATTTGTTATGACAGAACACCGTGCATTATCTCAGGATATTCGCCCGCTTAAAATTGCACTTCTTAATTTAATGCCACTTAAAATAGTGACTGAAACTCAAATATTGCGTTGTTTATCTAACACCCCGCTACAAATAGAAATTGATTTAATTCAAACAAGCACTTATAAGTCAGCTCATACCCCAAAAGACCATTTACTTACTTTTTATCGTACATTTGATGATATAAAAGATAATAAATACGATGGTTTAATTATAACTGGTGCACCAGTTGAACTTATGGAATTTGAAGATGTAGACTACTGGCAAGAACTTTGCACAATTATGGACTGGTCAAAAACCAATGTACATTCTACATTACATATTTGTTGGGGTGCACAGGCTGGTTTATATTATCATTATGGTATACCAAAATACAAACTTGATGAAAAAATGAGCGGTATATTTAGGCATAAAGTTTTACTTCCTAAAGAAAATTTATTCCGTGGTTTTGATGATGTATTTTATGCTCCTCATTCAAGGCATACAGAAGTACATGCAGATGATATAAATAAAAATCCAAATCTTAAATTATTATCTATATCTGATGAAGCAGGTGTATATATAGTTGAAGCAAAATACGGTAGACAAATTTTTGTTTTAGGTCACTCTGAATATGATGCAAATACTTTAAAAGCTGAGTATATAAGAGATAAAAGCCGTGGTTTAAATCCTATTATTCCACGTCACTACTTCCCTAATGATGACCCAACACTTGAGCCTCCAATGACTTGGCGTTCTCATGGAAATCTGCTTTATACCAACTGGCTTAACTATTATGTATATCAAACTACACCTTATTATCTTGAGAAAAATTTTGAATAATAAATGACTATATTTTATTGTTAATTTTTTCTCATTTTTACACTGCACAGAATTAGTTTTTTGTTTTATAATATTATCTGGTATTACTAACTAAAATGAAGGGTTTAACTTTGAAAGGAGAATTTCTTATGTTCTGCACACGTAAAGTGTCCGAAAATATTCACTGGGTTGGCGGTAGTGACCGTCGACTATCATTATTTGAAAATATCTTCCCTATCTCTCGAGGCGTTTCTTATAACTCTTATGTTATAAATGATGAAAAAACCGCTGTAATTGATACTGCTGATAGCTCTATATCTGAGCAATTTATAGAAAATGTTATGCATGTTTTAGATGGTCGTGACCTTGATTATATTGTAGTCAATCATATGGAGCCTGACCACTGTGCTAATATTATGAACCTTGTTATGCGTTTCCCTAATGCAAAACTTGTAGGCAATGCAAAGACTTTTGTTTTCTTAAATCAGTTTTATTGTTGTGAACTTGAAGGTAAAACTGTAACTGTTAAAGAGGGTGACGCTCTTGAACTTGGTGAACATACTTTACGTTTTTATATGACACCTATGGTTCACTGGCCTGAAGTTATGGTTGCTTATGAGGAAAAAGAAAATATTTTATTCTCTGCTGATGCATTTGGTTCTTTCGGTGCATTAAACGGCAATATCTTTAATGATGAAATTAACTTCGACCGTGATTGGATTGATGATGCTAGACGTTATTACTGCAATATCGTTGGTAAATATGGTCTTCAAGTAAAGGCTGCTATTGCTAAATTATCAGCTCTTAATATTAAAATGATTTGCCCACTACATGGCCCAATCTGGCGTAATAATTTTGAATATTTACTGGACAAGTATCAGCACTGGAGCGAATACCGTCCAGAAGATAAGTCTGTTGTTATTATCTATGCTTCTATGTATGGTAACACTGAAAACGCTGCAAATGTTTTGGCTGCTAAACTTGCTGATGAGGGTGTTAAAAATATTGCGGTTTATGATATCTCAAATACTCATGTATCAACTCTAATTGCAGAAATTTTCCGTTCTAGTCATATTGTGCTGGCTGCTCCAACTTATAATGGTGGAATTTACCCTATTATGCATAATTTACTGCATGATATGCAACAGCTTAATGTTCAAAACCGTACTATCGGTATTATTGACAACGGTACTTGGGCGGTTACTGCTGGTAAGCAAATGCGTGATATGCTTGCTCATATGAAAAATATTAAGGTGCTTGAGCCAACTGTTTCTGTTAAATCATCTCTAAAGGAAGAAACTATGATTCAGCTTGAAGGCTTAAAGCAGGCTATTATTGAGTCTCTTTAATTTTAGGTGTTTTAAATGCTGTTTGATACACATGCTCATTACGATGATAAACGTTTTGATGATGACAGAGATGAAATCCTTAGCTCAATGCCTGAAAACGGTGTAGGTCTTATATTAAACCCTGGTTGTGATATTGAAACAAGCAAAAAAGCAATAGAGTATGCAGAAAAATATTCACACGTTTATGCTGCTGTTGGTATTCACCCAGAATATATTGAGGAAATAGAGATTGATAACGCTATAAATGAACTTAAAGCACTTGCACTCTCCAGCAATCGTATAAAAGCGATTGGTGAAATCGGTCTTGATTATTACTGGATAAAAGAACCTGAGCTTAGAGCTAAACAAGCTGAACTTTTACGTAAACAGCTTGAACTTGCAAAAGAGTTTGATATGCCTGTTATAATTCATGATAGAGACGCTCATGCTGATACACTTAAAATCGTTGAAGAATTTCCAGATGTCAAAGGTGTATTTCATTGTTATTCTGGCTCTACTGAAATGGCAAAGCGTTTAATTTCACTTGGTTATTTAATCTCTTTTACTGGTGTTATAACGTATAAGAACGCTAAAAAAGCTGTTGAAGTGGTACAAAATATACCACTTGATAAAATTATGATTGAAACTGACTCCCCTTATATGTCACCAGAACCATTTAGAGGCAAAAGAAACAGTTCACTATATGTTTATAGAATGGCTGAAACTATTGCCAATATAAAAAATATACCGCTTGATGAAGTTATAAATCAGACAACTGAAAATGGTAAAAAGCTATTTAAGATATAAAAATATGCGACTGCTTTTGCAGTCGCATTTAATTTTGAAATTAAAGAATAATAAGTTCTTTTGGTGCTTTTGTAAGATTTCTGTTTCCATCTTCGGTTAAATAAAGCATATCTTCTATTCTAACACCAAACTTACTTGGAATATAAATTCCTGGTTCAGCAGTGATTACACAGCCCGCTTCCATCACACTTTCACCTTTCATAGATACCATTGGTTGTTCGTGGATTTCCACTCCTACACCATGACCAAAGCCATGACCAAAATATTCGCCATATCCTGCATTAGTGATAATATCACGAGCCACTTTATCTACATCACGGCCACGCAAACCAGCTTTAGCAATTTCAATTCCTGCCTTTTGAGCTTTTAATACAGTTTCATAAACCTCACGCATTTCATCAGTTGCATAACCTACTGCAACTGTTCTTGTCATATCTGAACAGTAACCATTTACAATACAACCAAAATCCATTGTTACAAAGTCACCTTCTGCAACAACGGTTGTAGATGGTACACCATGAGGTTTAGATGAGTTTACGCCTGTTACAACTATTGGGTCAAATGACATATTTTCTCCGCCATATAGCAACATTAAATATGTAAGTTTAGCCGCTATTTGTTTTTCTGTAACCCCTGGTCTAATTTCGTCTAAAATTTCCTCAAAAGCACGTTCTGCAATACGCTGTGCGGCAATAATATTTTCAAGCTCTGCTTCTGTTTTAACTCTGCGAATATGGTTCATCATCTGACCCATTGGCACAACCTCAGCAGTCAGTTTTTCTTGCCAATTTGTATATTCTGAATGGGTTAAAACCTCGTTTTCAAGTGCAATTTTTGAAACTCTATCACGTGCTAAAACCTCATTTACAGCTTTTGTGTATGGCTCACCAATATTCACCTGACGCACTTCAAAATCTTTAATATTTTGTTTTGCTGCCTCAATATAACGGAAATCTGTAAAGAAAACCGCATATTTTTCCGATATATATACTACGCCTGCACTAGATGGAAAACCAGTTGCATAACGTCTATTACATTTTGTTGTAAGAAGTACAGCATCTGCATTTAACTTCTTCATTTCAGTTCTAATTTTACTAATCATTTTCTAAAATTCCTTTCATAGCATCTACTGCAAGCATGTAACTATTTTTTCCAAAACCTGCAATCACCCCTGCACAAACAGCAGCCAGTGCGGAATGGTGACGAAATTCCTCTCTTGCGTGAACATTTGATAAATGCACCTCAATACAAGGAAGTCTTGTTGCAGAAATCGCATCACGAATTGCATAACTATAATGTGTATATGCACCAGCGTTTATAATAATGCCATCGCAGTTATCAATAGCTGAGTGAATTCTATCAATTATTGCACCCTCACTATTTGACTGAAAAATTTCACATTCAAAACCCGCTTGTTCACATTTTTTGCGGAATTCTTCATTTATACTTTCAAGATTATTTCTACCATAAATACTAGGCTCTCTATTGCCTGTTAAATTTAAGTTTGGACCATGGATAAGCGAAATTTTTTTCATATGTTTAAAACTTCTCCTTTTAAACTATTTTTTTAATTATAGCACGATTTCTGTTTTTTGCAAATAAGCCTCTCATATCCAAATTTCTGCACAAAACATACAATATATATTATATTTCACACTGTATTATACACTTTTTTTACAAATCATAAAAATTATAAAATTTATGCTGAAAAAAAGAGGATTTTAAGAGTTTAATTGCGTAATAATTATATGTAGGGTTTTACCCTAAATTGAGTATATTATAAAAGGAGGTTTTTTATATGGCAATAGACCCATCATTTTTAGATGAACTTAACGCTAGAAGTGATATAGTAGATGTTGTATCACGTTATGTATCACTTAAAAAAAGCGGTTCAAACTATTTTGGACTTTGCCCTTTTCATAATGAAAAATCTCCTTCTTTTTCCGTATCACAGGACAAACAAATTTTTCATTGTTTTGGTTGTGGTGTTGGTGGAGGTGTGTTGTCATTTATTATGCGAGCCGAGGGACTGGAATTTTATGATGCAGTATCCTTTCTTGCTAAACAATATGGAATGACTGTTCCAGAAAACAATTATGACAACAAAACTTCAAAAAAACGTGAACGGCTTTTAGAGCTAATGAAAGACACCGCTAGATTTTATTACTCTGAACTTTGGAAACCCGAAAATATAAAAGTTCAACAATATTTTGTTAAAAGAGGTTTAACACGAAAAACTATGAACCGTTTTGGTTTAGGTTTTGCTCCAGATTCATTCTTTGCTACAATGGACGCTATGACATCAAAAGGCTATACAAAAGATGAGCTTTTAACGTGTGGACTTATCTCTAAAAGTGAAAAAGGCAATTTATTTGATAAATTTAGAAATCGTGTTATGTTCCCTATTTTTGATTTAAGAGGTAATGTTATAGCTTTTGGTGGTCGAGTTATGGACGACTCAAAACCTAAATATTTAAACTCGCCCGAAACATCTATTTTTCATAAAAGCCGAAACCTTTTTGCAATAGAAAAAGCAAGAAAAACAAGCAAGGATTATTTTATTCTTGCTGAGGGTTATATGGACGTTATCGCACTTCATCAAGCGGGTTTTGACAGTGCGGTTGCTTCTCTTGGCACAGCTTTAACTGAAGAACAAGCAAGGCTTATTGCTCGATATACTAAAAATATTATTATCTCTTATGATGCAGATAATGCAGGTCAAGCAGCTTCACAAAGAGCCATTGATATTTTAAAAAAATCTGGGCTTAATGTGCGTGTACTTCGCATACCAAATGCAAAAGACCCTGACCAGTTTATAAAAGAAAAAGGTGCTGATGCTTTTCGCAGACTTATTGAACAAAGTGCTGACGATATAGCATATAAACTAAATAATATCGCCTCAAAGTTTGACCTTGAGGAAGACCAAGACAGAATTTCTTTTTTAAAAGAAGCTTCTTACATGTTATCTTTTATAGATAGTGATATAGAACGTGAAATTTATACTTCTCGTGCGGCCAATATGGCTAAAATATCAACTCAATCTATGATGATTGAAGTCAAAAAGGCTGTTGAAAAACGCAAGCAAGCTTTGCAAAAACAAAAAAAACGTGAAGTACGTTCAGCCGTTGACAAAGCTCAACCAAAAGATAAAACACTTAAATATGAAAATGTAAATTCCGCTAGGTCTGAAGAGGAAATTTTATTGGTTATTTTCGGAGATAATAGTTTAATAGGTTATCTAAATGGTAAAATCTCATCAGAGGACTTTACTTCTCCTATATTAAAAGCATTTTTTGTACATGCTCTTGAGCTTTATAAAAATGGTAAAAATATAACTATTCCCGCTTTTGAAGGTTATTTTGACCCTGAGGCACTTTCACTGCTTACAAATATAACAAGCAGACCTATGCCATCTATGCGTGAAAAAGCTCTTGATGACTCTATAAATAACATAAAATGTCGTCAGATGAAAAATACTGATAACTATAATGACCCTTTGTTAGCATATGCAAAGGCTAGAAAAGAAAATATTTTTGGAGGTAATAGAATATGAACCAAAGTGCGGAACAGCAAATGCAAGTTATCCGTGACCTTCTTGCTCTAGGTAAGAAAAATGGTAAACTTACATTAAAGGAAATTGCAGATGCACTAAGTGCCGTTGAGCTTGAAACAGAGGATATTGACAAGCTATATGAAACCTTTGAACATGAAGGGATTGAAATTGAAGGCGGAGATGTGCTTGAAACACCAATAGGTGATGATGAGGCAGAGTTTAAAGCGTCTGAAGTTGAAGAAGTGCCAGAAGAAGAACTGGTCGACACCTCAGTTTTAGCAGAAGGTTTTGCTATTGATGACCCTGTTCGTATGTATTTAAAGGAAATTGGTAAGGTTGACCTTCTATCCCCTGAAGAAGAAATTGACCTTGCTAAGAAAATTATGGACGGTGTAGCCGCATCTGAAAAAATGGACGAATATGAGGCAAAACAAAATCATGATGCTGTTCAAGCTGATGAAATTGTACAGTGGAACCGTGCAATCAAAGCTGGTGAACGTGCTAAAAAACGTCTTGCAGAGGCTAACTTACGCCTTGTTGTATCCATTGCTAAACGTTATGTTGGTCGTGGTATGTTGTTCTTAGACTTAATTCAAGAGGGTAACTTAGGTCTTATAAAGGCTGTTGAAAAGTTCGACTATACCAAGGGTTATAAGTTCTCAACCTATGCTACATGGTGGATACGCCAAGCCATTACAAGAGCTATTGCAGACCAAGCTAGAACTATACGTATTCCTGTACACATGGTAGAAACCATTAACAAAGTTATTCGTGTATCACGTCAGCTACTTCAAGAATTAGGTCATGACCCATCACCAGAAGAAATTGCAGCAGAAATGAATATGCCTGTTGACCGTGTGCGTGATATTCTAAAAATCGCACAAGAGCCTGTTTCTCTTGAAACTCCTATTGGTGAAGAAGAAGATTCACATTTAGGTGATTTTATTCCAGATGATGATGCTCCAGAACCAGCGGAGGCGGCTTCCTTTATGCTTTTAAAAGAACAGCTTGTCGAGGTACTGCAAACACTCACACCAAGGGAAGAAAAAGTTCTTCGTTTGCGTTTTGGTATTGATGATGGTCATACTCGTACACTTGAAGAAGTCGGCAAGGAATTTAAGGTAACTCGTGAACGTATTCGCCAAATTGAGGCTAAGGCACTTCGCAAACTGCGTCACCCATCACGTTCTAAAAAGTTAAAAGATTTCTTAAACTAATAAAACTGGAAAACAGCATTTACTTGCTGTTTTCTTTTTGTATAAATTTAAATTTAGAAAGATGATATTATGAAATCAAAAAATAAAGCTATTTTATATATTTTATGCTCTGCATTTTGCTTTGCACTTATGAACACATTTGTAAAACTTTCTGGTGATATTCCATCTATACAGAAAAGTTTTTTTAGGAATTTTGTTGCTCTTTTATTTGCAGCATTTATAATTATTCGTGAACAAAACGGCTTTAAAATACAAAAGCGAAATTTACCATTTTTATTTATTCGCTCTTTTATGGGTACAATAGGTATTTTATGCAATTTTTATGCTGTTGACCATTTGCTTTTATCTGATGCTTCAATGTTAAATAAACTTTCACCATTTTTTGCAATTTTATTTTCCTATTTGTTTCTCAAAGAAAAGCTTAAACTTTATCAAGTGTTTGGAATACTAGCCGCCTTTGTTGGTGCATTGCTTATTGTTAAACCTGGTTTTTCAATTTCAGCATTTCCAGCATTTATAGGTGTGTTTGGAGGACTTTCAGCAGGTGCAGCTTATACAGCGGTTAGATATTTAGGACAACGTGGTGAACAAGGTGCTATGATTGTACTATTTTTCTCAGGGTTTTCCTGTCTAGTCACATTACCCGTTTTATTATTCGATTATACCCCGATGTCAATTTATCAAGTTTTAATGCTTTTACTTGCGGGACTTAGTGCGGCAGGCGGTCAATTTTCCATTACAGCAGCATATTCAAATGCACCTGCAAGAGAAATTTCCGTTTATGACTATACACAAGTTATTTTCTCTGCCCTGCTTGGTTTTATATTATTCTCACAAGTTCCAGATATTATAAGCATATTAGGCTATATTATAATATGTGGTGTATCAGTTGTAATGTATAAACTAAATATGAAATAAAAACAGGCGAACAGATATAACATTTACTCTGTTCGCCTAAATATTTGAATTTATCATAATATGTAATTCTTGTTGCTTTGCCAATCAAAAAATTTTCAAGTTTTACATTGCAATCTGCTGGACATAATCTTCAATCACATCATAAAAATGAATTAAAGATACTTCCAATTTATTAAGAGTATCAGCAAGTTTTTCAACCTCACCATAATTTTGTGAAATATCACATATAGTATTTAATACTTTATCGTCTTCACAAGCTGAAATACCATTTTGTCCATTTTCCTTTACTGCAACATACCTTAACATAACATACTCCTTACCCTTCTTGGTTTTGCTTACATATAATAACATTTAACCTAAAAAAATCTTGTCGAAATATGTAGTTAGATATATTTTTATAAAAGAAAAAAACCACCCGAAAAAAGAGTGGTCTTTGTGAAATTCGTCAAGATGTACCAATCTAAAAATTAGATTGCACGAGTAACCTTGCCGGAGCGGAGGCATCGAGTACATACGTTGACATGGCATGGAGTACCGTTTACAATCGCCTTAACACGACGAACGTTAGGCTTCCAAGTTCTGTTAGAACGTCTGTGAGAGTGAGAAACCTTGATACCAAAGGTTACGCCCTTACCGCAAATATCACACTTTGCCATTTTCCTACACCTCCTTATCTACAAGGCATTGAGTAACGTATATAATATTACCATGAAGTTTAGGAAAAATCAAGTGTTTTTTTGATTTTTTTTGGAAGATATAAAAAATATCTGTATATCTGTGTATAAGCGTTGAAAAATGGTAAAAATTCGTCTATAATAAGCATAATAAATCCCCCAAAAATCGCAGGAGGGCTGAGAAAATGCAGTTAAAAGAGTTTGGTGTGTCTTTAAAAGACCTTATTCAAGAATTTGATTTTGAAGTAGTTTATGGACCAGATGGATTTGAAAAAACTGAAATTACAAAAGACGATGTAAGCCGTCCAGGTTTACAGCTCGCTGGTTTCTTTGACTTTTTTGACCCTAACCGTTTACAAGTTATGGGCAAGGTCGAAACAACATATGTAGAAAGTTTTGAGTCTGAAAAACGTCAAGAGATTTTTGACAGATTATTTCAAACTGGTATTCCAGCTATGATTATATCCAGAAATATTGATGTATTCCCTGAATGTATTGAAGCTGCAAAAAAATTTAATGTTCCAATTTTAAGAACAAATGAATTTACTTCCACCATTATGAATGCACTTGTTGCCTCTCTTAAAGTTTCTCTTGCACCACGAATTACACTTCATGGTGTGCTTATTGAAATCTATGGTGAAGGTGTTCTACTTTTAGGCGACTCTGGTGTTGGTAAATCAGAAACCGCTATTGAGCTTGTTAAACGTGGTCATAGACTTATCGCTGATGATGCTGTTGAAATTAAACGTGTATCAGATAAAACCCTTGTTGGTGCTTCTCCTGACGTTATACGTTATTTCATCGAGCTTCGTGGCATAGGTATTGTTGATGTACGTCGTATTTTTGGTGTAGGCTCTGTAAAACTTACAGAAAAAATTGAACTTGTTATCAACCTTGAAAACTGGGAAGATGGCAAGCAATATGATAGACTCGGTCTTGATGGTCAAACAACAAGCATTTTAGATATTCGTGTTCCATCTTTGACTATTCCTGTTAAACCAGGTAGAAATCTAGCTGTAATTATTGAAGTTGCCGCTATGAATAACCGTTATAAGAAAATGGGTTATAATGCGGCTAAGGAGCTTCAAGAACGCATGCTTCGCTCATTTGGTAATTAAACAAACCTATCAGGGCTGTAACTATGGTTGCAGTCCTGTTCTATTGCTTAAATTTAAGAAAGGACTTATTTTTATTTATGATTAAACTTGTAGCAGATTTACACACTCATACTAATGTTTCTCATCACGCTTATAGCTCTCTTGAAGAAATGGTTCAAGGTGCAAAACGTGCAGGACTTAATGCTATTGCAATAACAAATCACGGTCCAAGCATGGTAGATGGTGCTCATCAATGGCATTTTTCAAACTTAAATATAGTACCTCGCAAAATTGATGGTGTTTGTGTAATCCGTGGCATTGAAATGAATATTATGCCCCCAAATGGCAGCACTGACCCTATGGAAGAAAGACATTTTAAACATTTGGATTATGTTATTGCGTCTTTTCATGAACCTTGTTTTCCTCCTGTAAATTCTGAAGTTCATACAAAAGCTTTAGAAAACATTTTAAGAACTCCATATGTTACAACTTTAGGTCATCTAGGCAACCAAAACTATGTATTTGACCAAGAAAGGATTATTTCTCAATGCAATGAATTTGGAAAAATTGTTGAAATAAATAATAATTCCCTTGCAATAAGAAAAGGCAGTAAAGAAAACTGCAAAAACATTGCTAAACTTTGCATGAAATATAATGTACCTATTGTTGTTACAAGTGACTCCCATATATCTTTTATGGTTGGTAAAACTGACTCTGCAATAGCTATGCTTGAAGAAATTGATTTCCCAGAAGAGCTAATAATAAATGCAAATTTTGACCGCTTAAATAATTATTTTAAGAAGATACGCAATATAAATTTATATGAGTTTGAAGAAGGACAAGTATAATCTTTTGTGATATAAATACAAATTCCATAGTAAAAACCGACTTAAATTGAATTTATTTTACATTTTTGTTACATATAATATTTGTAACTTGAGAATTTTGTACTATAATGTTATATTATATCTGTTAGGTTTTTTTACGGCTGCTTGCAGCCATATTACTTTTAAAAAATAGAAAGGATTTACTATGCGAAAAAGATTTATAGCATTTACGCTGCTATTTTCTTCCATGCTCTCTGGCATAAGTTATGCAGCAAATGAACCAACAGAAATTCAAACTGATATCCCTGCTGTTTATTCTGCAACTACTCAAGGCAAAAAAGCATATGTCAGCAAAATGGAAATTTATTTGGACGGTGAACAAGTTAAACCTACTGCATATCTTATCAGTGTTGATTCTTATAGTGCATATACATATTTTAAACTTAGAGATTTGGCATATCTTATGAATGGCAAGGATTGTCAATTCAGTGTTGAATATAACGAGAAAACAAAACAAATTATCGCAAAAAGCGGTGAAAAATACGTTCCAAACGGTTCTGAAATGAAAGCTTCAAGCAGTGGTGACCAAACTGCTTATGAAACAGATAGTCCAATCTGGCTAGATGGCAAAAAAGTGGATATGGAAGCTTATAATATAAATGGTAACACATATTATAAACTACGTGATATGGGCGAGGTTTTTGGTTTTGAGGTTTCCTATAAGGATTCTAGCAGACAAGCTATAATTCGTACACCAAGTTATAAAGGTCCTGACACTCCTGAGGAAAGCCAGCCTGAAGAGAGCAAGCCTGAAGAAACAAACCCAGAACAAAGCCAACCAGAACAAACCACACCAAATGACACTACTACACCAACTCCACAGCCAACTCCTGAACCTGTAACACCTAATAAAGTTGATGGTGTAATAACCGTTCTTATTGATGTTGGTCATGGTGGTTCTGACCCTGGTGCTGGTGGTACTGCTCCTTATGATTTCTTCACATACCAAAATCGTAAAGTTAGTGCTGGTGGCGGTATATATGAAACCGATTTTAATTTACCTGTTGCTCTCTGTCTGCGTGATTTACTTGAAGCAAGCGGTGCAAAGGTTATTATGAGTGCTGAAACAGATAAAACTGTAACTTTTTCTGACCGTAAAAAGATAATAGAAAGCAATGCAGATACTGCTGATATGTTAATCAGCATACATCATAATGCATTTAATGGAAACGCCTCTGGTTTTGATATTCTTGCACAGATTAAATATAAAAATGGTGGCGATGGATTAGAACTTGCTCAATCTTTTGAAAAGCAATATCTTGAAGACGGCAGAAAACGACATGCCCCAACCACATTTAAAGAGGGTAGTAATGGCGATTATTACGCAATTCTACGCTATGCCGCAAATGTTGATTTACTTGCTATAATCAGCGAATATGCATATATCGACAATGTAAACGATGTAGAATGTATACTAAGTAATGAAGGTGTTGAAAGAGAAGCTAAAGCAATGCATGATGCAATTTTGGATTTCTATTCAACACATGAATATTAATAAAAAGGACTGATTTTATGACAAAAGTAGAAAAAGCAGTTAGCCTACATGATAAGGGTTATAACTGTGCACAAGCTGTTGTATGTGCATTTGCAGACGATTTAGGACTAGATGAACAAACCGCTTATAAAATAAGCGAAGCATTTGGTCTTGGTGTTGGTCAAATGCAAATTTGCGGAGCTGTATCTGGTGCTTGTATGCTTGCAGGTATGAAAAACAGCGGTGGACTTGAAAACGTGGGTAAAACCAAAGGTGAAACTTATAAAATCAATCGTGCCATTGCTGATGAGTTTAAGCAGATGAACAGTAGCGTTATCTGTAAAGAACTTAAAGGCGTTGAAACTGGAACTGTTCTTCGTTCCTGTACAGGCTGTATTGAAGATGCAGTAAAAATTGTAGAAAAATATTTAAAGTGATAAATTAAACGGGTTGATATAAAATCAACCCGCTTTTTTTATAATATTTGCTTGATATCTTCGGTTATCTGTGCTGATGTCAAATGATTTTCTTCTAAAACAGCATTTATATCATATCTATCATAGAGCTGTTTTTTAATACCGTAATTTAACACTTTAATGCTATCTTTACCATAATAGCTTGCTATTTTCTCACCGAAACCGCCCTCTATGCTGCCATCTTCAAGAGTTATAACAATATCATGCTCAGATTTTAAACTATCTAATAAATCATTGTCTAAACCTGTGAGATAGATTGGATTTATAAGTGTTGGTTTAACACCTAGTTTATTTTCAATCTCACAAGCAGATTTTTTGCCAAGCTCAAAAAAGCTACCAACCGCTATAATAGCGATTTTACTTCCCTTTTGTACAACATCATATTTATTGAGTTCGGAATAATCGGTTCTAACTGGTCTATCTGACGAAATAACACCGTTTTCTGGAACACGAATAGCCACAGGATATTTATTTTGCTCAATACTCCAATCAAGCATTGCAAAGTATTCTTCTTTTGATGTAGGAGCGAGATATACAAGCTCTGGAATATTAGCAATCATAGGTATATCGTTAAAACCTACATGAGTTACATCGGTCATACCATAAATAGATGCACAAAATACAACCATTGTTGCAGAATTTTTATTTATACATAAATCCTGTGCTATTTGGTCATATGTTCTTTGCATAAAGGTGCTATACACACCAAAAACAGGCTTTGCTCCACCCTTTGCTATACCAGACGCCATAGCAACTGCGGTTTCTTCTGCAATGCCTACATCAACAAATTGTTTGCCTGCAAGTTTTCTCTTTTCAGGGATAAATCCCATAACTGCTGGTGTGCCTGCGGTTATAGCCACAATTTTTTCATCTTTTTTCATTTTCTCCAGCAGATAATCAGCTGTTAAAGTTCCATAGTCCTCACCATCAAAATTAACGGTCACTTTGCCTGTTTTAACGTCAAAAGGCATTGTCCAGTGGAAAGCTTCTCTGTCATCTTGTGCAGGTTTATAACCCATACCCTTTTGTGTACAAATATGCACAACAACAGGTTTTGTACTATTCTTAACAAGTTTAAATGCATTTATCAGTTCATCTATATCATTTCCATCTTTAACAAAAACATAGTCAAGACCAACTGCTTTAAACAAATTACATTCAGCTTTTCCATCTGTATCACGCAATAATTTTAAATTGCCATATAAACCGCCATGATTTTCAGCAATAGACATATCATTATCATTTACTACAATTATAAAGTTGCTATCAAGTTCTACTGCTATATTTAAGCCCTCTAAAGCCTCACCGCCACTTAAAGAACCATCACCTATAATTGCTATAACATTACCTTGTTCTTTTTTAAGCTCTCTAGCCTTTACAAGACCACTTGCAAGACTTATAGATGTTGATGTATGTCCCACTGTAAAGAAATCGTGTTCGCTCTCCTGTGGACAGCTATAACCTGTTATATCATCATATCTATTTTTATCTAAAAAACCATAAGCTCTACCTGTAAGCATTTTATGGCAGTAAGTCTGATGTGATACATCATAAACCATTTTATCCTTTGGAGAGTCAAACACATAATGAAGTGCTATTGTAGCCTCAACCATTCCAAGGTTAGGGCCAAAGTGACCGCCATGTGTACTCACTTTTTCAATTAAAAGCTGACGCATTTCACTAGCCAATTCTTTGAGTTGTTCAGTTGAAAATGATTTAATATCTTGTGGTTTTTTAATGTTTTCTAAATACATTGTTTTCCTCCGTTTAATCCCATGAAAGTTTGCCTGTTTTAACTGCGATTTCATAACGACTTATTTTATAATTAAGCTTTTCAAGCGTTTGGTTTATTTGTTCACGCTGTTTTAAAAGCTTATCATATTGATTTTTTAATAAATCCAATCTTTGTTTAAAAGTTTCATCACCCTGCTTATATAATTTTAGATATTGTACCAAAACATCAACAGGTAAACCTGCACTACGCATACAAATAGCGGTTTGAACCCAGTCAAGGTCTTGTTCAGTATAATCACGAATACCGCTTTTATTTCTGTTTACAGTTGGTATCATACCCACTTTTTCATAATATCTAAGCGTATCCTGTGATATATTATAAATTTCACTTACTTGTTTTATTGTCAAACAATCACCTTCCTATATTTTATTTTAATAGTTGGAGTGTACTCTAAGTCAAGGGTTTTTTCAAAAAAATGCACAGGCTAACCTGTGCATTTAGATAAATTATTCAGTTAAAGAGCTGATATCAACATATGTGTCAAGGTCGGTTGGAGCTGTTATAACAACAGAAGAACCAGTTTGAAGAATATTATAGTCTAAATTCATATCTAATACCATGTTTTGACCTTCAACGTCCATAGTATAAACCATATCAGCGGTCATATTTTTAATCTGTCCATTTTCAGGAGTGATTGTCATATTAACCTTATCTACTGACATATTGATATCATCAGCAGTCATGCCAACTTGAGCAAGTAAATCATTAACAGTTGTGTTTAAATAATTTGCAGAATATGAAACACTATAAGTTCCATTTGAATCTTTACTCAGTGTATCAATAGATGAAATAGGCTCTTTTTTGCTTAGTGTTTGCATATCAAGGCTTGCAAGCATATCATCAAAGCTCATAGGCATTTTAATCTTCTGACCAGCAGAGTTTATATAATAAATACCATCTGCATAATATGCATTTATTTGTGTTTCAATAGTTGTATCAGCGTCTTCACCTGTTAACGCACTATCTACTACTATCTCTGTATCACCTGTAACCAAAAATTTAGATTTATCAAATTGTTCTAAATTCATATTTGTTTTAACATTGGAATCCATATTCATTTTGATAACAGATGCATTGTTCATTTTAACACTCATACCAACTTTAACATCTGCGTCCTTATCAGTCATGCTTGCATTTTTTTCTACAAGTTGAGCATACTCATTATATAAATCAAATTTATCTTGGAATGGTTTAGCTTTTGTTGAGTCAATAGCACCATCTTCAACAAGCTTATCAAGCAGATTATCATATTTTGCGTCCTTAGGCTGAGTTGCAAGAGCTGTATAACTCATAGCAACAACATTGTCACGTAAGAAACTATCTTTGTTATAGTTTGCCATATCAACAATGCCCTTTTGTTGTGCAAATTCAATGGCGTTATTGTATGTAAAATCTGGATTTGTATCAGTATCAGAATAACCTAATGTACGTAGTAAGAATGTTGAATACATTTGAGCTGTACAGTTAGAACTTGTGCTATAAGTGGTATCACTTGTACCATTTGTAAGTTTATTTCTATATAGCCAACCAACATAAGGTTTAGCCCAATCTGGAACATCAGTAAATGGAGTTTTATAATTTTTCTCTAAAGCTTCGGTTTCCTTTCCTAAAAGACGCACAAGCATTGTAGCGGCTTCGCCTCTTGTAGGTGCACGGTCAAGTTCATAACCTGCCTCTGTGCCGTTGAAAAGCCCCATTTGATTTAATGCATCTGCACAGTTTGTAAAATCAGCAGCAGAAGCATTTACAGCAACAGCGGCTGAAAGAGCAGCACCTACGATAAAACTTTTATAAAACTTTTTCATGATAAATCAACCCCTATCATTAGATTTATATAAGTATAACATATTTGTATCTATATAACAACATATGGACTGTTAAAATCATTGTTAAAGTTTTGTCAATATTCCATAATTTTTTGATTTTTCCACAAATAAATTAGTATAAAATATACCTTGTAAGTATACAATAAAAGTGTATAATTAAAGCATAGGAATTAAGTATGAATTATTTGATATAAAAAAGATATATTTGAAAGGATTGATTATAATGGCTAGTTTACGCAAATGTGGTGTTATTGGTGTTGGTTTTGTTGGTGCAACTTGTGCCTTTACCCTTGCAACAAGTGGTTTATTCTCTGAACTTGTGCTTATAGATGCAAATCATAAAAAAGCGGAGGGTGAAGCGGCTGATATAAGTCACGGCATTGCTTTTTCTCAGCCTTGTGTAGTTCGTGCAGGTCAGTACAGCGATTTAAAAGAATGCGGTCTTATTGTAATTGCGGCAGGTGCTAACCAAAAACCTGGTGAAACCAGAATTGAACTTTTAGGCAGAAACCGTGTTATTATGCAAAGCATTATAGAAAATATTATGCAAGTAAATAAAGATGCTATTTTACTTGTTGTTTCCAACCCTGTTGACCTACTCACTTATATGGCTCAAAAAATCTCAGGACTTCCAGCAGGCAGAGTTATTGGCTCTGGTACTGTACTTGATACTGCTAGACTTAAACACCTTTTAGGTCAATATCTTGAAATTGACAGCCGAAATGTTCATGCATTTATTGTTGGTGAACATGGTGATAGTGAACTTGCAGTTTGGTCATCTGCTAATATATCTGGTGTGGATTTAGATGATTATTGCAAAATTTCTGGTAAAGACTATTCAAAGGAAACCCTTGATAAAATTTATGTATCTGTAAGAGATGCGGCATATTCAATCATTGAGGGCAAGGGTGCAACCTATTATGGAATAGGTCTTGCAGTTAGACGAATTGCAGAAGCAATTGTACGTGATGAACATTCAGTGCTACCTGTTTCCAGTATGGTAGATGGTCACTATGGCGTTTCTGGTCTGTGTCTTGGACTTCCATGTGTGCTTGGTAAAAATGGCGTAGAAAATGTGCTTGATATTCCTTTAAGTGAAGCAGAGGCTGAACAATTACGTTCATCAGCAGAAAAAATGAGAAGTCTGTTAGATGAAATAGGCTTATAAAAAAACTAAAACTGGCATTATGATTTTAAAAATCTATGCCAGTTTTTTTATTATTTTTGAAGAATGTCTTTAAATAGTAATAATTTGTCGATATCGCCTTCAACTTTCATTTTGCCTTCAGCAATTGCTTTATCAATATCAAGCTTACCTGATACAATTTTTTGAAGATTGCTTATTGCCACTGAAATAGTAGCATCTCTGTCAATATACTCATAAGGCATAACAGAAAGCACACCATCAAGTATTTCAATATAGAAAACTCCGCCAATCTTACCAGTTAGGTTTACTTGAATTGCCAGTTTACCCTTTACAGCGGATAAATCCTTTTTAGATAAACGGTTATAAACCATATCTGTTAGTATCTGATTTTTCATATTAGTTCCCTTTCTTTCCAAATATATGTATTGTATTCATTATGCAATAAATATATTAAAAAATCAAGAATAATATGAACTATCAACATAATTTTGGCGATTTATTATGTTTTCTTAACAAATTCATTACCACAATTTGGGCAATGAATACTGATTTTTCCTTTGCCTTTTGGAACTCTTAAATAAGTTTTACAGCATTTGCATTTAAAATATCTATGTTCTTTTCTATCCTTGAAGCGGAAAAAAGCATTACTTATACCTTCCTTTTGCGGAATATACCAAGATAGAAAACGCTGATTTTCTGCCTGTCGTTTGGTTATATTTCTTGAAAACATACGATAATAACATAATCCTATTAACAAAAGTACAAAAATAGAAAATATATTAGATGCTACAAAGCTCCAAATTGCGGCACAAATCAAGCCTACAATCATTAAAAAATGATTTAACTCATCATTACCATAACGACCATACATAAAACGTCGAATGAACTCAAGTATCATAATAAAATATCTCCAATCTGATTTTTAACCCTTGCTTTCATCCTTATTCCAATACCCTTTTAAACCGTTTCTATTTCGGCTGCTTTTTGAATAATTTCCAAAACCTCTTCTTTTCCGTCGCCTTTTTCAGCCGAAAAGGCTATAACAGGCACATCGTCAGGAAGTAATAAAGTTTCACGAATTACCTTGATATTTTCTTCACGCTCGGATTTTTTTCTAAGCTTGTCTAGCTTATTTGCAATAACTATAAATGGCATTTCAGTGCTTAAAAACCATCTTGACATTGTTTGGTCATCTTTAGTTGGTTTGTGACGCATATCAACAATTTGTATACCAAGAGTTATTAAATCAGAAGCAAAATAAGTGTCTATGAGTTTACCCCATCTATCTCTTTCGCTTTTAGAAACTTTTGCATAGCCATAACCTGGTAGGTCAACAAAATAAGCCTTTTTATCTATTTCAAAAAAGTTAATATGCACCGTTTTACCAGGTTGGTTGCCAACTCTTGCAAAGTTTTTTCTACCTAACAGTTTGTTTATTGTAGATGATTTACCAACATTTGATTTACCTGCAAAAACTATTTGAGGTAAATTGTCATCTGGAAAATCACTTTGCTTTACAGCCGAGCGTATAAATTCTGCATTATGAAGATTTAGCATTTTTTCACCTCCTAATCACTGACACATTTCAGGTAGCTGGTTAACATTATGAGTTATAGAAACCGATGGGTCTATTTTTGTTTTTTTCTTTTTAATACGCTTGCTAAAGTCAATAGCTGTATGCATAACGGTGTCCATGTCTTCTGCAATAACAAATTTTACATTTTGTTTTACAACATCTAAAACTTCCTCTAAATCTGGCTCATTATCCTTTGGAATAATAATTGTTTTAATTCCTGAGCGATAAGCCGCCATAGTTTTTTCACGCAGTCCACCTATTGGCAACACTCTACCACGCAATGTAACCTCGCCTGTCATAGCCACATCAGCTCTAACTGGTGCATTCGTAAGTGCAGATATAAGTGCAGTTGTAATGGTTATACCAGCAGATGGGCCATCTTTTGGAATTGCCGCTTCTGGGAAGTGAATATGCATATCAAGTTCTTTATAGAAATTAGGTTCGATTTCAAGTTCATCTGCACGAGAACGAACAAATGTAAGTGCAGCCTTTGCACTTTCTTGCATAACCGTACCAAGATTACCAGTAACCTCTATTTTGCCTGTACCAGCAACAACAGCGGCTTCTGCTTGTAGCATTTCACCACCAACACTTGTCCATGCAAGACCATTTACCACACCTACTTGGTCTTTTTTAGATATTGCATCATCTTTATATTTAGCATGTCCTAAAATTTCTTGTAAATTATCTTTTGTTATTATAATTTTATTTGTTTTGGTTTCTACAATACGTTTTGCAACTTTTCGGCATAGTTTAGCTATTATTTGTTCTAAACGTCTAACACCAGCTTCTCTTGTATAACCAGACACTATAATATGAAGTACATCATCAGGTATTTCTATTTGTTCATGTTTTAAGCCGTGTTTTTTAAGTTGTTTATCAAGCAAATGACGCTTTGCAATTTGTACTTTTTCTTCTTCAGTATAACTTGGGAGTTCGATAACTTCCATACGGTCAAGAAGTGGACGAGGAATATTTCCTAAATCATTTGCAGTTGTTACAAATAAAACATCGGATAAATCAAAAGGTAATTCTATATAGTGGTCTCTAAAAGCGTTGTTCTGCTCAGTATCCAAAACTTCAAGCATAGCGGACGCAGGGTCACCTCTAAAGTCATTACCCATTTTATCAATTTCGTCCATAAGCATAAGCGGATTTTTGCTATCAGCTTGTGTCATAGCGTTCATTATTCTGCCTGCCATAGCACCTATATAAGTTTTTCTATGACCTCTGATATCAGCTTCATCTCTAACGCCACCGAGTGAAAAACGAACATAATTTCTGCCCATAGCCTCAGCGATAGAATGAGCAATAGAAGTTTTACCTACTCCAGGAGGACCAGCCAAACATAAAACCTGTCCTTTAAGTTCTGGAGCTAACACTTTGACAGCCAAAAATTCTAAGATACGCTCTTTAACTTTTTCTAAACCGTAGTGGTCACGGTTTAAAATTTCCTCTGCTTTTTTTAGGTTATGCTGTTCTTTGGTTTTTTTATTCCAAGGTAAGCTTAAAACAGTGTCAAGATATGTGCGAATTACACCGCTTTCAGCAGAGGTACTGCTCATTTTAGATAAGCGATTTACTTCTTTTAGCAGTTTTTCTGTATGTTCATCAGGCAGTTTTAAAGAATTTATTTTTTCTTGATACTGCTCTACCTCTGCGTCAGTGTCATTTTCACCGAGTTCAGATTGAATAACTTTCATTTGTTCTCTAAGGTAATATTCCCTCTGATTTTTGTCAATCTGGTCTCTTACTTTTTCTTGAATTTCGCTTTCTACTTTAAGGATTTCTATTTCATCTGTTAGAATGCGAATAACTTTTGTAATTCTTCTTGTTACGCTTAATTCTTCTAAAATTTCCTGTTTTACTTGATAATCAATACCTATATTTTGAGCAATATAATCAGCTAAATAACCGATTTCACCGCCTTCAGCAACCATCATAATAACATCACGGGAGATTTTAGACATATATTCTGTATACTCATCAAAACGCTGTTGAGCAGTACGCACTAATGCCTGTTCTCTGCGATATGATGGGAATGGGTGAAAGTCTTCAAGCTCAATGACATTTGCATAAAGACAGCCGTTTTCCTCCATAGTTTCAAATTCGACAGCTTTAGCACGTTTTGTGCCTTCAACAAGCACACGAATATTATCACCAGGCATACGGAGTATTTGCTTTATAGTGCAAATAGTACCTACATTATATAAATCTTTTTCTTTTGGATTATCTGTTTTAAGGTCTGTTTGTGCGGTTAAAAATAGTTTTTGACCGTCCTTCATAGCCGCCTCAAGTGCCTTAATAGACATAAGGCGACCAACATCAAAATGAATAAGCATTCTAGGGAAAGCCGTAAGACCACGAAGTGGCAATACAGGCAATAACTGAATGCTTTCATGCTTTTTCATATCTTCAACTCTCCTATACAGCGGGGTTTTTCTATTTATTTAAGTATAATCTAAACCCATTTGTAATGCAAGCAACAGTACTTGGCAAAATAGTCAAAAAGGGTGCAGTAAACATACTACACCCCAGTTAGTTAATTTGTGGTATTTTTTTTGGTTCTAGGTTTTCTAGTTTTAGTTCTAGTTATTATTGGCTCGCCCTCATGGTCAATTACAGATTTTGTAATAGTGACTTTTTCAATATCTTCATCAGATGGAATTTCAAACATAATATTTGTCATAACATCTTCAAGCACACCACGCAAGCCTCTTGCACCTGTTTTACGTTCAACAGCAATTCTAGCTACTTCACGCAGAGCTTCCTCATCAAATTCAAGATTTACTTTATCAAGCTCAAATAGTTTTTTATATTGCTTAACAAGTGCATTTTTAGGTTCAACTAAAATACGAACAAGGGCTTCTTCATCAAGACTATCAAGGCTAACAATAGCAGGAAGTCTTCCGATAAGTTCAGGGATTAAACCAAATTTCATAAGGTCATGAGGTTCAATTTTAGCAAGTAACTGGGATAAATCCTCGTCTTTTTTGCTTGCAACCTCAGCCCCAAATCCAAGACCTTGCTTACCTGTGCGATTTTGGATAATTTTTTCTATACCATCAAACGCACCGCCACAGATAAATAAAATATTAGTTGTATCAATTTGAATAAAGTCCTGATGAGGGTGTTTTCTGCCTCCCTGAGGAGGTACATTTGCAGTAGTGCCTTCTAACATTTTAAGCAATGCCTGTTGAACGCCTTCACCTGAAACATCACGAGTTATTGAAGGATTTTCACTCTTACGAGCGATTTTATCAATCTCATCTACATAAATAATACCACGCTGAGCCAGCTCTACATCAAAATCTGCCGCTTGAATAAGTCTAAGCAGTATATTTTCAACATCTTCACCGACATAACCAGCTTCAGTAAGTGTAGTAGCATCTGCAATTGCAAATGGAACTTTTAAAGTTTTGGCCAAAGTCTGTGCAAGTAAAGTTTTACCTGAACCAGATGGGCCTAACATAAGAATATTGCTCTTTTGCAGTTCAACATCATCATCGCCACGGAAAATTCTCTTATAATGGTTATAAACCGCAACAGATAGTGCAATTTTAGCACGGTCTTGACCGATTACATATTCATCAAGTACAGCTTTAAGCTGCATAGGAGTTGGCAGTTCTTCTTCCGCCTGCTGATTATATGAGTTTGGAATTTCAACTTCATTTTGATATCCGAATTCCTCTTCTAGGATATTAGAACATATGCCTACACACTCATCACAGATAAAAACTCCTGCACCTGCAATCAGTTTACGAACCTTTTCTTGTGGCTTACCACAAAAAGAACATTTTACTGATCTTCTATCGTCTTGCTTTGACATGATTACCTCTTTCCAGCAAATTAGAAATGCTGTTTTTACATCGTTATGCCAATAAAACCGCTGCACCTAAAATTGAATGTGGTGTAGCGGCTTTACATTAATGGATAACTTTTATCTCTTATCAAAAACCTTATCAATCAAACCATATTCCATAGCCTCGTGAGCACCCATGAAGTTATCACGGTCGGTGTCACGTTCGATTGTTTCGAGCGGTTTTCCTGTATTCTCCGCCAGAATTTTATTAAGCTTGTCTCTTGTCTTAAGAATCCAATCGGCATGGATTTTGATATCTGATGCTTGACCTTTAGCACCGCCAAGTGGCTGATGAATCATGATTTCACTATTAGGCAAAGCGTAACGCTTACCCTTAGCACCTGATGAAAGCAGAAATGCACCCATAGATGCCGCCAGACCTACACAAATTGTAGAAACATCAGGCTTGATATAGTTCATAGTGTCATATATAGCCATACCAGCGGTAACAGAACCGCCAGGGCTATTGATATAAAATGAAATATCTTTGTCTGGGTCTTGTGCTTCAAGGTATAGAAGTTGAGCGATAACCAGTGAAGCGGTTACATCATTAACTTCTTCTGACAGAAAAATAATACGGTCATTAAGCAGACGGGAATAAATATCATAAGAGCGTTCACCGCCACGGTTGGTTGGCTCAATGACCATTGGTACCAAACTCATAAATTATGTTCTCCTTTCAAATGTCCCTCGTTTGCAATAAACGAATATGGCAGCACCATTCTTTCTTGTCCCCGAAGGATACACCCTTGTCCGGAGTGAAGAAAAAATTAGTTTTCCTTAGCTTCAGCAGTCTTCTTAATAGCCTTTGCACTCTTCTTTACAAGTTCAACTGCACGGTCAATCTTCATATCCTCACGCATAGCGTCTGCTGGCATAATTTCCTTAACACGCTTAGCGTCCATATTGTATTGCTCTGCAAGACCTGCAATTTCGGTTTCCATATCTTCATCGCTAATCTGAATGTTTTCAAGTTCAGCAACCTTCTGAAGAGCTAAACGACCCTTAACCTGAGTTTCAGCCTGCTTGTGGAACATAGCACGGAAGCTGTTTGCGTCCATACCAGTAGCCTTAATGTAGGAGTCAATGCTCATTCCTTGCATTTGTAAACGATAACCGAAGTCACGAATAATGCTATCAACCTGATGGTCAATCATAGCGTCTGGAATATCAGCCTGCATGCCGTCAACAAGCTTATTAATTATATTCTGAGTGAATTCATTGTCAGCTTCTTCATTCTTAGTCTTTACAAGACGCTCCTTAACTTCCTTTTTAAGGTCAGCTAAAGTTTCAGCGGTTTCAGAAACGTCCTTAGCAAACTCATCATCAATAGCTGGAGTGATAGTCTCCTTAACCTCATGAACTTTGCACTTAAATACAGCTTCCTTGCCAGCAAGTTCAGCCGCATGATAATCTTCTGGGAAAGTAACAGTTACGTCCTTTTCCTGACCTGCCTTTGTACCGATTAGTTGTTCCTCAAAGCCAGGGATAAAAGAACCAGAACCGAGTTTAAGTGAGTAATTTTCACCCTTGCCGCCTTCAAATGCAACACCATCAATAGAACCTTCAAAGTCGATAACAACAGTGTCATTTTTCTTAGCAGCACGTTCAACAGTCTCAGTACGAGCAAAACGCTGAGCCATACGCTCAAGTTCTGCCTTAACGTCAGCAGCCATAACCTTTACTTCAGAACGCTCAGCCTCAATACCCTTGTACTCAGACAGAGTAACTTCTGGAATAACTGGAGCTTTACAAACAATGATAACAGAGCCTTCGTCAGTAACTTCCTTGATTTCAACATTAGCTGGAGCGATTGGCTCAATACCTGCTTCTTTAATAGCAGCTTCATAAGCTTCTGGATAACAAATATTTAGAGCATCTTCAAAGAAAACGCCTTCACCGTATAGCTTTTCAATTAGCTTACGAGGAGCTTTACCTTTACGGAAACCTGGAACGGTGATTTTCTTGCCGTTTTTCTTAAATGCTTTTTCTTTTCCTGCTTCAATTTGTTCTGCAGGGATTTCAACAGTTAGAGCAACAATGCTCTTTTCCTGCTTTTCTACGTTTTTCAGTGCCATTTTAGTTTATTCCTCCTAAAAATGTATCCAATCTATTCTATCAGATTTTTTTATAGATTTCCATACTTTTTTTATTTTTTTGATTATTTTTTTAACAGAACAGGTGTAAAATCCACATGGTCACCTGAAACGAGCAAAAACTCTATTTCATAGTGTTTGCCGAGAACAGCCCATCTTAAAGCCTCTGAATGTAGATGACCATAAATGCAGCGTGTTACACCATAGTTTTTCATTAAATTTATGATTTCATTACAACAGAAATTAGAATAAAGTGGCGGATAATGCAAAAAACAGTATATTTCGTCCACGTTTTGACTTTTAGCTGATTTAAGCGATGTTTCCAGTCTTTGAAGTTCTCTTTTAAAGATTTTTTCATCATGACCTTTTTTAAAATCTTCCTCATAAAACCAGCCACGAGTGCCGCAAATACCTATATTCTCATATCTAAATGAATTATTATGCAGAAATTCTATATTTTCAAAACCATTTTCATGTAAAAATCTATTCATTTTACTTACAGTGGACCACCATAAGTCATGATTACCTTTTAAAATGATTTTCTTACCATTTAAATTAGTTAAATATTCAAAATCCGCCTTAGCTTCTTTTAAGTCAATGCCCCATGACACATCTCCGCCTATTACAACTACATCATCAGGCTTCACAACAGCATTCCAGTTTTTCTGGATTTTTTGCATATAATTTTGCCATCGTCCACCGAAAATATCCATTGGTTTATTGACTGAGCAAGCTAGATGTAAATCTGCAAGGGTGAAAAGTGCCATGGTTTTGACCTCCTTAAAGCTTAATTAAAAGGTCAATAGTGTCAAGAATTTCAGATTTATCAACAACCTTGTTAAATCTAGGCTGTTTACCTGCAAGCTCTGCAAGAGGTTTAGGCTTTTTCTCACCTGTCATATCACTTAAAACATCAAGCTGAGTTACATCATCTTTTTCTAAAGTGCCACCTAGAGCCTCAATAACTGCACGACAGAATTTAAATGGACTTGCAGTGGAAGCAATTACAGTAGGGGTTTTATCGCCTGTACGCTCGCAATAATCCTCATAAACCTTTACAGCAACAGCAGTATGAGTGTCTGCAAGATACTTTTCATTATTCCACAATTTATTTATAGTTTTAGCTGTCTGCTCATCATCACAATAACCTGCATCAAAATCAGCAGAGATTTTTTTATAAAGCTCTTCTGGGATTGTATATTTACCCTCTTTATTTAAACTATTCATAAGCTCACTAACCAGCTTATCATCTTGACCAGAAACATAGAAAAGTAAACGTTCTAGGTTAGAAGATATTAAAATATCCATAGATGGTGAATCTGTTGTATAGAATGGACGATTTCTGTTATAAGTACCGCCATCTTTTAAGAAATCAGTTAAAACATTGTTCTTATTAGATGCACATATAAACTTATTTACTGGAATACCCATTTGTTTAGCAAAATAGCCTGCAAGGATATTGCCAAAGTTACCTGTTGGAACACATATATTTATTTTATCACCATTTTTAATAGTGCCATTATTCACCATATCACAATAAGCTGATACATAATAAGCGATTTGAGGAGCTAAACGACCCCAGTTAATAGAATTTGCAGAAGAGAACATCATACCGTTCTTATCCATTTTTTCCGCTGTCTGCTTGTCAGTGAAAATCTTTTTAACAGCACTTTGAGCGTCATCAAAATTGCCATGAATAGCAATAACTTCAACATTTTCACCCTTTTGAGTAGTCATTTGAAGTTTTTGCATTGGAGATACGCCATCAACAGGGTAGTATACCATAATTTTAGTGCCTTGTACATCAGCAAAACCATCAAGTGCAGCTTTGCCTGTATCACCAGATGTTGCAACTAAAATACAAGCTGTGCGGGTTTCACCAATCTTTTTTAAAGATGCAGTGAGTAAATAAGGCAATATTTGAAGAGCCATATCTTTAAAAGCACATGTTGGACCATGCCATAACTCTAAAATCTGTTTTCCATCAGCCAGTGATACAACAGGAGCTGTATTATTTCCTCCGAACTTTTCATCAGCATAAGCCTTGTTACAAAAATCCTGAAGTTCTTCAGCGGTAAATTCAGTTAAAAATTTACCCAAAACAAGAGCTGCACGACCTTTATAATCAAGGGTCATAAGTTTTTCAAGCTCTGCATTAGAAAGCTTTGGAATTTCAGTTGGACAGAACAGACCTCCATCTGGAGCAATACCTGTTGCTATTGCTTTAGCTGCGGTTACAGACAGTTGTTTGTCACGGGTGCTTACATAATTCATATCCTACCTCCAATAATTTTATAACATTCTGTGAATGAATTTGTTTGCATTATTATAAAAAATGTTATCAACTGTGCTTTGCGCATAGTTATGTTTTAACATATATTCAGCGAATTTCTGCATGTCACCTGCTGATTTAATTTCCTTTGGCAAATTGTCACAACCATCAAAATCACAACCAAGAGCCAAACAATCCTCACCGCCAAGCGAGCAAAAATGCTCTATATGCTTTAAAGCATCATCAAAAGAACTTTCATCTTTATCTGATAAAAATCTACTATAAAAATTTATACCGCATAGCCCTTTGCGTCTGATGATTTCAGAAAATTGTAAATCAGTTAAATTTCTAAGATGATAATGCACACTTCTACTATTTGAGTGACTAGCGACAAAAGGAGCTTCAGTCTGGGTGCATACGTCCCAAAAGCCATGTTCAGACAGATGAGAAACATCAATTATAATATTCTTTTTTACAAGATTATCAACCAATTTTTTGCCCTCATCGGTTAAACCTGCATTATTATCAAGCATAGCACCTGTGGCATATTTGTTTTTATAATTCCAGCTTAAAGTTATCATTCTAACTCCAGCGTCATAAGCCTTTTGCAAATGCTCATAAGTTGGCACAAGTTCTGCACCCTCAATAGATAAAAATGCGGCTGATTTTCCTTTTGATATAGCTAAGTCCAGTTCTTCGCTATTATAGCACTGAATGAGCCAATCACCATTTAAACTAAACTGTTTTTTAGCTTCGTTTAAAAGTGCATTCAGTCTATCATTTACATCTAGTTTCCATAGTGCATTTTTATTTTGTGACTCTACTCCACAAAACAATGCGAAAAACTGTATATAATGATTGTACTCACATACTTTACTCTGGTCAATCATCAAATTGTTATTTCTTAAATTTTTTTCGTTTTCATAACACTCATATAATGTATCACAATGCAAGTCAAACAGCTTCAAGGCTATAACTCCCCCTTTTATGCGTCAAATGCATTTTCAATATGATTTATGCTAACTTTGTTGTCATAAGGCATATAAATTTCTATAATATCAAATCTAGGTTGTAAATCAGTTTTATTTTTCAGTAACCATTTTTCAGCAGTTATAATAATTTTCTGCTGTTTTTTTATGGTTACAAACTCTGCTGGAGTGCCATATTTGTTATTTTTTCTGAGTTTAACCTCAACAAATATTATATACCTATCATTTTTCATTATAATATCAATTTCGCCAAAACGTGAATGATAATTTCTTTCGATTAACTTATAGCCTTTTTCGGTTAAAAACTCAAGTGCTATATCTTCACCAAGTTTTCCTCTGTTCATTTTTTAATCTCTGGGTGCTTTTCATAGAATTTCTTTAGAAATGTAAGTCTATGAATTTCACAAGCACCATGTTGTAAAATTGCATCATAATGCACTTTTGTTCCATAACCTTTATGTTTTTCAAAAGCATATTCTGGATAGAGCTTTGCCATATCTAACATATATCTATCACGTGTTACTTTAGCTAAAATAGAGGCTGCCGCAATAGATGGGCTTTTTGCATCACCTTTGACAATACAACTAAAAGGTATATTAAGTCCTTGCGAGCGATTGCCATCTACAAGAGCATAATCAGCTTTAATGCTTAAACCCTCAACAGCGGTTTTCATAGCTAAATATGTCGCTTGTAAAATATTTATTTCATCTATTTTTTTATGGTCAACCATTGCGATAGAATAAGCAAGAGCGATATTTTTTATTTTATCAAATAATATATCACGTTTTTTTTCACTTAGTTTTTTTGAGTCATTTAAATCATCTATTTGACAGCCATCAGGTAAAATAACCGCTGCCGCACACACAGGGCCAGCAAGTGGGCCACGTCCAGCCTCATCAACGCCACATATATTTTTATAGCCTTTTTGTGCTATTTCATTTTCAATCGTCCACTGTAACATTTAAATATTCCTCTGGTGTTTCAAGTGTGATTTTTCCAAGCACACCGCCACGATATTCATCTAAAAATACTCTTGCCATACGTTCGGTGTCAATTTCACCGCCACGCATCATAAAACCACGTTTTTTCCCTGCCTGTTCAAGCAAATTATAACCTAAAAAGTCAACTTCTTCATTTGGAATTTCAATTTTATATCTATCAATAATAGCCTTAGGTGCTCTTAAAGCGAGGATTTCAAAAAGTTTACAAGCAAGCGTTTCAACATCTAAAATGTCATCTTTTACCGCACCAGTAGACGCTAAAAGTAAGCCTGTGCGTTCATCATCAAATTTAGGCCATAAAATACCTGGGGTATCAAGTAAATCTATACCGTCACCCACTCTAAACCATTGAGCTCCACGAGTTACACCAGGTTTATCAGCGGCTTTTGCTGATTTTCTGCCTAAAATACGATTTATAAAAGTAGATTTACCTACATTAGGTATACCTACAACCATTACACGAACTGCACGACCTGTTTGACCTTTTTCGTTCCATTGAGCGATTTTATCAGCTAAAACTTCACGTACAGCAGGTGCAAAACGTTCTGTTCCCTTGCCATGTTGGCTATCTGTTTGAATAACAGACCAGCCTTTTTTTCTAAAGAAAGAAGTCCATTTTTGAGTTTGCTCAGGGTCTGCAAGGTCAATTCTATTCATAATAATCATTCTTGGCTTACTGCCTGCGATTTCGTCCATATCTGGATTACGACTAACCATAGGTATACGAGCGTCTACAACTTCGCATACAATATCTATATTTTTAAGGTTTTCAAGCATTTGGCGACGAGTTTTTGCCATATGCCCTGGATACCATTGTATATTCATCAGGTTTTACCTCCAAAATTGCTTATAGGCCAGATAACAGCTTTAACTTGACCTATAATATATCTTTCGTCAATCATACCTATTTGAGGGTGACGACTGTCTGTTGAACCATTTCTGTTGTCACCCATTACAAATACACAGCCCTCAGGCACAACCTGCGGAAAGTCCATACCCTCATATGCAAGAGGCAATTCAAAATCATTTATATAAGGTTCACTAAGTTCTTGACCGTTTACATAAACTTTGCCCAAATTAAAATTAATATCTATTTCATCTCCGCCAGTTGCAATAATACGTTTTACAATAGGACCTTCAATAAAACCTGGAATATCAGGCTGATGAAGTACAATTATATCACCTTTTTCAGGTGTATAGGCGAAATCACTCACAAGCATAACATCTTTATCATGTAATGTTGGAAACATTGAGCTACCATCAACGCCAACAAGTCTTACAAAAAATGTAAACAGTATCACAATAGCGATTAAAGCAACAACTATTGACTCGCCCCAGTCAAAGAAAATGCTTTGAAATCTACCTTTTTTTTCAATAGTTTCTTCCTCGAATGGTTCATGATTATCTACCATAAAAAATATATCCTCCATTCAATTTATATTTTGCATATACATTTTATTATAGCGTTGATACAAATTATAATCAAGAAAAAGAAAAGAGGGAAACGAAAATAATCGCTTCCCTCTTAATGATTGCAACTTAAACCTTTTCTGCAACCTTAGCAGCCTTACCAACACGGCCACGTAGGTAGTACAGCTTAGCACGGCGAACCTTACCGTTACGAACAACCTCAAACTTAGCGATATTTGGGGAGTGTACTGGGAAAGTCTTTTCAACGCCAACGCCGTAAGAAATACGACGAACAGTAACAGTCTTGTTGATACCAGCGTGCTTCATAGCAATGATAATGCCTTCAAACACCTGAATACGCTCTCTGTTACCTTCCTTAATCTTTGCATGCACCTTTACGGTGTCACCAATCTTCAGTTCTGGAAGATCGCTCTTGAGCTGCTGCTCAGATAATACCTTTACTAAATCCATATTATAGTAATCCTTTCATCATAGACATTCTTGCCATATCATAAATTTAAGGCTTTAGCCGGTAAGCAGAGGAATGCCCGTTATTCGGTTTTAAATTATAGCATATTTGTGCTTTAATTTCAAGAGTTTTTTATTTTCAAAGTGTTTTTTTGCTGTTTATCGTCAAATTAGCATATTTTCTGATTTTTTCTTTTGTAAGTATTGTTATTTTCAACTAAAAGCGTTATACTATTACTGTCCTAAAACAAATGTTTATAAAAAAGGAGTTGACAATTTTTATGTGGGCTTATGAGAGTGTTTTTTATCAGTTTTATCCAATCGGTTTTTGTGGTGCACCAAGAATAAATGATGGTGTAACAGTAAACCGAATAGGTAAGGTTTCAAATTGGATAGAACATTTAAAAAAACTAGGAGCTAATGCTATTTATTTCTCCCCTATTTTTGAATCCGACAGTCATGGTTATGATACACGTGATTTTAGCAAAATAGATTGTAGACTTGGTACAAATGAAGATTTTGCAAAAGTGTGTGATGATTTACACAAAGCAGATATAAAAGTTGTGCTTGATGGTGTATTTAATCATGTTGGACGTGGTTTCTGGGCATTTAAAGATGTTCAAGAGAAAAAATGGGATTCACCATATAAAGATTGGTTTCATATATCCTTTGATGGAAATTCCTCATATAATGATGGATTTTGGTATGAGGGCTGGGAAGGTCATTTTGAACTGGTAAAATTAAATCTTAAAAATCCAGCAGTAGTTGAACACATTTTTAGCTGCATTAAAAAATGGGTAGAAGAATTTGATATTGACGGTTTACGTCTTGATGTTGCATATATGCTTGATAGAGATTTTATGCGACAGCTTAGAAGTTTTACCAATACATTAAAACCTGATTTTGTGCTTATTGGTGAGATGTTACATGGTGACTATAATCAAATTGTAAATGAAAATATGCTTCATTCTTGCACAAATTACGAATGTTATAAAGGTTTGTATTCATCACTTAACAGTATGAATTTATTTGAAATCACCCATTCACTTATGCGACAGTTTGGCCCTGAACAATGGACACTTTACAAAGGCAAACATTTAATGAGCTTTGTAGATAACCATGATGTGACAAGAGCAGCAAGCATTTTAACTAACAAAAACCATTTACCATTGTTATTTGGAATGATGTTTGGTATGCCTGGAATACCTTGCATATATTATGGCTCTGAATGGGGTATTGAGGGTGTTAAGCAAAATGGCAGTGATGACTCACTTCGTCCAGCGATTGACACACCAGAATGGAATGAACTCACCGATAAAATCGCTGCTATGGCAAAAGCACATAGAGAAAGTAATGCACTTTGTTACGGTGACTTTAAGCATTTAGTTTTAACCAATAAACAAGCTATTTGGGAGAGAAAAACCGATAGCGAACGTGTTTTAATTGCAATAAATGCAGATAGCACACCATATACAGCACATTTTGACGCAAGAAGTGGAACTGCTGTCGACCTGATTACAGGTAAAATGCATGATTTTGGTGGTGGAAGTGAACTTCCTCCATATTCAATAGCATTCTGGAAAATGGAACATGTATAAAATATTTAAGGCTTAGAAATTTCTAAGCCTTTTTTCACGCCTTAAAGCCTTATTGCATAGACTACCGCAGGAGGGTTTGAGGCTTTATGGATTTTTTACTTGTATTTTTAATGTCAATGGACTCGCTTTTAACCTGTTTTTCACTTGGCACAAAAAAAATATCAATATCATTTGTTGCTAGGCTTGTTATAGCATTCGTTGGAACTGGCTGTTTAGTTTTATCGTTTTTATTTGCACAGATTTTATCTTTTATTTTTCCTGAAAGCGTTTTTCATTTTATAAGCAGTTTTTCACTTGTTATAATTGCTTTATTTTGCTTGCTTGATAAAAGCTTTTTAAATCCAGATACAGCAGACATTGACCATTCGGGTGTTTTATCACCTATTGAGGCTTTATTTTTAGCTGTTCCACTTTCACTTGACTCACTTTTTACAGGTTTATCTGTGAATACAAATGCTATTTTAATTGTTTTTTGTTTTATTTGTGGATTTAGTGCCTCTTTTATTGGTCAAAAATTAGGTGAAAAATTTGCAAATGCACAAGGCAAAAAAGCGAGTTTTTGTAGTGGTTGTATGCTTTTAATGATAGCAGGTTTTAAAATGATTTTTGGGTAGAAAAAATCGAGCCAAATTAAAAAGGCTCGATTTAATATTTTATTCTTCTTCAGTTTCAATCTTTGTAACAGCTATTGATAAATCATCAAGTTGCTTTTGTTCAACAACATCTGGACAATGCATCATTAAATCTGATGCGTTTTGAACCTTAGGGAATGCAATAACATCACGTATAGAGTCAAGACCAGCAAGCAACATACAAAGTCTATCAAGACCATAAGCCAAACCACCGTGAGGAGGTGCACCGTAAGAAAATGCGGTGATTAAATGGCCAAATTGTTCTTGTGCTTTTTCCTCTGTAAAACCAAGAGTTCTAAACATTTTAGTTTGAAGTTCTGGGTCATGTATACGGATAGAACCTCCACCAAGTTCACAGCCATTTAAAATAATATCATAAGCTTTTGCACGAACCTTTTTAGGGTCAGTATCAAGTAATTGAATATCTTCGTCCATTGGTGCAGTGAATGGGTGATGTTTTGCAACCAAACGGTCTTCTTCTTCACTGTATTCAAACTGAGGGAAATCAGTCACCCATAACAGTTTAAAGTCATCTTTCTTAGCAAGGTCAAGACGTTTAGCAAGCTCACAACGCAAAGCACCAAGAGCAGTTGCGGCAACTTCCCAATCAGCATCAGCAACAACAAACAGTAAATCGTTTTCTTTTGCATTTGCACGTGATTTAATTTGCTCAATTTCTTCTTCGCTTAGGAACTTAGCAAAAGATGAAGTCATAGAACCATCTTGAGCAAGTTTAAGCCAAGCCAGACCCTTTGCACGGTAAGTTTTTACAAACTCGCCTAACTTGTCAATTTCCTTGCGAGGGAACTTGTCTGCATAGCCATTGCAGTTAATAAGTCTTACACTACCGCCACCCGCTACTGTATCTTTAAATACTTTAAATGAGCAATTAGCAGCAATATCAGAAATATCACAGATTTCAAAGCCGAAACGTGTATCTGGTTTATCAGAGCCATATTTATCCATAGCATCTTGCCATGTCATTCTTGGAAGTGGTAAAGCGATATCAACATTTAGAACTTCTTTGAATACACGCTGTAAAAAGCCCTCATTAACAGCAATAACATCATCTTGTTCAACAAAAGACATTTCAAGGTCAATCTGAGTAAACTCAGGCTGACGGTCTGCACGTAAATCTTCATCACGGAAGCAACGTGTGATTTGAATATATCTATCCATACCAGCGAGCATTAAAAGCTGTTTATACTGCTGTGGAGATTGTGGCAAAGCATAGAACTTGCCTGCATGTACACGGCTAGGCACAAGGTAATCTCTAGCACCTTCTGGAGTTGATTTAGTTAGCATTGGGGTTTCAATTTCAATAAATCCCTGTTCATCAAAGTAGTTTCTAGCAACCTGTGTAACTCTATGGCGAAGCATCATATTTCTTTGCATAGATGGGCGACGCAAATCAAGATAACGGTATTTCAAGCGAATTTGGTCATTTACTTCCTTTGTATCGTCAATTTCAAAAGGGGTTGTTTCCGCACGGGTTAAAATACGGATATCTTGTGCAATAACTTCAACCTCACCAGTTGGCATTTTTTTATTTATAGCCGCCTCATCACGGGCAACCAATTCACCTTTAATTGCCACAACAAATTCGGTTCTACAAGTGAAAGCGATGTCAAATAAATCCTTGTTTACACTTTTATCAAAAGTACATTGAATAATGCCTGAACGGTCACGAATAAGTAAAAACAGTACACCACCGTTATCACGAACCCTGTCAACCCAACCATTAACAGTTACAATATTACCAACATCTGATTTACGCAGATTGCCACACATATGAGTGCGTTTCATACCTGCAATAGAAGTATTATTCATAATTATTTATGCCTTTCATAATTTATTTATCCAGAATTACTTTTTGATTTTGGTTTTTAGCAAGACCTGTTTTTATTCTTTCAAGAGCTTCATCAAAACCAGTGTTTGTCTGCTCACCTGTTGCAAGCTCCTTTAAAGCTACAATGTTATTTTTTATTTCGTCTTCACCCATAAACACAACATAAGGTATTGAAAGTTTATCAGCATAAGTGATTTTTGATTTAAACTTTTTCTTTTCACAGTTGAGTTGAGCACGAACACCATTATCACGCAAACGGGTTGCAAGTTCAATAGCAGCACCAACATCATCTGTCATAGGTAAAATCATAACATCAGCAGGTGACGCTGTTTCTGCAAGATAGTTTTTATCTTCAAGTACAAAAAATAGACGGGTTAAACCGATAGAAATTCCCACTCCTGGAAGTTGCTTGTCTGTGTAATACTCTGCAAGGTTATCATAACGACCACCAGAGCAAATAGAACCAATCTCTGGGTGGTCAAGCATAGTGGTTTCATAAACAGTACCAGTATAATAATCAAGACCACGAGCAATAGTTAAATCAATTTCAAAATGGCTTGCAGGCACACCAAACTGTTCCATATATTTTGCAACGGTTGTAAGTTCGCTAATGCCTAAATCAAGTGTTTCATTTTTACCCTCATAAGCCTTTAGAGCGTCCAAAATACCCTGTGTACCACCAGAAATAGTGATAAATTTAATAATTTCATCAGCTTGGCTTTCTGATGCACCGCAATCATCTAAAAGAATTTGACGCACTTTATCAGCACCGATTTTTTCAAGCTTATCAATAGTACGCATTACATCGCCAGAACGTTCGCTTAAACCTAGCATTTCAAAAAAACCATTTAAAACCTTACGGTTATTTATACGGATTTTAAAACGATTTAAACCCATTTTAGAAAAAGTTTTATAAATAATAGAAGGGATTTCAGCTTCATTAATAATATCAAGTTGACCATCACCAATAATATCAATATCAGCTTGGTAGAACTCCCTAAATCTACCACGTTGAGCACGTTCACCACGGTAAACCTTGCCTATTTGATATCTTCTAAATGGGAAAGTTAGCTGACCATAGTGTAAAGCAACATATTTGGCAAGTGGTACAGTTAAATCAAATCTCATAGATAAATCTGTATCACCTTTTTGAAAACGATAAATTTGTTTTTCTGTTTCACCGCCACCCTTAGCGAGTAGAACCTCAGATGCCTCAAGTACAGGAGTATCCAGTGGATAAAAGCCATAAAGCTCATATGTTTCACGCAGAGTTTGCATCATGTGTTCCATCTGTGCTTGTTTTTGTGGCAAAAGCTCCATAAAACCAGATAAGGTTCTAGGTTTCATTTTTTCCATTTATTTAAGCCCCTTTTGATATATAAAAATTTATTTAAAAATTTAATTTAACTATATTATCATACCATATTTATTGTAAAACTCAATAGTTTTAAAATATAAAAAAATGCTGTGAGGATAAATCACAGCATTAAAATAAATTTAGTGAGTTTTAGGGTTTACAATATTTCTCCAATCGAGGTCGCCTCTATCAAGACCTAAAATCAACATTTCAGCAGTAGCTGAATTTGTTGCTATTGGTATATTGTGCATATCGCAAAGTCTAGCTAAAGCGTGAACATCAGGTTCATATTCACTATTAGACATTGGGTCTCTGAAAAATAATACAAGGTCGATTTCATTATATGCTACACGGGCAGAAATCTGCTCCTCACCGCCCTGCATTCCCGCAAGATATTTTTCAATTTTAAGCCCAGTGGCTTCCGAAACAAATTTTCCTGTAGTACCAGTAGCACAAAGGTTATGTTTTGCCAAAACACCGCAATATGCCATACAGAATTGTACCATAAGTTCTTTTTTGCGGTCATGTGCAATCAGAGCGATATTCATTTTATATTTCCCCTTTCGAGTTAAGTTTTTAAATACGCATAATTGGTAACCTAACACCATCTATTCTCTGTGCAATATTACAAAAAGCAGTTGAAGCTCCACTTTTTTTACAAATAAGACATCTTCCATTGCTACCATATGAGATAACATTTTCATCTTCTGGAACTATACCTAAAAGTGGAAGACCTATTTCGTCCATAATATCATCTATATTACCCATAATACCTTGACGAATTAGAGAAGGTCGAACCCTGTTAACAACTATACGAATACGCATTATATTTTCCTGTTCGAGCAGTCTAGCGACTCGCTCAGCTCCCCTGACACTTGCTGTATCTGGCATTGTAACAACAATAGCCTGAGTTGATACACAAGCAAATAGTTTAACTTCATCGCCAAGACCTGCTGGGCTATCAATTATAACATATTCAAAGCCAAGATTTTTCGACTGAGTAATAATATCAGCGATTTTATTTTCATCTAGTTCAGGAAGTTCTATTGGTGCAGTTAGAAGATAAAGATTTTCCAGTTCATGATGTTTTGCCGCTGCTTGTTCAAGTGAAACAACGCTCAAAGCAACATCAGCAAAACTAAAAACCACTAGGTCACTCATACCTAAAACAATATCAAGATTTCTAAGACCTACATCTGAATCTATGACCAAAGTTTTATGACCTTTTTGAGCAAGTGCCGCTGCAACATTTGCAGTAACAGAAGTTTTACCTGTGCCACCTTTGCCCGATGTTACTAAAATCACTTTAAACATACTGCCTCTATTACTCCTCTTAATTTTAGTATAAAGCATTTGAAATAGATATACAAGGTTTTCTCCAACTTTTAGCGAAAAAAAGATTTTATTTTATATATATTGCATAACACAAAAATTGCCTATCAAAATTTATATATGCAAATATACTATTTAATTAGTGTATTTTCACCATTTATATCAGTAACACTGCCACCATCTGTAAAGTATGCATCAAATATATCTCTTGCAATCGGTGCAACATCTGAACCATGTTTAGCATACTCACCAACAACTGCAACAGCTATCTGAGGGTCATCATAAGGAGCGTAAGCGATAAACACCGCATTATCACCTTTATAGTTACCGTTTTCATCTTTTTCATTATGCTGTGCAGTACCAGATTTACCTGCAACCTTAATGCGATAGTTTGCAAATGTTCTTGCTGCTGTACCTTGGTCATCAGTAACTTCAGCCATGCCCTCACGTACTAAATCAAGAGTTTGTTGTGAAATATCTATTTGTCTTATAATTTCAGGTTCTTCTTCTTTCACAGTACCAGTATAATCATAAGTTTTAACACTCTTTAAAATAGTTGTTTTGTAAAGTGTGCCACCATTTGCAATAGCTGCTGTATAGTTTGCAAGCTGTATAGGAGTCATAAGGTTATCACTCTGACCAATACCAGTTGTAACAACGTCACCAGGTTGCCAAGGGTTTAAAAGCGGATTATTTTCTAGCATATTTGCACGATTATTTGGACCAGAAGCTGTGCCTGTACGCTCACCTTCAAGTTCTATTCCTGTTTTTTGACCAAAACCAAAAAGTCTGCTCCATTCTTCCAGTTTTTCACCACCAAGTCTATAACTTGTTTCATAGAAGAATATATTACAGGATTTCTGCAAAGCTCTTAGAACATTTGTAGGACCATGTGTACCCATACAAGTTTTAGTTTGTGACTCAAATCTTGTATAATAATGGTTACAAGTTATAATAGTTGAACCATCAATAACACCCTCTTCAAGTCCTGCAATAGCTGTCAATGGTTTAAATGTAGAACCAGGCTGATAAGCACCTTGTATTGCTCTGTTAAATAGTGGTTTATTTTGTTCATCGGCTGACCAAGTTGAGTATAATTCATTCCATTGAGTTAAATCATAAGTTGGATAACTTGCAAGGGCTAAAATCTGCCCAGAATTTACATCAATAGCAACCGCTGCACCACCACCTGCACCATCAATTTGTGAAAGGGTTGATGCAAGTGAATCTTCTGCCGCTTTTTGAACATCAAGGTCAATAGTTAAAATGCAGTTGTTACCTGGTTGAGGTGCTACTCCTTCAACTATATTTGTTATATTACCATTAGCATCAGTTTCTATTGAACGTGTACCATCAGTACCCCTTAAATATTCTTCAAATGATTTTTCAACACCTTGTTGACCAACCATTGCATTCATATTATAGCCTTTTTCTTTATATTCTGGCCAATCCTCTTTATAAATTTTAGTAACTCGACCGAGAATATGAGCTGCATAAGTTGTTTCATACTTTCTTACAGCTTCTGTTTCAACATTTACACCTGCAAACAGTGTGTGTTGTTCTTTTATTTTGGCTATAAGCTCCATAGAAACATTGGAAGCAATAATAAATGAATTATAAGATGAAAAGCCGCTTTGTTGCATTTCATATCTTATACCAACAATAGCTCTTGCATTAGCGTCAGAATATACATCTTCTACACCATAATAGTTTCTAAGTTTTGCTATCATTTCATCGGCTGTAAGTTCATTTCCAAAGCCTTCTTCTTCGGCAAATTCAGCTAAAAGCTCACGTTCTTTGCTGTCTTCCTCACCTATATATGTAAATGGTGCGGTTTCAGAAATAGGTAAGCTGTCAACAGGAATACTTCCTGAATTTCTTATAAGCTGTACAAGTGCTAAGATTGTATAATTTTGATTTTCTTTATCCCAATGCGGATAATCAATTCTAAGTGAATATACCGACTGATTTGTAACCAATGCTCTACCATATCTGTCAACTATTTCGCCTCTTGACGCTGCAACAGTTGATGAAGTAGTAAGTCTATTTTGTGCCTGCTCATGATATTGCTCGCCATTTATAACTTGAAGTGAAAATAAACCCGCTGCTGTTATGCATAAAAGCAAACTCATTATGCCAAAAAGTGCAATCAATCTGCGAAGAAGTTTTGCTTTATTATCCATTTTAACTCCTTTCCTAAATTATATAATCCTTTCAAATCGTCTTGCTATACTTCTAACTGGAAAATAAACAATAGGTGACAAAACAATAGTTAAAAGTATTTCACCACACATTGCTTGAAAGACCAGTGGAAATGGAACTTTAGATATAAGCATAAGTGATAGACCATATCTGATAAGCCCTAAAATCATCATACCACATGTACTAAGTAATAGCATAGATGGAAACATACGTCTTAAAAACTTCATACTTATAGCACCCGCTAAAATACCAAAGAGCATATAATAAATTGGGAACAAGCCTTCTACACCTATAAATCCAATATCATAAAGAATACCAGTCATAAAGCCAATAAACCCGCCCAGTACAGGACCTTCCATAAGAGCCACAGCTGCTGGCACACAAGGCAATAAATCAATTCTAAAGCCCATTATCTCCATTGGTATATTGGCAGTTTCCACAGAATAAAGCACAATAAGAAACAATAAATAAACAATATATTTTACAATTATCGGTTGTTCTTTCTGCATATCTTAGCCATTCACCTCAAAATCTGTAATAATATATACACTCTTGACTTCTTCCACATTAACAAATGGCTTAATAACAGCATAGTTTGATATACCATTATCTTCTGGAAGTACACGTTCAACCGTACCAATCATAATGCCTTTAGGAAATACTCCACCCATACCAGAAGTTTCAACAGTATCACCTATAACAACTTCACAGTCGGTTTCAAGATATGCAAGTTTTAAAGTACCTTCATTCATAAGTGTATAATCGCCTTCTGCTACACCTACTTCTCTTGTTCTTGTTACAATCGCACCTGCTTGCATATTGGTGTCAACAACTGTTGTTACATCGCAATATGTTGGAGCAACTGAAGAAACATAACCTACCATACCATCTTCTGTTATTACAACGTCATTTAACTCCACGCCATCTCTTGAGCCTTTATCTAAAGAAACAGTTGTCGCCCATTCTCCAGGACTTCTTGATATAACTTCCGCTGGTTCACAGTGTGTAAACTGTGGGTTGTTTTCTTTTAATCCCAAAAGTGTGCGAAGATTATCTCTCTCAGTTATGGCTAAATCTGCCTCACGCACTTTTTCTTCAAGCTCTCTAACCTGAGTTTTAAGCTCCTTATTCTCTTTTTCAAGTGCATCATATCCTTCAAAATATGCATTTCCCTGTGAAATCATATTTCCAATTTGACTTATGCCTTTTTGTATAGGTTTTATAACAACACCTAAGCTAGTTGCAACTGGATTGGAATTTCCTGTTGCACCTGTATAAACAGTAACACCTAGACATAAAACAATCAAAAGTGCTACCACAATTAACATGCGAAAAGAAAACGTATTTTTCAATTTTACACCTCATCTAACAGGACATATATTTTTCTATTTCACAGAGCATAGTATAAACCAAGGACACTGGTAGACCAACTACACTAAAATAATCCCCTTCTATGCCCTCAACCAATACAGAGCCTAAACCTTGTATACCATAAGCCCCTGCCTTATCCATAGGTTCACCTGTTGCAATATAGCTTTCTATTTCATGTTCGGTAAGCACTCGAAATTTGACTTTAGTTGTTCTATGATTTACAAGTTTTTTATTTTTGCATAAAACAGCCACACCAGTTATAACTTCATGCTTGCGACCTGATAGCATTTTAAGCATTTTCATTGCATCTTGTTTATCTTTTGGTTTACCAAGCGGTTTAGAGTCCACAACAACCATAGTATCTGAACCGATAACAATACTATCTGGATTTTGTTCTAAAACTGCCTCGGCTTTGCGTTTTGCAAGTGCTTCAATTTGTTTTTCAATGGGCAAACCCTCTGGTAAAGTTTCATCAGTATCAGCGGGGCAAACTGTAAATTCTGTTGTTATATTTGCCAGTAATTCCTGTCTTCTTGGTGAGGCAGATGCTAAAATTAGTTTTTTCATTTATTCACCTAGTTTTTTTATTTATTCTACACCACGATAATAAAGTCCTCGTGTAAACTCTGAATTTATACCTTGATTATTTTGTGCAAGAGAGCAAATCTCAGCACATCTCCCCTTATCTTCAGTTGTAAATCTAAGCATGGCATATTTTGCTCCCACTTGTTTACACTCCTGAACTTTATCTGCAATATAAAGCGGTTGACTGTTTAAAAGCTCATTTCTACAACCGAAAGCGGGTAAAAGTGCAAATTTTTTGCCTTGTCTATCAGTTAAATAACAAGTTTGTTTTTTGCAAGTACATTTGCCTGTTTTTCTTCTTATTGCACAGTTTTCAAAGACCATAAGAGGTAAATAACCATAAACAGTTAAAATTGTATCCATAGGCTTTTGTAAATCTCTAAGCTGTGCTAGTCTTGCCTCAAAAGATAAAACTTGTCGCTCTATACCCAAATCATTAAGTGCATGCATACACAAGCTATTATAAACATTAAGCCCAAAATCACCATGTATTTTTAGATTTAATTTTCTTGCAATCTGAACTTGACCTATATTGGTAATCATAACTGAATTAGCACCGTTGTTTTTACAACTTTCAAGCAATTTTTCAATGCTTTCCTGCTCATCATCACGGTATACTCTAGGCATAACAGGAATTAAACCTTTGGTATTTGCCACCACTTCAAGCGGTGCATAAATATTTGTAATACCTGAATTTTTAACAGCTTGTGCTTGTTCTAGCGTTCTAACCATAGCTATAAACTGCATATCCGTGATATTTTGCTTGTTTTTTTCCAACGGTTTAGGCTCTATCCAGCGTCTAATTGGTGGTTTACCTCTTGTTTCAAGCAGATTTTCCAGTGCTTGTCTACGAACTAAATTTATTCGTGAGGCAGGGACAATAACTCCTTCAGGTATATTTACAGATATATTTTTAACATCAAATGGAGTTCCGCCTGTTTTTCTAAGGTTTTTTTCCAGTTGTTCACTTGATGTTGGTTTATTTTTAGCTTGTTCAATAGGCTCATTATCATTTATAATTTGAGTATTTCCATCTAAGTCACTTATAGTTAATGAAATACAATTTTCAGTGACATCACATACCATATTTACAGGTACAAGTGGCATTTCTTTACCCTCTGCAAAGCGTTTAGATGCCTCATCATAAAGGTGTTTTACATTTTCAAATGGCACATCTGTTTTAGTACCAAACATATTATCGCCTTTTTTACCCGTTAAATATCCATCGGTAAAGCCATCTCTTGAAAAAACCAGCTCTAAAGTTTTAACTTCCTCGACTGTTGGACGACGCTTTTCTTTTAAAAGCCTTGCATATATATCAGTAACAATGGCGGCATATTCTGGACGTTTCATTCTACCCTCTATTTTAAGCGATGACACGCCCGCTTTAACTATTGGTTCAAGCCAACCTGCAAGCGATAAATCCTTTAATGACAAAGGATAACATTGTTTTTTACAGCCATCATATTTATAAGGCAATCTACAAGGTTGAGCACAAAGCCCACGGTTTCCAGAACGCTGACCAATAACGGCAGACAAGTAACACTGACCAGAATAACACATACAAAGTGCACCATGAATAAATACTTCTGTTTCAATACCTGCATTTGCTGTTATATATTCAATCTGTTCAAGTGTACATTCTCTTGAAAGCACAACACGAGAAAAACCAAGCTCTTTTGCAGTTAATGCACCATCAAGAGTATGAATTGTCATTTGAGTTGAAGCATGGATAGGCATATCAGGAGCACATTCCTTTATAAGTTTGGCTATACCTAAATCCTGAACAATAAGTGCATCTGCACCCGCTTCATTTAAAAACTTAATATCAGTTATTGCATCTTGACGTTCTTTATCCTGTGCTAAAATGTTAAAAGTTATATTTGTTTTAACACCTCTTGCACAGCAATAACTAATAGCTTGTTTCATTTCCTCTTTTGTGAAGTTTTTTGCTCCACGTCTTGCATTAAAAGTGCCGAAACCCATATAAACAGCAGTTGCACCACTTTGCACTGCTGCTCTAACGCCCTCAAATGAACCCGCTGGTGCTAAAAGCTCAGGCATATTCATGATTTTTTCTCCGCCTTTACTGTTTCAGCTTGTTTATCTTCTTTTTCTTGTTCATTTTGTTCTTCTTCTGGCTTTTGTTCATCAGTTTGTTCAGGCTCAGAAGTTGTTTCAAATTTCATACCTGCTTTTGCTTGCAACTGGTCTCTTAAATCGGCATTTTCTTGAACAAGTCGCATCATTTCCTCACGGATAGCCTTTATTTGTTCTTCTCGCTCGGAAATTTCGCCTTTTGCTCTGCGAACCTCACGTTCTGCCTTTGTTGCCTCATCTGCAAGATTTAAAGCCGCTAATACAGCCGCATTAAGTGGTGAAGCCTCTGTTACTTCCCTTGCTTCTCTAATTTTATTATCCGCACGGACTGCAACTTGTCTTGTATATTCTTCATTTTCATCTGCTAAAATTGTATATTGTTGACCTGCTATTGTAACAGAAATTCTATTTGGCATAATAAAAAAATCTCCTTTATTATGTATTATATTTCAAAACTAAATTAAAACAAAACTTAAAATCATAAACGTATATATTATACCATATAATAATTCAAAAAACAAACCAAAACGCCATAAAAGCACATACAAATATGTAATTTTTGTGAATATGTTTATAATGCATATTATAAATTTAGTTTTTTATATTGTAAGGTTGTTTACACTATGATACTATAAAGGCATACTATTTTGTTTATTATTTTGGAGTTATTTTATTATGTCTGAACAAATGCACAGAATTGTTGTAAAAGTCGGCACATCTAGTCTTACATATGAAAACGGCAAATTAAACATTGCTTGTATTGAACGACTTGTTAGAGTTATTGCAGATTTGCAAAACAGAGGTTATCAAATGGTTTTAGTTTCTTCTGGTGCGGTTGGTGTAGGTTGTGCAAAACTCGGTTGGCGTGAAAGACCTAAAGATATAAGAAAAAAACAAGCCGCAGCGGCTGTTGGTCAATGTGAGCTTATGCATATTTATGATAAATTCTTTCTTGAATATGGTGTAAATGTTGCACAAGTGCTTTTGACTAGAGAAAATGTATCTGATGATGAACAGCGTGAAAATATTCATAACACATTTGATACACTGCTTGATAATGACGTTGTACCAATTGTAAATGAAAATGACACTGTTGCTACTGCCGAACTTGAACACATTGAAACTTTTGGCGATAATGACACACTTTCTGCTGTTGTTTCTCGTATATGTGATGCAGATTTGCTTGTTATTTTTACTGATATTGATGGTTTATATGACTCTAACCCTAGAGAAAATCCAAATGCCAAACTTATAAACCGAGTTGACCATATAGACTCTGCTCTTCGCTCAATAGCTGGCGGCCCTGGTACTGCGGGCGGTACTGGTGGCATGGCGACAAAACTTGGTGCAGCCGAACTATGTATGGACGCTGGTATATCTATGCTTATAACAAAAGGTGATAAAGCTGATATTTTATATGATATAGTAGACGGAAAACCAGTTGGAACACTATTTAAACGTAAAAAAGGGGCTGTTTTTAATGCGTAATTTAATAGAAATTGCAGAAGATGCCAAAAATGCAAAACCAGAAGTTGCAAAACTTGGCACAAATATGAAAAATAATGCAATAAATAAAATTGCAGATGAGCTTTTAGCAAAAACTGATGAAATTTTAGCCGCAAATAAAAAAGATATTGATTTAGCTAAAGAAAACGGTATGAATGAAGGCTTAATTGACCGTTTAACGCTAACCGCAAGCAGAATTGAAGGCATTGCTGAAGGTTGCAGACAGGTTGCCGCACTTGCCGACCCAGTTGGCGAGCTTTTATGGCAAAAAGTCCGCCCAAATGGTCTTAAAATCGGCTTAAAACGTGTTCCAATGGGCGTAATAGGTATGATTTATGAGGCAAGACCTAATGTAACCGTTGATGCTGCTGTTCTATGTTTTAAAGCTGGCTCTGCCTGTATTTTAAGAAGTGGTAAAGAGGCTATTCACTCCTCAATGTGCCTTGCAAATGTTATGCGTGACGCTCTAAAGGCTTGTAACATAAACCCTAATGCTATAAATATTTTAGAGGACACAAGTAGACAAACCGCCACCGAGATGATGAAATTAAATGGTTATATTGATGTGCTTATTCCTCGAGGTGGTGCAGGGCTTATTAAATCAGTCGTGCAAAATGCAACCGTTCCTGTAATTGAAACAGGTACTGGAAACTGTCATGTATATATTGACTCCAGTGCTAATATGGATATGGCGGTTAAGATTTTAGTAAACTCCAAATGTCAAAGAATTTCCGTTTGTAATGCGGCTGAAAGTTTGCTTGTTCATCAAGATGTTGCAAAAGAGTTCTTACCTCTCGCAGCAAAAGAACTTGCAAAAAGCAATGTGATAATTCATGGTTGTAATAAAACAAAGGAAATTTTAGGCGATAGCATTATACCTGCAACTGATGATGACTATGCCACTGAATATTTAAACTATGAAATATCGGTTAAAGTTGTTTCTTCCCTTGATGAGGCAATAAACCATATCAATAAATACAATACTGGGCACTCTGAATGTATTGTAACTGATAGTTATTCGGCTTCACAGCGTTTTCTTGATGAAGTTGATGCTGCTGCCGTATATGTAAATGCTTCTACTCGCTTTACAGATGGCTTTGAATTTGGATTTGGTGCTGAAATAGGTATTTCTACACAAAAACTTCATGCTCGTGGCCCAATGGGACTTGAAGCACTTACAAGTCAAAAATATGTAATTCTAGGAAATGGACAGGTGAGATTATAATGGAACGTGAATTTAAATGGAAAGCAAATTCAAATGATTACAATAAAATTTTAAAGGAGTTAAACCTATCTGAAGACGAAGCCATAGAAATGAATGCTTCATATTATGATACAGCTTCTCGCTGGCTTAGAAGTCATAAAATAGCACTTCGTTTGCGTCGTGAAAATGATAAACAAGTGTGTTGCTTAAAGTTGCAAGACTCAGCACGTGATGGCTTACATGTGCATGATGAGTTTGAATGTACTGCTGCTTCTTTGAATGATGGTCTTAATGAACTTCCAAAACACGGTGCACCTAGCGATTTATGTTCTGCACTTAAAACAGAAACATTAACTGCTGTATGTGAAACTAAATTCCATCGTCGTAGAGCCACATGGCAAACCCCAGATTTTACCGCTGAGATAGTATTTGATGATGGCGTTTTAATCTGTCAAGATAAAGAACTGAAGTTTACTGAAATGGAATGTGAACAAAAATCAGGTAATAATATGGCGTTTGAATCTGCTTGTATGGCTATTTCTGAAAAATTTGTATTAAAGCCAGAACCTAAAAGTAAATTCTCTCGTGCTTTAGACTTAGAGCGTGCATAAAACTTAAATGCTATTGTAATAATATTCATATTTTACTTTTAAACTAAATACAGATATATTATCAAAATTTTATATATTTTTATCAGTGTTTTAAGCCATGGTTGAAAATCTATGGCTTTTATATTGCAATTTATTGTCCGTTTTAGTATAATAAAAGAGAATAACAATAGTTTGGGGGAGTGTAAAACAATGCACGAAAAACTATGGGTTGTGATTGCCTTTGGTTGCTATCTTATATTTATGATTTGTATAGGTATGTACTTTTATGGCAAAAACCGAACAACCACAGAATATTTTTTAGGGGGACGAAAACTCGGTTCATGGGTAGTATCAATGTCAGCTCAGGCTTCTGATATGTCAGGTTGGCTACTTATGGGACTTCCAGGTGCTGCGTACCTCTCTGGTATATCAGCCAGTTGGATTGCAATAGGTCTTGCAATAGGTACATATCTAAACTGGTTGCTTGTTGCTAAACCTTTAAGACAATATACTAAAATCGCTGATGATGCAATAACATTACCACAATTTTTCAAAAATCGTTTTCGTGATAAATCTGGTATGCTTTCTGTTGTGTCTGCTATTTTTATTTTAGTATTTTTCTTATTCTATACAGCGTCTGGTTTTGTAAGTGCAGCTAAACTTTTTTCATCTATATTTGGAATTGATTATATAGTTGCTTTGCTTATTGGTGCAGTCGTAGTTATTAGTTACACTTTTGCGGGCGGATTTTTTGCTGTATGCTGGACTGATTTCTTTCAAGGCATGCTAATGTTTTTCTGTGTGGTCGCTGTTCCAATAATCACTATACAAAATATTGGCGGTTGGAGCGATTTTGTAAACAATGTGAATACATTAAATCCTAATTTCTTTAGTATGCTTGTTGATGGTCAAAATAATCAACCTTATACATTTATAGGCATTATTTCTATGCTTGCATGGGGACTTGGTTACTTTGGTCAACCTCATATTTTAATCCGTTTTATGGGTATAGAGTCACCTGCGGCTATCAAAAAATCCCGTAGAATTGCTACCGTTTGGGTGCTTATCTCTTTAACTGCCGCTGTTATGATAGGTCTTTCTGGTAGAATTTATTTAGGTGATATTTTAACCGAAAACGGTCTACAAGAAACCATTTATATAACTATGGTTTCTAAGATTTTCCCTGTATTTATTGGCGGTATTTTCCTATCAGCAATTCTTGCTGCGATTATGTCAACCGCTGATAGTCAACTTCTTGTTACTGCTTCTGCAATAACTGAAGATTTTTATCACAACAAAATACGTCCAAATGCATCTACATCTGAACTTATGTGGGTTAGCCGTATTTGTGTTATGGTCGTTTCAATTATAGCTGTTTTAATCGCTACTGACCAAAATAGTACAGTTTTAGGGTTAGTTTCCTATGCTTGGGCTGGTTTTGGTTCAGCCTTTGGTCCTCTTGTTATTTGTTCACTGTTTTGGAAACGTGCAAATAAACAAGGTGCTATGGCTGGTATAATTGTGGGCGGTCTTACATCTATTATCTGGGCACAGCTTTCTGGCGGCATTTTTGACCTTTATGAAATCGTTCCAGGCTTTGTATTTAGCTTGCTTGCAATCATTATTGTAAGTTTACTTACTAAAGCTCCTGAAACCGAAATTTTAAATGAATTCGACAAATATCGTTCATGTGAGGACTAAATAAGCTTTGTTCTGTGCCATTATTGTATTAAATCCACCTTATGTCATGTCAAACAAAGGAGAATTACTCATGAAACAAAAAGCTGTTATTGACCGTTTTGAAGGTGAATTTGTTGTTCTGGAACTTGATAATGGTGACTACATCAATATACCACGTAAAAACTGTCCTGAAATGGCTGGTGAAGGTATGGTTGTCTTATATGAAAACGACCGAATAATCTCAATAGACACAGAAGAAACTGCACGTCGTGATTATGATTTTAAAGTACGTTTTGAGCGTATTTTAGGTTGTAACAAATAACTTTATCTAAATTAAAATTAAAAATATAAAAAAGGAAGATGAAACCAATGCAGAAAAAACCATTTGTAACACTTTCTCAAGTGGAAGAAATGACAAAAAAATATCCTACACCTTTTCATTTATATGACGAAAAGGCAATACGTGAAAATGCTCGTAAAGTAAAAGCAGCATTTGCATGGAATAAAGGTTTTAAAGAGTATTTTGCTGTAAAAGCTACTCCAAACCCTAGAATTCTTCAAATTTTAAAAGAAGAGGGTTTCGGTGCTGATTGTTCAAGCTATACTGAGCTTTTAATGAGTGATGCTGTTGGTCTAAATGGTCATAACATTATGTTCTCATCTAATGTTACACCAGCAGAGGATTTTGAACTTGCAGCAAAGCTTGGTGCAATTATCAACTTTGATGATATCACTCATATTGATTTTTATGAAAAAATCGCTCCATTTCAGGAGACTATGTCTTGTCGTTTTAACCCAGGTGGAGATTTTAAAATTGATAATGAGATTATGGACTGCCCACAGGAAGCTAAATATGGTATGACACGCCCTCAGCTTACAGAAGCTTTTCTAAAGCTAAAGGAAAAAGGCGTTAAACATTTTGGTATACATGCATTTTTAGCATCTAATACCGTTGCAAATGAATATTATCCTGTACTTGCTCGTATTCTATTTAAAACCGCTGTTGAACTACAAAAGGAAACTGGTGTTCATATTGCATTTGTAAATCTATCTGGTGGTGTTGGTGTTCCTTACCGTCCAGACCAAAAACCAAACGATATTATGGCTATTGGTGAAGGTGTTCGCAAGGCATATGAAGAAGTGCTTGTGCCTGCTGGTATGGACGATGTTGCTATTTATACTGAGCTTGGAAGATTTATTCTTGCTCCTTATGGCTGTTTAATTACTAAATGCGTTCATCAAAAGCACACCCACAAGGAATATATCGGCTGTGATGCTTGTGCGGCAAACCTTATGCGTCCTGCAATGTATGGTGCTTATCATCACATCACCGTTCTTGGTAAAGAAGATGCACCATGTGACCATAAATATGATGTGACTGGTGGTTTATGTGAAAATAATGATAAATTTGCTATTGACCGCATGCTTCCAGAAATAAATATTGGCGATTACTTAGTAATTCATGATACTGGTGCTCATGGTTTTGCTATGGGTTATAATTACAATGGTAAACTTCGCTCTGCTGAAGTTCTTCTAAAAGAAGATGGCTCAACAGAACTAATACGCCGTGCAGAACGTCCAGAAGACTATTTTGCAACACTTGATGTAACTGGCGTTTTCAACAAGTAATTTAAAATCTTATTTTAAAAGACTGTGTATACAGATTTACTGTTACATGGTCTTTTTTATGTGTTTTTTTGGTGCTTTTTGTAGAATAATATAAATATTTGCAAGCTTTTTTTGCTCATATTACAATAAATTTGTGTTTTACTCTTTTCATTTGGCTATAAAAGTGTTATACTTATCGTATCATTGATTTACCATGTCTATCTGGTGAATTGGAAAGGAGTTCATTCAATGGGTTTTTTTGACAACCTGCGTAATGCTTGGAATAGTTTCACTGGTAATAATTATGATGATGAATATGAAGATGATATTACTTATAATCAAAACATATATTCAGGAGTCAATATGAGTTCTTCTGCCCCTGATTATTCATATTATGAACAGTCCTATCAACAACAATATGAACAACAACCAGAAGAAACTATTGACCCTGTTTTAAATAAAGATGAAAACATAGTTAGTGAGATTGCTATGGTCAGACCTAGTGATATTGAAGCTGTTCGTGATGCCGCAACTCATCTAATTAAAAACCGTGCTGTTGTTCTTAGTCTAAAAAACACAGAATCAAATCTTGCTCGTCGTTGGTTAGATTTTCTCGGTGGAGCTACATACGCAGTTAATGGCAAAATCAACCGTATTGCACCTTATACTTATTTATTAACACCAAAAGGTGTAGAGTTGGTTTCTGGTTTTGAAACTGAGGCTTAATCTATTCACCAGACTTTTTTTATTGCAAAATTTTAACCTTGTAGAATTTTTTATCTACAAGGCTTTTTTTTACTCTATTATACACACTGCATGCACTGCTATTCCCTGTTCTGCTCCAGTAAATCCTAATTTTTCTTCTGTTGTCGCTTTTACACTTATATCATTAACTGGGATTTCAAGTGCATTTGCTATATTTTCTCGCATTTTCAAAATATGTGGTGACATTTTAGGTGCTTGTGCTATTATAGTCGAATCTATATTGACTATTTTATAACCCTTTTCATATAATTTTGTCTTAACTATTTTCATAAGTTCAAGACTATTTGCACCCTTAAAACTATCATCATTATCTGGAAATAGTTTTCCTATATCTCCCATTGCAGACGCTCCTAAAAGTGCGTCCATTATTGCATGTGAAAGTACATCTGCATCACTATGTCCTAACAAACCCGTTTTATGTGGAATATCTACACCACCTAATATGCATTTTCTGCCCTCTACCAGCTTATGTACATCATATCCATGACCTATTCTCATACTTTTTAAACCTCCTTTAATAAGGTCTGTGCAAGCTCTATATCTTCTGGTGTTGTGATTTTTATATTTTTATAGTCACCCCTGCTGACATATACAGATACACCTAAATATTCAACCGCTGCACAATCATCTGTTAATGATAAATTTTTATCTTTTGCGTTTTCAAGTGCTTTTTTTATTATATCACTTTTAAAAATTTGAGGGGTTTGAACCGCTGCTATACTATCTCTTTTTATATCACCTATAATAAAGCCATTTTCAATTCGCTTTATACTGTCCTTACATGGCACAAGTGGAGCTGCTGCACCATAATTTATAGCATCATTTATAACATTTGTTATGATATCCTGTGAAACAAGTGGTCTAGCCGCATCATGTATTGCTATAAATTCGCTTTTATCTGAACATGCTTTTACACCACAAAGAACTGACTCGGTTCTGGTTTGTCCTCCACGCACAATTTGACTTACTTTGCTTATAGAAAAACTTTTACAAAGCTCTGCGTAACCTAAAATATCACATTCTCTACAAACGACTATTATTTCATCTATATTTTCATTATTTTGAAAGCTTAAAAGCGTTCTTGCAAGCACTGGTATGTCATCAATTAAAAGCAATAATTTATTTATATCCTCGCCCATTCTGCTTGATGAACCTGCTGCTGGTATTACAGCCGATACAAAAGGTTTTTCCTTTTTTTTCATATACACCCTCCTTTTTGATTATATATTATCTGATTTTTTTTAATTTTGCAATATCATCAGCATTAAACCATAATACACATACAAAAAGCATTAAACTTATGCCTTTACCATAAATAACAAGAAAAATTGCAAATAAAGTTATAATTATTTTTATAATAACACTTATAAAACTATAATTTTTAAAAATAAGCATTGCCACTGTCCCACCATCTAATGGCATAACAGGAATTAAATTTACTGTGCTTAAAATCAAGTTTGCACCTGAAAATGTAAAAAAGCCCAACTTTGCAGATATATAAGCCGCTATAAACCCCATAAATGGACCAGATAATGCTATTATAATATCTTTTACCTTGCTTTCATAATTATGATATTTTATAACTCCACCAAACACTGTAAATTTTATTCTAATTATCTTGCATTTGCATAATATAATAGCTATTAAATGCCCTATTTCATGCAATAATGCGGCAAATAAAAACATAATTGTAAGCATAGTTGTATCTAACAACAATGCCGCTATAATAATTATTAAAACCGAGTCAGAAACTTCTATACGCCCACTCAATATAAAACATAATGTGATGGGTCTAATATTTTACCATCACGCCAAACTTCAAAGTGCAAGTGGTTTCCTGTTGCAACTCCTGTTGCACCTACTTCTGCAATTTTATCACCCGCTTTAACCTTATCACCTTGTTTTGCAGTAATCTTGCTGCAATGTGCATAGAGAGTTGAAAAACCATCTGCATGGTCTACTATAATATAATTTCCATAGCTATCACTTGTTCCACTTTCTCTAACTGTACCATCTGCAAAACTTAAAATTTCCTCTCCTTTGTCTGCACCTATATCTAAACCATAATGAAAACTTTGTTCACCATTTACAGGGTGTATACGCTCGCCAAAATCAGATGTTTTTACTCCATCTACTGGTTTACAGCTTTCAAACCCTAAAACATAGGTTGTTATGTCTTCTTCTTTTGGAAAGTTTGATTGCTCCCTTGATGAAAGTAAATCCTCTGCAAATGGTGCTTCTGCATAAACCATTGCAGTGTTATCATCAGATTTATTAAATACTGAAAAAACCGCTTGTAAATCTCCATTTTCAAAGGTCTGTCCTGCTGCCTCAACCACTTGTTTAGCAGATATTCCACCATTTAATGCATCTATAATTTTTGTTTTTAAATTATCTGCCCAAGGTTCATTTGATGTTTTTATTAAAACTGCACCTAAAAGTAAACCTGCGGAAAGTAATATCTTTACGTCCCGCAGGGTGATTTTATCGGTATTTTTTACACCTGCCATTTATACTCACTCCTTAAAGAATTTTTGAGTTTACATAAATATATGCAAAGTGTAAATTTAAAATTCTATTATTTTAAAATAAAGTATCCCATTAGATTTACACCTAAAAATATTATATTTGCAAGTGTAAAATATAATAAATATCGTTTTGTGTATTTTGGTATCTCTTTTACAACATATTTATATGAAATTAAACTTGCCATAGATGCTATAAGAGTTCCAAGCCCTCCAAGATTGCTTCCTACTAAAAGAGTGTCCCAATGGTCAGTAAAACCTGAAAGCAATAAAACTGCTGGAACATTACTTATAACTTGACTTGCACCAATTACAGTTACAAAATCATTTCTATTAAGTAAACTTTGTACTGCATTATAGAAAAATTGTGTTCTTCCCATATTTCCTACAAACACAAAAAAGCCCATAAAAGTTAAAAGTAAAGTGTAATCTACATTAAGTAATGTTTTTCTATCAAAAATTAAAATAGCCAATATCATAATTATAACAAGCATATAAAGCTCTATAAGCTTAGCTATTGTCAAAAGGCATAAAACAAATAATATAGCATACATCACAAGCAGTTTTACGCTTGAACATTTTGTACGCTCCAAGTCCAATGCATCTTCAAGCATTATATTTTTTCTACTTGCTATAAATAAAGCTATCATTGCAAAAGAAATAATACCATATGGCAACATTATATGTATGAACTTTAAAAAGTTCATACCCGACTGTGCATATAAATATAAATTTTGAGGATTTCCTATTGGTGTAAGCATACTTCCAAGATTGGCGGCTATTGTTTGCATAACTACAACAGGTATTACTTCACGCATAAGCCCTGCCATTTTTAAAACCTGAAGTGAAAAAGGCACAAATGTTATAAGTGCTACATCATTTGTAATTGCCATACTTGAAAAAAAACATAATAAAATTAAAACCGCTTCAAGCTGTCGTTTATTTTTAACTCTGAGCAACATACATTCACCAAGACTTCTAAAAAAGCCTAGTTTTTCCAGCCCTGCCATAACTGCCATAAGTGAAAATAGTAAACCTATTGTATGCCAATCTATATATTCCCCATAAAGTTTATCTGGTTTTACAAAAAACATTGAAATTATAGCAAGCACCCATGATATAACAAGCAATGCTTCTTGTCTTAACCATGCAATTATTTTTTTCATTCCCCGTTTTTACTCCTAAGTTGTCTCTTTTGTTCTGTTTGTTTTAAAATTTGTTTAAATCTAATAATAAAAAATGTGGTTGTCGTTGTTGCTGCTATAAAATCGGCTATTGGCTCAGCTAAAAATACCGCAAATACTTTATCTTCAAAGAAATTAGGCAAAATTAAAATAAGCGGTATTAAAAGAATTATTTTTCTTAAAAGAGCTAAAAACAATGAAATTTTTGCCTCTCCAAGTGCAACAAAACTCTGTTGAAATGTATTTTGCACACCAAAAACAAAACCTACTGCAAAATAAATTTTCATTGCCCATACAGTTTTTTCTATAAGTGCGGCATCTTCCGAATTAAATAAACTAACCAGTTGATGAGGAATTATAAGCGTTGCAATCCAGAACAAAGTAGAAAAAGTAATTGCTGTTATAGCTGTAAGTCTAACTATTTTTTTCATTCTTTGTGTGTTACAAGCACCATAATTATAACCCAAAATAGGTTGACCGCCTTGTGATAATCCCATAAGCGGAAGTGATAAAATCTGATTAAGGCTTGTGATAATAGTCATAGCTCCTACTGCGGTTTTACCACCATATTTTAAAAGTGAAACATTAAATGTCACTGAAAGCAAACTTTCTGTGCTTTGCATTACAAAAGGTGATAGACCTAAAGCAATACATGGCATAAGAACTTTAGGCTGTATTTTAGCATACTTCTTTCTTAAATGTAAATTTGTATGCTTGGAATTAAAAAATATAAGCACCCAAATAGCTGAAACCATTTGTGAGCAAACTGTGGCAATAGCTGCACCTTTTACACCCATATTAAAACCTAAAATTAAAATAGGGTCTAAAATAATATTTATTATTGCACCTATGCAAACTGTAGCCATCGCATAACCTGCTTTACCTTGTGCGGTTATAAAACCATTCATACCAAGCGAGATTTGAACAAATACTGTACCTAATACATATATGCTTAAATAATCACTTGCATAGCTAATTGTATCTGCATCTGCACCAAATTTCAATAAAAGTGGCTCATTAAACACACTAAAAAACACTGTTAACGCTAAAGCTATCGCAATAAGAGCGACAAAACAGTTAGTTAATATTTTTTCTGCATCATCATTTCTATTTTCACCCATAGCTATTGAAGCTCTAGGGCCGCCACCCATACCAATTAAAGCACTAAATGCTGATATTAACATAATAACAGGAAATGTTACACCTACACCAGTAAGTGCATCAGAACCGATATTAGGTATATTACCGATAAAAATTCTATCAACAATATTATAAAGCATATTGACAAGCTGTGCACAAATACAAGGTACAGCAAGTTTAAACAATAATTTACCTACTGGTTTTGTGCCAAGTTCTGATTGTTGTTCTTTTTCCATAAAAGTTTTTTCCTTTCCAAAATAAACGGGGCAAGGAAATTTTTATTCCCACCCCGATTTTATTATTTGTCACGTTCTATAAGCAATTTTATTGCTTCAACCGCAGTTTTAACTCCTCTTTCTGTTGCATCTTCTGCAATAGTATCTGCTTTATCATTATCAGCATTCCAAAGCACATTTAAAACCGCACCACATCTAACTTTTAAAACCGCTGAAACGGTAAACAGTGCGGCTGCTTCCATTTCACTTGTTAAAGCTCCGCCTGCTTTCCATGCTTTCCACTTCATTTCTAGTTCATCTGCTATTGCTTGAACTTTTGGTCTAAGCTCACCATAAAAACTATCTTTTGACTGTATAACACCTGTATGATATCTATAACCGAGTTTTTGTGCTGCATCTCTAAGAGCAAGTGTTACATCAAAATCGGCAACCGCTGGAAATTCAATAGGTAAATACTCTTTACTTGTGCCATCTTGACGAATTGAAGCAGTAGCAATGCAGATATCACCCGCTAAAACATTATCTTGCATACCGCCTGATGTACCCACTCTAATAAAAGTATGTGCTCCACACTCCACAAGCTCTTCAAGTGCAATAGCTGCGGAAGGGCCGCCTATGCCTGTTGAACATACTCCAACTTGCACACCATTTAAATAACCTGTGTAAAGTGTATATTCTCTATTAGATGAAAGTTTTCTAGGTTCATCAAATAATTTTGCTATTTTTTCACATCTAGCAGGGTCACCTGGTAAAATAACATAACCGCCTATTTCACCTTTTGTAATTTGAATGTGCATTTGTTTGCCATCTACTAACATTGCAAGTCCTCCCTTTCGATAGATTTAATATTTTTTTCGGCTTTTGAACGTGCAATCATGACTTCTCTACCACATGTTTGACATTTTAATTTAAAGTCCATACCTGTTCTAAGCACTAGCCATTGTTTGCCGCCACAAGGGTGTGATTTTTTCATAGTCAGTTTATCACCAACTCTAATATCCATTTATCTCACCTCGTTTTTTACTCCACATTTATTTTATATACTAAAGTATAGCATAATAATTTTATTTTTGTAAAGATTATGGAATTTGCTGCATATATATAAATCATCATGATATAAAAAATCTCAAGGAGGTTTGGTAAATATGAATACATATATGCCTGAAGGAGTAAAACGAAACAATGATAATATTGACCTGCAAACAGCAAAAGAGCAAGGTTTAATTTTAGAAGGTATTGCAATATCCTGTGATACTGAGCACAATCTAATTGTAGATATAAATGGCAAAAAAGGAATTATACCTAGAGAAGAATGTGCAAGCGGAATTTCAAGCGGTAAAACTCGAGATATAGCGATTTTATCACGAGTTGGCAAGCCTGTATGTTTTATTGTAACCGATATTTTACCAGATAAAGTTATTTTATCACGTAGATTGGCACAAGAACAAGCTCTTGATTATATGCTTAACAATCTAAAGTCGGGTGATATAATTCCCGCTTGTGTCACCCACTTAGAACCTTTTGGTGCTTTTGTTGATATTGGCTGTGGTGTGGTATCCTTTATAGGTATAGAAAATATATCTGTTTCAAGAATAACTCACCCATCAGAGCGTTTTGAATGCGGTCAAATGATATATGCAGCCGTTTTATATACTGATAAAGAAACAAAAAGAGTACATTTAACACATAGAGAATTACTTGGAACATGGGAACAAAACGCAAGTTTGTTTGACGCTGGTGAAACCGTAAGAGGCATTGTCAGAAGTATAGAACCTTATGGAATTTTTATAGAACTTGCACCTAATTTATCTGGTCTTTCAGAGAGAAAAGCAGGACTTAATGAGGGCGACTGTGTTTCAGTCTATATAAAATCAATTATACCTGAGAGAATGAAAATTAAACTTAATATTATAGATAAACTGCCAAAAACCCATTCCAAATTTAACTATTTTATTAAAAGTGGTCATATAGATAAATGGGTTTATTCTCCTGAATGTTGCGATAATAAATATATTGCAACCAATTTTATAGAAGATTAAGTTTTTACAAATCCGTCAAGTTGGCGGATTTTATTTTTTGCCAATAATTAAAGGCAGCTTGTTCATTTTTATTTTGTCCATATTCATAATATTTAATGCCTATTAGTTCATCTGGTAAATACTGTTGTTCTATCCAGTGATATTTATAATCATGCGGATATTTATAAGTTAAGCCTCTGCCGAGTTTTTTTGCACCCTCATAATGACAATCTTTTAAATGTTGAGGTATATCCCCCGTTTTACCCTGTTTTATATCAGCTAAAGCGGCATCTATTGCACAAACAGCTGAATTTGATTTAGGGGCTGTTGCAAGCAGTATAACAGCCTGTGCAAGTGGTATACGAGCCTCTGGCAAGCCCAACTGAAAGGCTGAGTCTATACACGATTTTACAATACTAATGGCTTGTGGATAAGCTAAACCTATATCTTCACTTGCCATAACTAGCATACGTCTTGAAGCTGAGATTATATCCCCCGCTTCAATAAGCCTAGCAAGATAATGAAGTGCTGCATCTACATCTGAACCCCTAACCGATTTTTGAAACGCTGATAATATATCATAGTGTGAGTCACCATCTCTATCATATCGCATATTAGAACGCTGTGAAACAGCTTTTGCATCTTGTGCAGTTATTTCATCTTTGGCACTGCTAACCAGAAATTCTACTGCGTTTAAAGCCTTTCTAACATCTCCTCCACAACCATATGCAATTATATTTATAACTTCATCACTGTATTTTATATTATCTGCTATTTCTTGAAAAGCACGTTTTACAGCTTTTTTTACTTCATCTGCTGTAACTGGTTTAAACTCAAAAACTGTACATCTGCTTAAAATCGCATTATATACATAAAAATATGGGTTTTCTGTTGTAGAAGCTATAAGCGTAATTCTACCATCTTCTATAAATTCTAATAGGCTTTGTTGTTGTTTTTTATTAAAATATTGTATTTCATCAAGATAGATTAACGCACCATTTGGAGTTAAAAAAGTATCAAGTTCATCTATAATCTGTTTTATATCTCCAATAGATGCGGTTGTTGCATTTAATTTATAAAGTTTTCTATCCGTTTGTTTAGCGATTATAGAAGCAATTGTGGTTTTTCCAACTCCTGATGGACCATAAAAAATCATATTAGGAATTTGACCATTATCTATAATACGTTTTAAAATTCCATTTTCACCAAGTAAATGATTTTGACCTACAACATCATTTAATGTTTTTGGTCTTATTCTTTCCGCTAAAGGTTTATACATTTATAAATCCCCTTTTAATTATTTTGTATTTAGATTATATCACAAATAAAATTAAATGTGCTTGACGTTTTTACTTTAACATGTTAATATATTAAAAATAAAAACTTTATCTTTGAGGTGAATATAATGTATAAGCCATGGTCAGATAAACTTAGAAAAATACAACCTTATGTCGCTGGCGAGCAATCAAAAAATCCTAATATTATAAAATTAAATGCAAACGAAAACCCTTATCCTCCTTCCCCTAAAGTAAAAGAGGTTTTATCTGCTTTCAATACTGACAACCTTAGAAAATATCCTGCTTCTGATGCGTTTGAACTTAAAAATGCTCTTGCTAAAACATATAATGTAAATGAAAACCAGATTTTTATGGGCAATGGTTCTGATGATGTTTTGGCTCTTTGTTTTCAAGCGTTTTTCTGTTCTGATAAACCTATTTTGTTTCCAGACCTTACTTATTCTTTCTATCCTGTTTGGTGTTCTCTTTTTAGAACTCCTTATAAAAATATCCCTCTTGATGAAAATTTCCGCATAAATCCTGATGATTATAAAGAGGAAAACGGTGGTGTAATACTGCCTAACCCTAATGCACCAACTGGCATTTATGAAAACCTTGATTTTATAGAAAAGATTTTAAATAATAATCAAGATTGTATAGTTATAATTGATGAAGCTTATATTGATTTTGGCGGCAAAAGTGCAATTTCTTTGCTAGATAAATATGAAAATCTTGTTATTGTCCAAACTATGAGCAAGTCACGCTCTCTTGCAGGGCTTCGTGTTGGTTATGCTTTTGCAAGTGCTGAACTTATTTCTGTTTTAGATGCAGTTAAAAACTCCTATAACTCATACACTATGGATAGTGTAACCATTTCAGCGGCTTCTGCTTCACTTGCTGATGATAAATATTTTAAAGACACATGCAATAAAATAATAAATACCCGTGAAAGAACTGTGCAAGCTTTAGAAAATCTAGGTTTTAATGTTGTTCCAAGCATGGCAAACTTTGTGCTAGCAACACATAAGTCTGCAAAAGCCATAGATATTTTTGAAAAGCTTAAAAACCAAGATATATTTATAAGATATTTTAAAATCCCAAGAATAGATAATTATCTTAGAATTACAATAGGTACAGATGATGAGATGAATAAATTATTTTCTGCACTAAAAAGTTTATTGTAAGTCTTCAAATTTTGAACAGAGTAATGTTATATTGCTCTGTTTTTTATTATATATAGATTTTTATTTATATATAATGTATAATTACCTTGTATACTTATTTTGTAATCGAGGTCAATAATATGAATACACAATTTTTTATAGAACAACTTAAACAGTATGACGTTGATACTGATAAGGCTATCTCTCGTTTTATGGGTAATGAAGATTTATTTATTAAATTTATGCTAAAATTACCTGAATGTATGAAATTTGATGAAATGTTTAAATATTTAGATAGCGAAAATGAAGAAGAATTTTATATGCTTGTTCATAATTTAAAAAGCAATTCTGGCAATTTGGGAGTAAATAAAATTGCTGATTGTGCTCAAGCTATTTTAGTTGAATTTAGAGCATCAAAATTTCTTCATAAGAAAAAACTATATTCTATCTTGGAAGAAGCTAAAACAGAAAGTCAACTGATAACTGAATTATTAGCAAAATATAATTAAGGAGGATAAAAATGAGAAATACCTTACTTATTATAGATGATAATGAACTTGATTTAGCTATCTTAAATGAAATATTTAAAGAAGTTCTTAAAGTTAAATGCTTTTCAAATACACCAAAAGCTATAAGCTATTTACATGAAAATGAATCATCAGTTGCTATTATACTACTTGATATTTGTTTAGGTAAAACTGGTGCTGGTTTTAGTGTGTTACAGCATATACAAGGTCATAAATCACTTGAAAAGATACCTATTGTGCTTATAACCTCAGATGCAAACGAAGATTATGTAAAAGAAGCTATTAAAAATGGTGCAACAGATTTCCTTGTAAAACCAGTTGACCCACATTCGGTAACAGAACGTATATTTAATGTTTTAAAAACCAAATGGTCTGAAGATGAATATTGTACTGGAGAACAAGCACTGCAAGAAGACAAAAAGATTAAAATTGAATTTACATTAGATGATATAAAAAATTTATCAAAGCAAACTTTAGATAAAATTCAGGCTCTTTGCAAAATACGAAATGTGATATCAATATCTGAATGTATAACAATACGTAAAATAACAAATATACTTACAAATTCATATTTAAAAACTTCTGAATGTTTAATTGATGAATTAGACGCTGAAATGATTGCTTATGCAGCTACTTTCTATGATATAGGAAGGCTTGGTATACCTGATAATTCTATTCAATCGGATTTCGATGGCAATTTCTCTGATATATATGCTAAACATATAGATATAGGTCGTGACTTTTTTATTGCTAATCAAGTAAATAATAAATTTTATAAATATTGTGCTGAAATAGCATATTGGCACCATAAAAACTTTGATGGTTCTGGCTATCCTCAAACAGATATCTCTAATATACCTATAAGTGCTCAATTTGTAAGAGCTGCTCTTAGATTTTATTTCTATGCTGAAAGATTTAAAGATGAATCAAGAACATTGGACCGCATATTAAACAGTTTATCCAGTGAAATAAATAATACTATTTCTTATCAAATGTATGAACTTATAAAAGCTTCTTATGAGCCTCTTAAAATATTGATAGACGAAATATAAAATATTTATGGGGTAACATAGATTGAAACAATACAGAAAATTAGTATTATTTAATATGCGTTTAAATCGTATTATTTTAGTGGTATTTGCGATTTTAGCTGTATTCAGTATTTTATTAGTAAGGTATAAACTACTTTTTAATGCGGAGTCTTTAGGCAATTATCTTGTTTGGAATTATGCAACAGAAGAGCAAAACAATATAAATATTTATGAAACATTTGTTAAATTAGGAACTGAGTCAATAGACAAAAAAATACAAGACGGTGCTAATACAGATGAAATAAATATTATTTTATCAGATTTATTTGAAAATATGTCAGAAACACTAAATAATCCTCATATAAATTTGTATGCCATTGTAAATAATAATATAATATCGTCTAATCCAGATATTTTAATTGATGATTATGATTATTTCTCAAAAAAATGGTACAAAGATACTATTAAAGCTGATGGTAAAATAGTTTTTACTGATATTTATAAAGATTCAATAACTGATGAATATGTATTTACAATATCTAAAAAATGTGAAAATTCGGATAATATTCTGGTATTTGATATTTTTATAAATAATTATCGCACATATTCAAATAAAACTGATTTGCCGACTGGAAGTTCATATTTTTTGTGTGATAAATCTGGTAACCTTATATATTATTCATCTAGTGATGAATATTCATATATACAAGTTCAAGGGTATTGTAATCAATTATTTAATCATATAAATAATAATGATAAAGATAATATTAAAGATTTAAATGGTACTATACAAAAAATTTATACACATAAAATGTCTAATGGTTGGATTTGTATTCTTACTATTCCCTTAGATACTATTTTAAGTAATTTGCATAGGTTCGTAATTTCATTAAGCTTTGTTTTTGGTATATTTTTTATAATAATAATATTTATGACTTTAAGAGACCGCAATATGTATCATAAAATATCACATATTACTGATACAGTTCAAGTTCTAGGTGATTCTTATTATGCAATACATAGAGTTAATTATAAAGATGGTACATACGAGGCAATAAAAATTGCACCAGATGTTGTAAATTTGATGCAACCAACAGGAGATTATCAAAATCTTTTGGATATTCTAGGAACATTAGTGGATAAAAGCACACATAATGATTTTAAAGAGAGTTTTTGTCTGGATAATATAATTAAATTAGTAGATAAAAATACAAAATATTATGGCGGCTATTATTTAAGAAAATTTGGTGATGTCTTTAAATGGGTACATGTTCGTATGTTGGTTGATAAAAATATTATGCCAAATGAAGTTGTATTATGTTTTAGAGAAGTAGATGAGGAAAAGAAAAATCAGTTACAACATGTACAACTTATTGAATCTGCTCTTGAATCCGCAAAACAAAATGAACAATCTAAATCTATGTTTTTTAGCAGTATGTCACATGATATGCGAACCACATTAAATATTATATTAAACCTATCTAATTTAATTGAGGATAATATATCTGATACTGATAAAGTTTTAGAATATATCAAAAAGATTAAATTTTCCAGCAATCAGTTATTAACTTTAATAAATGATTTACTTGAAATATCACGTCCTGAGCGTACAAATATTTCTATTTCTAATGAAATAATAGATTTAAAAGAATGTGTTAAAGGTTGTGCAGAAACATTTTCTGATATCGCCAAAAAAGATAATAAAATATTTAATATTGAATTTGACATCAAACATCAAATAGTTATAGGTGATGCGGGTAGAATAATTCAAATTGTTAATAATCTACTTTCAAATGCTTTCAAATATACAGAAAATGGTGATAAAATATCAATATTATTAAAAGAATACAATCAAGACCAGCAAGTTTATTATAAGATTATAGTATCTGATACTGGTATAGGTATATCAAAAGAATTTATTTCACATATATTTGACTCATATGCAAGGGAAATAAGATTTAGCTCTAAAAATATAGCTGGAACTGGTCTTGGTATGCCTATTGTAAAAAGACTTGTACAACAAATGGGCGGAGATATATCGGTTACAAGTGAACTTGGTTTGGGTAGCACATTTACAGTTACACTGCCCCTTAAACCTGCTGTAAAACAAGAAAATAACATTAAAGAAACTTCAAATGATTTCAATAAACAAAATAATGATATAAGTCTTGTAGGCAAAAAAATATTATTAGCAGAAGATAATGAAATCAACATGGAAATTGCAACCGAAATTTTAAAAATGGAAGGTATGGAAGTATTTCCTGCAATAAATGGCAGACAAGCAATAGAAATATTTAAAAGTCATAGTGAAAATTTCTTTGATGCTATACTTATGGATATGCTTATGCCTGAAATTGATGGATGCGAAGCTACAAAAGAAATTAGAAAATTAAACCGCAATGATGCAAAAGTTATACCTATTATTGCCGTAACAGCCAATGCTTTTGCTGAAGATATTGCAAAAACTACTGAAGCTGGTATGAATGCTCATATATCCAAGCCTATTGATTTTAATATATTGTGTCAAACATTAAAAAACTTAATCCAAAACTAATAAAATCCCCAAAGTTTAACTTTGGGGATACTTTTTAGAATATAAAAAAAAGCAACAACTAAAGTTGCTGCTTTGTGTAGGCGTTGAGTTATCTTCCCAGGCCGTCGCCAGCCAAGTATTGTCACCGTAAACGAGCTTAACTACTGTG
>CALWUO010000007.1 GCA_944384745.1 uncultured Butyricicoccus sp.
TCAACGTTACCAACAAGGATAGAGTCCATTATATCATCTTTTTTCAGACGAGTTGCGGCTTCAAGAATACGAGCATCTGAGCCTTCTGTGAAAACGATTTTACGACGGTTTTCTTTTAATGTTGCCACCAGATTTTCAAACATTGGTATTACTCCTTTTCTTATCTTAAATAAGATACAATTTATTATACACCCGTTTGCAATCAATTCTCAAGTGAAAAACTCAAAAAAATTCTAAAAAATCAACTTTTTTCGCAATCTTTGTCTATTTTTTATCATTGTTTGTTTAATTTTTATCATTCTTTGTTATGTGTCAAGTTTTAAATCATTTTCTTTTATCCAGCCTATTTTTCTAAGCACTATGCAAAATGCAGTTGATAAAATAGCAGGTAAAATAAAGCTTATAAGTATTAGCCCTAACCAGCTTTGTATGTTTGGTGTTATTGCTGCTGCCCCATTTGTAGGAGCAAGCCAACCAGTATAAACGCCTATTTGACCGACTAAACCACAAGTACCCATTCCAGATGATACTGGAGCACCATTCATTTGTAATTTAAAAATACAAGTTGCAATAGGACCTGTTATTGCTGAAGCTAGTGTTGGTGGTATCCATATTTTTGGATTACGTACAATGTTAGGCATTTGTAACATAGATGTTCCTATACCTTGAGATATCAAACCGCTAACACCGTTTTCTTTAAAGCTCATAACTGCAAAGCCTATCATTTGAGCAGAACAACCTGCAACCGCTGCACCACCTGCAAGCCCTGTAAGTCCTAAAGCGGCACATATAGCGGCTGAGGAAATAGGGAGTGTTAAAGCTATACCAACCAAAACGGAAATTAAAATACCCATTACAAACGGCTGTAAATCGGTTGCCCAAATAATAATATTGCCAAGTGATGATGCGGCTGCACCAATAGCAGGTGCAAATAAAACCGCAAGCATTGAGCCTGCAAATATAGTTACAAATGGTGTCACTAGAATATCAATTTTAGTTTCTTTTGAAACAGCTTTGCCTAGTTCTGCGGCAATAACAGTTATAATTAAAACCGCAAGAGGACCGCCTGCACCTCCTAACTCATTTGTTGCTGCACCAACTGTTATAAGTGAAAATAACACAAGTGGCGGACATTGCAAAGCCCAACCAATTGCACAAGCCATTGCTGCACCGACGACATGAGTTTCTTTTGCAAAGTTTCCAACTGTTACAAAAGCCTCTATTGAAAGCTGTGTTCCTAAAGTGCCAACTATTGTTCCTATTAACAGCGATGCAAATAAACCTTGTGCCATAGCACCCAATGCGTCCACACCATATCTTTTTGCTGATATTTCGATATTTTTTCTTTTTAAAAACTCTTTGATTTTTGACAATTAAAAAACCTCCCTATCATATGTCTTGACATCTGTCAATTATGATAGCAGATATAAATAAAAAAAGCAAGAACTCAATTTAGAATTCTTGCCTAATTTATGATAATTTAAAAAATATCGCCAAAGCTAATTACAGCCTTCTTTGTCTGAGGCATTAGATGAATATGCTGCAATGTAATTTGTAGTCTTGCAGCTGTGTAGCCGTTACCTACCTGATTAAGTAAAGATACTACCATTCTTTCTTGGGATTCCTGATAATTTTCTTGGATTTTTCTTTGCGTGACTGAACGTACCATAGTTACTCCTCACTTTCTGCCACGATACCAACCATGCTGACAACCCAACAAAGATATAACGAACAGATTGTAAATGTCGTCTCATCCTGAATTTATATTTATTATAAATCTTTAGCACGATAAAGTCAATTGATTTGATGATACTTTTTTATGATTTTGATATTTATTTACAATATCTTTACAGCTTTATCGTTTTTATAATTAAAGCCCATCTGAGTTTACAGACAGGCTTTATGTTATTAGATTTCAGTTTTCCATAGACCATGTAGATTGCAATAAGCATAAACTGCAATAGGCTTATCTTCACAAACACAGAAAGATGCGTTTGGCTTTTCTTCTGGTTTCAGGTATACAATCTGACTTCCTTTTTCTGTTTCCAGAGCTATCCACTCTATATAATGTTCTGCAAGCATTGGGTGGTCTACTGAACCCACATTCACATTTACAGTGCCATTTTCAAATTTTACAACTGGAATATGTTTTTCACCACTTGCTTCAACAGTGTTTGCTTTTAGTTCCTCCATCTTTTGACCACAGCAAACAATAGGAACTCCAACGTCCTTAACCATATGAACTAGATTGCCACAATGACGACAAATATAAAACTTCATTTAAATTTCCTCCTAAAAAATTTTTATTTAATGACAGCCATGTTCTCCACAGCTACCCTGATGGTGATGATGTTCACCATGATGACTACATTTAACATCTGGGTCAAAACCTAGATTACCGCATAGAAAATCATTAACTGCTGTATCGGCATCGCCTGAAACTCCACCATATAACTTTATGCCAGCCTCTGCAAGTGCTGTTTGTGCACCGCCACCAATGCCGCCACATATAAGAGTATCTACCTCTAAATTTTTTAATACACCAGCCAATGCACCATGACCAATACCATTTGTATCTACAACTTCAGCTGAAACAATTTTTCCGTCTTTCACATCATATATTTTAAATTTTTTGGTATGGCCAAAATGCTGGAAGATTTGACCATCTTCATATGTCACAGCTACTTTCATTTTATCCATCTCCATATAATTTTATAACTTCATTATACGCTATTTATCACATATGTCAATAAAACTTGACATATATTACAATCTAAAATATACTATCTGTACAAAAGGGGTGAATTTATAATGAATCTTAAAGAATGTTTTCCCATTTGGGATAAACTCACATCAGAACAGCAGAATAAAATTTTAAATTCTGCAATACATAGATATATTAAAAAAGGTACTGTTGTTTATAATGGTCTTGACTGCACGGGACTTTTAATTATAAAATCTGGTCAGCTTAGGGCTTATATATTATCCGATGAGGGTAGAGAAGTAACGCTTTATAGGTTACTAGATGGTGATATATGTTTATTTTCCGCCTCTTGCATTATGAACAGTTTGCAATTCACAGTAAATATTATATCTGAAAAGGACTCAGAAGTTTGGGTAATTCCACCCGATGTTTATAAAAACCTAATGCAAAATTCAATCGCTGTTGCAAATTACACAAACGAGCTTATGGCAAGCAGATTTTCCGAAGTTATGTGGCTTATAGAACAAATTATGTGGAAAAGTTTAGATAAAAGACTTGCCGCATTTCTTTTAGAAGAAGTTTCACTTGAAAATACAACAAGTTTAAAAATCACACATGAAATTATAGCAAACCATTTAGGTTCTGCAAGAGAAGTTGTAACCCGTATGCTTAGATATTTTCAAAATGAGGGTATTGTAAAACTAAACCGTGGAACAGTAGAAATTTTAAATTTAGAAAAACTAAAACAATTAAGCGTTTAAATCATATCTAAAATTTGTGCCTTAGGTCTTGCACCCATTGCTTGATTTACAATTTTTCCATCTTTAATAACAACAAGAGTTGGAATGCTCATAACATTAAATTTAGCTGCAAGTTCTTGCTGCTCATCTACATTGATTTTACCAACCTTAATATCACTTCTTTCATCAGCGATTTCATCAATGATTGGTGAAACCATACGGCATGGACCACACCAGCTTGCCCAGAAATCCAGTAATACTGGCTTATCAGAGTTTAAAACTTCCTCAGAAAAATTATTTTTTGTAATATTGATAACAGACATTATATTGTCCTCCTTAGCTTTAATTTATGGCTTTATTATAACAGCTAAAAATATATTGTTCTGTGATATTGTCACCTAAAAATAAAAAACGACATAAGATTTTTACTCATGCCGTTTTAATAATATTTAGTTATTATTTGCACCTATTTTTTTTAAAACCTCGGTGAAATATTCTGGTCTTGGTGCAACAAATTCCATTTCCTTACCTGTTCTTGGGTGAACTAAACGCAGTTTTTTTGCATGAAGACATTGACCGTTTAAACTTGAAAAACGGTCTTTTTTCATACCATAAACCATATCCCCAACTATTGGGTGACCAATAAAAGCCGAATGTACACGAATTTGATGTGTTCTACCTGTTTCAAGCCAAAACCCTACATGTGTATAGCCGTTATAACGTGCTAAAACCTTATAATGTGTAACAGCATTTCTGCCATCTGCACTTACTGCCATTTTTTTTCGGTCGGTTTTATGCCTTGCAATCGGTTGATTTATTGTTTCGCTGTCCTCCCTTATATTGCCACAAAGTACAGCTTCATATTCACGCTCTACTGCATGACGTGCGATTTGCTCAGATAAATGTTGATGAGCAAAATCATTTTTAGCTACAACAAGTAAACCACTTGTATCCTTATCTATTCTATGAACTATTCCTGGTCTAATCTCACCGTTTATACCTGAAAGGCGTTCACCACAATGGTACATAAGAGCATTTACAAGTGTACCTGACCAGTTTCCAACCGCAGGGTGCACTACCATTCCCCTAGCTTTATTTACAACTATAATATCATCATCTTCATAAACAATATCAATAGGTATATTTTCAGGAACTATTTCAACCTCTTTAGGCTCTGGAAGTAATACTGTAAATTCTTCTAAACCATTTAACTTATAGTTTTTCTTAACTGGTTTATTATTTATCAATATTTTTTCTTCTGCAAGCAGATTTTGCACAGCATTTCTGGTCATTTCTTCAAGTTGTTCAGATAAAAATTTATCCACACGTTTACCAGTATCTTGTTCTTGTGCTTTAATTATTATTTCGCTCATTTTTTCCCTGCCTTTTCTGCAAATTTATCATGCTCAAACAGCATATAATAAACAAATAATATTCCACCGCAAACAATGCAAACATCAGCTACATTAAAAACTGGAAAGTTTATAAGCTTAAAACTAAACATATCAATAACATAACCATGTGTTATTCTGTCAATAAAATTTCCTATTGCACCCGCACATATCAAAACAAGTGAAAATTTACCAAGCTTTGTATAAATCATTTTTTTATAAAAAGCGTATACTATAAGAGCTAAAATGACAACGGTTATTAAAATAAAAAACCAGATTTGATTTTCTAGTATTGACCACGCTGCACCTTTATTTTCAACATAGGTAAGCTCAAAAACATTTTCAATTAAAACAATAGGCTGATTTATTAAATGTGTTACCGTAAGGTATTTAACAAATTGGTCTAGTCCAACAAGTAAAATAATAGATATTATGCTTAATATCAGCATTTTTTCACCTCTTTACTTAAAAAAGGGACAATCTGAAATGACTGTCCCTTTATTATTTTAGCCAACAACCTCTGCACAACGACCGCAAAGAGTTGGGTGTTTTTCATTCTTACCGATAGAGTCAACATACATCCAGCAACGTTCACACTTATCACCAGAAGCACGTTCAATATCAATAGAGATATCATTTTCTGAGTCATCAAGCTCTGCATTGTAAACAACACGCAGTTTAGAAACAACAGAAAGTGCTGCAAGTTCGTCCATAGTTAAACCACAGTTATTCAAGAAATCAGCAGTTGTCTTACTTGCATTAACAGTAACCCAAGCTTCCAGTGGCTTGCCAATTACCTTTTCATTTCTTGCATTTTCAAGAGCCTTGTTGACCTCATCACGCAGTTCAGATAGACGGTTCCATTTTTCTCTTGTAGCCTCGTCCATATCATATTTAGCACAAGCATCAGCCATATCATTTAACATGATATTACCAATGTCATCGCCCTCAGCATGTGGCATTGCTTTCCAAATTTCATCAGCAGTAAAGCAAAGGATTGGGGCAATCATACGAACAAGTGCATTTAAGATATGATAAATAGTTGTCTGAGCTGCAAGACGGCTAAGGCTATCCTTAGCATCACAATATAATCTATCCTTAATAACATCAAGATAGAAGTTCGACATATCAACAACACAGAAATTATGAATTGCATGCATAACAGTATGGAATTCATAAGCATCATAACCCTTACGAACACGAGTTACAAGGTCATTGAGTTTCATAAGAGCCCATTTATCAAGCTCTGGCAGTTTTTCATAAGGCACAAGTTCATTTAATTCAAAGCCTTGAAGATTGCCAAGGATATAACGAGCAGTATTGCGGACTTTCAGATAGTTCTGTGACAGATGTTTAAACATATCCTTAGAGATACGCATATCCTGACGATAATCAGCAGATGCAACCCATAGACGGAGAATATCTGCACCATATTGTTCAGTTAATTCTTGAGGACTGATGCCATTGCCCGCAGATTTGGACATCTTTTGACGTTCTTCATCTACAATCATACCATGAGTGATAACAGTCTTATATGGAGCAATGCCCTTTGTAGCAATAGCAGTCAGCATAGATGACTGGAACCAGCCACGGTATTGGTCATTACCCTCAAGATAAACATCAACTGGAATTGGTTGACCCTCACGTTCACCGATAACAGCCGCCCAGCTAGAACCAGAGTCAAACCAAACGTCCATAGTATCAGTTTCTTTGTCAAAGTCACTGCAACCACATTCACACTTAATATCTTTTGGAAGCATTTCAGAAGCGTCCATTTCAAACCAGCAGTTAGAACCATGTTCTTTAAACAGCTTAGAAACGATTTGAATTGTCTGTTCATTTACAAGTGGCTTTCCACAATCCTTACAGATAAAGATTGGAATTGGAACACCCCAAATACGTTGACGAGAAATACACCAGTCAGAACGTTCTTGAATCATAGATGTCATACGTTCCTCGCCCCAAGCTGGAAGCCAAGTGATATTATGACAAGCTTTAACAGCATCTTCTTTAAGAGCATCAACAGAACAGAACCACTGTTCAGTAGCACGGAAGATAATTGGATTTTTACAACGCCAACAATGTGGATAACTATGTTCAATCTCCTCAATAGCAAGCAGAGCATTACAAGCCTTTAGGTCATCAAGAATAACTGGTGTTGTCTTTTCATAGTACATACCAGCATATTTGCCTGCTTCTTCAGTTGCATAACCCTTGCCATCAACAGGAACAATAATATCAATTTTATATTTCTGACATACGGTGAAGTCTTCCGCACCAAAACCAGGAGCTGTGTGTACACAACCAGTACCAGCGTCTAATGTTACATGCTCACCACAGATAACAACGCTTTCACGCTCCATAATTGGGTGTTTGGTCTTAATCATTTCAAGGTCAGAACCTAAAACAGTTCCTAGAACTTCCCAGCTTTCAATGCCTGCACTATTCATAACAGACTTTGTTAGTTCTTTAGCAAGCACATAAATCTCACCATTTGGAACTTTAACAAAATCATATTCAAAGAATGGATTTACAGAGATTGCAAGGTTGCCTGGAAGTGTCCAAGTAGTGGTTGTCCAAATTACAAAATATACATTTTCGGTTGTACCAATAGCCTTAGAGATAACACCCTTATCATCAGTAACAGCGAATTTAACGAAAATAGATGAACACTTTTTATCTTGATATTCAATTTCAGCTTCAGCAAGAGCAGTTTCATCATGTGGACACCAGTAAACAGGTTTTAATCCCTTATAGATATAACCCTTTTTAGCCATCTCGCCAAAGATTTCAATTTGCTTAGCCTCGAAATCATGTGTTAAGGTGAGATAAGGACGCTCCCATTCACCTAAAACACCCAGACGCTTGAACTGTTCTCTTTGAGTGTCTACATGCTTACGAGCGAATTCTTCACACTTTTTACGAAATTCGCTTACAGAAACTTTGTCTCTGTCCATGCCATAAGCCTTAATAGCTTGACGTTCGATTGGCAGACCATGAGTATCCCAACCTGGAATATATGGAGCTTTAAAACCTGCCATATTTTTATAACGCACAATAAAGTCTTTTAAAACCTTATTAAGTGCATGACCCATGTGTAAGTTACCATTTGCATATGGAGGGCCATCATGCAGAACGAATAGAGGTTTGCCCTCATTCTTTTTCATTACATCATGGTAAAGTTTGTTTTCTCCTTGCTCCCAGCCCTCAAGAAAAGCTGGTTCACGCTTAGGAAGACCTGCACGCATTGGAAAATCCGTTTTAGGCAGGTTAATTGTTGCATTGTAATCCTGCGGCATTGTACCGTTTCATTCCTTTCATGGTTTCTATGTAAAAAAATTATTAATTTTCAGCCTGCTCACTACTTGCAAGCGGAACTTCCATTATTTTAAAACGACCATCTTTCTTAGCGTTCTTTGCTAAATTTTTTCGGTCTTGCTGTGTAAAACGCTGAGTATCCTCAAGTTTTTCGTCTTCTTTATCATCGTTATTGTCATTTTGAACATAATCATCATATTTAGGGTCAACGTAATTTTGCTCGTCCATGTTTATAGGTTCAGTATTCATACTTATAGGCTCAGTTGGATAAGCACCAGCACTTTCTTCTACTAAAATATCTGATGCAGATAAAGCCATAAGTGATTTAAGTTGTTCCTCATAAACAGCAGAAAGTTGAGCTACAAACTCCGCATTTTTAGCTTTAGCCTCTTCAAGACGTTTGCTTTGACTTGCTATTTGAATACGATAATTTTCAATACGGGTTTCAGCCTCTGTTCTAGCAGTAGTAAGCAACTGTTCAGCCTCTGTTTTTGATTTTTCTAGTGTTTCCTGAGCTATATTCTGAGCAGAAACAAGAGCACGACGCATGCCGTCCTCAACGCTGCGATATTCTTCTATTTTATCAACAAGCACCTTCATTTTAGATTTAAGTGCTGCATTTTCTTTTTGAATAGCCGCTATTGTTTCTGTTATCTGTTCTACAAACTCATCTACGCTTTTCATATCATAACCGCCAAAGACCGCTTTTTCAAATCTCATGGCTTGTATTTCCTGAACGGTCAGCATATCAAGTTATCCCTCCTATATTTATAAATAATACAAATGGTCGGAGAGTTTCCCCGACCTTAGCTTTAGCATTTATTAGTACAGGTTATACAGCATAAGCTGAATAAATTCGAGTAAGATAAAAGTACAGAAAAATGCCAAGTCAATCGGCATCATGCGTATACTAGGAATGCGGTTTAGCAGACCTCTTACTGGCATAATGACCGGTTCTGTAACCATATACAAAAACTCTGCAATGGACGAATTTTGCATTTGAGGAAACCAAGAGAAGATAGCTCTTGCAAACATCATAAACTGTAAAATTCTTATAAGTGTCGCTACAATATCAATTACAAAATAAAACACGATAATTATAAATACAGACCGTTGCTTTCAAGCTCGTCTAAAAGGTCACCTAAAATATCTACGTTATAAGGGGTAATGATATAAGTGCTATTAGCGACACGTTTAATTTTTCCCTCATTTGCATAAGCTACACCGCTTAAAAAATCAACCAAGCGACGAGCAACTTCTTTATTTGTTTGCTCTAAATTTAAAACAACAGTACGCTTTTCCTTTAAATGGTCAGCGATTTCTGCGGCGTTTTCAAATCTATCAGGTTTTACAAGTACAACTGCGAGCTGAGTCGTAGAGTGCATACTAACCACCTTATTATTCTGTTTTTGTGACTCTGAACTATTGTTATAGTTAGAATTATAGTTATTATTATTGCTATTATAAGAAAACTTTTCCTCTTGAGCAGGTTGAGGCTGCTGAGGTTGCTGAGGCTGCTGATTCATATTTTGAGCAGGTTGAGCAGGTTGCTGAGGCTGTTGGGTGTTAGGTGCATAATCGTCATAATCATCTTCCATATCATCACCTTTAACCCAATCTAAAAAGCCCTTTAAAGATGCCATTCTATTATTTCCTCCTTAACGGTCTAAATAGCCCTTTCAATTACTTTATCATATATGGACGGGCTCCAAATATTGCTGTGCCGACACGAACCATATTAGAACCACAAGAAATTGCGTCCTCAAAATCGCCCGACATGCCCATTGATAAAAAGTCCATAGATACATTATCGTATTTTTTTTGTGATATGTCAATAAATAGTTGTCGCATTTTATCAAAATGACACAAATTTTCACCTGTAAAATGAGAAATTGGGGGAATTGCCATAAGTCCCCTTATATGCAAGCCATCTATATTGCACAAATTTTCTATAATTTGATGCAAATCTTCTGGATATATGCCACTTTTAGATGGTTCTTTTGCAATATTGACTTCTAACAAGATATCCTGACATATTTTATTTTTCTGTGCATACTTTGCAATAACATTGGCTAATTTTTCAGAGTCAACAGACTGAATAAGATTAACTTTACCTACTAAAAACTTAACTTTATTTGTTTGCAAGCTGCCTATAAAATGCAATTCAGCCCCTTCATAAGCGTTTTGTTCATATTTTTCAATAAGTTCCTGCACTCTGTTTTCGCCCGCTATTTTAATACCTGCTTTAATAGCGGCTTTAACGTTTTCAGTATCATTCATTTTAGTTGCTGCAACTAAATGAATATCTTCTGGTTTTGTTCCTGCTTTTTTAGCTGCATTTTCTATGCGTTCTTTTACAGCCTGTACGTTTTCATAAATTAACTGCTGTTTTGTCATTTTACCACCTTCAAATCTTCAAGGTCTCTTCCCTTTACAATAATCCTATCACCAACAACAAGCCCTGTATTTTGAGTAGTTGTGCCTTGTTTTACTATGTAATAGTTTCCATATTCATATAAAACCTCTATTGGCTTAAATCGGCTTATTGAATCTGGCAAAATAAACACGCCTTGAGTGCTATTCCCATCGCTATCAGTTTGTATTCTAACAGCATTTTTGGGAACTTGTATGCCAGTGTATATTTTTTTAATAACTTCTACTGATTGATAACGCATGCTTAAAATCTCTGGCGTTATTTCCATGCCACTTACTATTAAAAGTGCATTTTCATCATTTTTCTGTTTGCGTATATCGTATATAGAAACCTGTATGTCATTACTAACCTGTGCAAATCTAAGAAGTAGTGAATCACCTACGGATAAATCTTCTACTTCTGTTTTTGGGACAGACATAGCAAAATACCATCTAAAATCTTGAACAACTTTACCAAGTGTATCTGATGAATTAGTGCTTATTTTACTAGGGTTAAGGTTTTCAAGTTCTTGCACTGTCAGTGTATCCAGTGAAGATATTGTAAGTTTTGCTTCAAAGCCGTCTACAATCTCAGAAAAGAAACCAGATGCTGGTGAAGAAATTGTAACACTACTATTGCCTATTTGCTGTTGCAAATAGTTTCTTTCAGATTTTAGCGTTTGTGCTTGACTAAGTAAAGTATCCTTATCAACAGAATCTATGGCTCTACGCAGACATAAATTTCTGAGTTCAGTAACACTTGATTGTATACCTGAAACCGTACTTTGTTGTACTTCAGATGATAGCTCTGTGATTTTGCTTGTAATCATGCTTTCAATTTTAACCGAATCACTGCCACCTGTTATAACCTGTGTAGCATTTTCAAGAAGTTCTATCTGGTCGTCTAATATACTTATTTTCTGACTGTTTTCCAATGCATTTGCATTTGCATACACAACAGCAAGTGCGGCATTTTTTTGTACTTTTTCACCGCCTTGCACAATATGTTTTACTGTATCACCTGTTGTGCCTTGCACTACAACTTCATTTCTGAAAAACCAACCATTTGACATAAATGAATCATTTACTGTAACTTTTGTTGCAGTTTGTGTTTCTGTTTTATTGACCACAATTTGCCACAAAACAATGGCTAACATAATGGTTATAAAACATATAACTCCCAAACGGTGCAAATTAAATTTTCTTTTTTGTTTCAAATCAATCATCATCCATTATTCATAGATGAAAAACGACTTATTTTTCATCTTTTCTTGTGTAAAATTCCACTTTATGCTGTGGAACAACAGTAGATATTGCATGTTTATAAATCATTTGCTGTTTGCCCTCAATCTCAAAGATAACAACAAAACTGTCAAATCCACGAACTATTCCACGCATTTGAAAACCATTCATTAAAAATACTGTAACTGGTTGAGCCTGCTGTCTTACCACATTTAAAAAAGCGTCCTGTAAATTAATTTCTGTTTTCATAATATTCCCTCCGAATTTCTAATTTATGGAAATATCATAAACCATACTCATGCAAAAATTTGGTCGAACTGTGAAAAACATCGTCAAAACTGGAATTTAAATCATAATTTATCCAATGAATGGAGTTATCACGCTTTAACCAAGTGAGTTGACGTTTTGCATAATTTCTTGAATGTCTTTTCAAAACCTCCACACATTCTTCAAGAGTGCTTTCTCCATTTAGATACGGCAAAAACTCCTTATAACCTATGGCTTGAAGTGCAGTTTTACTGATTTTTTCACCATTAAACACCCATTTAACCTCATCAAGCAACCCATCTTCTAGCATAATATCAACACGTTTATTTATTCTGTTGTAAAGAATTTCTCTATCAGTTGGGCAAACTCCTATTTTTAATGCCTTATATTTTGGTTCAGAGCGTTTATTTTTTGCGTTCATTTCATCAATAGTCATACCTGTTTGATAATAAACTTCTAATGCACGAATAACACGTTTTCTGTTATTTGGGTGAATTCTATCTGCACTAACTGCATCAACCTGTCTAAGCCTTTCATGAAGTGCTTCATTGCCATATTCATTTGCAAAGTTTTCAAGCTCAGTTCTTAGTTCTTCATCTGTTTCATCACCTGAAAATATGCTACATTCTATAAGTGAATCCATATAGAGTCCTGTTCCACCCACCACAATAGGGATTTTGCCTCTTTTAAGTATATCTTGAGCTATATTATCCGCCATTTCAACGTAACGGGCTACGGAAAAATCCTCATCTTTTTCACAGATGTCAAACATATGATGTATAATTCCATCACGTTCAGCAAAACTTGGCTTTGCAGTACCTATGTCCATACCTTTATAAATTTGCATAGAGTCTGCGGAGATAATTTCTGTTTTCATATATTTTGCAAGAGCAACTGAAAGTGCAGTCTTACCGCTTGCAGTTGGTCCTACTATGCATACAAGCTGATTTTCTAGCATAAATTACCTCCTTTTATTGGTTTACACGTTTAAATAATTTATCAATTTCATACTTTGTAAGTCTGACCATAACAGGTCTGCCATGAGGGCAAGAAGTAACATCGCTATCATTATAAACCTTATCAAATAATTTTTGCATTTCCATTTGATTTGTGGCTTTTCCCGCTTTAATAGCGGCTTTACAAGCGACAGTATGAATTAAATCATCAAATTTATCAGGAGTAGGAGTGCAATAGTTTGATAACTTTTCAGCGATTTCACAAAGTGTTTGTGTTATATCAGCAGCATCAATGTATGCTGGTACTGCACGAACTGCAAGGCTTTTTTCACCAAAAACTGAAATATCAAAACCCAGTTTAGTTATAATTTCTTTATTTTCCTGTAAAATCTCAAATTCATTTATATTTAATTCAGCGATATAAGGTGTTAAAAGTTGCTGAACTGGAATTTTAGTTGTTTTTTTAAGCTCATTAAACAGTAAACGTTCATGTGCTGCATGTTTATCTAACAAAATAAAACCGTCTTTATCCTCTGCTATTATATAAGTGTTAAACGCCTCACCTATAACCCTAGCCGTAGGTTTATCTTTCACTTTTTTCATAGGCTCAGACTGACACTTTACAACGGGTTCGGTTTTATATTCGATTTTTGAAATATCAACATCAGGTGAACAAACTTTAACTTGATTAACTGGTATGTCAAAATCATCATCACAATCTATTATAGGCGGTTTAACAGCTAATTTAACTTTGTTTAAGTTAAAAATAGGATTTTCTTTTATTATAGGCTTTTTCTGTATAGGCTTTTCTTGTTCTATAATTTTTTCCTGCTTTGGCTGTATAACTTGTTGCTCATATGTTATATTATCTTCCTTTGGCTTTTTATGCAAAACAGGAATATTGTCATTTTGCTCAAGTGCATTCTTGCAAGCGATATAAATAGCTTCAAAAACCTTTTTTTCATCAGCAAATTTAACTTCGGTTTTAGCGGGGTGAACATTTACATCAACCAAATTAAGCGGTAATTCAATAAACAAAGCACAGCTTGGATATTTACCAGTTATAATCTGATTTTTATAGGCTTCCTCAAATGCTGCTTGCATAATCTTGCTTTTTATATATCGACCATTTACAAAGAAATGTTGCATACTGCGGTTTGGTCTACATAAATGAGGTTTTGTTATATAACCCCAAGCGGTTATATTTTCACGCTCAAATTTATTAACTTCTATCATATTTGAAGTGATTTCTCTACCAAAAACGCTAAAAACTGGAGTTATAAGTTTATTATCTCCTGATGTAGAAAAAACCTGTTTGCCATCTCGTAGCATTGAAAAAGAAATTTCTGGGTGAGAAAGTGCAGCATGTTCCACAACACTTATAATATATCCCGCTTCAGTAAAATCCTTTTTTAAAAATTTCATTCTTGCAGGAGTGTTAAAAAATAAATCACGAATTATAATCGTAGTTCCATCTGGACAACCAGCCTCTTCATTTTCAGTTATTTTTCCTGCCTCCAAATTTAAATGAAGACCAACAAGACTATCACGTTTTTTTGTAAATAAATCTATGCGTGAAACTGATGCAATCGCTGCAAGAGCTTCTCCACGAAATCCAAGAGTTCCTATTTTAGACAAATCATCTTCACTTGATATTTTGCTTGTTGCATGACGTCTAAATGCAACAGGTGCATCTTCTTTTGTCATACCACAGCCGTTATCCATAATTCTAAGGTATGTTATACCACCGTTTTCTATTTCCACCTGTATTCTTGTTGCACCAGCGTCAATAGCATTTTCTATAAGTTCTTTTGCAACAGATGCTGGTCGTTCAACAACCTCACCTGCCGCAATAAGATTGGCAAGATGAGGTGAAAGCTCTTTAATAATTGCCATTATACTTTTACCTCTCTTTTAAAAAGATTTAAAGCATTTTCTTTAACTCATAGAGTGCATTCATCGCCTCTATTGGCGTCATAGTATCAACAGATAAATTGCGTAAATAATCAATAGCTTTATTACTTTCTAATGTGCCTATTGTAAGCTGAGTTTGTTCATTATCATCTACTTTACGCATTTCAATTTTAGGACTATCGCTTTCCAAATCATTTAATATACTTTTAGCCCGTTTAATAACGCTATTTGGCACACCTGCAAGTTTAGCTACTTCAATACCATAGCTATCATCTGCACCGCCTCGAACAATTTTTCTAAGGAATGTTATATCATCGCCACGTTTTTTTACAGCTATATTATAATTATAAATACCGTCCATTAAATCTTCAAGTGCTGTTAGTTCATGATAATGTGTTGCAAATAAAGCTCTTGCACCCAGCTTGTTAGTATCTGCCACAAACTCAACTACTGCACGAGCTATCGACATACCATCATAAGTAGATGTACCACGACCGATTTCATCTAAAATAAGCAAACTGTTTTTAGTTGCATTTTTAAGAATATTGGCTACTTCACTCATCTCAACCATAAAAGTTGATTGACCACTTGCAAGGTCATCAGATGCACCAACTCTTGTAAAAACTCTATCAGCAATACCTATATGAGCTGAGCTTGCTGGAACAAATGAACCCATTTGAGCCATAATAGTTATAAGTGCTACCTGACGCATATAGGTTGATTTACCTGCCATATTAGGGCCAGTTATAACGGCTACACGGTTTTGTTTATTATCAATAGTTGTATCATTTGGGACAAAAAAGGTGTCTTTTAAAACTTTTTCCACCACAGGGTGACGACCATCTTTTATATGTGTTTTACCTGAAAAATCGACTTCTGGACAAACATAATTGTTTTCACAAGCAAGTTCAGCGAGTGCACATAAAACATCAAGATTTGCAAGTGATTGTGCGGTTCTTTGTATTCTGTGAACTTCTGAAGCTATATTTTCACGGATACTGCAAAAAAGCTCATATTCCAAAGCTGTTAAACGCTCTTGAGCACCTAAAACGGTTTTTTCCATTTCTTTTAGCTCTTCAGTTATATAACGCTCACAATTTGTTAATGTCTGTTTTCTTATATAATCATCAGGAACAAGGCTTATATTGCCTTTTGATACCTCAAGATAGTAACCAAAAACCCTATTATAACCGATTTTTAAATTTTTAATGCCTGTGCGTTCACGTTCACGCTGTTCTATGCCTGCAATCTGACCTTTGCCACCACTTGCAAGGTCACGCAGTTTATCAACCTCATCACTATAACCTGCACGAATAAAACCGCCATCTTTTACAGAAATAGGAGGTTCATCACAAATAGCATTTTGAATTAGAGTTTTTACATCTTCAAGTGTGTCAATTCGTGAATGTAGTTCTTTTAAAAGCGGTGCTTTAAGATTTTGTGTTATAGCTAAAACAGATGGAAGTTGCTCAATAGCTGAACCTAAAGCACATAAGTCACGGCAATTTGCCGAACCATAAACCACACGACCTATTAAACGTTCCATATCAAAAATCTTTTTTAGCTGTTCGGATAAACTATCTCTTGTTATTATATTATCCACAAATTCTGAAACAGCCTCTTGACGCTTTTTAATATGTATTGGGTTTAAAAGCGGTTTTTCTAGCCATTTACGGATTAAACGAGAACCCATAGCAGTTTTAGTTTTATCCATAACCCAAAGCAAAGAACCTTTCTTTTCTCCACCTCGCATGGTTTCACAAAGCTCTAAATTGCGTCTTGCGGTCATATCAAGTTCCATATATTGTCCTTGACGATAAACATTAAGAGTATTTATATTTGCAAGACTTGTTTTTTGTGTTAAGGCTAAAAATCTAAGCATACCGCATATAGTTTTTACTGCAAGCGGTATTTCTTCTAAACCTGAGCTTTCCCAGTTTTCAATATTGAATTGATTTATAACCAGTTCTTTATCGCTTTCAAAACAGTCATCATCAAGTTCAGAATATATGCCCTCTAAACGCTTTTCAATAAAATTCTTTAGCTTTTCTGTTGCATTGCCGCCTATTAAAACCTCTTTAGGTAAAAATCTGCCAAGCTCGCTAAAAAGTTCGGTTTCACCTTGCTCACTTGATACTTCTGTTAGATAGGCTTCACCTGTTGAAATATCACAAAAACAAACACCCCAACCATTTTCACCACATAAAACAACGGATAAATAATTGTTTTCATTTTCATCTAACATAGAGGCTTCAATAACCGTTCCAGGGGTTATCATTCGCACTATATCACGTTTTACAATGCCTTTTGTAGCTTTTGGGTCTTCAATCTGCTCACAAATTGCAACTTTATAACCTTTTCTAACCAGTTTTCCCACATAGGACTCATAAGCATGAAAAGGAACGCCACACATAGGAGCTTTTTCTTCTTGACCACAATCACGCCCTGTCAGTGTAAGTTCAAGCTCTCTTGATGCTAAAACAGCATCTTCAAAGAACATCTCATAAAAATCACCCAAACGATAAAAAACAATATAATCACGACATTTATTTTTGATTTCAAAATATTGTTTCATCATTGGTGTAAGTCCAGCCATAGATGCCCTCCTTAAATCTTACTGTTTGGCAAATAAGCAACGTAAACTAGTTTTATCAATGGTTACTGTTGCAAATTCACCGATTTTAATATTATCACCATTACAGCAAACCAAAAGACCGCCCTCAGTTCTTGCTGTATATGAATATTCACTGTCTTTACTTTTACCGTCTACAAGCACACGAAGTGTTTTACCCATATATGCATTTTGTCTTGGAAGTACACACTCATCTTGTGCTTTTAGCAGTCTTTCAAAACGTTTTTGTTTTTGCTCTTTTGTAGTGCTGTCTGGATATTCAGCCGCTGGTGTGCCACTTCTCTTGGAGTATAAGAACGTATAAAGCACATCAAAACCAATTTCCTTAACAAGTTCAAGAGTTTTTTCAAAATCCTCTTCACTCTCATCTGGAAAACCTACTATAATGTCACTTGAAAGAGTAATTTCAGGCATTTTTGAACGAGCATAGGCAATCAGTTCTTTATAGTGTTCAGCTGTATAACCTCTGTTCATACGTTTTAACACGGTATCAGAACCAGATTGGAAAGGTAAATGCAGTTGTTTTGCAACCTTTTCACATTCCGCCATAGTGTCAAATAACTTTTTAGACGCATCTTTAGGGTGACTTGTCATAAATCTAAGCTGAAAATCACCTTCAACACTATTTAAACGCTTTAAAAGGTCGGAAAAATCAATTTCAATTCCCAAATCTTTACCGTAAGAGTTTACATTTTGACCTAATAAAGTTATATCTTTGTAACCTTTTTTAACAAGCTCTTTAAGCTCATTTTCAATATCTTCTGGGTTTCGGCTACGCTCACGACCTCTAACATAAGGAACAATACAATAAGTACAAAAGTTATTGCAACCATACATAATAGATAGCCATGCTCTAGCACCCTTATTACGCTCTACTGGTAAACCCTCAGCTATTGTTCCCTTGGCATCACCAGAGATATCAAAAACTTTTTTCTCACCTTGTACAACTCTACGATACATAAGTTCTGGAAATTTCCAAAGCATATGCGTTCCAAAAAGCAAGTTTACTTGTGGATAACTTTTTCTGATTTTATCTGGTATATGCTCTTGCTGAACCATACAACCACATAAACCGATTGTGATTTCTGGACGCTCTTTTTTCAAATGTGATAATGCACCAATATTTCCCAATGCTCTTGACTCCGCATGTTCACGCACCGCACAAGTGTTATATATTAAAACATCTGCATTATCTGTTTGTTCAGTTTTTTCATAACCCATCTCATGAAGCATACCTGTAATTCTTTCGGTGTCTGCCTCGTTTTGCTGACAGCCAAAAGTCTGGGTGTATGCTTTTGGTTTTCTTCCGTTTTGCTGCTCAAAATCACGATTATAAGCACAAATTTTGTCAATATAAGCAAGTTGCTGCTGGATTTCCTTTTCAGAAACCGCAGTAGGTACTGTTTTGCTCATTTATTATTTTCCCTTTCTATTATCTAAACTCTACCATATCATTAGTATAAACACAAACTCTATGGTATAACTCATCTGTTATATTATACTTAGGTAAATATTCTTTTATTGCTTTTGTAAGATATTCAGGGCTCATATTGTTATTACCTGCACCAGTTATAACATTACAGATAACAAAACCATCTTTTTCTGTGATTTCTGGTGTTTTCATAAGCTCTTTCATATTAACCATTTTTTCGCCACGTTTTGAGCGTTTTAAAATCTGAATATCATCTTTTGCAAAAAGTTCTGTCACATCTTTTATAAAATCTTGTGGAATTTCGCCATCAAAACCCCAAGTTATTTTATATTTGCTCCAAGCGATATCTGCAATTTTCATTCCGCCATCACTTAAAGCGTAGATTTCCTGTGCAGAAAGCCCCTCTGGGAATACACTGTTTATCATTTGTACCGCATTTTCTGGAACGGTTTCGGTTAAGAAATTAAAGTCAAGAAATTCATATTCACCCGAATACCCAGTAGAAAGCGGGAGTGCAACAGATACATAAGCGTGTTGGTTAAAGCCCTCTGTAAACCAAATAGGCATATTACAGCGAGCCATTGCTCTTTGCATAGTGTGCATTAAATCAAGATGAGAAATATATTTAGCTCTTCCAGTTTTGGAAAAACGCATACGAGCCTTAAACACAACAATGACCCCCTTCAAAAAGTGAATTTGAACCGCAACCTGCACATTTTTTCATACAATCTGGTGTAATATCTGCATTTCTTGAGCGTTCCCATTCACGTTTTAAATGCTGTTTGCTTGTACCACAGCCAATATGGTCCCAAGGGAAAACCTCATCTAATGGGCGTTGTCTTGAAGCATAGAAATCTGGGTCTAAACCACAATCATTAAACGCCTCAATCCATTTATCAAAATCGAAATTCTGTTCCCAGCCATCAAATTTACAGCCACGTTTCCAAGCTAAATAAATAGCCTTACCTTGTCTGCGGTCACCACGAGCTATTACACCCTCCATAACAGAAGTTTTTGCATCGTGCCAGTTATAAGTTACATTTTTAGTTTTCATAATCTTACGCATATAGTCTTGCTTACCTTGTAGCATAGCTAAACTATTCTGAGCGTCCCACTGGAAAGGGGTTTGTGGCTTTGGCACAAAACAAGAGGCAGAAGCAGTGATTTTAACACCTCTTGCACGGTTATTTGTATTCATTCGCCAGCAATAAGCGACCTTTTTACAGATTTCAGAGATACCATCTAAATCTTCAGATGTCTCAGTAGGTAAACCTAACATAAAATACAATTTAACATTGTTCCAACCGCCCTGAAATGCGATTTCACAAGCACCTAAAACATCATCTTCAGTAATATTTTTATTTATTACATCTCTTAAACGCTGAGTGCCAGCCTCACAAGCAAAGGTTAAACCGCTTTTACGAACCTTTTGTACTCTCTCCATAAGTTCAGCGGAAAAACTATCAGCTCTAAGCGATGGCAAAGAAAGGCTTATATGTCTAGGTTCACAATAATCTAACATACATTCTGTAAGACCAGAAAGTTCGCTGTAATCGCTTGTAGATAGTGAAGAAAGTGAAATTTCCTCATAACCTGATGACTCAAGCACCTTTTTAGCTTGATTTAATATGGTTTCCTTTGATTTCTTGCGAAGTGGTCTATATGTGTGACCAGCTTGACAAAAACGACAACCACGAGGGCAACCTCTAAACAGTTCTACCATAGCCCTATCAAAAACTATATCAGTTGATGGGACTACAAAATACTCTGGATAGTACATTGTATCCAAATCTTCAACAATACGTTTTTGAACTTGTTCTGGTGCATTTTCCTTTGCAGTTACTTTTTTAACTGTTCCGTCATCGTTATATTCAACCTCATAAAGACATGGAACATATATTCCTTGAATTTGTGCCGCACGGACTAAAAATTCATGTTTTGATAAATTTTCATTTTTGGCTGTACGATAAAGGTTTACAAGGTCAAGCATAACCTCTTCACCATCACCAATCATAAATAAATCAATAAAATCACAGAGTGGTTCTGGATTATATGCACATGGGCCACCCGCTACAACCAAGTTTTTAAGCTCTTTTCTGTCCTCAGCAAGCACAGGCACACCGCCAAGGTCAAGCATATTTAAAATATTAGAGAAAGATAATTCATATTGTAGTGTAAAACCGATAATGTCAAATTGGGAGAGAGCATCACCACTTTCAAGACCATAAAGCGGAATATTTTCCTTTCTCATATAGTCCTCAAGGTCAACCCAAGGGGCAAAAACACGTTCACACCAAACTCCTTTTTGGTCGTTTAGCAGTCCATATAAAATACGAGAACCTAAATGGCTCATACCAACTTCATAAACATCTGGAAAACAAAAAGCAAATCTAATATCAACTTCATCTTTGTTCTTTGTAACAGAACCCCATTCACCGCCAACATAGCGAGCGGGTTTTTGCACTTTTGGCAAAATTCGTTCTAGCTTTGCAGAAAGCATAAATTCCTCCTAATTAAAAAGTGCTGTGTAAAACTGCACAACACTTTACTGCAATCATAAAAAATAAAAGACACAGCAAATTCTGTGTCTTTCATTATAACATATTTCGTCCTGAATTTACACGAAAAATTTTCATGCATAAATGCTATGATTATTGATGATATGCACAATAAGTTTTACTCTTCTTTTGGTAAAATAATGTTTAAAAATACAGCAACAATAGTTGCAATGACAACTGGAGATTTACCAAAAATCATAATAAAGCTTTCTGGAAGCTGACCAATAGATGCAGATGCTTGAGTAATACCCACACCAAGAGCAACAGCCAAACCAACAACAGTTGTATTTCTAGCATTTAGCTTTTGAGATGCAATTAGTTTCATTCCAGTCATAGCGATGGTTGCAAAAACTGTAAGTGTAGCACCGCCTAGCACACATTGTGGAATAGTGGTTAAAACAGCCGCAAACTTTGGTGAAAAACCTGCGATTAAAATAAATATACCAGTTGTTGCAAATACAGTACGGTTAATAACCTTATTTGTTGTAACAATACCAACATTTTGTGAATATGTCGCCATTGGCAGACCACCAAAGAAAGATGCAAGGGTATTTGAAATACCATAAGCAATAATACCGCCCTTTAATTCTTCCTTAGATGGCTCTCTGTTCATACCACCGATTGTTGTAGCGGTAAAATCTCCTATTGCCTGTACAGCATTGATTGCAAATAACAAACCAATAGCAATGCAAGCTGCTGGGTCAAACACCATGCCAAAAGGCAAAAATTTTGGTGTTGCAACAATAGAAGCACTTGCAACATCAGAGAAAGAAACCATTCCAAATGCTGCCGCAACTGCATAACCTACAACCATACCTATTAAAATAGATGCAAGTTTAAATACACCCTTACCCTTTTGGTTAAGCACTAACACCACAACCAATGTAATAATAGCCACAAGCCAGTTTTGCCAAGAGCCATAAACTAAAGCCTCTGTTAACCCCTTAGTTTCCACTACAAGTTCATAAGTATTAGCTGTACCACCTGCCATATAGTTTATAGCGGTTGGATATAGTGATAAGCCTATTGTAAATACTACTGTACCAGTGATAAGTGGAGGGAAAAACTTGTGAATTTTATCAACCATTAAACCTACAACAGTGGCAACAATACCGCCTATTGCAAGAGCACCCATAATTGCTGCAATACCATTTTCAGTCACAGCTATTGCTTGCATACTTGGAACATATGCAAAACTAACACCAAAAATCACAGGTAAACCCGCACCAAATTTAATCCACTTATTGCCTATTGGGAATAACTGTAATAAAGTTGTAACAGCCGCCATAACAAGTGATGACTGGATAAGTAACACTCTTAAATCCTGCTCCATACCTGTTACATTTGCAATCATAATTGCTGGGGTTACACAGCCTACAATCATAGCAACTAAATGTTGAAGTGCTAGAGAAATTGTCATCGACCATGGCGGTAAACCTGTCGGTTCAAATAAAGTCTTTTCACTTCCTGTTTTTAAATTCATTTGGTTTCTCCTCTCGTTTTTCGCTTTTTTCATTCACAGTATGTTTATAACTAACACTGTGTTTAAACCAGATATAGCATAACATACTTTCGACAAATTGAAAACTATTTTCTACATTTATCTTGCTTTTTTGGTCGTTTAGCCAAAAATATTATACATTTTTTGATTTTAAAAATCTTTAATTTTAGTATAATATATGTTATCATAAAGTTGACCTGCGTTTCTTTCAGGTTATATAATGGCATTTATCCGCATATTATTGACCAAAGAGGAAAGGCAGGTATATCTATGAAGGAACGTATTATAATACTTCTAACTCTTATAGTTTTAACATTTAATATTCCACCTGTCAGAGAAATTTTAACAGTTTTTTCACCAGCTGAAACTAATAAAACATTAGTCATTGATGCAGGTCATGGCGGTTTTGATGGTGGGGCAGTTGGTGCAAGTGGAGTAACTGAACAAGATATAAATTTATCTATTTCTCAAATGCTTTATGAACTTAGTTATTTTTTTGGTCAAAAAGCTGTTATGACACGAACAGATACAAATGCTCTTGATTATGATGCAAATTTAAGCATAAGCCAAAATAAAATAAATGATATACATGCTAGAGAAAATATCACAAATAGCACTGAAAATCCTATTTTTATGAGTATACATTTAAATAAATTTGAACAATCCAAATATTTCGGTGCTCAAGTGTTTTATTCAAAAAACAATCAAGATAGTAAGATTTTTGCTGAAAATATACAATCCTGTTTGATTTCAGGCATAAAAAATGATAATATTCGCACAGCAAAACAGGCGGCAAACACAATCTATCTAATGAAAATGCTTAAATGTCCTGCTATTGTAGTTGAATGTGGTTTTTTATCCAATCCCACAGAAGAACAGCTTTTATACAATAAAGATTATCAAAAACAACTCGCTATTTGTATTTATAGCGGTTATCAAAATTATTTAAATGGAGAAAATAATGAAACAAAAAACACATTTTCTATGCAGTGATTGTGGTTATGAAAGTCCAAAATGGTTTGGTAAATGCCCGTCTTGTGGTGCATGGAATACCATGAGTGAATTTAAAATTAAACCCGAAGTAGCTACAAGAAGCGTATTACAAAATACAAAATCACTAAATAATTCTAAACCTGTTAGAATGAACGAAATTGAAACCGAAAACGAAACACGTTTTGAGTCTGGTATAGGCGAACTTGATAGAGTGCTTGGCGGTGGTGCTGTGCATGGTTCGTTTGTACTTGTGGGCGGTGAACCAGGTATAGGAAAGTCCACTTTACTTTTACAAATGTGTCAAGAGATGTGCAAAAATGCAAGGGTTTTATATGTTTCTGGTGAGGAGTCTTTAAGACAAATTAGGCTTAGAGCCTCACGCCTTGGCATTTCTTCCCCTGAACTTTATGTGCTTGCTGAAACCGATATGGAAAATATTATTTCAGAGACCGATATTTTACAACCTGATATACTTATTATTGACTCTATACAAACAGTTTACCGTTCAGAACTCCAATCTGCTCCTGGTGGCACAACACAAATTAAAGAATGTGCTATGCTACTTATGCAATATGCAAAACGTCATAGTGTAACTATTTTTATTGTTGGTCATGTAAACAAAGAAGGTACACTTGCAGGTCCGAAAATCTTAGAACATATGGTAGACTGTGTATTATATTTTGAGGGTGAGCAAACAGGACCTTTTAGATGTTTAAGAGCCGCAAAAAACCGCTTTGGTTCTACAAATGAAATAGGTGTTTTTGAAATGAGCGACCATGGATTATTAGAAGTGCAAAATCCATCTGCGGCCATGCTTTCTGGTCACCCAACGGGTTCTCCTGGTAACTGTATAGCTTGTGTTATAGAGGGTACTCGCCCACTACTTGCAGAAGTACAAGCACTGGTTGCTAAAACTGCCTTTGGTGTACCTAGAAGAACAGCGGCTGGTGTTGACTATAATAGAATGGTTTTATTACTTGCAATTCTTGAAAAACGTGCAGGAATGTTTTTATCCAATAGTGATGCATATGTAAATGTTGTTGGAGGTATGCGACTTGATGAACCTGCGGTCGATTTACCTATGGTGCTTGCTATTGCCTCCAGTTTTAGAGACAAGCCTCTTCCAGAGGGTGTAATGAGTTTTGGAGAAGTGGGTTTAACTGGTGAGCTAAGAGCGGTTAGCTGTGCTGCACAACGCATATGGGAGGGTTACAGACTGGGGTTTCATACCTGCATTATGCCTGAACAAGATTTAGGAGATAATATCCCTAAAGATATGAATATAGTCAAAGTAAAAAGTGTTGCTGAAGCACTTAAAATGGTATTATAACGCAAAAAATCGAGCTAATAAGCTCGATTTTTATATTTATGCTTTCTTTTTACCTATAACAATAAATATGAGTGCAGAAATTGCCATTAAAATAGGATAATAACAATATGATATTAAATCCACTGGACTAATCTCTAATGCTGTACCAACTGTAAAACTAACAGCGGTTAAAATCTGTGCACCATAAGGAATTAAACCTTGACAAACTGATGTGAAAATATCAAGTAATGATGCTGTGCGTTTTGGCTCAATACCATATTCTTCTGCAATTTCCTTTGCAACAGGACCTGCTATAACAATAGCGATTGTATTATTAGCGGTTGCACAGTCTACTGCGGCAGAAAGTGCGGCAATTCCGACTTCTGCACCCTTTTTACCACGCACGAGTTTACGAATAACATATAAAATCCAATCAATACCGCCATTCATACGTATAAGTGCCACAACACCTGCAACAATAATTGAAATTACAGTTATATCATACATGCTTGTTATCCCTTGACCCATAACTGTGAAAATGTCTTTTAAACCAAAATCACCATAGTACAAACCAACACATAAAGATAATACTGTACCACCTGCCAATAACATAATAACATTTGCACCAATTAAAGCTCCAATAAGTACAACTAAATAAGGCAGAATACGAACAATATCATAATTTAGCGTCTCTTTTATTTGATATTCTGAACCCATTGTCTTTATAAATAGAATAACTATTGTAATAATAGCCGCTGGAAGTACAAGTTTTATATTTTCTCTAAATTTATCTTTCATATCACAACCTTGTGTACGAGTTGCCGCAATAGTTGTATCAGAAATCATAGATAAATTATCACCAAACATTGCACCACACACAGCTGCACCTAAACATAGAGCCACAGGAAAACCTGTTTTTTCTGCTATACCAATAGCTATTGGTGAAAGTACAGTTATTGTACCTACTGATGTACCCATAGATGTGGAAATAAAACAACCTATTAAAAATACACCTACAACAGCCACATTGCTTGGCAATATAGAAAGTCCAAAATTTACGGTTGAGTCTGCACCACCTGCCGCATTAACTGCACCTGAAAATGCACCTGCCATAACAAACACTAGACACATTATCATTACATTTTCATCTGCCATACCTTTTGCAGCGGCTTCTAATTTTTCATGGAATGTAACTTTGCGATTTAACAAAAATGCCACGACTAAAGCGGTAACAAATCCTGCAATAGCTGGCATTTTATAAAAATCGTTATCATTCCAAATACCATAACCAATAAACAGCACCAAAAAAACTATAATGGGTGTTAATGCCCATGCGTTTCCTTTTTTCATATCAAACCCACTTTCATATTTTTCCTACTTTTAAAATAGGTAAATATATCATATACTATCTTTGGTGAAAATGCAAGCAAAAAGCGATGTAGCAACAGCCACACCGCTTTAAAAATATGCAATTACTTGTTTTTATTTTGAATGTACTCATGCATTGCAGCAGCAGCCTTTTTACCAGCACCCATTGCAAGAATAACAGTTGCCGCACCTGTTACAGCGTCACCGCCTGCAAATACACCGTCCTTAGAAGTAAGACCTGTTTCCTCATCAGCTACAATACAACCACGCTTGTTAGTTTCAAGACCTGGAGTAGTAGAACGGATTAGAGGGTTAGGACTTGTGCCGATGGAAACAATAACAGCATCAAGGTCAATAACAAATTCACTGCCCTCAACAGGAATTGGACGACGACGACCAGAAGCGTCTGGCTCACCCAGTTCCATCTGCTGACACTTTAGACCCTTAACCATATAGGTTTCATCATCGCCAAGAACTTCCAGTGGAGCAGTTAGGAACTTAAATATAATTCCCTCTTCTTTAGCGTGATGGATTTCTTCCAGACGTGCTGGCAGTTCGGACTCGCCACGACGATAAACAATATAAACTTCTTCTGCACCCATACGTTTAGCACTACGAGCAGCGTCCATTGCAACGTTACCGCCACCAACAACAGCAACTCTCTTTGCACGAAGAATTGGAGTTGCGGAGTCTTCCTTATATGCTTTCATCAGGTTTACACGGGTTAGATACTCGTTTGCAGAGTAAACACCGTTGTAGTTTTCACCTGGAACATTCATGAAGCTTGGTAGACCTGCACCAGAACCAACGAAAACAGCCTCATAACCATCAGCCATAAGGTCGTCAATGGTTTCAGAACGACCAACAACAAAGTTCAGGATAAATTCAACACCCATAGCCTTTAAGTTGTCAATTTCCTTCTGAACAATAGCCTTTGGAAGACGGAATTCAGGAATACCGTACATAAGAACGCCACCAGCGGTGTGAAGAACTTCAAATACAGTAACCTTATAACCTAAACGAGCAAGGTCACCAGCACAAGTTAAACCAGCAGGGCCAGCACCTACAACTGCAACCTTATGACCGTTCTGCTCTGGAACAGTGATTTCAGTTTTATCATTAGCCATTGCATAGTCAGCTACAAAACGCTCTAAACGACCAATAGCAACAGGTTCACCCTTAATACCACGTACACACTTGCTTTCACACTGGCTTTCCTGTGGACATACACGACCACAAACAGCAGGAAGAGCAGAAGTTTCTTTAATTTTAGCAGCAGCTTCAATAAACTTGCCCTCTGCAACAAGAGCGATAAACTCAGGGATTTTAACACCAACTGGGCAACCAGAAACACAAGGCTTATGCTTACAATTTAAGCAACGTTGAGCTTCTTCAATAGCCATTTCTGGTGTATAACCTAAAGCAACTTCCTCAAAGTTCTTATTACGAACATTAGGGTCTTGCTCTGGCATTGGACATTTTTTAGGATTCATATTTGCCATGATTACTTGACCTCCATCTTGTGTAGATTACATTCGTGGTGCTCTACAGCTTCTTTTTCTTGAGCCTTATACATTGCACTACGACGCATAGATTCATCAAAATCTACTTGATGTCCGTCAAAATCAGGGCCATCAACGCAAGCGAACTTTGTTTCACCATTAACGGTTAGTCGGCAACAGCCGCACATACCAGTACCATCAACCATTGTTGCATTCATGGAAACAATAGTCTTGATACCATAAGGGCGAGTTACTTCGCTTACAAACTTCATCATAATCATAGGACCGATAGCAATAACAGCATCATACTGTTTGCCCTCTTCGATTAACTTTTTAAGTGCATCGGTAACAAAACCCTTATGACCATTAGAACCATCATCAGTCATAACATAAAGGTTTGTACTTGCAGCTCTCATTTCGTCCTCAAGAATAATAATATCCTTGTTACGGAAACCTGCAATCAGGTCAACTTCTGCACCCATTTCATGCAGTGCTTTAGCCTGTGGGTATGCGATAGCACAACCAAGGCCACCACCTACAACAGCAACTTTCTTTAAACCTTCAAGGTGAGATGCAACACCAAGTGGACCTACAAAGTCATTTAAGCATTCGCCTTCATTTAAAAGACCTAACTTTTTAGTTGTAGCACCAACTTCTTGGAAAATAATTGTAACATAACCTTTTTCACGGTCATATTCAGCGATAGTCAGCGGAATACGTTCTCCCTCTTCATCTACACGCAGTATGATAAACTGACCTGGCTGTGCTTTTTTAGCAACAAAAGGTGCATCAATCACCATAAGCTTTGTATTTGAATTCAGCGTCTTTTTCTTAACAATCTGGTACATTTCAAACCTCCTCTGCAATTACTCTAATTATACTATCTCTTTTAAGCATTTGCAAGGCATATTGTCAAATGAACCCGATTTTTTGTGAATAAATTGACATAATATTTTTTCACTTTATTATGCGAAATGACAAAATTATTTATTGTATTCAAGTGTAACATACTCAGAACGAACATAACCCTCTATGTTATTGTATTTCACAATATACCAGCCATCATAACTGCCTAAAACAGTAAGTTTTGCACCATTTGGTGCTTGACCTATAACCTGTGCAGAAAGTGAAGGAGTTTTTCTTATATTTAAATTTCCGCTTTGTATATCAACTATGGCTGTCTGTATTGGCTGAGGCTCTACAAAAGGAATGCCGAAATATTCAGTAAGTGAAAGGGCTAAGTCTCTACCAATAAGGCCTATATTGTTTCTTATCCATTCTGCATCATCAGGATTATCATGATAAGCAAGCTCCACAAGCACAGCAGGAGCTTTTGTCCTTACAACCTCTCCTAATGTAGTTGTAGCCCTTGTATTTACCAGTTCAGGCTGTAAATAAATTGCTTTTAAATTTGAAGCGATAATATTAGAAAGTCTGGTGCTTCGCTCAGAAAATGGATAAAAATACACATCTGTACCTTGCAATCTACCTGAAAGGCTTTCAGGAGCTGCGTTTGAATGAACTGCTAAATGCACATCATAAACTCCTTCATTTGATTGACGAATTGAAGAAGCCGCATTCATATCTGGTGTGTTTCTTTTATATTCAATGCCTGAAGAAGTCAAATAAGGCTCCATTGCATCAACAATTAAATTCATATAAAATTCTTCATTACCCTCACCATCATAATATGGGTTAAATTCTTGAGTTGATGGACTTAAATAAACTCGTGGCATAGTCTTTTCCCTCCAAAAATGATTTAATAAAACACTAGCTAGGTCAGACTATGCAATAAAATAAAAAAATGTGCATACAAAAGAACCGCCAAAGCATAAAAACTCCGACGGTTCTTTTTGTGAAATGAGGTATTATGCTCCAAAGAGCATGATGAGCGAACTATAAAGCCCAATAGCGGCAAACAGAATTAAAAAAATTCCGATAACTAGCATACTTTTTCTAGCATTACGTTCCAGAATATCACCTGTATTTTTATCTCTATATAAAGTCAGTTGTTTTCCAACTTTATAACTTGCTGTACTGCTAGAATTATAACGGCTTCTCATTATTTTTTCTTTGCCATTTAGATTATATTTTATAATTGGATAGTAAGAAATACTAGGATTTGTCCATTTTTTCTTTTCTCCTGATTGCCATTTAAGTATATCAGAAATTTCAGCAGGAATTTCTTCTAAATCTCTTGATTTGGTTTTAATATAAGCCAAAATAAGCCCTAAACCAATTAGAATAATAAAAGCTGCAAGCAACATTGACATATAGCCATCTCCAAATTTTAACTGAACAAATGGCATACATATAATCAAAATACCACAAAGAATTAAAATCCAAGGTCCAAAAACAGGGGCTTTGTCATTTCCATAAATTCGATATTGACCACCACGTTCGACATCTTTTATGATTTTAACTGTATCGCCTTTTTCATACTGGTCTACGCATTTAAGTGTTTTTTGAACTTTTTTGCCTTTATCTTCAAATTCTACTTTTATATCATAATAATTTTGAATTAAATAACCCTCATCATCTTTTTTAGTTACATGATTTAGGCTAATAATCTTGGCATCTTTTAAAAGTTTGCCCATTTTATTGCGGATTTGTTTTTTTAAAGCTGTTGTACCAACAACAAAGATAACCGCACCTATAACAATTAAGAAAATACTTTGTATTGTAAGACCACCAAACATATCGAATTCGCCTCCAATATGAGTCTATTTTAAATGATTATAAATCATCAATTTTCAAATTTATTTATTATATCCAAACATTCATCAAAGTGATGAATTACAGTATAACTTGATTTTTCAGCTTTTTCAAGCTTTTTTCCTTTAAGACAGCCAACATATAAAATTGTTTTCATTCCAGCGTTTTCTGCCCCTTGTATGTCGTGTTTAATGCTATCACCTATAAACACACATTCTGACGGTTTAACCTGTGCTTTTTCTGCACAAACTTCAAATAATTTTTTATCTGGTTTTTCAACACTTACTTCTTCACTAGAAACCAGAGCATCTATATATTTTCCAAGACCTAATTTATTTAATTTTACAAACTGCCAATCCACAGTCATATTTGTACCTATGCCGACAAAATAACCTTGTTTTTTAAGATTTTGCATAAGATTTTCAATGCCCTCTTGAGGTTTTGCAACTTCAATAAGACTATTCCAGTAGCATTTTTCCATTTCATAAGCAAAAGGAAAAAGCGGTTTTTTAAGCATTTCAAGCACCGTTTGAAAGCGGATAAGACGATTATGCGTTGCCGCACAAACCGCACCTAAACGCATATCTACAAGCTTCTTAGCATTTTCAACAGCATTGTCAAACTGCTCTGGTGTTAAATCCAAATTCTGTTTGCAATACTCATAAAGTTCCCACATTGCATGTTTATGTGAAGCATCGTAGCTGTAAACAGTGTTATCAATGTCGAAAAAAACCGCTTTAATCATCTTTTACATTCCTTTTTTAAGTAATTACTTACCCTGTCCGTAGTAAGCATTTGCACCGTGTTTTCTGTAATAGTGCTTGTCTTGTAATTCCTGAGGAGCAGGAGTTACACGAGGGTTAATCATTTCACAGCGAGCTGCCATTTTAGCAACTTCCTCTGCAACAACCGCATTGTGAACTGCATCATGAGCATCTTTACCCCATGTAAACACACCATGGTTTTTACATAATACAGCAGGAACAGCAACTGGGTCTTTACCTCTTGCGTCAAATTCATCAGCAATAAGAACACCAGTATTCATTTCATAACCTGCATCAATTTCTTCTTTTGTTAGGTTACGAACGCAAGGAATTTCACCATAAATGTAGTCTGCATGAGTTGTGCCATAACATGGAATATCACGACCAGCTTGAGCCCAACTTGTAGCCCATGGGGAATGGGTATGTACAATACCGCCTACATCTTTAAAACGATTATATAGAACTAGATGAGTAGCTGTATCAGATGAAGGATTATAATCGCCCTCAACTTTATTTCCTTGAAGGTCCATTACAACCATATCTTCTGGTTTTAGCTTATCATATTCAACACCGCTTGGTTTAATTACAAATAAACCCTTTTCACGGTCAATACCACTTACATTACCCCAAGTAAAAGTTACAAGTTGATAATGTGGAAGCAACATATTTGCTTCATAAACCTCTTTTTTTAGCTGCTCTAACATAAAAGCACCCTCCCATTTTACTTCTCAAAAGTATACATTGCAACCTCGTCAATTTCACGATTAGTTGAAACTAAAACTTCTTCACCGTTACGCTCAAACTTAAATACATTTGCTGGACCACAGTCCTCATCAAGAACAGTAACTTCATATTTAGCCTGTTCTTTATTGTAAGTAAATGCCAGTAGATTTCTAGCACCCTTACGATGACCAATAATAACAGTAGGTTCACCAAGAAGTGTTCCGCCATAGATTGCATGAGCGAAATCAGCGGTATCATAAGTATATACCTTCTTAAATTCACCGTCAATCTTCTTATAGAAATAAATATTTTCGCCATGGAAAGGAGAAATCATAGCAAGTTCTTTTTCTCCGTCACCGTCCATATCAAGTAAAAGAGCATCACTTGCAGGTTCACTTACAAGCTTTTCAATGCTCCAGTTTTCATTAGCACTTGCTGGTGGAACAAAATCATAAACACCACTGTCGCAAGATATTAAACAGTGAGGAACATCGCCTTCATAAATTTTATAATAACCATGGTTTTTAAGCATATCATCTTTAATTACAGTGAGTTCAAGCTGGTTATCATCATTATATGCACTAAGGTCATCTGGAAGTATAGCCGCATAAACTTTACCAGGCATAGACCAGTCCTCTTTAAACTCATGACCAGATTTTAATGCACAAGCAATTAGATAATTTACACCATTGCGAGTTACAATATCAAAACGGTGAACATGAGGGAGGTCTACAAGTGTACGGATTTCCCAGTTGCCCTTTTCGATAGGGGTAGCAATAATAATTTTAGCTTCCTTAGAGTCGTTAGGAGAGTAAAACTTATGAGTAGCAAGGAACACACCGTTACTATTTGGCACTTGTACCATGCTCATAACACCACCTGGCTGAGACCAAACAGTATCAACTTGATTACCCTCTAAATCGAACAGATAGCAAGGGTCTTGTTTTTCAGCTGCAACAAGAATATGTTGTTTACCTTCATATGTAAGTGGTGCGATTGAATAACATTTTGTAAGATTAGAAATAACTTTTTTATTTACTTTCATGGTACTTCTCCTTTTATTGCTTGTCCAGAATTTTTGTCATCATAGATACAGCAAAATCCATATCTTTTTCCCATTCAGGATTGCCTGTATACCAGAACTCAGTTACATAACGACGAACGCCTAAATCCCAAGCTTTTTTAATACCAGCCTCAAAATCAACATGACCTGTACCAAATGGAATTTCTCTAAATTTACCTGGAACAGTTTCTTTAAGGTGCATAGCTACCAGTCTACCACGACCAGTTTCTAAGTCATCAAGTACATCTTTGCCGTATGTCTTAGCAGCATTGGTGATATTACCAAGGTCTGGATATACATTTAGATAAACAGAGTCAACCATATGAACATATTTCATTGATTTTTCAACAGTGTTCATAAATTCGGTTTCCATAGTTTCAAAGCCAAGTAAAACGCCTTTCTTAGCCGCCATTTCAGTAGCTTTCTTTAGGTTTTCAGAAAACAGCTTTTGAGTTTGCTCATTTCCCTCTTCATAATATACATCATAACCTGCAAGCTGTATAATACGAACACCAAGGTCTTCTGCAAGCTGTAAAGCTTTTTCCATAATTTCCATACCACGTGCACGAGTAGCTTCATCTAAACTACCCAGTGGATATTTACGGTGACCACTTAGGCACATTGTGCGGATAGGCATACCTGTTTCTTCCATTAAGTCAACCAGTTCTGCACGCTCCTTGCTTGACATATCAAGTCTTGCAAGTTTAGCGTCTGTTTCATCTATGCTGATTTCAATAAAATCATATCCTGCTTTTTTAGCGGCAAGCATTTTTTCTTTCCAGCTTAGTGTTGAAGGCATTGCCTTTTCATATAGTCCAAGTGTGTATGCTTTCATACCTCAAAATCTCCTTTATGCACCTGATGAATTTTAACACCCGCAGCCCTCAGTTCATTTAATACATCTTCTGGTGCTTTTTCATCGGTTATTAAATGACCTATTCCATGTATTGGCGAGCTTGTAAAACTGCTATCTTTTCCAATTTTAGTATGGTCAGCCAAAATATAAACATTTTTTGCATTTTGTATCATGATTTCATTTATTTTAACTTCGGCAGCATTTTCTGTTGTCATTCCTGAAAATGGAGAAATAGCCGAACAACCAATAAATGCTTTTTTAGGAAAAACCGTTTGCAGATTACGTATAGCAAAATCACCGACCATAGTTTCTTTAGGGTGTCTAAGCTCTCCACCTGTAAGTATTATGCTTATACCCTCTTGATAATCAAGGTCAATAGCTCTTCCATTGTTTGTTATAACGGTTATATTTTGACGATTTACATAAGTCAGCATTTGAAGTGCATTGCTGCTGGTATTGATGAAAAGAGAATCTCCATCTTCTACAAGTGTTGCTGCATATTTTGCAATAAGTTTTCGATAAAGTTTTATTTCATTTTCCTCTACCTCTTTTTGATTTGCGTATGATGCACCACCATAAAACCTTATAAGAAGTTTTCTGTCTTCCAGATATTGAAGATCTCGTCTGATAGTTATAAGCGAGACTTTAAATTTTGCTGCTAAATCATCTACTCTGACTTTAGGATTTTCCTTCATAATATCTAAAATTTGATTTCGCCTGTTATCTACATAGGCACGTTCTCTTTTCATCTTTTTTCACCTCTTTATGCCTATATGAATATAGGATTCCCAAACCAAAAGCTCGGGAACCCTACCTTTCATATCATTTAATCAATGATACCAATTTCCTTTAGTTTTGTTTCGATTTCCGGTGCAGACATTACATTCTTCAGACCGATAACCTTAACGCCCTTGCTTTCAGCATCGTCGAACATATTTTTAAAGTTCTGTGCACAAATCAGAACGTCATACTGAGGAGCACTACCCTTGCCCTCTGAAAGTGGGCAGTGATGAACCTTACCAGGCTTAATATTATGTTTTTTAAGAACCTTTTCAAGAGCTAATTGAGCCATCAGACTGGAGCCTGAACCATTTGCACAACATACTAAAAACTTCATATTTTGAGCTGCCATTTTACATCTCTCCTTAAAAAATTATTATTTGATTTTTTTATTACTTAGCTGCATGTTGTTTTTCACGCAGTTCTTTGTAAGCTTCGTAATCTTCTGTCATTAAGAAATAGCCGTCCTTATCCTTGCTGTATTGGATTTGAGGAATAGCCATAAGTACAATAAATACAACTGCTACACCAGCATAGCTTAGGTATTTCATAGCTACGGTGAACACTGGCCATACAACTGCCCAGTCCCACATACCTAGGTAACCGCCATAAGCTGCCATACCAACCCAGCCTGCGATAAGAGCAGAACCGAATACCTGACATAGACCAGAAATGAAAGGAAGAATTAAAGTAGCCTTTAGACCACCCTTTTCATTTACAAATACACCGATTGTAGCGTTATCAAAGAATAGAGGAACGAATCCACAGATAACCAGTACAGGGCTCTTTAGTACAACAAGTACGATAATAGCCAAAATCTGACCAACAAAGCCTGCAAGGAAACCAAGAGTTACAGCGTTTGGAGCACCAAAACCAAAGATAACTGCACAGTCAACACCTGGAACAGAACCAGGAAGAATTTTATCAGCGATACCTTGGAATGAAGCTGTCAGCTCTGCAACGAATGTACGAACACCTAATTGAAGAATTGCAAGATAAACTGCAAAATATAGACAGGTCTGGATTACATAGAATACCATGCTTTGACCTTCCTGTAAGAAGCCGCCAGCAATTAAGTAATCACGACCAAGTACGCAAAGGATTGCACCAAAGAATATCAGCATTAGTATTGATGCAGATACCATGTTATCATTGAACATAGACATAAAGCCTGGAAGCTCTATATCTTCAATACGCTTAACTTGCTTATCCTTATTTTTGCCCTCGTTACCGAATAACTTGCCAGCTAACCAGTAGAAGAATGCAACACCGAACATCTGTTGGTGAGCTAGACAGAAACCAGCACCATCAGTAACTTCCTGACAAGGCTTGATTGTTAAGTTAGAACCAACTGCCCAGTAAGCACCTAATAGTAGAGCCATAACAATAAGCATAGCCACACGATTTTCTAAAAGGAATGGACAAGCAAACATAATTAACCAGTAAGCTGTTGCAGCCTGCTGAACTTGTACGTTACCAGTTGTAAATAATGCACGAAGTTTTGTTTGCTTTGTAAAGCGAACCAGAAGAATATTTACGATAAAAGCAATAAAAAGCAAAATCATTGCATCGCCAAAGCCCTTACCAAAAACCTCTTCTACGCCTACCGTAACGGCATTTTGTCCAAAATATGGGTCAATTACCATGGCGTCCATTTGGAAACGGTCTTTAAGACCAACTAAAACTGGACGGAAGTTATTTGTCAGTCCACCAGAACCAACGGTCAGAATTAAATAACCTACGATTGCTTTAAGAGTACCACTTAGGGTATCATACCAAGGTTTTCCAAGCAGCACATAACCGATTAGAACTATTAAACCAATCATAAATGCTGGTTGTTGAAGAATGTTGGTCGCAAAATAGGTCCATATAGTCATTAAAATATCCATTTTGTCACCCTTGTTCCTTTCCCTTTTTTAAGTCACTAAGAAGACTGCAATTAGTCTCCTTAGTAACCATTTCTTCTCTATAAACACATTTTAATCAATGTATTTTGCTTGAAGCTTTAAGAGGTCTTCTTCACTGTTTGCCTTTGCAAGCTCTTCTACAAGCTCGTCATTGCAAAGCATTTCAGATAGTTTACTCATATTTTCAAGGTGCTGTTCTGGGTTGCAAGATGCAAGTGTAAAGAACAACTGAGCATCACATTCTGGATTACCCTCTTCAAAACTAACAGGCTTGTTAAGTTTCATAAAAGCAACTGCGGTTTTATGTACGCCACCATCTGCACCTTCTTGAGAGTGTGGTAAAGCAACATTTGGAGCAATTACAATATATGGACCATACTTTTCAACGCAAGCTATAATGTCCTCTTTATATCTTGGCTCTACTGCACCTGCTGCCTCAAGGGTTTCACAGCTCATACGGATAGCGTCTTTCCAGTCTTTTGCCTCGTCAGCAAACTTAACATACTTATTATCTACAAAATATTTAAGCATTTATTTCACCTCTGAAATTATAGCAGAGAACGGAAAGGAATGTTCTGAGGAGCTTCAAAGCAGTCCTCGAAACCACGTTGATGATGATATGCACGCTTATCCTTATCAGTTGGGTAAACATACTTGCCGCCAACTTCCCAGAAGAATGGGTGGAACTGATAACCTAGACGGTCTTTCTTCATATCATAAAGAACCTTAATTTCATTGATATCAGCCATAAAGTTAGTCCATACATCATAGTGAATTGGAACAACTACCTTACAACGTAGAGCCTCAGCCATACGCAGAATATCAATAGATGTCATTTTATCCTGCATACCGATTGGATTTTCACCAAAAGAACCAAATGCAACATCAATGTCATAATCCTTACCATGCTTAGCAAAGTAAATTGAGTAGTGAGAGTCACCGCTATGATAGATGTTACCACCTGGAGTCTTGATTAGGTAGTTAACAGCCTTTTCGTCCATATCTGTTGGGCAAACACCTGTTAATTCTTCTCTATCTGGACCTTGAGAATCGGTAGTTACTAGACAAGTTCTATCAAAAGAATCAAGAGCAACAATCTCAATATCCTTAATCTTGATTGTATCGCCTGGCTTTACAGTAATGCAACGGTCAGCTGGAACGCCCCACTTCTGCCACAGCTCAACAGACTTCTTAGGGCCGATAAATGGAACTGGGATTTCCTTACCGTTTTCATCAGTTGTAGTCATACCACTCTTAATAACATGAGATGCATATTCAGCACTCATATGGTCTTGATGGTAGTGAGTAGCTAGTACAGCGTCAACATTCTTAATAGCGAATGGGTCAATTACAAATGGAACTGCACGAAGATTTGGCTGCATTGCACGAGCACCACACATATTAGCCATTTGGTGACCAACTTTCATCTTACCATCGCCGTGGGTACGCTTACCATTACCACACCAAAGGTCAACGGTGATGTTGCAGCCTGCTGGAGTCTTGAACCACATACCAGTACAGCCAAGCCACCACATAGCAACAGTGCCAGGCTTTACTTCCTCGTTTTCAATTTCCTCATTGAGCCAAGTACCCCACTCTGGGAAAGTACCCATAATCCAACTTTCTCTTGTGATTTCATCAATCTTGCTCATTTTGATTCCTCCTCTTTATTTTATGATTGTTTCTCATCTGATGTATGAATAATAACATTTTTAATGAATGATTTCAACCAATTTTTATGTTCTTTGTTTTATTTTATGATTGTTATTTCCTTTTCTACATTTTAACTAATTTGTAAATATGAATTTTATGTATTTTTGCTTATGATTTTTTATATAATAATCATATATTTCATAATAGTTCATATAATTCAATCATATATTAAGTTTTCTTAACATAAATTTATATTGTAAACCATCAAAAATATATGCGTATTTACATATCTAATTATATGTGTCATATCATAAAATTTAATTTGTGTAAAATACATTGACAAAGCATTTTACTTGTGGTATTTTAAATTTGTTAGTTATATGCAACCGTTTTTTTAAACTTGAAAGGAGTGGCATTACGGTGAATTTAACTTCGGCTGAACTCGGAAAAGAATATATTATAAAAGATATTGAAACCGACGATGAAGAGTTAGACAGCTTTCTGTTTTCTCTAGGTTGTTATAGCGGTGAACCAATAACTGTTGTTTCTCATATGAGAAATAGTTATGTTGTATCTATAAAAGATGGACGTTATAATATAGATAAAAATCTGGCAGAAGCTATTCTTATCTAACTAATAACTGCTTGTTTTAAGCAGTTTTTTAAAGATAGTTGGTTAGCGATAGCTAATTTTTATTAAAATAGGAGGATTTAAAAATGAGAATTGCTTTAACAGGCAATCCAAACAGTGGTAAAACCACTATGTATAATGCCCTTACTGGACGTACTGAACGTGTAGGCAACTGGGCAGGCGTTACAGTGGATAAAAAAGAAAGCCCAATAAAAAAAATGTATTGTTCAGGTCATGATGACCTAATTGCAGTTGACTTGCCAGGTGCATATTCAATGTCACCTTTTACATCTGAAGAAAGTGTTGCAAGTAGCTATGTTAAAAATGAACACCCAGATGTAATTATAAATATTGTTGATGCAACAAATTTAAGTCGTAGCCTTTTCTTTACCACCCAACTTTTAGAGCTTGGTATACCTGTTGTAGTTGCACTAAACAAACGTGATTTAAATGATAGAAAAGGTACTTCTATAAATACAGAACTTCTTTCTAAAAAATTAGGTTGTCCTGTTATACAGACTGTATCCACAGCTTCTAGTGATAATGGTTTAACAGAAATCATTTCAAATGCGGTGGCTAGAGCTGGTAAAAATCAAAGTGCACCTTATACAGAAGGCAATATAAATTTAAACGATAAAAAAGAAGTTGAACAGGCTGATAGGAAACGTTTTGAATTTGTAAATAAACTTGTTTCTGAAGTGGAAAAACGAAAAGTTTTCACCAAAAACACCAATGTTCAAGATAAAATTGACTCTGTTCTTGCTAATAAATGGCTAGGTATTCCAATTTTTGCAGTTGTAATGTGGGTTGTATTTGATATTTCTCAGTCGAAACTTGGTCCTGCTATTGCAGATTATCTTGCTGCATGGATTGAAAAATTTCAAGCCTATGTTGGAACTCTTGTAGAGGGTGCATCTCCATTTTTACAGTCTTTACTTGTTGATGGCATTATAGGTGGTGTAGGTGCTGTTGTTGGTTTCTTGCCTCTTGTAATGATTATGTATTTCTTAATCGCTCTGCTTGAAGATTGTGGTTATATGGCTCGTGTAAGTGTTGTTATGGACCCATTCTTTAAGCGTGTAGGTCTTTCTGGTAAATCAATTATACCTATGGTTATTGGCACAGGCTGTTCAATCCCTGGCGTTATGGCATGTCGTACAATTAGAAATGAGCGTGAACGCAGAACAACTGCTATGCTAACCCCATTTATGCCATGTGGTGCTAAACTTCCAGTTATTGCACTGTTTGCAGGTGCATTCTTTCATGACGCTTCTTGGGTTGGCACTTTGATGTATTTTGTTGGCATTGTTCTTATTTTGCTTGGTTCTATGCTTGTAGTTAAAATTACAGGTCACAAATTTAAGAAGTCATTCTTTATTATGGAACTTCCTGAATATAAAGTTCCTAGTTTAAAGAGAGCTGTTTTATCAATGCTATCCCGTGCTAAATCCTTTATTATTAAAGCTGGTACTGTTATCCTTGTATGTAATGCAGTTATCCAAATTATGCAGACATTTAACTGGAAACTTCAAGTTGTTGAAGAGGGTATGGCAAATACCTCTATTCTTGCAACTATTGCTCACCCATTTGCAATTATTCTTTTACCTCTCGGTTTTGGTGCATGGCAACTTGCGGCTGCGGCAATAACTGGCTTTATTGCAAAGGAAAATGTTGTCGGTACATTGGCGGTTGTATATGGTATTACAAACTTTATTGACACTGAAGAATTGACACTTATTGGTGGTTCTGGTGGTGATGTTGCCACTATTATGGGGTTATCTTCAGCGGCTGCCCTTGCTTATCTGATGTTTAACTTATATTCTCCTCCATGCTTTGCGGCAATCGGTGCTATGAACTCAGAAATTCAGGACAGAAAATGGTTACTTGGTGGTATAGGTTTGCAAATAGGAACAGCTTATACACTTTCATTCCTTGTTTATCAAATTGGCACACTAATAACAACTGGTTCTTTTGGAGTAGCATTTATTCCTGGTTTAATTGTTGTTGCTGCTATTATTATCTATGTTGTTTATTTAATAAGCGAGGGTAACAAAAAGGTTAATTATAAACTTAAAAACAAACCTACTGCTAAAGTTTAAGGAAGTGTTTTTATGGTAGATTTAATTATTATTGCAGTTGTTTTTGTTATTTTGGCATCTGCTATAACATACATTATAAAAGCTAAAAAAAGCGGTGTTAAATGTATCGGCTGCCCATCTTCAAAACAATGTTCACATAATTGCAATGGCGGTTGTAGTGGTTGCTGTGGTTGTAATAATGATAAGTAAAAGTGAAACAGGTTCTGAAAAATCAGAACCTGTTTTTTTATCATTCGTCACCAAATGAAATTCCAATGTCTCTAGCTGATTTAATCATGCTACAATCAAGTGGAACGGTTTTTAGCTTGCCTGCAACTTCACTAAGTGGCACTGGAACAATCTCACCATCTCTTAATGCTACCATATTACCATAATTGCCATTTGAAATTAAGCGAGCTGCATAACTGCCTAAACGTGTTGCAAATGCTCTATCATAAGAACATGGACCGCCACCACGTTGGAAATGTCCAGGAACAACGACACGAATTTCTTTATTTGTAGCTTTTCCAAGCTCACGAGCGATTTTATAAGAAATAGCAGGGTCTGTAAGTTCTGCACGAGCTTTTTTAAATTGTTTTTTGCTCATTTTAGCTTCTTCTTCTGAAATTGCACCCTCAGCAACTGCAATAATAGAAAATCTTTTTCCTTGCTTATCACGTGTATCAAGCATTTTAACTAGATTATCCATTTTATATGGTATTTCTGGTAAAAGAATAACATCTGCACCACCAGCAACACCTGCATAAAGTGGCAACCAACCAACTTTATGACCCATAATTTCAACAACAAATACTCTACCATGAGAAGTTGCAGTAGTATGAATACAGTCAATAACTTGGGTTGCAAGCTCTAATGCACTATGAAAACCGAAAGTCATTTCTGTACCCCATAAATCATTGTCTATTGTTTTAGGGAGTGTGACAACGTTTAATCCCTCTTCTGAAAGCAAATTAGCGGTTTTATGTGTGCCATTACCGCCCAAAATCACAAGACAATCCAGTTTCATTTTCTTGTAATTTTCTTTCATAGCCTCTACTTTGTCACCGATTTTTTCATCTGGTACACGCATTTGTTTAAATGGCTGGCGTGAAGTACCTAAAATAGTACCGCCTAAAGTAAGAATTCCAGAAAAATCTGATGATTTCATAAGTTTATAATCGCCTTGCATAAGCCCACGGTATCCATCTAATATACCATATATTTCAACTTTATCACCAAATTCAACATAAAGTGCTTTAGCAACACCACGAATAGCAGCATTTAACCCTTGACAATCACCGCCACTTGTCAATATACCAACACGCTTCATTTATGTTTCCTTCTTTCCCAATAAAATTTTACACTATAAGAAATGTTTATATAATTATATCACTATTTTGCACAAAAGTACAATAAATTTACATCTGATTTTCATAAATTTTGCGGTCTTTATATATTTTTATTTATACGATTTATTTATACGATTATTTACCTTACAAACATTGAATTCAAACATAAATTATGATATAATCGTTATGACCATTTAAGAGGGTTATTAAGCTTTTTTTGAAAGGATGTATTCCAATGAAGACTTTTACTTACACTATTAAAGACGAACTAGGTATCCATGCACGTCCAGCAGGTCTACTTGTTAAGGCTGCTGGTGCTTTCCAGAGCGATATCACAATTGCTACTGAGGCTAAGAAAGCTAATGCAAAGCGTATGATGGCTGTTATGGGTCTTGGCGTAAAGTGTGGCACTACTGTTACTGTTTCCGCTGAAGGTGCTGATGAAGATGCTGCAATCGCTGGCATGGAGAAGTTCTTAACTGAGAACCTGTAAGATTAAATATTTTGGCGACAGCTTAAAGGCTGTCGCTTTTTTTATTGCTATTTTTCGTTTTGCTATTGACATACTGTTCATACTGTGTATACTAAGTATATACAGTATATATACTTTACCTCATTTAAAAGGAGGGTTATCTTGAATATTATCTTATCTCAAAATAATGGTAAGCCAATCTATGAACAAATAGTCGAGCAGATTAAAAAGCTTATACTTTCTGGAAGTCTTAATGCCGACGATGCATTACCATCTATGCGTTTACTTGCAAAAGAACTTCGTGTCAGCTTAATAACAACTAAAAGAGCCTATGAAGAACTTGAACGCAGTGGATATATTTATACTATCGCTGGAAAAGGAAGTTTTGTCTGTTCTGGTAACCATGAAACAATTTATAATGAACAGTTTTCACAGATTACAAAAGAACTCTATGATGTTGTAAACCGTGCCAAATTAAACAACATTTCACTAAATGAGCTTAAAAATCTACTTGTAAAACTGTATGAACAGGAGTGAATATTATGAATAGCATTTCGGTAAAAAATCTTAATAAAGAATTTGATAAATTTAAACTTGATAATATCTCGTTGGATTTAAAACAGGGTACTGTACTAGGTGTAATAGGTGAAAATGGTGCAGGTAAATCAACACTTATTAAACTTATTTTGGGCTTATTACATAAAACAAGCGGTGAAATTTTTATTTTTGATAAACCTTTAGAGCAAAATGAAACCGAAATAAAAAAATATATCGGTTATGTATCAGAACTTACTGCCCTACCAAGCGATTATAAACCTTATTATATTGACAAAGTGTTTAAAAAAATATATCCTGAATGGAATTCTGATGAGTATTTTAAATATCTTGATAAATTTGGAATAGACTTAAAAAAGAAATTTTCTGATTTATCACGTGGTATGCGTGCTAAATTATCTCTGGCGATTGCTCTTTGTCATAATGCAAAACTTTTAATTCTTGATGAACCTACTTCTGGACTTGACCCAGTTGTTAGAAATGAAGTTTTAGATATTCTCCGTGAATTTATGTTAGATGAAACCCATTCTATTTTAATTTCTTCGCATATCACAAGCGATTTAGAAAGTATAGCCGATGAAATAGCGTTTATACATAATGGAAAATTGCTTTTCCATCAATCTATGTTAGAAATAAATGAAAACTATGGTTTTATACGTTGTACTAATGAAGATTTAAAGAACATTCCACAAAATGCGGTTTATGCTACTCGTGATGATTTATTTGGCACAGAGGCTTTAATAAATCCGCAAAAAATATCAACTGATTTAGATATTGCACCAGCAAACCTTGACCAAATAATGTTATTTTTAACCCGCTAAGAAAGGAGAATTTCTATGTTATCCGCTTTAAAAAGTGATTTTTATTTGATGAAATCAACCATTCGCTTTTTCTTAATAGTACAAGTGCTTATGATTTGTTTTGCTATTGTTGATAGCTCACAATATTTATATTTGTTTTATCCAACTTTTATGTCTTTAGTTCTTATGACTAGTATAAATGGTAATGCACAATTATCTGGATTTTATAACATTTTACTTAGCTCACCAATTTCCAGAAAGAATATAGTCATTGGAAGATATTTATTTTTATTAGTTTCTTCTATTCCAATTATATTATTGTCATCTGCCGTTATGTTTATTTTAAAAGATGCAACCGCATATGAAGCCATAAGACTTATTATCATTTGTTGTACTGTTATAATAACTTTACAATCTATTTTTACACCATTGACTTATATTTTAAAACCTAATTATATCTCATTGGTATTTTTTAGCATTTGGTTTATACCAGCAATTATTGTTATGCTATTAAAGCCTTTTATTGAACGTTCTAATTTTGACCCAACAAACTTAATATTAACTGCTGAAAACATTTATAATTCACTACCTGCTTTAAGCATAATTTTGCTTATAAGTTTAATACTTCTTGCTATCTCTATAATAATTTCTATTGCTGTTTTTAAGAAAAAGGAGTTTTAAAACCATTATTCCCTGCATATAAAATATAGGGTGATATAATGAGTGGAGAACAACTTGTAACTGCTATTACAGCAATTGCAATAAGTATTTCAAACACAAGCACAGCAGAAGAAACTGCAATGTTAGCATCAATTTTCGTTCAACTGGGTGATACCCTTGCAACACTTGCAGTAAAAAAAGCCGAAAATCCCGACTAGCGTCGGGATTTTTTACCGTGTTCAAGCTTATATGATGGTATTAAATAACTAAGTATTTGAATAAGCCAAAGCACACCTAACATTAAAAATATAAATGGACTTAAATTATATATAGTACAAACAAATATCATTACTGCAAACAACACAGGATAAACCATATTCATAGTTTTATAAGATTTGTAACACGCCTCACCTACTATTTGTTTTTCAGCCTCATCACAGCTTGAATACCATTCTTTTTGGAATTTTCTATCTAAGACATTACCTCTTTTTTCTGGGAATATCTTTTTTGTTTGCTCAACTGTTTGATATTGAATTATTGTAATCCATGTTGTTTCTAAAATAAGTATAAGCAAATCTATAAAAACAGTGGCTTTTTGGTATCTTATAGTACATATAAGTGAAAATCCAAGACACATAAAAATCCATGGCATGATTATGCTTGGAATAGCTAACCCAAGAGAAAGCGTTTTATGTGTTTTTTCAAACTCTGCTTCATCTAAATCAACATTTGCTTTTATAGTGCTTTTTGCCTTTGATAAAAGCACACTTCCAACAATAATAGGAATTACTCCAATAAGCATAAGTATTGTACTATTTTCAATAAGTATATCAGATAGATTTTTTATAATATCAGTTAGACTTGGCTGTGTGAAATTAGCAACAATACTACACAATGCACCAAACAAAGCACAACCTATCATACTAAGTGCAAATTTAAGACCAACTTTCTTTTTCATGTCTACTCCTCCTCTGTCAAATAAAAAACTTCGTCTACTGTTTTTTGAAATACACTTGCTATTTTTAAAGCAAGTGTTATAGATGGATTATAGTCACCTCTCTCTATAAGGCTTATTGTTTGCCTTGACGCTCCTACAAGTGAACCGAGCTGTTGTTGATTTAAATTTTTTGCTGCTCGAAATTCTTTTACACGGTTTCCGAGTGGCATATAAAAGCACCTCCTTTTTGACAAGTATAATCGTCATAATGACAACTTTATTTATCATAGTTATAATATCATTGACAACTATATTTGTCAACTCATTTTTGACAACTTTCTTTGTCATTCTATTTATGGCATAAAAAACCGCCTGTTTATAAAACAAGCGGCAAGATTTTAATAAAGCTGTATATCTTCTGTTAAAGTTGTTTTTATTCCATTTATATCTGTAATATCTAAAGTAACACTGAATTTTTTATTTTTATTTAAATTTTTTATAGTTCCATCAAGTATAGTCCGCTCTATACTTTCATATTCTTCATAATTATCAAACTTTTCTGAACCTGTTTTTATAGTTTTACCCTCTTGAACTACTTTCCAATCCATAACACTTGGCTGACCACTTAATAAATTTTCTGTACCTCCTGAAATATAATCCATGTCATATATTTTACGAAATTCTATATGCACTCCCCTTTCATTAAAGGCTGGTTCAAGCATAACTTGAAATAAATCTTCATTTATCTCATAAACTGACAATGTTTCATTTTCTATTGTGCCGTCTGGTCTAATAACTGAAACATTTATTTCTGGAGTAACCCCCCAAGGTATATTGACAACTGTATTATATAATTGACCATTTTGGTCTGCGGTTATTATTTGTGGGGCATCACTTATTCCCGTTATTGAAAATTCCACTTTTGTACCCACTGCATTACTTTTAGGTAAAACAGATATAGATACGTCCATAGTTCTATTTTGATAATATTTTTGCACTTCGATTTCAGTGTTTGTAAACAAACTTGATTCATTATTTGCTGATGAAACATAAACTGTATTTGGCATTACACCTACTTTGTTTTCAAGCCGTTTAAGCTGTTTATATATATTTATCTGAGATATTATAAGCCCTATTGAAACAACTGCCATAATTCCAGTTAAAACAAATGGAAAATTTTTTATAAACTTGTCTTTTTTATTTTCTTGAATAATTGTTTCATTTCCTAAAAGACTATCAACTGAAATATCGAATATTTTTGCAAGCTCTATTAAATTTTCAACCGTTGGGGTTGCTGTACCTGATTCCCATTTTGAAATTGATTGTCTTGATAAATTTAGCTCTTGCCCTAATCTTTCTTGTGACCAACCTTTTTGTTGACGTAAATTTTGTATTTTTTCACCCGTTGTCATAATTTAACACCACCCTTTCAAGTATTGCTTTTTGTTCCTTTATAATATCAATAAACATTATTTTTTGCAATCAATTAGTCTTGTCAATTTGTCAACCAGTGGTTGCACATAAAAAACAGACGCATATACCTGCGTCTGTCTATAAATTCAGTTCCAAAGCTCTTTTAATTGATTTTGCATTGAAATCACTTTTTCTTGTTTTTGCATTTTCTCAGTTTTTTTCTTAATCTCAGAAATGCAATAATCCATAATACGTTGACGGGTTACAATACCAACAAAACAATCTCTATCATCAATTACAGGGACAAAATTCTGATGAAGTGCTGTATCCAATAAATCGTTTATTTGAGCATCTGCCCTAACAGGTTTATTCTGCACTCTGCGTTCCATCTGTTCCATATACATAATATCACGCTGTTGCCATATATCAGGGTTTGACAAAGCTCTTAAAAAATCACCCTCTGTAACAGTTCCTATGTATCTACCCTCTCTCGATATAAGCGGAATAGCTGTATAACCTGCCTGTTGCATGCTTTCCAAACCCTCTGCTATTGTTTGGTCATGATATAAATATGATACTTCATGCTTTGGTGTTAAAAAAAACATTATATTCATAATAGCTTTACTTCTTTCCGATACATTTATACTAGATAAATTGTTTTATCTCTAATTGTATTGTACCAAAACTAAAAAGCTGTTACAACATATTAAGATTATATTTAACAAATTGTACATGATTTTCACAAAACTCTCAAATTTTTTCCAAAATCTTTTCTATTATAGAGACTCGTTGAAATGGGGTTATTAAATAAAGTCCATGAGTAAAATCACGCATACGATTTGCAACATCAACTGAAAGTTTAACTGCAAGTTCTTCTGCACTATCACGGTCAAGCCCCTCATACATATTGACAATATTTTCTGGAATGTCTATTCCTGCCATTTCTTGACTCATAAATAAAGCGTTTCTATGACTTACAATAGGTATTATACCGCCCAAAATCTTACAATCCAATGTATCATAAGCTTTTTTAAGATTGTCAAAAGCTCTATCTGTGTATACTGGCTGAGTTAAAAATGCACATATTCCTGCATTTTGCTTTCTTATGGCTTTTCTAAGTTCTGCATCGAAGTTTTTAGCGTTTACATTTAATGCACCATAGACAGAAAAAGGAGCACAAAGACCATCTTCAGAAAGCTGACGTATATAATCAGCAAGCACAACAGAATTAAATGAAAATACCGCTTTAACCTCATCTTTTGCCGCTGACGGCACAGGGTCACCAGTTACAACAAGCACATTTTGCACATTTTCAACCGATAAACCCAATAATAAAGCTTTTGTTGCATTTATATTTCTATCACGACAAGTCATATGTGGTATAGGGTCTAAATCAAGCTCTCTATGCAGTTTAGCTGCAAGCAATGAGGAGTCAACACGAACTCTGGCAACTGGACAATCAGCAATAGTAACCGCATCAACGCCCATTTGTTTTAATTTTTTTGCACCCTCCATAAATTTTTCAATGTTAGAGTCTGCAGGAGGGTCTAACTCCACTGCTATAACACGTTTCCCTTGATTTATTTTTTCTGCAAGGCGGTTTTTTACATTTGTAAAATTGGATTTTTTATCTGATACTTGTTGTTTTATAGGTTTAGAAATAAGTTTTCCATCAAGTTTTTGACTAAGCTTTTTAATATGTTCTGGGGTTGTGCCACAACAACCGCCTATAATATTAACACCTATTTTTAAAAGCTCTGAACATCTTTCAGCAAAATAATTAGGACTGCTGTCAAAAACTGTTCTTCCATCAATAATAGTTGGATAACCTGCATTAGGCATAACAGAAAATGTTTTTTTATTTAGATTTTGAATATCAAGTTTTTTAGCTATTTGGAGTAAATGAAGTGGACCAGATACACAGTTTAAACCAACTGCATCTAAATTTTTGTCCTCACAAACACGGTTTATTAAATTATGTGCCGCCAGTCCATGACGTGTAAAACCATCTGGAGTAACAGCAAAAGAGGCAATTATATATGCATCATTACATTTTGATTTAATGTATGCTGTAAAATCTGATAAATTTGTATCGTCTGCCAAAGTTTCAAACAAGAAGTTTTTTGCACCTAAATTTAAAAACTCATCTAAAACCGCATAAACATCTTCTTTTTGCTCATCTATTGGGCATAAATCAGCGAAAATTTTACAATTTTTATCTGCTGCCGCTTTATTGGCATTATCCCAAGCAGATTTTATAATATTTTTAATCTGAGCTATATCACATTCAAGAGCTTTTGGGGTAGCTGCAAATGTATTTGTTTTAATAGCATTTGCACCTGCATTTATATATTCAGTGTGTATTTTTATAATACGCTCAGGGTGATTTATATTTGCCCATTCACATTTTGAAGTGTCATCTGGATAACACGTGCTGTAATATGTACCCATTGCACCATCAAAAAGCAAGATATTTTCTTTCATTTTAATATCACTCTTTCTATAATTAGCCTAGAATATTTCTGGCTATATCAACTGATTCTTTTGCATCACGAGCATAGAAATCAGCACCTATTTTTTCCGCATATTCTGGGGTTAAAACTGCACCGCCAACCCAAATTTTACAGTCATGACCAGCATTTCTAAGTGCTTTTATAGTTTGCTCCATGCTGCCTAATGTAGTTGTCATAAGTGCAGATAAACCTATTAGTTTTACATCTTGTTCAATAGCAGTATTTACAACTGTTTCAATAGGCACATCTCTGCCTAAATCAAGCACTTGATAACCATAGTTTTCAAGTATTGTTTTAACTATATTTTTACCAATATCGTGAATATCACCTTTTACAGTTGCAACTATAATTTTTCCTTTTGATACTGACTTTGCACCCTTAGAAGCGATTGATTTTTTAATAATTTCAAAAGCCTCTTGAGCTGCACCCGCTGAATTTATAAGTTGTGGAAGAAATACTGCACCTTTTTCAAATCTATCACCAACTAAATCAAGTGCAGGAATTAAAAGAGTATTTACTATATCAAGTTCAGTCATACCGCTTTCTAGTAGCGACTGTGTTATTGTTTTACAATCTTCTTTTAAACCCTTTTCAACCGCACGAATTAAAGGCGGTTGGTCATCTGTGCTTTCATTTATTTGCTGTTGTGGTGCATTTACTATGGTTGTCTGTTGTGGCATTTTCATACATGCCTCAATATATTCCTGTGAGTTTTTGTCTCTATTATAAATAACATTAAACACTCTGATGGCATTCATAACCGCCATACTGTTAGGGTTTATAATAGGCATATCAAGACCATAGGACATCGCAAGAGTTAAAAAGCCAGTTGTTATAAGTTCTCTGCATGGCAGACCAAAAGAGATATTTGAAACACCAAGTACACAGTGTAAACCAAGATTATCTCTAACCATTTGCATGGCTTTTAGTGTTTCTACTGCTTTGTCCTGCTCTGCGGAAACGGTAAGGGTTAAACAGTCAATAAAAATATCTTCTTTTGGAATACCATATTCAATAGCTTTTTTCATAATACGCTCTGCTATTATAAAACGCTCCTCAGCAGTTGGCGGAAGTCCATTGCTATCCATTGTAAGACCTACAACCGCAGCACCATACTTTTTAGCTATCGGCAAAATTTTCTCCAAAACTTCTTCTTCACCATTTACAGAATTAACAATAGCTTTACCGTTTACAACTCTTAAACCCGCTTCGATAACCTCTGGTTTTGTTGAGTCAATTTGAAGTGGTAAATCTGTTACCCCTTGAATTGCTTTTACAACTTTAACCATCATTTCAGCTTCATCTATATCTGGTAAACCTACATTTATATCTAAAATATGAGCACCAGCATCTGCTTGTTCAACTGCTTGATGTAAAATATAATCCATATCGCCTTCACGCAGTGCCTGCTGAAAACGCTTTTTACCAGTTGGGTTAATTCGTTCACCAATAACACGAACACCATCAATTCTTACAACATTTGTTGGAGAACAAACTTCAGAATAATGTGTTATTTGTCTTTTATTTGGTTCTTTTCCCTTTGTGCGTTTTACAATCTCAGAAATATATTCTGGAGTTGTACCACAACAACCGCCCAGAATACTTACGCCCATAGAAAGATATTCTTCCATAAGCTCTGCAAACTGCACTGCATCAATATCATATTCGCTTGTAGCAGGGTCAGGAAGTCCAGCATTTGCTTTAACAATAATAGGAAGTGTTGTGGCATTGCATAATCTCTCTACAATAGGCATAAGCTCCTTTGGACCAAGAGAACAGTTTACACCCATAGCATTAACGCCCAAACCTTCCAAGGTCATGGCCATAGCCTCAACTGCACAGCCTGTAAATGTTCTTCCGTTTTGCTCAAATGTCATTGTAACATAAATAGGAAGTTTTGTATTTTCCTTTGCTGCAATTACAGCCGCCTTGACCTCATATAAATCTGTCATTGTTTCAAATATTACAAGGTCTGCTCCTGCACTTTCACCAGCTATTAACATCTCTTTAAAGATTTCATATGCACTCTCAAAAGCTAAAGTGCCATAAGGTTCTAAAAGTTGACCGATTGGACCAATATCAAGAGCTACTTTGCATTTTGTGCCATTAGCTGCCTCTTTTGCACATTTAACAGCTGCTTTTACAACTGTTTCAACACTTTCTCCGCTTTTTTGAAGTTTATAGCTATTAGCACCGAAAGTATTTGCATAAATAATGTCACTGCCTGCGTCAATATAAGCTTTATGTATTGCTTTTATTTTCTCTGGCTCTGTTAAACACAAAAGTTCTGGACTATGACCTGCAACCAAACCATTTTTTTGCAACATAGTTCCCATTGCACCATCTAAATAAATAATTTTATTTTCCACAGGTTTTCCCCGCCTTTCTAAATCTACAATTTTCAAACATAGAACAGTAAGCACAACCTCTAAAGCGTTTAGTTTGCTTTGTTTCTGCAATACCTATAATTGCAGTTACTGACTTTCTAGGTGTTAAAATACATGAGTCAGTAAGCATTAAACCTATTTGTCTCTGTGTATCAAGTAAATTTACCATTTCAGTTTGGAATGATATAGGCATATCACCATAACCAGCACTAAATCTATCTGTTAAATATTTTATATTTAATTTTTGCTTTAATTCTTCTTCTACTTTATCACAAACAGCCTCTATTGCTGATGAACCGCAACAATCAAGTATAATTGCATCTGACATATTACGAATTTCCGCCATTCTGATAACTCTTTCTATATCTGCTCCCAATGTTGCTGCAATAAAAATACACTTTTTGCAGTCTTTTAACATAGTTGCTATATCATTACCGATTAAAGCGACCTGTGGTTCTTTTAAAACAGGTGTTTCACCTTGCCAATCTATTTCAAATACTTTGTATGTCCATCTTGGTTTTATACAATCTAAGGTTATTTTTATACATTCATCAATTTGATTTTGCACATCTTGAGGTATTTCACTGCCACGCCAACCCAAATATTGCAAAACCTCTGCTTTTGAAAACTCTGAAAGCTTAATTTCCATATATTACACCCTCACTTTTCAAAAATATTATACTTTAGCATTATATCACAGTGATAAATAAAAAAACAATAGGAATTAAGGTCTAATCCTCAATCCCTATTATCTTACTGTTAAAAAATTCAGCTTCTTCTTTTTCATGGGTTATCATTATAACTGTTTTATTTTGAAAATAGTGTTTCATCTCATTTAAAACAAGCTGTTTTGTATCTTTATCCAAACCTTTAAGCGGTTCATCTAAAAACAACACATCAAATTCAGAAAGTAAAGCCCTTAATATACTAACTCGCCTTTTCATACCTCCCGAAAGTGTGTTAACAAATTTGTTTTCTGTTATTCCCATTTTACAAAGTGCAGTTTGCACGGTTTCTTTATCGTTTTTAGCATTTACAAGCCTTATATTTGATATTGCATCAAGTTCTTCACACAATCTATTCTCTTGAAAAACCGCACTTATTTTCATATTTTCCAGCCCTGTTATAGTTCCGCTGTCCTGTTTTTCCAGTCCCATAAGTATACGGAAAAGCGTTGTTTTTCCTACTCCAGATTTGCCCATTATACAAGTTATTTTTTTATGTTCTATAACTGCGGAAAAATTATTTAAAACTTGTTTTTCACCATATGATTTGCATAGATTTTGTATTTTTATATCTTGCATTTTTTATTAGTCCATTCTAAGCAGTAAAATTTTAATTTTAGATAATAAATGTAAAAATAAACGCTCAAAAAACAGGCTAACACATACTATAACAAGTGTCCATGCAAATAAGTCAGGTGTATCCAAATAAACTTTAGCTTGTTGTAAACATTCACCTATTGAACCATTAGGCATACCTATAACCTCGGCTGCAACTCCTGACTTCCAACTAAGACCAAGACACACTGCACATGCTGACTCAAAATATTTAAAAATATGTGGTATATATATGTAACGCACCTGTTTTATAGGTTTAATTTGAAAAATCTGTGCCATTTCATGCATTTTATAATCAATGGTATGAATGCCAGTCAGTATATTGCTATACATAACTGGCATAACCATTAAAAATGAAATTAAAATAGCAAGGTTTTTGGAGGAAAACCAAATAAGAGCTAAAATAATAAACGATGCTACGGGAATAGAACGAATAGTTAACATAAATGGTGATAATAGTTCATCTATTCTTTTAAATTTGCTTGCTAAAACAGCAAGAATACAGCTTATTATAACAGCAATTATAAATCCGCCTATAATTCTACTTGCTGAAAAGGCTATTGCAAACCAAAAATCTTTTGTGATAATCAGTTCACAAAGTCTTATAATAACTCTTATAGGTGATACTAAAAGTATTTGCTGATTTAACTTCATGCTGACTACTTGCCATACAAACAGCCAAAATAAAACCGCCCATGGTTTAATATCTTTTTTCATTATCTTGAATAATAAAAATCATCTGCTGGCATTTTACCGCCTATTGTCTTAGGATTTTGTTCATTTAATACTTCTAAATAACCAGAAAGCTTTTCTTTCATTTCATCGCCCTCAATAAAGGTTATATTACATTCTGGAATGGCTTTTACTGCAACTTCTTCTGGTACAATATCGAATTTACCAACTAATTTTGCTGCCTCTTCTATATTTTCATTTGTAAAATCAACAGATTGCTTATAGTGGTCTAAAAATGCTGAAATAGCCTCTGGGTTTTCATCAATAACGCTCTTTTTAGCAACTACAACACCAGTAATCAATGATGATGGATTTTCTTTGTCTGCTTGAAGTTTGTCCCACTCTTCATTTAAATCAAGGGCAACTCTAATTTTATCGCTCTTAGTCTGTGCAGTTGTTACAAATGGCTGAGGAAGTAGTGCAATGGCGTTTTCATTTGCCATAAGTGCAGAAAGACATTCACTATGCTCACTTTTCCATTCAATAGTTACATCTGTAACTGGGTCTATTCCATTTTCACTTAGAATATAATTTAAAGTATACTCTGGGGTTAATCCCTTACCGCTTGCATAGATTGTTTTGCCTTTCATATCCTCTACGCTGGATATATTTTCACCGTTTTCAACAATATAAAGCACACCTAATGTGTTAATTGCAATTACATCAATATTGCCTTGAGTATTATTATATAAAACCGATGCCAAATTTGCTGGAACTGCTGCAATATCAAAACCATCTTCACTGTTTATTTGTGCGGTTATCTCATCGGCTGCGGCTACAATGGTAAAATTATAATTATTATCTGTAAGTTTACCTTGCTCTGCATTGTCCATAAACTGCACAAGTCCCATAGCTGTTGGACCTTTAAGTGCTGCAATATCTAAATCAACCGCTTGTACTTGCGATTTATCTGCACTTGTATTGTTATTTGTATTGTCATCTGTGTTTGTGCCACAACCTGCCATTAAACCAGCAGTAATTGCAAACGCACAAAAAATTGCTGTAAGTTTTTTCATTTTTAATTTTTCCTTTCTCATTGTATGTAAACAAGTTAGATAATACTAACATATTTATTTTATATTGTAACTAAACACTTAGTCAATACACAACTTATATATTTATCAAAACGACTATAAAACGTATATTTTAATAATTGAAAATTTGTTAAACGACGTTTATAATATCCATTGATAAAAATATGAAAGTAGGCTTAAAATGGATTTACAAATTATAAATGGTGTTTTAGATGAATTTTATAAACTTTGTGAAATTCCACATCAACCAAAAAATGAAAAACAGCTTTCTGATATGCTAAAAAAATATCTTGAGCAGTTTGCAAAAAATATAACACAAGACGATTTAGGCAATATATGGGCGGATATTCCTGCAAGTGATGGCTTAGAAAATATGCCTTGTGTTGCACTACAAGCCCATATAGATATGGTTTATGCAGTTGGTATAAATCCAGATAAAAACGGCAAAATAATAACTAAAATAGAAAATGGTTATCTTACAACAGGCGGTAAAAGTTCACTTGGTGCAGATTGTGGTGCAGGTGTTGCAGTTATTTTCTGGTTGCTTAAAAATATCAAACATAGTCCTCTTAGAATAATTTTAACCGTACAAGAGGAAATTGGACTTATTGGTGCATCTAAAATTTCCAGTGAAAGCGTAGAAAATATAAATTATCTTATAAATTTAGATGGTTTTTCCGCTAATAGACTGATTATAGGTGCTGCTGGTGGTATGAGAGAGCATTTTTCCCGCCCTATGCAGTTTGTAACCTCTCCAGCTGGTAAATCATATGAAATAACTATTTCTGGTCTTAGTGGTGGTCATTCTGGTTTTGATATTGATAAAAACCGTGGTAATGCTGTTTTAATTCTAGGTGAAATTTTAAGAAAGCTACAAACAAAAACCCCTTTTGCAGTTGCTTATTTTAATGGTGGAGAGGCTTTTAATGCAATTCCATATACTTCATCTGTAAAAATTATAACCGCTATTTCAGCTAAAGATACTTTGGAAAATATATCAAGCGAGATTTTAAACAGATATAAACAAACTGATAGCTCGGCTAGAGTTAGCATTATTGAATGTGAAAGCCCTGAAAAGGTTTGGTCTGGAGAGCTTTTAAACTCAGTGCTTACTGTTTTAGGTGGTTTTGCAAATGGTGTTTATCAAATGCATGAAACACTAGAAAATACCGTCAGTGACTCATCTAATCTTGGCAGGATTTATGAACAAGATAATGAACTTTGTATAGACACAATGATACGATATATGGACGAAAAGGCTTGTCAGGCACTGCACCAGAGCCATATACTTGTAGCGGGAATGTGTGGTTTTACAAGCGTTGTCCGCACACATTATCCTGATTGGAAACCACAAACAAATGGTACTATGCTAAATAAAATAACAGAATTGTATACAGCTGAACATGGCTGTTCACCAGAAATTTTAGCTCAACATGTGGGATTAGAACCATCTTATTTTACAAAACATAATAAAGATTTGGAATGTATTTGTATGGGTATGGACATATATGATTGTCATGCACCATCAGAACGTTTAAAACTTGATAGTATACCGCCTTTTGTGCGTATCCTTTCAAAATTCTTGCAAAATCCATAAAAAATAAAGAGGTGTAAAATGGGGAAACAACCTGATTTATTAAAAGATAAGCCTAGCAGTCTATATTTTAAATATTTACTTCCATCTGTAAGTGCATCACTTGTAACATCTATTTATATTTTAGCTGATACTATAATGATTGGTCGTGGTTGTGGTGCTGCGGCTCTTGCTGCACTCAATATTGTGCTGCCTGTATTCGCTTTGCTTTTTGCTTTTGGCATGCTTTTTGGCATAGGTGGTGGCGTGCTTTATTCGGTTGCCAAAGGTAATAATGATGATACTCATGCAAAAGAAATTTGGTCAACTTCACTTTGTTTAAATTCTTTATCTGCTATTATAATACTTGTTTTAGGTGGATTGTTTTTTGAAAAACTATGTTATTTTCTTGGTGCTGATGAAAATAGTATAACTATGGTTATGGATTATGCTAAATATGTTGTATTTGGTGCACCCGCTTATATGTTTTCCGCTTTTTTACAGGCATTTGTTAGAAATGATAAACAGCCTAAACGTGCTATGGTTGCTGTTATAACAGGTGCTATTACAAATATTGTTTTAGATTATATTTTTATCTTTAACTTTGGTATGGGGCTTACAGGTGGTGCTGCTGCCACTTTAATAGGCAATATTACAACCGCTTGTATACTACTAACCCATTTTTTAAGTAAAGATAACGGTTTACATTTTAATATTAAAAGTATAAAGCCACAATTAAGTTTTAATATTGTTTCTTCTGGTGCACCATCATTTTTTATAGAAGCTGCAACTGGTCTTATAACTTTGACATTTAACAAACAAATGCTTAAATACTTGGGTGAACTTGGTGTTGTTGCTTATGGTGTAGTTGCTAACTATGCACTTGTTATACAATCATTATTTAATGGTATAGGTCAAGCCTCTCAACCTATTATGGCTACAAATTTCGGTGGTGGTTTGCATGAGCGTGTTAAAACCATAAGAAAAATGGGCTTAATAACTGTTTTACTGGTTGCAAGTGTTGCTGTTATTTGTGCTTATATAATTCCTGTGCCTATGACTGCACTTTTTGTCGAGTTAAGCGACGAACTTTTGAAACTCTCTATACCTGCACTTAATATATATTTCTTAGCATTTTGGTTTTTAGGTATAAATTTGTTTATTACAACATGTTTACAATCTATTGTAAAATCCACATTTGCACTTATTATTATGGTGCTTCGTGGCGTTATCTTGCCTATTATTTTTGCTGTGGTTTTACCTGAAATTACTGGTTCTGGTATCGCCATTTTTGCTGCTGTTCCATGCTCAGAAATTATAGTCAGTATGATTTCCATATCATTTATAAGGAAATTTGGAGCTAGTAAAAACTAAACTGCAATTTGCATGATTTATTTTTATTAAAAAAAACATATTTTGTGCGTTTTGGTATGTTTTGATAATCTTAACGACTTCTTAACACGAAAAACCTTATTTTTTGTCTTTATGCCATTTGACTTTAAATTGGTTTCGTTGTACTATTTACAATGCAATTAGATATATATAACAGTATTAACAGGCGGTGAAAATGTTTTCTCCGCCATAAATTTAATTTTATGGTGAATAGATAATGAGTTTAATTAGTTTAGGTATTGATATCGGTTCGACAACTGTAAAATTAGTTGCTGTAAACGATGGAAAAATCATTTATAAACGCTATGAACGACATTTTTCAAAAGTGCGTGAAAAAGCGTGTGAAATGCTGCGTGATGCGGCTGAAATTTTAAAAAATAATACCATTAAAGTTGCAATAACAGGTTCAGCAGGTCTTGGCGTTGCAAAAGCAGGCAATCTTGACTTTGTGCAAGAAGTTTTCGCAACAAGAAAAGCTGTTGGTACACATGTGCCTAATGCTGATGTTGTAATTGAACTTGGCGGTGAAGATGCAAAAATTATATTTTTAACAGGTCAGCTTGAAGAACGTATGAACGGTTCTTGTGCTGGTGGTACTGGTGCTTTTATAGACCAGATGGCGGTGCTTTTAGATGTGACACCTGCCCAACTTGATGAACTTAGTTTAGACGCTGAAAGAATTTACACCATAGCTTCTCGTTGTGGTGTATTCGCTAAAACAGACATTCAGCCTTTATTAAATGAAGGTGCTAGAAAAGAAGATGTTGCGGCTTCAATCTTTCAAGCTGTGGTAAATCAGACATTAACTGGTCTTGCTCAAGGTCGTGCCATAGAGGGTGATGTGCTGTTTTTAGGTGGTCCTCTGTTCTTCTTTATGGGTCTGCAAAGACGCTTTCAAGAAACATTAAAACTTGACAAACAACATGCTCATTTTCCAGAACTTGCTCCGTTTGCTATTGCTGCTGGTGCGGCTGAATACGCAAAGGATACAAATAATGAATACACATTTGATACTTTGCTTGAAACCTTGGAAAAAGCCGCTGGTGAGCCTGTACTTTCTCAGGTATTAGACCCTCTTTTTACATCTCAAGAAGAATATCGTGAGTTTACCAAAAGACATGGCAAACATGATGTTATGACCGAAAATGTAACCGTCTATAAAGGTGATGCTTATTTAGGTATTGACTGCGGTTCTACAACAACTAAACTTGTACTTATGGGGCAAAATCATCAAATTTTATATCATCACTATGCACCTAACAAGGGTAATCCAGTAGATGTTATAAAAGAGCAACTGACAAAACTTTATGAACTTTGTGGAGATAGAGTAAAAATTGTTTCTTCTGCTGTAACTGGTTACGGTGAAGCTTTAATACAAAGTGCTTTTGGTATTGACCACGGTCTAGTTGAAACGGTTGCACATTTTAGAGCTGCAAAACATTTTTGTCCTGATGTTGATTTTATTATTGATATTGGCGGTCAAGATATCAAGTGTTTTAAAATTCGCAATAACTGCATTGATAATATTTTCTTAAATGAGGCTTGTTCTTCTGGCTGTGGTTCATTTATAGAAACATTTGCCCGTTCAATGGGCTATTCCATTGAGGAATTTTGTAAACTTGGTTTGCTCGCAAAGCACCCTATTGATTTAGGCTCAAGATGTACTGTATTTATGAACTCCTCTGTAAAACAAGCTCAAAAAGATGGTGCAAGTATTGAGGCAATTTCCGCTGGTCTTTCTGTATCTGTTGTTAAAAATGCACTTTACAAAGTTATTCGTGCAAGCTCTCCTGATGATTTAGGTCAGCATATTGTTGTGCAAGGTGGTACTTTCTTAAATGATGCTATTTTACGTTCATTTGAGCTTGAAATAGGTCGTGAAGTTACTCGTCCTGCTATTTCTGGACTTATGGGTGCTTATGGTGCGGCTCTCTATGCAATGGATAACCGAAATGAAACAACAAATATTATTTTACCTAGTGAACTTGCGATATTTAAGCATGAAGCTAAAAGTATAAGATGTGGACTATGTACAAATCATTGTAATCTTACAGTAAATACTTTCTCTGGAAACCGTCGTTTTATTTCTGGTAACCGTTGTGAACGTCCACTTGGCAAGGGTGAGCAAAAAGAACTCCCTAATCTTTACACTTGGAAACTTGAAAAACTAAAAAGCTATGATAAAATCCAACCAGTTGGTGAGATAAAGGGGAAAATTGGCATTCCTTTTGGACTTAATATGCTTGAACTTTATCCTTTCTGGAAAACGTTTTTAAATGAACTCGGTTTTGAAGTTGTAAGAAGTGATGTTTCCACCCGTGAAATGTATCAAAGAGGTCAACATTCTATCCCATCTGACACCGTTTGTTATCCTGCTAAACTTATGCATGGTCATATAGATGATTTACTTAATAAAAATGTTGATGCTATTTTCTATCCATGTATGACTTATAACCTTGATGAACATAGAGGTGATAACTGCTACAACTGCCCTGTTGTTGCATATTATCCTGAGCTTTTACAGGCAAATGTACCAGAGCTTGCAAAAACCGATTTTATGATGCCTTATTTTGAGCTTTCAAACCATAAGGAATTTATAAAACAAGCTAATAAGTTCTTTGGTAAAAAATATAGCTGGCTTAAAAAGAAACAAATCGAGCAGGCGGCAAATCGTGCTTATATAGCTCTTGAAGGTTATTATACACATATACGTTCAGAGGGTGAAAAAGCGGTTAAATTTGCTGATGATAATAATTTACCTATTGCTGTACTTGTGGGCAGACCTTATCATATTGACCCAGAGATAAACCACGGTATTCATCAAATGATTGGTTCATATGGAATGGTTGTTGTAAGTGAAGACTCTGTTTTCCATCTTGCTAAAGCTCCTGAAGTTCGTGTACTTAATCAATGGACTTATCATTCACGCATGTATTCAGCAGCTCAATATGTTATAAATAAACCTAATGCCGACCTTATTCAGCTTGTTAGTTTTGGCTGTGGCATTGATGCTATTACAACCGATGAAATCCGTTCTATTATAGAATCTGGTGATAAAATTTACACTCAACTTAAAATTGATGAGATAAATAACCTTGGTGCGGCTAGAATTAGAATTCGCAGTATGCTTGCAGCAGTTGAGGAGGGTAAACGACTTGCAAAACAATAAACCTTGGGTACAGTTTACCGAGGATATGAAAAAAGATTATACAATCCTCGTACCAAATATGTTGCCAATTCAATTTGGTATTGCTCTTAAAATTATGAAAAACTATGGTTATAACATGGAACTTCTAACAACTGATGGTCATGATATAATCGAAACAGGTCTTAAAAATGTGCATAATGACACTTGTTATCCTGCACTTTTGAGCATAGGTCAACTTATTCATGCGATTGAAAGTGGTAAATATGATACACATAAAATCGCCCTTATTATGAGTCAAACGGGTGGCGGCTGTCGTGCCTCTAACTATATTCATCTTTTAAGAAAAGCCCTTGAAAAAAAAGGCTATGATTATATCCCTGTTATCTCTCTTAACTTCTCTGGTCTTGAGGATAACCCAGGGTTTAAACTCACACCTCAAATGTTAGGTCAAATAGCTTATGGTTTGCTTATCGGTGATTTAATTATGATGTTACACAACCAATGCAGACCTTATGAAAAAGTTAAAGGCACATCTCAAAAAGTTGTTGATATCTGTACACGCACAATTTCTGAACGTTTTACTGGAAACCGTATGATTAGTTATGGTGAAGTTAAAAAGCTTTATAAATTTGTGCTTGATGCCTTTGCTAAAATTCCACTTGATACATCTGTTAAAAAGAAAAAAGTTGGTATTGTAGGTGAGATTTATGTTAAATTCTCCCCTCTTGGAAATAACCATCTTGAAGATTTTCTTGTATCTGAGGGGTGTGAGCCTGTACTACCAGGGTTAATTGACTTCTGTTTATACTGTGTTTACAATGGCATTATTGACCATAAGCTGTATGGCAGGTCATTAAAAACCGCCATGACCAACCAAATGATTTATAAGTTTGTGCTTGGCAAACAAAAAGATATGATTCAAATGATTGAAAAACACGGTAAATTCCGCCCACCTCAGTACTTTGACCATGTTCGTCAGCTTTCTAAAGAAATCATTGGCGAGGGTGTTAAAATGGGTGAAGGTTGGTTACTTCCTGCTGAAATGGTGGAACTTATCACAGAGGGCGTTAAAAATATAGTTTGTACCCAACCTTTTGGCTGTCTGCCTAATCATATAGCTGGTAAAGGTATGGTAAGAAAAATCCGTGAAAAATACCCAGAAGCAAATATAGTTTCTATTGACTATGACCCTGGAGCATCAAAAATAAATCAAGAAAATAGAATAAAACTTATGCTTTCAACCGCTGAGGATTAAAAAAACCGCCTTAGCGGTTTTTTATTTTGCATATAAATTTATATCCCATGCTGGAACATATGGGTGATGTCTAAAATAAAATTTATATTCTGGACAAATTTCATATATTTGCAAAACAAGTGCAAATAAATCTTCATTTCTATGATATGCCGCAATATTTAACTTAGGTTTCCATTTTTGTAATGTGTTTTTAGCCCCTAAAATAGCCTCTTTTTCCGAACCCTCAACGTCCATTTTTAAAAATGTACATTGTTTTCCTTGTAAAACCAAATCAACTGCACGCATATTAGTTTGTATACCTTTTTCGGATATTCTTGAATTTCTGCCCGCTTTTGCTGCAAATGTTAAAACACAATCATTATCCCATGCACCCGCATTCTCTAACACAATATCACCAGATAAGTTTTCCTCTACATACTTTTTAAGCTTTCTAAAATTTCGCTTGTCTGGCTCTAATGCGGTTATACTTGCAAACTTACCATCAGTATAACTTAAAAGTTCTCTTATTGTATCTCCGTTATATGCTCCCAAATCCACAAAATGTTCGTTTTCTGTTGGTTTTAATATATTTGTGAAAATCTCGTCTTTATCGTCCTCACCTTGTTTTAAATACTCTATTTTACCAGTGAGTTTAAAACATATCATCTTATCTAACACATATTTAGAACGCTCGTCCGCCAGAAGTTCAAATACTTTATCAAACTCTTTTTCATGTGCTTTTACAAACTCTAAATTAAAAACTCCCTCACCTGCTACTGGTACATCTGGTGCTACTACATCAAATTTTTTGTTAAGCTCATACATTTTTTCAAGCACTTCTGCTCTTTGACTTGCAAAAGATATAACAATTACTATATCTTCTCCAAATATATCTATTGTCTGTGTAAGTGTTCTAACAGGAAATCCTGCAAAATCATGCCCCCTTACAAACTCATCACTTGCAAAAACCCCTGATGCCTTTATTCCATAGCTTTCAAAAACCTTTAAAATCTTATCTGCACCATCACCCATACCATAAAGCAAAATTGGTCTTTCTTCTTTTTTTAATCTATCCCAAACCGTTTCGGTTATAGTTTTCCATTCCATAAAAATTCATTCCTTAAAACTTGATTTTTTAATTTATTATAAGCTTTTAAAACAGATGTGTAAAGTTTATAATACGACACTTTTCAACTGTAAAAAATTTTGATAGCATTGCGATTTAACATAAATTACTGTATAATATCTAATATAAATGATGACAGGAGAGGTTGCAAAATGCCAAAAAATAAAAGAAATAAAATTGTGGAACTTGATAAAGAGCATCTGCGTGACCTTGATGGTGTCACCATGGATTTAGAAAGCTATGCTAAACATACAAAGCCTAAAACTGAGGCTAAAAATGAACCTATAAAACAACAAGAAATTAAATCTGAACCCCAAAACGAACAAAAACAACCTATTGGGGTTTTTGCTTGTAATCCAGTGCATATTGGCTGGTACACTGAAACTAAACAACAAACAACCTATCCTATTATGGCTGGTGCTATTAAACCTGAACAAGCAGTAAATAACTTAAACACTTATTATATTGGCTCTGGCTCTTATTTATCATCTGGTTCATTTTTAACATCTTATCTTACTTCTTATTTAACATCTTATTTGACTTCCTATTTAGCTTCTTATACAACATCTTATATTACATTTTTTGGTTCATATTTTAACACTTCTTTTCTGTCATCTGGTGATATTATAGCTCATGGTTATGGATTGGAGCTGATTTAAATGAAAGCTTTTCATTCTTGTTGGACTGCACCATTTAAAGCCAGAAACCCAAATTCTGATTTTACTATTCCGCCATTTGAAATTTTAACCACTGTACTTTCTGCCCTGTATTGGCAGAAAAATAATGGCGATATAGCTATGATTTGCGACAAAACCGCATATGATTTCTATAAAAACAACAATCTAATCAATTTATGGAATGATGGTATTCAAGTTTTACTTGATGATATACCAAATGAAATAAATCCACATATTTTCTGGGCGGCTGGCAAACTTTTTGCCCTTAAAAACATGGAAAAGCCTTGTGTTATGATGGATACTGATTTTATCGTTTGGGAAAAATTATCTTTTGATAATATAAAACTTGCGGCTATACACCCAGAAGAACTTGTAACTGAAACTTATCCACCTGAAGAACATTTTTGCACAGATTTTGATTTTTCTGGACTTGATTGGACTGTTCCCGCTGCAAATACTGCATTTTCTTTCTTTGGTGATAAAGATTTCACTGATTATTACACAAGTACTGCAATAGATTTTATTCTTTGTTCTAAAAATGCTGATAACCCGCTTACTTATATGGTTTTCGCTGAACAGCGTTTATTATCTATGCTTGCAAAACAACAAAATATAAAACTTGATTATTTCTCCAGTTTGCCCCAACTTTTCACTTCTGGACAAACCCGTTTTACTCATACTTGGGGTTTTAAGCAACAAATGCAACAAAATACCAATATTATGCATGATTTTTGCAAAAAATGTGCAAATAGAATATCAAAGGAATTTCCTGAATGGACGCATATATTGTCTAATATTGACTGTCTTTTGCCGTATTTTTAATAAGTATTGAGTTCCAGTTTGAAATCTGATACACTATATATTATATTTTTAGATTTCAATAAATATGGAGGATTTATATGCTTTTTGATTTAATAATGGGCGGTGATTTACGCTCTATTATCCTTGGTTTAGTTCTTGGCTTGCCTGCTGTTGTTATATGTTTGACATTTCATGAAGCGGCTCACGGCTTTACCGCTTATTTATTGGGTGATAAAACTGCTAAAGCCTCTGGTAGGCTAACACTTGACCCTATGGCTCATATTGACCCTTTAGGCTTTCTATGTATGATGCTTGTGGGCTTTGGTTGGGCAAGACCTGTTCCTGTAAACATATCACAGTTTAAAAATAAACGTCTTGGAATAGGACTTGTTGCTGCGGCTGGCCCTATATCCAATATGATTTTAGGGTTTATTGCCTATGTTATATCTATAACTTTACAAGTAAAACTCTATCCTGTTTCTGGTTTTACTGAGGCTTTAGTGTTATTTTTTACTTATATTGCCTCCATGTCTGTTGGTCTTGGTGTGTTTAATTTATTGCCTGTTCACCCTCTTGATGGTTCTCGTATACTTGATGCTATTTTACCATTTAAAGTGCAAATTAAATACCAAAACTTTATGAATAGATATGGTTCTGTTGTGCTTTTGATTATTATAGCGTTTTTATGGATAGGCGGTTTGTCTTTCCTTGTTATTGGTGCTAGACAGCTTATTTTAAATCTTGCACTGAATTTCGTGGGGTTATTTTTATAAATGGAAAATATAACATTTCATCTTGATAGTTTTGATGGTCCTCTTGATTTACTATTACACCTTATCGCAAAAAACAAGGTTAGTATTTATGATATACCAATATCTCAAATTTTAGAACAATACCTTGAGGTTTTAAATAATGCTAGAAGTATGAACCTTGATATTGCAAGTGAGTTTGTATCTATGGCGGCTGAATTGGTTTTAATAAAATCCAAAATGTTACTACCTCGTTATGATAAAGATGATGAGCAAACCGAAGACCCTAGAGCTAAACTTGCATTTATGCTTCTTGAATATCAAAAAATCAAATCTGCAACTCCTTTTTTAGCTAAACAAGCGGAATTTGGAGAAAATATGTATATAAAACCTCCTGAACAGTTATTATATAAAGTAGAATATGCACATAATACAAATGACCTTATTCTTGCAGCAAAACACATTTTAAGACGTACAGAACGCAAAATTCCTCCTTCAATAAATGCTTTTTCTGGAATTGTAGGCAGAGAAAATGTCCCTGTAAACATTATGATTGATAGAATTTTAAGGGTTTTCTCGGTTAAAAACAGTTTATCTTTTAATGAACTTTTTGATAACTCTAAAAGTCGTTCTGAAATCGTTGCAACTTTCCTTGCTGTGCTTGAGCTTTCTAAAACTCATCGTATTTCGCTAGACTGTACACAGGATAACCCTTGTATTACCCTTGTTTCATCAAATACAGAGGAGGTTTAAACCCTTGAAACAATTAAATGCAAGCATTGAAGCCATTTTATTTGCTTCAGGTGATGCTGTGGCTATATCCAAACTTGCTGATGCACTTAACATATCAACTAATCAAGTTGAATTTGCTCTTAATGAGCTTAGTGAATATTATGACAATCAAAACTCTGGTCTTACTCTTTTAAGAATAAATGATAAAGCTCAACTTTGTTCACGTCCTGATTATGCTGATATTGTACGTCGTGCCATAGAAAGCCGCAAACCGCCCCAACTCTCCCCTGCGGCTCTTGAGGTCTTAACTGTTGTTGCTTATCGTCAGCCTGTTACAAGGGCTTATATTGAACAACTCCGTGGGGTTGACTCTGGCGGCACAATATCAAACCTTATTGAAAAAGGTCTTATAACAGAAGCTGGTAGATTAGATGTTATTGGTAGACCAATTCTTTATTGCACCACTGACGCTTTTTTACGCACCTTTTCTATATCTAGCTTATCTGAACTCCCTGAACTTCCTGAACTTACCGAAAATGAACAATTACAGCTAGGACTGGAAAATATCGAAACGGAGTGATGCACTCTTGTTTATCCTAAAAATAATACTTGCGATAATGTTGGTATTGCTAATATTACTGTTTATTTTATTATTTATACTGTTTTTCTGTAAAACCGCAATTTATATTTTACGTGATGATAAACAAAATACAAAAGTTTATCTTAAAATATTTTTTGTGCGTATTAAGCTTTATCCAATAGGTAAAACTAAAAGAAAGACATATAAATCAGATAAATCAGAAAAACAACAATCTAAACCATCAGAGCAAGAAAATGAAGATAATGATGATTTTTCCTCAAAATATATGGATTTAATTTTAAATATTATCTATGATTTAAAAGAAAGACTATATATTGATAAATTATATTTAAATATTATCTTTGCTAGTGATGACGCTGCTAAAACAGGAATTATGTTAGGCACAGCTTTTTCTATCTGTGGCATGATTACACCTATACTACGAAAAAGTTTTCACCTAAAAAAACAATCTATTATACTTGATGCTGATTTTAATGCAAATAAAACTAAATTTATGATTGATTTTATAGGGCATACAAGAATAATTAAAATATTATTGATTGCCTTTAAATATCGTAAACAACTTTTTAAAATTTATAATAAAACTTGATAATGCTTTATTTATTGGAGGCGATACTCAATGAACGAACACCCTATTAAAAATCTTATGAGTGAAACCATGGAAAAAATCAAATCTATGGTAGATGTTAACACTATTATTGGTAAACCAATTCAAGCTGGTGGTACTACTATTATACCAGTATCAAAAGTAACTTTTGGCTTTGGTACAGGTGGTACTGATTTCCAGTCTAAAAATTCAAAAGAACATTCCCCTGTTTGTTTTGGTGGTGGCGGTGGTGCTGGTGTCACTGTGTCCCCTGTTTGTTTTCTTATTGTAACAAGTGATGGTGATGCTCGTATTCTTCCACTTAATGCACAAGCTGAGTCTACCGCTGACCGTCTTGTTGAAATGATTCCTAGTGCTATAAACAAATTTTCCAGCTTTATGGAGAGTAAAAATAAGACAGAAACCGAAGAAAAAGACTCTTTAATGTAATTTTAGCACTTTTTACAGGTATATCCTTTTGAACCTACTCATATACTTTTGAGTAGGTTCTATTTTGCAAATTGCTTGGAGGCTGTGCCAATGCGAAAATTATTTATATGCTTGTTATTTTTACAGATATTTTATTTCCCTGCTAGTGCCATTTCGGCTAAAAGTGCTGTTGTTATTGATGCAGACACTGGAGCTGTACTTTTTGCTCAAAATGAAAATGAAGTTTTGTCAATGGCTTCTACTACAAAAATTATGACTGCTCTTATAGCAATAGAAAATGGTGATTTAGAGCGTGAATATTCGGTTAAAAAGGAGTATACTTTAGTCGAAGGCTCATCTATGTATCTAAAAGAAAATGAAAAAATCTCTATTCTTGATACACTTTATGGGCTTATGCTTATGAGTGGAAATGATGCCGCTTTGGCTATTGCTGGCGAATATGGTGGTCTTGATACATTTGTTAATAAAATGAATGATAAAGCTAATGAGCTTGGTCTTAAAAACACTCATTTTGAAAACCCTAACGGTCTTGATGCTGAAACACATCATACAACCGCTTTGGAACTAGCTAAACTAACCGCTTATGCTATGCAAAACCCTACTTTTGCCAAGATTGTTTCAACACAAACATATACTTCTAACAATCGTACTATGACAAATCATAACAAGCTTTTAAAAATGTATGAAAATTGCATTGGTGTTAAAACAGGTTACACTAAAAAAAGCGGTCGATGTCTAGTATCTGCCGCACAAAAAAACGGTAGAACGCTTATTGCTGTAACATTAAATGACCCTGATGACTGGAATGACCACATTTCTATGCTTGATAGTGCTTTTGAACTTTATAAACCCACTTTAATACAAAAAAGTGGCGATATTGTAGGCGAAGTTAACTGTCAAGGCGGCATGGAAAACAATATTAAATTATCTGGTTCATCTGATATAACCGTTTGGCTTACTGATAATGAAAAAAATATTCTTGATTTTAATATATCGGGTAGACCTTTTGTTTATGCTCCTGCTCATATTGGGCAGATTTACGGAACTATAAATTATACTTTAAACAATAAAGTTTTAGCCTCTGATGAACTTGTTTTTTCATCAGAAACCGATATGCAACAACCTAGTTTATCTATTGTTGAAAAAATAATACAAAAATTATTATCTATATTTTAATTATGATTGTGAGGATTTTTAAATGAAAGAAAGAGTACAAAAGATAATTGCACAATCTGGTTTATGCTCCAGAAGAACGGCTGAAAACTGGATTTCAGAAGGAAGAGTTACAATAAATGGTAGAAAAGCAACCATAGGTGCACATGCTGACCCAGCTCGTGACCATATCTGTGTTGATGGTAAACCACTACACGGTAAAGAACAAAAACGTTATCTTATGCTTTATAAACCTCGTGGATTTGTAACAACAATGAAAGATGAACGTGGCAGAAAAAATGTTTCTCAACTTGTAAAAAAATGCAACTGCCGTGTGTATCCTGTTGGTAGACTTGATGTTGATTCTGAAGGTTTACTTATTATGACAAATGATGGTGAATTAACCCAGAAACTAACTCACCCATCTCATGAAATAACAAAAACTTACACCGTAACTGTTAGAGGTAATCTTGAAAATATACCAAATCTTGCAGAACCTATGGATATTGATGGTTATACTATAAAGCCTGCTCAAATTTATATTTTAAATCAAAAGGAAAACCAAGCTAGGCTTGAAATTCGTATACATGAAGGACGTAACCGCCAAATTCGCAAAATGTGTGAAAAATGTGGTTTCACAGTTCATCGTTTAAAGCGTCTTTCTGTTGGCAATTTACAGCTTGATTCTTCACTTCCTGTTGGTAAATGGCGTGAACTGACACAATCGGAAATTTCTTATTTACGCTCTCTTTGATATTTTTTTGAATGATACTTCTAAAGCTCTTGCATTTTATATGTCAAGATTATAAAATATAAGCTAGGAATGTATAAGAGGGAGAGTATCTTTGAGTGAATGATTTAATGACTAAAATTCAGACCAACCTTTCAAACTTTTCTAAAGGTCAACGTCTGATTGCACGTTATATAACCGAACATTATGACAAGGCTGCTTTTATGACCGCTAACCGCCTTGGAACTACTGTTGGTGTCAGTGAATCCACTGTCGTCCGTTTTGCTACGGAGCTTGGCTATGACGGATATCCACATTTACAAAAAGCTCTTCAAGAAATGATTCGCAATCGTTTAACCGCTGTTCAGCGTATGGAAGTTGCTGAAGACCGCATTGGTAATCGTGATATACTTGAGTCTGTTTTAACCGCTGATGTGGAAAAAATTCGTATGACTATGGACGAGTTAGACCGTTCAGCTTTTGAAAAATCAGCTTCTTGTATAACTAAAGCCAAAAGAATTTATATTCTTGGTGTGCGTTCTTCCTCTGCACTTGCTAACTTTATGGGATTTTACTTCACTTTGCTTTTTGGTAATGTTTATGTACTTGATACAAATAGCGGAAGTGAAATTTTAGAACAAATACTTCATATTGGTGAAGGCGATGTATTTATAGGAATTAGTTTTCCTAGATATTCTCAGCGTACTTTGGCAGCTATGAAATATTCTAAAACCCATGGTGCAAATGTTATCGCTCTTACTGATTCAAGTTTATCTCCTCTTGCAAATTATGCCGATTATACTCTAATCGCTAAAAGTGATATGGCTAGTTTTGTTGACTCGCTTGTTGCTCCTCTTTCTGTTATAAATGCTCTTATTGTTCAAGTTAGTATGGATAGACAAGATGAAGTAGAGGAAACTTTTAATCAACTTGAATCTATTTGGAATGAATATAACGTTTATGAAACTATGGACGAATCATGATTTTTTGTACTCTGGAAAAGTCGAATAATTTATTGACTTTTCCTAATTTTATTTTAAGGAGAGTTTTTATCCGTGCCAAAATTATCTATTGCAGTCATTGGTGCTGGTGCTGCTGGACTTATAGCTGCTGGAACTGCGGCTTCTTTAGGTGCAGATGTTTTGTTATTTGAAACCAACCCAAAAGTTGGCAGAAAAATTTATATAACAGGTAAAGGTCGCTGTAATGTGACAAATAATTGTGAGGTTAGCAATATACTTGCTAATATTCCTGTAAACCCTAGGTTTTTATATTCTGCTCTCGGTAAATTCAACGCTCAAGATGTTATGAGTTTTTTTGAATCTTTGGGTGTGCATTTGAAAACCGAACGTGGAAACCGTGTTTTCCCTGTATCTGACAAAGCTTCTGACATTGTTGATGCTTTGTTTTCTTATGTCAAAAAGCAAGGTGTAAAAATCGTTTTTCAAACCGTCAATGATGTTTTAGAACATGAAAACGGCTTTTTAATTAAAACTAATGACAAGCAGTTCACAGTAGACCGTGTTATTATAACAACTGGTGGTGCATCTTATCCCGCCACTGGCTCTACTGGTGACGGTTATCGTTTTGCTAAAAACTTTTCTCATTCGATAGTAAGTCCTAGACCATCACTTGTACCACTTGTTGAAAAAGGTGATACTTGTCAAAAACTAATGGGGCTTTCACTTAAAAATGTGAGATTAACCGCATTTGAAAATAATAAAAAAATATTTGAAGATTTTGGCGAAATGTTGTTTACTCATTTCGGTGTTTCTGGTCCTTTGGTTCTTTCTGCTTCTGCACATATGCGTCACTTTGGTAGCAAAGAATATAAAATTTTAATCGACCTTAAACCCGCTTTAGATGAAAAAACTTTGGATAAACGTCTGTTGAACGACTTTGAAAAATATAAAAACAATGATTTTATAAATGCTCTTGGTGAGCTTTTACCACGCAAACTTATACCTGTTATTATTGAGCTTGCAGGCATTAACCCTCACACTAAAGTTCATTCTATAACTAAAACTCAAAGAGCTTCACTTAGCAAGCTTATAAATGCTTTTCCAGTGAGTATATCAGGTGCAAGACCTATTTCTGAGGCCATTGTAACTACTGGAGGTGTTAATGTTAAGGAAATAAACCCTAAAACTATGGAATCTAAAAAGAAAACTGGTCTGTATTTTGCAGGCGAGGTAATAGATGTTGATGCTTATACAGGTGGATTTAATCTTCAAATCGCTTGGTCTACGGGCAAATTAGCTGGTATTTCAGCATCTAAAAGAAATGGAGATGAATAATGATATGAACCATATTGCAGTTGCGATTGACGGCCCTTCTGGTGCTGGCAAAAGCACAATCGCTCGCACGGCTGCTAAAAAACTCGGATTTATTTATGTTGATACAGGTGCTTTATATCGCACAATAGGTTTGGCTGTGTTCAGAAAAAATTTTGACGCTTTAAACCCAAATGAAGTTATATCTGTTCTACCTGAGATAAATATAAAACTAAAATATGTTGATAATAATCAACGTGTATATCTAAACGATGAAGATGTATCAGAGCTTATAAGAACCCCTGAAATTTCACTTTTTGCTTCAAGAGTTTCTATTATTGCTGAAGTTCGTGAATTTTTACTGGATATGCAACGTGATATAGCTGATAAAAATAATGTGATAATGGACGGTCGTGACATAGGAACTGTGATTTTACCAAATGCTAAGGTTAAAATTTTCTTGACCGCTTCTGATGAAAAACGTGCTGAACGCAGATATCTTGAACTTTTTCAAAAAGGCGTTAGTACCACGATTGAAGAAGTTTTAAATGATATGCGTGAACGTGATAAAAAGGACTCCTCTCGCTCGCTCGCTCCTCTGAAAAAAGCTGATGACGCTATTTTATTAGACACCAGTGAGCTTAACTTAGAAGAAAGCATTAATACTGTTATAAATATTATCAAAAGTGCGGAGGCTTAATTTTTATGGCTACTTTTCAACCTAAATTCCAATGGCTTTCATTACCTTTTATCAGTTTAGCATTCCATGTGCACTGCGGATATAAAGTTATAGGCAGAGAAAATATCCCACAAGGTGGTTGTGTTATCTGCCCTAATCATTCTGATGTTATAGACCCACCTCTTGTTGCTGCTTGTATCGGCAATAAACACCGTATTCGAGTAATGGCAAAAAAAGAACTCTTTAAAAAGAAAAATTTCGGAAATCTTATAACTTGGCTTGGTGCATTCCCTGTTGACAGAAACACTGCTGATATAACTGCTATTAAAACCGCTCTTAAAGCTGTTCGTGATGGCAATAAACTGCTTATCTTTCCTCAAGGTACTCGTGGTGCTCATGAGGGCGAGGCAAAAGAAGGAGCTGCTATGCTTGCTGTTAAAACAAAAGCTCCTATTGTCCCTGTTTATGTTACCGAAAACAAAGGCTTTAGAACCCATGCTTATGTTGTATTTGGCAAACCTTTTTATCCTGATACTTCTTCAAAAGATTACCATGCAATTTCAGATGATATTTTAAGACGTATTTATGACCTTAAAAAGGAGATACCTAAAAAATGATTGAAATTGCTAAAACTGCTGGCTTTTGTTTTGGTGTAAAACGTGCGGTAGAACTTGCAGAAAAACTTGCTAAAACTGAAAAGCAGATATATTGTTATGGAGAAATTATCCATAATAAGCATGAAATAAGCCGTCTTGAAGCTATGTCAATCAAAACAGCTTACAGTATAGATGATATTCCAAATAACTCCTATGTTATTATACGTGCTCATGGTATTCCTAAGCAAACTTATGATATTTTTAAAGAAAAAAACTGTAAAATAGTAGATGCAACCTGTCCTTTTGTTTCTAAAATACATCGTATTGTACAAGATGAATACAGTCAAAATAGACATATTTTAATACTTGGAAGTGCTGGTCACCCTGAAATTTTGGGCATATCTGGTTGGTGTGAAAATGCCATTGTTTGCGAGGATTTAGACGCTATCAAAACCGCTTTTAAAGATGGTTTTTTGTCATCTGATATGGCTTTGAGCGTAGTCAGTCAAACCACTCTCAATCGAACTATTTGGGATATTTCTGTGAAATTTCTAAAAAAACAGTGTACAAACATCAAAATATTTGATACAATATGTAATGCGACGGATGAGCGTCAAGCTGAGACCCGTCTACTTGCCGGAAAATCAGATTGCATTATCGTAATAGGCGATAAAAAGAGCTCTAATACTAAAAGACTCTACGAAATAAGCAAAACTCTATGCTCTGATGTGTGTTACATAGAAGATGCCTCGGAGCTTTCTAAGGATTTCTGCAATCGTTTTAACGGACGCCATGTAGGTATTACTGCTGGTGCTTCTACTCCGGCTTGGATAATTAAGGAGGTCAGTAACATGATGAGCGAAGAAACAAAATTTGAAAATGAAGATTTCGCAGCAATGCTGGAGGAATCCCTTAAGTCTATAAAGAATGGAGAAAAAGTAACTGGTACTGTAATTTCTATTTCTCAGAACGAAGTACAGGTTGACCTTGGCACTAAGCAGACCGCTTATATCCCTCTGGACGAGCTGTCTGACGACCCTAACTATAAGGCTGAAGACCATATCAAGCCAGGCGATGAAATCGAGGCTGTTGTTATGCGTGTAAATGATGGCGAAGGTCTAATTTCTCTGTCTAAAAAGCGTGTTGACCAGATGAAGGGCTGGGAGACCATTGAAGCTGCTAAGGAAAACCACACTGTTGTTGAAGGTAATATTGTTGAGGAAAACCGTGGCGGTGTTGTTGCTATTGCGGCTGGTGTTCGTATCTTTATCCCTGCTTCTCAAACAGGTGTTCCAAAGGACGAGTCTATGTCTCAGCTTGTTAAAACTAAGCAATCTTTCTATATCACCGAAATTAACCGTCAGCGTAAGCGTGTAGTTGGTTCTATTCGTGCCCTACAACAGGAAGCTCGCAAGGCTGCAGCTGAGAAGGTTTGGGAGACTATCGAAGTTGGTAACGAGTACGATGGTACTGTTAAGAGCCTAACCTCTTATGGTGCATTCGTTGACATTGGCGGCGTTGATGGTATGATTCATATTTCTGAGCTGTCTTGGGGTCGTATTAAACACCCATCTGAGGTTGTTTCTATTGGTGACAAGGTACATGTTTATGTTATCGCTCTTGATAAGGACAACAAGAAGATTTCTCTAGGTTACAAGCGTTCTGAGGATAACCCTTGGACCATCTTCACTTCTAAGTATTCTGTTGGCGATACAGCTAAAGTTAAAATCCTGAAGTTTATGCCTTTCGGTGCTTTTGCTGAAATCGTTCCAGGTGTTGACGGTCTAATTCATATTTCTCAGATTGCTGACCACCGCATTGCTAAGGCTGATGAAACTCTATCTGTTGGTGAAGAAGTTGATGCAAAGATTATCGACATCAACGAGGAAAAGAAAAAGGTTTCTCTTTCTATCCGTGCTCTGCTAACTGCTGAAGCTGACAGCGAGGAATAATAAAAAGTTTATAAAAGCAAGCCTTAATAGGCTTGCTCAGGCTGTCAAAGAACTGCTGTTTAAAAATGCAAATAGCAGTTCTTTTTTATTAAATAATGAAATAAGACAAAAAA
>CALWUO010000008.1 GCA_944384745.1 uncultured Butyricicoccus sp.
TGATATTTTCTTACTGTATTTAGTGTAGTTTATTTCATTGGGTTAATTCCATTTACACAGTTTATTTTTCAGACTCTACAGGTTTTATTTTTTATCTCTCATCAGCAAAATATATTCCCGCTTTTTTTCTAGCTGTTTCTATAATTTTAGCTGACAATATACTATTTTTCAAAAGAGAATTATATAAAACATCATCTTTTTCATTTATTATTCTTATAAACTCTCTGAATTCATAAATAAGTCTGTGCTCTGGCTTTTTTATAGCATAAGTTTGTTCTATTCCGTTATTTAATATAAGTTTATATTCAGTAAGTGTACTTGGTGAACCTATAAAACTAATTGTTCCAAGCTCTCCCTGTATACTACAAATTGCTTGTGCATTACAGTCTTTCGCTCCTATACATACAGCTTTAAAATCATTGTAGCTCATTACTAGAATTCCGCTTGTATCAATGCCTTTTTCTATATTAGGAAAATATTCAACATTTTTAGGTTCTCCAAAAAGCCCCAAACTGGCATGAACATTATAAACATTTATATCCATTAACGCACCACCAGATTTTTTATAATCAAAAACTGGCATTATATTCCCCTGTTTAAATGCATTATACCGTGAGGAATATTGACTGTAATTTAAACTTACAATTTTAATTTTTCCTATTTTATTTAAATCATTTTTCAATGCTTTATATGCAGGTAAATGATATAGATTTACAGCCTCAAGTAAATAGACATTATTATTTTTTGCAATAGTTATAAGCTCGTTAAGCTGTGCAAAATTAGATGTAGATGGTTTTTCTAATATAACATGCTTACTATTTTCTAAAGCTTTTTTTGTAAATTCATAATGCAAATGATTTGGAAGTGCAATATATAAAATGTCAACATCGCTCACAAGCATATCATCATAGTTAGTAAAACACTTAGAAATATTGTATTTTTGAGCCAAAAGTTTGGCTTTTTCTATGCTTTTTTCTGTGCTTAGAATATAAATGCTTTCAAATTCCAGTTGATTGACAAACTGTAAAACCTCTTTTGCAATCATTCCAGTTCCTAAAATGCCAAGTTTCATGTTATTTTACCCCTTAGCTGTGTACCAATCATGTCCAAAATTTGCTTCAGCTACAAGTGGTACATCAATTTTTATTGCATTTTGCATTTCTTCTTTTAATAATTTTGTAACCTGTTCACGCTCGTCAATTGGTGCTTCTAAAATAAGTTCATCATGTACCTGCAAAATTAACTTAGTTTTATAACCCTCTGCTTTCAAACGTTTCCAAACTCTAAGCATGGCAATTTTTATTATATCTGCTGCTGTGCCTTGAATTGGTGTGTTCATTGCCACACGTTCACCAAATGCTCTTATAGGAAAACTCTTACTTGAAAGCTCTGGTAAATATCTTCTTCTACCAAATAATGTTTCTACATAGCCTTTTTCCTTTGCACTAGCCTTAATATCATTCATATATTTATTAACACCAGTATAAGTTTCTAAATAGCTTTTTATAAATTCTCCCGCTTGCTTACGGCTTATTCCTAAGTCTTCTGCAAGTGCAAAATCAGAAATACCATAAACAATACCAAAATTAACCGCCTTGCAACTAGACCTCATTTGACTTGTTACATCTTCGATATTAACCCCATAAACTTTAGCTGCTGTGGCTGCGTGAATATCTTTACCATTTTTAAATGCTTCAATCATAGCTTGGTCTTGTGCAATATGTGCAAGCACTCTAAGTTCAATTTGTGAATAATCAGCATCAATAAGCACATGGTTTTCATCTTTTGCAACGAACATTTTTCTAAGTTCTCTGCCAATGTCTGTGCGAACTGGTATATTCTGAAGATTTGGGTCTACTGATGAAAGTCTACCTGTCGCTGTCACTGTCTGCTGAAAATGTGAGTGTATTCTGCCATCAACTGGGCTTATTACCTTTAATAATCCATCTACATATGTGCTTTTTAGTTTTGTAAGCTGTCTATATTCCAAAACTGCCTTAACTATTGGGTGATATCCTGCAATAGTTTCCAATACCTCTGCACTTGTAGAATAACCGCTTTTTGTTTTTTTCTGTGCTGGTAAACCTAATCTATCAAAAAGTATTTCTCCAAGTTGTTTTGGTGAATTTATTTTAAATTCTCCACCTGCATAATCATATATTTCATTTGTCAAAAGTTCTATATGCTCATCGAGATTTACACCAAATTCACGCAATAAATCAGCATTTACTTTACAACCTATTATCTGCATGTCAGCAAGAACGGTCATAAGTGGAAATTCTAATTTATAATAAAGGTTTTCAAGTTCAGGCTGTGCCTTTAATTTTGGCATAATCTCATTATAAATACATTCTATTGCTTGCGTCCATTTAGCAAGCTGTTTTGACACTTCTTCATTATCAATTAAACCTAAAAATGCATCTTCATTATCAAATTCAGGGTCTTTTAGCTCTATCTGACAGTAAGCAAGTGCAACACGTTGCAAGTCATATGAACCTTCAGCAGGATTTAATAAATATGCCGCTAAACATGTATCGAAAGTTATACCATCTGTATTTATTCCTAAATTCATAAGATTTACAATCTGGTCTTTTGCATCATGCATAATGACATTTAATTTAAATATTCTGCGTAAAATCTCAAACCATTCATCTTCTGTAAACTGATGAGCTTTTATAATATAATATTTATCGTCTATATGCACACAAATTGCTGATTGAGGTTTATTTACATGCACAAAAACAGGCTTTTCATTATTTTCAAGCTGTAAATTTTTTATATCGTTGAAATCTATAATATTTAAAATTTCTATTTCTTTTTGCTCAAATGCATTGTCATTTGATGAATTCAAACCAAGTCTATTTATAAATGTTTTGAGTTCTAATTTATTGAAAATATCAAGAAGTGCAGTTTCATCAATAAATTCATCTGATAGATTTAAAGGGTTAATATCAATAGGCACATTTCTATCAATGGTTGCAAGCCAATAACTATTTTTTGCATCTTGTTCACCTAATATCAGCTTATTGTAAACACTTTTTTTAATTTGTTTGCTATCTATATTTTTATATATATTTTCTAAACTACCAAAAAGCTTTATAAGTTCATTAGCTGTTTTTTCACCAATTCCCTTAACACCTGATATATTATCTGATGTGTCTCCCATAAGTGCTTTTAAATCTATAAGCTGAATAGGTTTAAACCCATATTTCTCTATAAAAGTCTGCTCATCATATTTAGTTGTTGTGCTTTGTCCCATTTTAGTTGTGACAAGTCTAACACTTATCCCATCATCAACAAGCTGTAAACTATCCTTATCCCCTGTTACTATAACGCATTCATTACCGCTTTCACCAACTATACGTGAGATTGTACCTATTAAATCATCAGCTTCATAACCCGCTTTTTCACATCTTGTTATACCAAGTTTATCCAGTATATCTTTCATAACAGGAAGTTGCATTGCTAGCTCATCAGGCATACCTTTTCTATTTGCCTTGTAAGTTTCAAATTTTTTATGCCTAAATGTTTTTTCTTTTACATCAAAACATACTATTGTATGTTGTGGCATTTCTTCATCTTGTAATTTAAATAAAGTAGATAAAAATCCATAAATAGCATTAGTATAAAATCCCTCATGATTTGTAAGCAATCGCACACCATAAAACGCTCTATTAAGTATGCTATTGCCGTCTATTACCATGATTTTCATTTTTTCACCTTCCTGTCACTAATCTTACTATTTAAATAAGTATATCATGAACTAAGCTTTAAAAACAATAGCAAAAGACGCAGCCATTTTTTACTATACTTTTCATAGTATAATAAAAGGAATATAATAAAACATTCTTAGAAAAATTTTTTAAAATGAAAATTTATTTTAAATTATTTTTAAAACCTGGTTGTATTTTGCAATATTTTCTCTTATAATTATAAATATAGGAAACAATAGTGGATTTTGTATTATTTTAGATTTTTATGTATCATTAAATAGGTGAAGGACTGAGGTTGAAATGGCTGTATGGGAAACATTATTTTCTAAGAAGAATAAAGATACTAATTTAAAAGAAAATAGCGAAAATTTAAAAACTTCAAATATACCAAATAATAAAACGCTATCTGCTATTGTTATTTCTCCTGAACACCCGTTTTTTGTTGTTCATAAATTACATAACCCTAATATTGAACAAAATTCAATTTATTTAAACCTAATTTGTAGCGATAAAAACTTTGATTTTGCTTCTAATTATAATTATAAATCTGAAAAAGAAATAATCCTAAAAAGTCTTGATATTGCTGCTAATCGAAGATTAAATCAAGCATTCTTAGATAAAGAGAAAAAAATCTTGAATGATTTAGATGAAGAGGCATTTGTTTACATATCTAGTGATAAAATGTTAGCATGTGTGTTAATTTTTCCACCTGTTGGAAATGGTGAGAAGCTGAAAAATTCCAAAATTCTTCAAAATGTTATTGACCGTGGTGTAAGTTTTGGTTTGGATTTTGACCTTTTATACTCTATACCACAAGATGAAAAACGATATCTTTCTTTATATTTAATAGCTTGTGGGAAAACACCCGTTGATGGTAAAGATGGCTATATTGTGGAGTTATATTCTACTGAAGTTTATACAAATATGGAAAAAAACGAAATAAGCCATGTTGATTATGCACACCTTAATCTAAGCCGAAGAATTCAAAAAGGTGGCGTAATATGTGAAATTGTTCCACCAACTGTTGGAGTATCTGGAATAACCGTTACAAGAGATTTGCTTGTTCCTCCACCTAAAGATGGTCAAGTAGCCGTTATACCTAAAGGGCGTAATACATGCTTATCAAAAGATGGACGATATTTAGTCGCTGAAAAAGATGGAAATGTTACTTATGTTGGCGAAAAATTTCAGGTTAAACCTATTCTTGAAATTTCTCATGACATTAAATCAATTGATGAACAACATGATATTAACTTTTTAGGTGATATTCATATTCATGGCGATATTTGTTCTGGTGTTACAATTCGTGCCACGGGAGATATTCAAATTGATGGTGTAGTTGAAGCATGTAATATAGAAGCTGGTGAAAACATTGTTGTTTTGGGTGGTGTTCAAGGGCAATATAACGCTACTCTACGTTCACATAAGGGAATCTATGCTAAATATCTTGAGCATTGTCACGTTTATGCTCAAGATGTTGTTCAAGCAGACTGTATAATTGATTGCAATGTTTATAGTAATGGCACTGTAACAGCAAAAACGGGTTTAGGTGCGATTGTTTGTGGAAAAATTCACAGTGCTAATCAAGTTTCAGCAAAAGTAATAGGTTCTAAAGCGGAACAACAAATAGATATTATTTTAGGTGGTCTTCCTTGCGATGAGACAGAAAAAGAACAGATAGAAACTGAATTAAATAAAATTTCAAATGAAATGAATATAGTATCCGCTAAACCAAAATCACCTAAAAATGATGAAATGTTATCTAAACTTAGACTTAATCAGTGTATAGCTAAAATGAAACTAGATAAAATTCAAAAAGAATTTGATAAATATAACTTAAAAATATGTGATAATGATACTCGTCTTTTAGTATGTGATAAAATATACCCTAAGACATGCGTTAAAATTGGAAAAGATTTTTTTGAAGTTGAATATGAAAAATCTAATTGCATAATTGGATTAAACAAAGATAAAAATATAGACTATATCAGTAACAATTAGGGGGCTATTTTATGGACTCGTTAACACATGAGGAAATTCAAGATGTTTTAAATTATGTAATGCTATATACAACAGAAAAAATGGCACATATGAAAATTACAAACGAAGGCAATTCCCTTTCTAACGACCTATGTACTGTAAGTGCTATTTTTGAAGGAAATTGTGATTTAGCACTTTCACTTTGTGCAGATAAATTATTTTTTGTTCGTCTTGCTCAAGGGATTTTTCAATCTGAAGATGTAAGTGACCAAGATATTGAAGATGCAGCTAAAGAATACTTAAATGTAATTTGTGGAAGATTAGTTAATCAAGTATCACCTTTGATACATAAACCAACTAGTTTTCGTTTTCCTGTTTTCCAAACTGGAGAACATATTTTTGATGGTGATAGAGAATACTCATGCAAATCTCATTATGTGAATAAAAATGATGATGGTTTATTACTTGTTTTAGCACTTTCTGTTCTTGAAAAAGAAGAAAAACATAGTGCTAAATGTAGCCTAATTCATAAAAAAAATACTAATAATATTAAAAAGGAGTAATGTAACATGTCAAAGAAAATCATGGTAGTAGACGATTCAAGAGTAGTACAACTACAATTACAGAAAGCATTATCTGATTCCGAATACGAGGTAGTTTCATGCTGTCAAAGCGGCGAAGAAGCTGTAAATCAGTATCAATTAGTAAAACCTGATTTAGTTACAATGGACATTCTTATGCCTGGAATGGATGGTTTAGAAGCTGCTCGCCAGATTTTACAATTAAATCCAGACGCAAAAATATTGATGGTTTCTTCCCTAGCTTATGATGATACAATAAAAGAAGCACAAGAAATTGGTGCTAAAGGCTTTATTTACAAACCATTTGACCGTGAACAAGTCTTAAAATCTCTGAACAATATTTTTTCTAAATAACACCATAAGTAATCCCTGTATTTTATCAATACAGGGATTTTTTTTAATATTTCCAGCTTACAACAAATGCATTTGGTAATCTTCTACCATGTGGATTATTACTTGCTGTTGTTGGGTGTGTTATCTCTCTGCCATTATAATACATAACAGATGATGAACCACCATCAAGATTTGTGGCTTGAATAGCACCATATTTTTCTAATATATCTTTACAGTCACCAACTGTTGCACCTGTTGAACGTGTACTTCTTCCATCAATTACAAGCATAAGTACTGTTTTATCCTGTGTCTGACCAATAGCTGAACGTGGCTGGAGTCCCCAACCTGATGAAGCACTTTTTAGTTTTGACTCACCATCAACAATAAGTGCTGGACCAAATTCAATTGCGTCCCATAGATTTTCTGTAATATTTGTGTCACCTATCTGCATTAAATTATTTTGGTCGAAGCCTATAATTTTATAGTCATGACCATAAGGCTCTTGCAATACTTCACCATCAACTTTTAAAAATCCATATGGTGTGCCGCCATTACCCATACCATCTTCATCAATAAAACCCGAGGCATTTATAGCAAGTATGGCATCATTATCTTCAGCTATGTCTTTTACATATTGACCTGTTTTATAAAGGTTTGCACAGGTTTCAATGCCTACTCTTGACTCATCTTTTACAATCGCAAGACGTCCTTCAAATGTGCTTCCCTTTATCTCCACTATCATTATCTCTTGGTTAGCACTTATGGCTAATACATTGTCACCATGAATTGTTTTAATCCCTGTTGGTTCTGATGAATCACATTTATCTATTGCAATTTTTCCCCAACCATTTTGTAATAAGTCAGGACGCTCAGAAAGATATGCTTCAAAACTTGTTTTATCAAGTTCTGGAAATTTAGCATAAAATTGCTCCTCTTCGCTTAAAACCTCTACTTCTGGAGCTTTAGAAATAATATCATCTTCACTCCATGTTGAAGTAGCAGTTTTTTGTAGCTCATTTGTTTCTTCTCTGGTTTTCATTACTTCATCAATAATATCCTTAGGGATAATTGCAGTTGCAAGCCATTGATGTGTCATTGTGCTCATAGCGGTTTCAATATATAATGCTCTCCATTTACTTACAAATGCATTATCAGTATAAAGCAAATATGGATAAACAACGGTTGCCATAACAAGTACTACAACCAAAAAGCCCACTCCTAAACGACGTCTTATGCTCATTAAGCCACCTTCCTAATCTTTATTCTTTTGTTTTCTGTTCCCACGACCACGAGTTCTATTATATCTTCTAATAGGTTTTTTATTTTCTTCGGTTTTTTTATTTCTATTTAATTTTTTACGAGCTTCTTCTCTTTCTTTGAGTTTAGCTTGCACTTTTGCTCTGATGCGAGCTGCTACTTCATCTGATAATTTAGCCGTTCTAGGAGTTGAAATATCCATTCTAAATTCATCATTTAAACGAGCTATTTTTTTTGTTTCTATGGTTTGTTTATTTAAAGTTTTTCTTATATCTGTTTTTATAACTTCAGATTTTTGAATATTTTTTTGTCTTTTTATTGATTTTTGTTCTCTACTTGCCATTTTTATATTGGCTAAAGCTTTATGATGTTTTTTTACACTCATATCTATTCTAAAAGGTCTATAAAGCATTTTTTGAGAAAATACTCTTATTTCACTTGATAGAACCTCTGTAAATAAAAGTGTTTGATGCTTTTTAGGAAGTTTAGATTTTATTTTTCTTATATCATTTAACAATCCTCTTTCAAGCATTTTATCTGTATCGCAAATTACAAAACATTCAACTTCATCAAGTTTAACTAAATCTTTTTCTAAAAACTCAATTAAACGCAAAGGTGTGGCAACTAAAATATCTGCACCCCTATTTATTGCTTGAACTTGTGGAATTTCTGAAACACCACTATAAATAACCGCTGCAATTCTACCTGTATATCTGCCACATTGACAAATGTTTCCGTAAATTTGCATAGCACTTTGTCTATTAGGTGCTAAAATCAAACTTTTTATCGGTCTATATTCTGAAGATTGAGGTTTACCCATTCTTTCAAGCATAGGAACTGCAAATGCTATTGTTTTTCCTGAGTTTTCACTCGCACAGCATAATAAATCTTTGCCTGCTTTTATTGGTGAAATAGCTTTTTGCTGAATAGGTGTTGGATTTACATATCCCATTTCATTTAATGCTCTTAAAATTAAATCATCAATCCCCAGTTGTTTAAAATTCATATATTTATACAGACTCCTGTCTATTCTATTTTCAATTTTCACTATAACAGCTATTTTTCCCCTCTTGTATTCATAGTTAATTCGTGATATAATGTTCCTCGATTTAGAGTTAGCAAAGGAGAACATTTATTATGCACGAAATAATACACGAACTAATACATGCTGTTACTCATTCCATTGAACACGTTTTACAAAGTGTGCCCATACTTTTTATTGTTTATGCTGTTTTATACTTTATGGAACATAAAATGCGTTCTGCACCGAATTTAATAGAAAAAACTCAACGTGTAGGCCCTGTTATTGGTGCTTTAGCTGGAAGTATACCTCAATGTGGTTTTTCTGCTGCTGCTTCTGCCCTTTTTGCTGAGGGGTTTTTAGCTCCTGCAACTTTGGTTGCTGTGTTTCTGGCTACATCAGATGAGGCTGTTCCATTGCTTTTATCAGGTGGTGCAAGCCATGATGCAATATCACTTTTAATAATTAAAATTATAATTGCCGTTATTGGTGGATATTTTTTGCATTTTACTTTTCTCAAGCCTAAAAATAGAAATTCTACACCTGTTAATATGGATATAAGCCATCATGGACATAATTGTTGTGGTTCTTCACCTTTTTCTGCAATAGTACTTCGTACATTAAAAACTTGTGCATTTCTACTTTTGATTATGGTTATAATTCATATCGCAGTTGAATATGCGGGTGAAGATAGAATTGCCTCCCTTATGCTTGGAGGAAGTATTTTTCAACCTGTTATATGTGCTTTTATTGGTCTTATTCCAAGCTGTGCAATTTCTGTATTATTAAGTCAGCTTTATATGTCAGGTGTTATAAGCTTTGGAAGTATGATTGCTGGACTTTCCACTGGTGCTGGTTTTGGCTATATGATTTTGCTCCGTGAAAAATCCAGCCGAAAACGTGCATTTCCTGTTATAATTGCAACATGGGCTGTTGCTGCAATAAGCGGTATAATATGCCAAATTATAATTAAATAAATATTTCGCCAGATTTAAAGTTATCTGGCGTTTTTTATTGTTCTACACTATGAAGCAGTGAAAATGCCTCTCTTGCCCATTCAAGGTCAATTTTTATAAAATCTCTATTTGATGTATATAGTCTTTCATTGACATCTTGATATAATTTTTGATAGGTATTGCTTGGCATTGAGATATATTGTTCAACACCGTCAGATAATACAGCCACAAACCTAAAAGATGCACTTCTTTCATCTAAATCATGGAATAAAAGTTCTACTACATCAAGGTCAAGATTTAATTGAGCAAACAGCAAATATTTCATCATTTCTACTGCTCTATCATCAAGTCCACGTTCTAAAATATTGATTTTTTCTCTAAATGAGTTAAAATCCTGTGTCCAACGTAAAGTATAACCTGCGAGTGGGTCAAAATCTGCACTTTGTGGTTTTTCTTCACTTAGCCAAACCATAAATGAGTTTGCTAAATCATGGTATAAACAAGGCTCCATTACAAGTGATGTAACGCCACAATTAGGGCAAGTCCAACGAAAACAAGATAAATCTTGCACTTTTGCTCTCATTTCTGGCGTTCTATCTACATTTATAGAACCAACAGTTTTATGCAGACTTTCTTTTTTACAGTGAGGGCATTCAATTTTTATTTGGCCTGCCATAACTGCCTCCTTAAATTTATCAAAATTACTTTTTGCCTAAGCGTTCTGCTCTAAACTCAAGAAATTCATCATATGTGCATTCCTTATCCAGCACACCGTCTTCTGTTATTTCAATAATACGATTTGCAATAGTCTGCATAAACTCATGGTCATGAGATGCAAATAATACATTGCCTTTAAAATCTCTAACGCCATTGTTTACAGCAGTGATTGATTCAAGGTCAAGATGGTTTGTAGGCTGGTCAATAACAAGCACATTAGAACCAAATAACATCATACGAGAAAGCATCATACGCACTTTTTCGCCACCAGAAAGCACATTAACTGGTTTATAAACATCATTGCCAGAGAATAACATTCTTCCAAGGAAACCACGCAAAGTTGACTCAAGTGTATCAGTTCTTGAATATGGAGCGAGCCACTCAAGCATATTTTCTTTATGACCGTCGAAAAATTCATTGTTATCCTTAGGAAAATATGACTGTGAGGTTGACACACCCCATTTAAATGTACCCTCATCAGGTTCTATTTCACCCATTAAAATCTGGAATAAACAAGTCGCTGCCCTTTCATTTTCAGCAATAAATCCAATTTTATCGCCTTTCTTTACAATGAAAGACACATTATTAAGCAGTTTTTCACCATTAACAGTTTTAGAAATACCACTAACCTCAAGTATATCCTTGCCCGCTTCTCTATCCATTGTAAATCCTACCCATGGATAACGACGGGAAGACGCTGGGAGTTCTTCAACGCTTAATTTGTCAATCAGCTTACGTCTAGAAGTTGCTTGACGTGATTTGGATTTATTAGCTGAGAAACGCTGAATAAATGATTGAAGTTCTTTGATTTTCTCTTCATTTTTCTTGTTTTGGTCACGAACCATACGTTGAATAAGCTGTGATGACTCATACCAAAATTCATAGTTACCAACATATAACTTTACCTTGCCATAGTCAATATCAACAATATGAGTACATACATTATTCAAGAAGTGGCGGTCATGTGATACAACAATAACAGTACCAGCAAAATCCATTAAGAAATCTTCTAACCAATGAATAGCATCAACATCTAAGTGGTTAGTAGGTTCGTCCAAAAGTAAAATATCTGGGTGACCAAAAAGTGCTTGTGCAAGCAGAATTTTAACCTTTTCTGTGTCCTGCATAGAACTCATTGGGCGATAAAGTGACGCTTCACCATCTAAACCCAAACCCTCTAAAAGTTGTGCTGCTTCTGTGTCTGCATTCCAGCCGTCCATCTCTGCAAATTCTGCTTCAAGGTCTGCTGCTTTGTTGCCATCTTCTTCTGTAAATGGGTCTTTTGCATACAATACTTCTTTTTCCTTGATAATTTCATATAAACGTGGATTACCTTGAATAATTGTATCTAAAACAGTAAAATCGTCATAAGCAAAATGGTCTTGTTTAAGTACAGACATACGGGTGTTTGGCTTAATAGATACATCGCCTGTTGTTGAATCTAATTCACCTGAAAGCACCTTTAAAAATGTTGATTTACCTGCACCGTTTGCACCTATAACACCATAACAGTTGCCCTCAGTAAATTTAATATTAACGTCTTTAAATAGTGGTTCGCCTGTAAAGTTTACACTTACGTTTGAAACTGTAATCATATAACCTCCGTTGTTTTACAAATAATAACTTTTCCGATATTTAAATCAATTATTTATATTATAACACATCTATTTTTCACTGTCATCAAACTTTTAATAAACTTTGCTCAATATTAAATTTTTGTTAGTGTTGCTTGAAAAAAACATATTAAAGCGGTATACTATAAGCAATATGAATGGAGGGTATAAATTATGAGTAATCTAATGGATATTATTAAAAACCGTCGTTCAACTCGTGCTTTTGTGGAAGGCAAGCTGCCTGAACGTGAAAAAATTGAGCAAATTGTAGAAGCTGCAACATGGGCACCTACTGGCATGGGAAAACAGCTTTGGCATTTTTCTGTTATTTATAATGCAGAAAAATCTTTAAAACTTGCAAAAACAGTTGCAAAAGCTTTAAATCGTGGTGATGAATATAATTTCTATAAAGCACCTGTACAAATTATTGTTTCTTATAAACGTGATGAAAAACACGCATTTTTAGATGGCTCTGCTGCTATGCAGAATATGTTGCTTATGGCTCAAAGCTTAGGTCTTGGCTCTTGCTGGATTAATCAAATTCGTGATTGCTGTGATGAACCTGAAGTTCGTGAACTATTGACATCTTATGGTGTACCAAAAGACCATATTGTTATTTGTTCTGCTGCTATTGGCTATATTGAGAAAGAAACCCCTGCTAAACCTCGTATGGAAAACACAATTTCTTTCAATGATTGAGGATAAAAATATGTCTTTAGATACATTTTATAAATGGGTTAAGGATTGTAAAAATATAGTGTTCTTTGGTGGTGCTGGTGTTTCAACTGAAAGCGGTATTCCAGATTTCCGTTCTGTTGACGGTCTTTATCATCAAAAATATGATTTTCCGCCTGAAACTATACTTTCCCATACATTTTTTATGCAAAACACAGAAAATTTTTATAAATTCTATCGTGATAAAATGATAGCTTTAGACGCTAAACCAAACGCTGCACATTTAAAGCTTGCAGAACTTGAAAAGGCAGGTAAACTAAAAGCTGTTATCACACAAAATATAGATGGACTTCATCAAGCTGCTGGTTCAAAAAATGTGCTTGAACTGCATGGTTCAGTGCTTAGAAATCGTTGTATGAGTTGCAAAAAGTTTTATGATATTGACGCTATTGTAAACAGCACTGGTGTTCCAAAATGTGAATGTGGTGGTATTATAAAGCCTGAAGTTGTGCTTTATGAAGAGGGTTTGGACAACTATATTTTACAGCAAAGTGTTAAATTTATAAGCGAGGCTGATATGCTTATTATTGGCGGCACTTCTCTTGCTGTTTATCCTGCTGCTGGGCTTATTGATTATTATAATGGTGATAAACTTGTACTTATAAATAAAACAGAAACTCCAGCAGATAAACGTGCAGATTTAGTTATTCATGCACCTATTGGAGAGGTTTTCTCAAAAATACAAATATAATAAATATATAGATGGCTATATACGCAACTTGTATAAAAGTCATCTATTTTTATTGTCTTTTTATGTTAGTTTTTGTTGTTTATAACCGTTGACATATTACAATCTAGCGTTGTATAATAAGTTGAAAATTAAAACCGACACCTTATCAAGAGTGGTGGAGGGAACGGCCCTATGAAACCCAGCAACCTGTACTTATTACAAGGTGCTAAATCCGACGGTCTTCAGTTCGATTGAAACGAACCGATAGATGAGGCTTTTGTAGCTTACTTCATCGGGGTGAGCTTTTTTTATTGCTCATTTTCGTATTTTTTATCATGTTTTAAATGAAAGGAGCTATTCAAAAATGGCAAAACATCTTTTTACTTCTGAATCAGTTACTGAAGGTCATCCAGATAAAATCTGTGACCAGATTTCAGACGCAATTTTAGACGCAATGCTTGAAAATGACCCTTATTCTCGTGTTGCTTGTGAAACCACCTGTACTACTGGTATGGTTTCTGTAATGGGTGAAATTTCAACTAAATGTTATGTTGATATTCCAAAAATCGTGCGTGAGGTTGTGCGTGAAATCGGTTACGACCGTGCTAAATATGGTTTTGACTGTGACACTTGTGCTGTTATCACCACTATTGATGAACAAAGTGCTGATATTGCTCTTGGTGTTGATAATTCTCTTGAACGCAAAGAAGGTCAAGAAGAAGCTGAACTTGCAACAGGTGCAGGCGACCAAGGCATGATGTTTGGTTACGCTTGTAACGAAACCCCTGAACTTATGCCACTTTCCATTTCCCTTTCTCACAAAATGGCTAAACGTCTTTCTGAAGTTCGTAAAGATGGTACTTTTAAATATTTACGTCCAGATGGCAAAACTCAGGTTACTGTTGAATATGATGAAAATCATGTTCCAGTTCGTGTTGATACCGTTGTATTATCAACTCAGCATTCCCCAGATGTATCACTTCAACAAATCCGCAAGGATATGATTGAAAATGTTATTAAACCTACTATCCCATCTCATCTACTTGATGAAGACACTCGTTTCTTTGTAAACCCAACTGGTCGTTTTGTTATTGGTGGTCCTCAGGGTGACTCTGGTTTAACAGGTCGTAAAATCATTGTTGATACATATGGTGGTGTTGGTCGTCATGGTGGCGGTGCTTTTTCTGGCAAAGACCCAACTAAGGTTGACCGCTCTGGTGCATATGCTGCTCGTTATGTAGCTAAGAATATTGTTGCAGCTGGTCTTGCTGACCGTTGTGAGGTTCAACTTGCTTATGCTATCGGTGTAGCTCACCCTGTTTCTGTAATGGTTGATACTTTTGGCACTGGCAAGGTTGATGAATGTGTACTTTCTGATGCTATTGCTAAGGTGTTTGACCTTCGTCCAGCTGCTATCATTAAAACCCTTGAACTTCGTCAACCTATTTATCGTAAGCTTGCCGCTTATGGTCATATGGGACGTGAAGACTTAGGCGTAGCTTGGGAGCGTACTGACAAAGTAGATGCTCTTAAAGAGGCTGTAAAGTAAAAAAATTTTTAAAGCGTGTTTTGATTTATAATCATTACACGCTCTTTTTTTATGCATATAAAACAAAAAACACAGCATAACAGCTGTGTTTGTCTGGAGGTACCACTCAGAATCGAACTGAGGATCAGGGAGTTGCAGTCCCACGCCTTACCGCTTGGCTATGGTACCATATGGAGCGGATGACGAGGCTCGAACTCGCTACCTCCACCTTGGCAAGGTGGCGCTCTACCAGATGAGCTACATCCGCATTTTAAATTGGTGCCTCCGGGCGGAATCGAACCACCGACACGGGGATTTTCAGTCCCCTGCTCTACCGACTGAGCTACAGAGGCAAATTGAAAATGGCGACCCAGATGGGGCTCGAACCCACGACCTCTAGCGTGACAGGCTAGCGCTCTAACCGACTGAGCTACTGGGCCATAAATGGTGGAAGTTAACGGGCTCGAACCGCTGACCCTCTGCTTGTAAGGCAGATGCTCTCCCAGCTGAGCTAAACTTCCGTATCAATCAGCAACGATGATTATTATATAGCATATAATACCATATGTCAACACTTTTTTAAAAAATTTTCTTTATTTTTTGTATTTGTGCAAAATAAGTGCCAGTGAAATAATTTAAATCAATTACTAATCATTAGCTAAAACAATACTGTACATACTCTTTTCTACTAAATTTAAATTTTATATACTATAATGGTAACCTAATAAGTATATTATTTACAACCTCTTTTTTGTAATTTTTTTGAATTATAATTATTTTTTTGAATAACTATATTATTTTATGTTTTTTTCTGTTATAATTATCATCAACTATTAAGTATTGTAAAGGAGTTTGTATGTAAATGAATTCTTTTTGGAATGAATCTATAATTGACCAAATTAGAGATATGGTATATGTTGTTAGTCCAAAAGATTATACTTTAGTTTCAGCTAATCACCGTTTTAAAGAACGTTTTCCTGAATATTACGACGGAATAAAATGTCATAAGCTAATTTTTGGTAGTGATACACCTTGTGAAATTTGCGGTATAAATCAAGCCACAGAAACTACTCCTTCTATTTTAAACAAATACATGGATAACGGAGAAGTAATAGAGGTTTCATTTCAAAAGCAATTTTTAAATAATTCAGAAATTTGTGTTTGCACTGCTTCTAATTTGCCAAGTGTAACTGAATCAATGGAAATCATGCGTGATGTTCTAAACAGTATAAATGCTGCTGCATATACAATAAACCCTAATACTTATCGTGTCACATTTGTAAATTCTTATTTACAATCACGTTTACCAGATATGAAACGTGGTGCATTATGTTTTGATGCACTTATGAATAGAAGTTCCCCATGCCCTATATGTCCATTTAATGTTATGAAAAATAATGGCGATACCTATCATATACCACAATCATATATAGATAAATTAAAAAAATATTTCAATATTGATGCGGTTAATATTATTCAACCTGATGGTCAAAACAGTGTTATTTTTACAGGATATGATATAACTTCACAAGTGGAAAAAGAACAGCAACTAAATAAAATCGCCTATTTAGACCTTACTGTAAATCTTCCAAATCAACTCGCTTTTTTACGTGATACACAAAAAATTTTTGACTCAAAAAAACCGTTTTTCATATATATTTTAAGGCTAAAGAATTTTAAAAATTATAATCTTATGCTTGGTCGTAAAGCTGGTGATGAATTTATAAAAACCCTCGCTGACCATTATTGCTCAATGTATTCAGATAGAGATAAAATTTATCGCATTGGCGGTGTTAAATTTGCTTTCATAGCTACAAATGAGCTTGATAAACAAAAAATACATGAAATTGCTCTAAAACCTATTTGTAATGATGTGGGACATAGAAATAAATTATTTTTGCCTGAAGTTAATTTTGTAGGTATTGAAGTGCCTCGTTTTGCAGAAAATGCACAGCAGGTACTTCACCATCTGGAGTATACTTTGTCAAAACAAACTCAACGTGAAGCTGGTGTTATAACCTATTTTGAAACATCTGATATTGAAAAAATGGAAAGAGATAACAGAATAATAGCACTGGTTAAGGGTGATGTAAGAAAGAATGGTTTTCAAGTCTTTTATCAACCTGTGTACTCTATAAAAGATAATAAGTTTACGAAATGTGAAGCTTTACTAAGATTATATGATAAAGAACTGGGTTGGGTTTCACCTGCTGATTTTATTCCTATTGCAGAAGCTAATGGTACTATTGGTGTACTTGGTCAGTTTGTTATGGAAGAAGTTTGCAAATTGCTTGAAGAACGCAAAAAAAATAATCTTGCTGATGTTCAAATAAATATAAATGTATCCTCTGCACAGTTTTCAACCGAAGACTTTTATCAAACAGTTAAGGATACAATAAGCCAATATGATTTTGATTACAAACTATTACATATGGAAATAACTGAAAGTATTATGATACATTCTTTTGAATATATTATAAAAGTAATGTCAAAAATCATATCTCTTGGTATTGATTTCAGCGTTGATGATTTTGGCACAGGTTATTCAAATATAAGTTATCTGGGTGCTTTACCTCTTAGTGGATTGAAACTTGACCGCTCATTTATTGAGCACGTAGCACATTCAGATGTTCATGCAATGATTGTACGCAATGTAGTTAAATTTTCAAAAGATTTAGGTTTTCATGTTGTAGCTGAGGGCGTTGAAAATTTAGAGCAATATAATATTTTAAAACGTCTGGGCTGTGATTATATACAGGGTTTTCTCTTTTCAAAAGCAATACCTAAGGACGATTATAACAATTTCTTACAAGAACAATATTATTATAATATATAAAAAAGTGCAGCTTTAGTTAGCTGCACTTTAATTTTTACTTTTTGTAAACTAAATCTGCCTCTGTCCAATCTTTTAGAATTGGAATCATATTAGCTGCCATTTGTTTTGCACCCTGAAGGTCATGAAGTAAATAGTTACCACATTCTATTCTGCTTGCACCAGGAATTTCACCCTCATACTCAGCAACAAATTTCATAGTTTCATTTACAAGCTTAATTGCATTTTTAGGTTCAAGGTCACGAACCAGAAAGTAAAAACCTGTTTGACAGCCCATAGGACCACAATAGATTATATTTTCTGCAAATTCACTATTTCTTGCATAAGTTGCAAACAAATGTTCAAAAGTATGGGTTGCGGCTGGGTCTAAATACACACCTGCGTTCGGAATTACCATTCTTATATCATAAGTTGTGATGTCACCATCTATTCTTGATGTGTACATACCCTGTGTAAGTAAATCATGATTTACTTCAAAACTTGCAATTCTTTTCATAATTTTTGCCCTCTTGCTTAGTTGCGTGACGCTAAAGTTGAGTCTTTAAGCACAACATCATGTGCACCACCCTCAACAATAGAAGTAGCAGATACAAGTGTAATTTTAGCTTTTGCCTGAAGTTCAGAAATTGACAACGAACCACAGTTACACATTGTAGAGCGAACCTTGTTAAGTGTTAAAGTTACATTATCATGCAGAGAACCAGCATAAGGAACGTAAGAATCTACGCCTTCCTCGAAAGATAACTTTTTATCTCCGCCCATATCATAACGTTGCCAGTTTCTAGCTCTTGCAGAGCCTTCACCCCAATATTCTTTCATAAATGTGCCACCAATTTTAACTTTATTTGTTGGTGACTCATCAAATCTTGAGAAGTAACGACCAAGCATTACAAAATCAGCACCCATGGCAAGAGCCAAAGTGATATGATAGTCATGTACAATACCACCATCAGAACAGATAGGAATATAAACGCCTGTTTCCTTGTAGTATTCATCACGAGCTGCCGCAACTTCGATTGTAGCAGTAGCCTGTCCACGACCTATACCCTTTTGCTCACGAGTAATACAGATAGAACCGCCACCAATACCAATTTTAATGAAATCAGCACCAGCTTCAGCAAGGAAACGGAAGCCTTCTCTGTCTACAACGTTACCAGCACCAACTTTAACACTATCGCCGTACTTTTCACGAATCCATTTAAGTGTTCTAAGTTGCCATTCAGAATAACCCTCAGATGAGTCAATACAAAGCACATCAGCACCAGCTTCAACAAGAGCTGGAACACGCTCTTCATAGTCACGGGTATTGATACCAGCACCAACAATATAACGTTTTTTATCGTCTAAAAGTTCCAAAGTGTTGGTTTTATGGCTATCGTAGTCTTTGCGGAACACCATATAAACCAAATGTTGATTTTCGTCAACTAATGGCAGAGCGTTTAACTTATTCTCCCAGATTATATCATTTGCAACTTTAAGAGTTGTATCAGCTGGGGCTGTGATTAACTTTTCAAATGGTGTCATAAAAGTGGATACTTTTTCGGTTGTAGCCATACGAGTTACACGGTAATCACGGCTTGTAACAATACCAAGAAGTTTTCCTGTTGCAGTACCATCATTAGTAACTGCCATTGTTGAGTGACCTGTTTTCTCCTTTAGTGCCAAAACATCAGCCAGAGTCATATCAGGTGTAATGTTAGAATCAGACACAATAAAACCAGCTTTATAAGCCTTTACACGGGCTACCATAGCCGCTTCACTTTCGATTGTCTGAGAGCCATAAATAAAGGAGATGCCGCCTTCCCTAGCTAAAGCAATAGCCATATTATCATCGGATACAGCTTGCATAATTGCTGAAACCAGTGGGATATTAGCATATAAAGATGCCTGTTCACCCTTTTTATATTTTACAATAGGTGTACGCAAGCTAACATTTGCTGGCATACACTCAGAAGACGAATAACCTGGGACTAAAAGGTATTCACTAAATGTACGGGAAGGTTCTGAAAAATAAAATGCCATGTTTGTTTCTCCTTTTCCGACCAAATCTGCGATTTGTTTTTGTACTATTATACTACCTAAGCACACATAAAGTAAATGCTTAGATTGTTACATAAATATAAACTTTTTTGCCTTTTTTCTATGCAAACCGCCCTTTATTGTCTAACCAACCAAACTTTTTTAATGTTCTAAACGGTTTTCATGAAGATATGTAGCCTCTAAATCTGATAAATGAAGTTTAACTGCTATTGGATATTTTTCATATGCGGCTGCAATTGCAAAATTACCAACTCTTGCTGAGTCATCAAATCCGCCCATATGCCAACGTATGGCAACAGCTTCTTCATTTTTTAATTTCATAAAACGCTCAATTAAAAAAACTGATTTTTCACCGTGACCATATGGGAATTTATCATCAACAGTATAATAAGGCACTTTTTCCCATTCACCGTTTTCATTTTTTCTATTTCTATAATCCACAGTGTAAAATCCCGCTTTACATATATCATGGAGCAATGAAACTATTGTAAAACTTTCAAGGTCATCTTTTTCCATGTCAAAATGTTTTGCAATCATAACTTCATATACATTCAAACTATGCTCAACAAGACCGCCTTCATATGCCGCATGAAATCTTGTTGAAGCAGGTGCTGTAAAAAAGTCTGTACTTTCCAGCCACTCAAGCAGTTTGTCTGCTCCTCTTCTTGTAACCTGTCTGCGAAAAATCTCCAAAAATTTCTCTTTCATATTTTTCCCTCTTTTACTAAGTCTAAAAGTGTTTCTTTTTTATTATATTCAGGGTTCTCTAGTACAAACCCTAACATTTTATTTAATATATCCCCTATTTGCTTACCTTTAAAACCGAGATTTATTAAATCATAGCCATTTACAGCTAATGTTTTAACTGTTAAACATGGTTTTTCATTTACAATATCATTTAAAAGTTTCTCAAGCTTTATAAAATAGGGTAAATACTCTTCATGTGTTCCTCTTGATATACTATCCGCTTTTTGTAGTCTTATTAAATTTCTAAAACGAGTTTCACCAAATTTTGCAAGTTTTCTTCTTATAATATGAGGTTCATCTTTTATAAAGTTATCATGATATTCTACAAGAAATACAATTTCATCTCTTATAGCTTTTGACAATTTAAGTTGTTGTGTGCGAAACTCCGCATATTTTTTGCTGATTTTAGGGTGTGAATAAAAATGTCCTATGCCGTTTTCATCTATTGTCATACAGTCAGGTTTACCTGTATCGTGATACAGTGCTGAAAATCTTAAAACTGGGTCGGCTTTAACCTGCTCAACAGCTCTTATTGAATGTTCTAAAACATCATAAATGTGATATGGATTTCTTTGTTCTAAACCTTTCATAGGCGAAATTTCAGGCAAAATAACACCAAATACATCTGTAAATTCTCTTAAAACCCTACCTGCATAGCGACCACATAATAAACGCATAAGTTCGGTTGAAATGCGTTCAGCCGAAATATTTAAAAGCAAGTTAGCATTTGATTTTAAGGCATTTTTTGTGTTTTGCTCTATTTCAAAGCCATATTCTGATGACATGCGAAATCCACGAAGTATTCTAAGTGCATCTTCTGAAAAACGCTCATCAGCATTACCTACTGCCCTTAAAATTTTGTTTTCTAAATCTTTTCTACCGTTAAATAAATCTATAAAACCATCATAAGGCGAATATGCAATAGCATTTACAGTAAAATCACGTCTTGATAAATCCTCATCTATACTTTTAACAAAAGAAATGTTATCAGGACGTCTAAAATCTGTGTAATCTGTTTCTTTGCGAAATGTTGTAATTTCAAGCGGTTTATCATCAATTAAAATCGTAAGTGTGCCATGTGAAATGCCTGTTTCGATTTTGCGTTCACAATTGAAAACCTCTTTCATTTGCTCTGGAGTTGCCGAAGTACACAAATCATAATCATGTGGCTTTTGTCCTCTAAGTGCATCTCTAACTGCACCGCCAACAACATAAGCACTAAATCCCGATTTTTTCAACATATCTATCGCATATTTTACCTCTTTTGGTAAATACATTTTATTGTTTCTCCTTTTGTTTTAAGCGATAAGAAGTACCATCTGGATTTATAACTACTGTATTATCAAGCTGTGCTTTTAAACTTCCTCTAAATTCTGCAATATATTCTTCTCTAAGCAATTTTCTTTCTGCTTGTTCCTTTTCAGTTAGACCCTCTGTTTTAGCTTTTTTTGCTAGTTCATTTATTCTATCAATTTTTTTCTTATCCATAATAAAAATTAACCTTTCAAAACAAAAATTTTCTTTTAAATTATTATATCTTGAAAACAATCAAAATACAAGTTTTCTTGACCTACATCTGTTTAACATGATAAAATAAAATCAATATAATTTTAACCAAAAAAGGGGCGTTTAATAATGAATATTGAAACCAAATGTCTACACTCTGGTTATAAACCTGAAAACGGTGCTCCAGGTGTAATGCCTATTGTGCAGTCTACTACATATCGTTTTGACTCAACTGAACATATTGCTGCTCTTTTTGATATGCCAACAGAATTTATGTATTCACGCTTTGCAAACCCTACTTGTGACGCAGTTGAAAAGAAAATTGCAGACCTTGAGGGCGGTGCGGGTGCAATGCTGACAAGTTCTGGTCAAGCTGCCTCAATGATTTCAATTCTAAACATCTGTTCTGCTGGAGATAGCTTTATTGCAGCTTCAACTATTTATGGTGGCACTATTAACCTTTTTGGTGTTACACTTAAAAAATTAGGCATTGAAGTTATCTGGGCTGATGCTGAAGCAAGTGAAGAGGAAATTCAAAAGCTATTTAAGGATAACACTAAAGCTGTTTTTGGTGAAACCCTTGCAAATCCTGCTCTTTGTGTATTTGACATTGAAAAATGGGCTAATATTGCACACAAAAACAATGTACCTCTTATTGTAGATAACACTTTTGCAACTCCTTACCTTTGCCGTCCATTTGAATTTGGTGCTGATATTATAGTTCATTCAACTTCTAAATATATGGACGGTCACGCCTTACAGTGTGGCGGTGTAATTGTTGATAGTGGCAATTTTGACTGGGTAAACTCTGGCAAATTCCCTGATTTTACTGAACCTGATGAAAGTTATCATGGTGTGGTTTACACTCGTGATTTTGGAAATATGGCTTATATTATCAAAGCTAGAATGCAGCTTATGCGTGATTTTGGCTGTTACCCTTCTGCTCACTCTGCATTTTTATTAAATATTGGACTTGAAACATTATCTGTTCGTATGAAACAATACTGTGAAAATGCACTGAAAGTTGCAAATCACCTTAAAAACCATGAGAAAATTGACAGTATTCGTTATCCTGCTCTTGAGGGCGATGAATACAATGAAAGAGCTAAAAAATATTTACCACTCGGCACTTCTGGTGTTATGGCAATCAATATAAAAGGCGGCAGACAAGCTGCAATGAAGTTTATGGATAGTGTTAAACTCGCTTGTAATGAGGTTCATGTTGCAGATATCCGCACATGTGTGCTTCACCCTGCAAGTGAAACTCACCGCCAGTTAACTGATGAGCAACTTGTTGCTGCTGGTGTTGCACCTGCTCTTGTACGCCTTTCTGTTGGTCTTGAAAATGTTGATGATATTATTGCAGATTTAGACCAAGCTCTTGCTCAAATTTAATTTTTAGAGGTAAACTTATGGAAATTCGTGAAATCCTACCATGGGACGAAAATCATTTTTATGATATGGTTAAAAAATTTTATAATAGTTCTGCCGTAGACCATAAAATTCCAGACTATCATGCTGAACGAACATTTAAACTGCTTATGAGCAATACCCCGTATGCTCGTTGTTTTATCGCTGCTGATGAGAATAATATACCTAGAGGATATTGTTTGTGTTCTATAACATGGTCAAATGAAGCTGGCGGACTTTGTGTATGGATTGATGAACTTATGGTCGATGAGTCTATTAGATGTCAGGGCATAGGTCAAATGCTTATTGCAACTGTTGGTGAAACATATCCAAATGCTGCAAGATTTCGTTTAGAGGTTACAAGTGAAAACACACATGCTATTAAATTATATGAAGGTTTGGGATTTAGCAAACTTAATTATAAACAAATGGTACTTGAACAACCTCAATAATAAGAAAATTTTAATGCGTGGTACAAATAACTTGTATCACGTATTTTTTTATTTGTCACATAGTTTTTTTAATTTATCTGATGTAATTTCTGGAAAAAATTTCTGCATATCTTCTGGAAGTGGGGCGAAAAATTCCAACTTTTCACCTGTTATTGGTTGAGTAATATTTAGGAACGCTGCATGAAGTGCGTGTCTTTTAATTATATTATAGTCCGAATTATACAAAAAGTCGCCAGGTAACGGGTGACCTATATATTTCATATGCACTCTTATTTGATGCGTTCTTCCTGTATCAAGCCAAATATGAGCAAGTGAAAAACCATCTTTATATGCTATTTTTTTAAAGTGAGTCACTGCCCTTTCACCATCATCTGCAACAACTCTTGTAACTATTGATTCTGCTTCTCTCCTTATAGGTGCATTTATTGTGCCACTCTCTGGCAAATTACCACTACAAACTGCTATATATTCCCTACGCATTAACTTCTTTGATAACATATCTGATAATATAGCCGCTGAAAGTGGATTTTCTGCAACAACAAGTAAACCTGATGTATTTTTATCCAATCTACCAATGGCTCGAAATACAAATTCTTTTTTTTGTGTTTTAAATGCAAGTGCATTTGCAACTGTGTTTTCCCTATTTCTCGGAGATGGGTGAACAGCTATTCCCGCTTTTTTTGAAATAACTGTCATATCTTCATCTTGATAAATAATGTCTATTTCTATATCCTGTGGTATAATATGCTCTACAAATTCACATTCTCTCACCCTTATAGTTAAATTATCACCTGTTTTTAATCTATCAATAGTTCTAATGTGTTTATCATTGGCAGTAATTCCATCAGGTTCTTTCTTTAAATCAATGATAATTCTTCTTGAAACGCCTTTATTTCTAAGAAATCGCTCAACTGTTATATCATTTTCATCTTTTTCAACTCTATATGTAACACATCTCATTATATTTTATCTCTCCTTACTATCTGATTTTACAGGCTATAATATTTTCTGTCAAATATTTTGGTTTTTATATATCTTTTCATAAATTCAGTGTTATAATATTTATAAAATAGAATAGGAGTTGTTTTTTTGAACCAAATAGAATCTTTGGAAAAACTGTGTTCACTTCCTGCTGTTACAGGTTTTGAACTAAACAGTTCTAAGGCTCTTGCTGAAATGCTTATGCCTTTTGTAAATAAAGTTGATATTGATGCTTTTGGTACAGTCACAGGTATTTTAAAATGCTCTATACCAAATGCTAAAACCGTTTTACTTGATGCACACTTTGACCAAATCGGTTTTATTGTAACTGAAGTGCTTGATGGCGGTTTTTTACGTTTTATATCTGTTGGTGGAGTAGACCCTCGCATGTTAATGGGCTGTGAAGTTACTATTTTAACTAACAATCCAATATCTGGGGTTATTTGCTCAATCCCCCCACATCTTTCAAGTGAAGAAGACCGTAAGAACGCTATACCTGTACATGAAATGCTTATTGACACAGGACTTTTAGATGCAAAAGTTCCTATTGGTACACCTATCATTTTTAGTAAACCGCTTATATCTCTTTCTAAAGATATTGTATGCTCAAAATGTTTAGATGATAGAGCAGGTATTCAAGCGATTTTACAAGCACTTAAACAGCTAAACAAATATGATTTAAAAGTAAATGTTGCGGTTTTATTCTCTGCTCAAGAGGAAATAACTTCACTTGGTGCTATAACAGGGGCTTTCCGTTTACGTCCTGATATAGCAATAGCCGTTGACGTAAGCCATGCACATACTCCTGATGCACCATCTGGAGAGACTTTTGAATTTGGTGGTGGAACTATGATTGGTGTAGGTCCAAATATGAACACCCATCTTACAAAATCACTTATTCGTTTAGCTCGTGCAGAAGATATTCCATATCAGCTTGAAGTTATGGAGGGTAGCACAGGTACTAATGCTTGGAATATACAAATTTCTACTTGCGGTACAGCTCAAGCACTGCTGTCTATACCGCTGAAATATATGCATACACCAATAGAAACAGTTAAACTATGTGATATTGATGCTACTGCAAATTTAATCGCTGCATTTTTAAATAACTTTGACGGAGGCTGCCTGAAATTATGACCGAATTATTAAATAAACTTTGCTCTCTTTCGGGTGTGTCAGGTGCTGAAGACTCTGTACGTGATTTTATACGCACTCGAGCTATAACTTTCGCTGATGATATACGCACCGATGCAATGGGAAATCTTATGGTTTTTCGTGCTGGCAAACGCTCAACTAAAAAGCCTTTAATGCTTACGGCTCATATGGACGAAGTGGGTTTTATTATCAAGCGTATAACTGATGATGGTATGTTGAAATTTGGCTTTGTCGGTGGGATTGACCCTCGTGTTGTCATTGGTAGACATGTGCGTTTTGGTGATACAATCGGTGTTGTAGGAATTAAAGCTGTACATCTTACTAGCCAAGAAGACCGCAAACATACACCAGATGTCAAGGACTTATATATTGATATTGGAGCTTGCAGTAAAAGCGAAGCTGAAAGCAAAATTGATATCGGTGATTATGGTGTTTTTGACTCTGAATTTTCAGAATTTGGCGATAATCTTATTAAAGCTAAAGCACTTGATGATAGAATAGGTTGTGCAGTTTTACTTCAACTTTTAAGGAAAACGCCTCCTGTTGATACTTGGTTTGTATTTACTGTTCAGGAAGAAGTTGGACTAAGAGGTGCTACAACTGCCGCTTTTGCCATAGAGCCTGCCCTTTGCGTAAATATTGAAGGAACTGCTGCCGCTGATTTGCCAGAAGTTAAACCTTATAACAGAGCTTGTGCCATAAGAAATGGTGTCGTTTTGCCATTTATGGATAAATCAGCAATCTATGATGAAAAGCTTTTTAATCTACTTCGTAAAATAGCAGATGATGAAAAAATTAAATGGCAGATAAAAACCACTGTTTCCGGTAGTACAGATGTTGGTGCAATCCATAAATCGCTTTCTGGTGTTCCTTGTGCTTGTGTAGCTGCACCTGTTAGATATATTCATTCAGCTAATTGTGTAGCTGCACTTGAAGATATCAAATGTGTATTTAATTTAATGCAAGCCTTTATATCACAATTTAGTGATAAAACAGATTTTATCTAACTCTAAGGAGATTTTTTTACATGAATAATGTATTTGAATTATATAAAGAAGTTGCTTGTGCTTTTGGTCCTTCTGGTCGTGAAAATAATGTAAGAAATGTTATAAGCTCAATAGCAAAAAAATATGTTGATGATGTTTACACTGATACTTTAGGAAATTTAATCTGTCGCAAACGCCCACCTATTGGCAGTCAAGAAAATACACGTAAAATCGCTTTTACTGCACATATGGACTCAATAGGCATTGTTGTAACTTATATTGATGACAATGGTTTTTTACGTTTTTCTAATATTGGTGGTATTGAAATACAAGATTTTCTGCATACACAAGTTTTATTTGAAAATGGTACACGTGGTATAATATCACACGAAGAGAAAACCGAACTTTCAAAGCTAAAAATCAACAATTTATATATTGATATTGGTGCAAAAACCCGTGAACAAGCTCAAGAAATGGTTTCAATCGGTGATTTTGCAGTGTTTACTTCGCCTATATTTAAACAAAATGATATTATTTCAGGCTGTTATATAGATGATAGAATAGGCTGTGTAGCTCTTTTAATGACTATGATGGAATTGCCTGCAAAAGTAAACGATGATTTATATTTTGTGTTTACCGTTCAAGAAGAAGTTGGACTAAGAGGTGCTACAACTGCCTCATATGCACTTGAACCAGATATTGCAATAGCTATTGATGTTACAGATACAGGTGACTTGCCAGAACATAAATATCCTATGGCGTGTCATATGGGAAAAGGTCCTGCGATTAAAATTATGGACCGTTCAGTGCTTTGCAATCAAAGTATTAACTCTGCATTAGAAGAAGCGGCTTTAGTTGCCGCAATTCCTGTGCAACATGAAATTTTACAATTTGGTGGAACTGATACCGCAGCATTTCAACGTTCTCGTGCTGGTGTTGAAGTTGGTGCTATTTCTATACCAACACGTTATATTCATACACCAAATGAAATGTGTAGTGTGAATGATGTAATTCAAACATCTACTTTAATATTAACGGCTATAACTCAAACTCTTTAAAACGCACAAAACCGATGCAATCGTTTTGCATCGGTTTTAATTTTATTCACTTTCAGTGCTTTCATCTGTTGTATCACTTGTAGTTGTGCTTTCACTTGACTCAGATGAAGATGCTGGACCAACAAGAACTATCTTATCTCTTGATTTATAAGATGAATTGTTTGCCTTAACCTTTGTTGTCTGACCGTTTTCAGTGATAATCTTATATGTTACAGTTTTATAACCTGTCATACCAGATTGTGAAGTTTCTCTTTCACCAGCAGATAAAGATGAATCTGTTTTTTCAACTGTTTTATAATCCACAGTTTCTATAATATCTGTTGTTGTTTTAACAACTTTATCTGTTGTTTTTGTGCCTAAAATTTTAACTGACATAGAACTTCCCTCTTGCCATGCTAAAATTTTAATAGGATAATCTGTGTTATTCTTAAATCTAAAATCTGGACCGCCCCATGAAACCGTAGCATCTTCACCAAGAGGTGTATATGATACTGTTAAACTATGGTTATGTCTCTCTGTAACCTCAAGGTCTGCACGAAGAACCGCCATATAAAGAGTTGATGAAGGTTGACATACTCCACCGCCTACATCTTCTATGACTTGACCGTTTGAATATGCACCCGCTGTTTGGAAACCACGGTCTGTTGTACGTTCTCCAACAACACCATTATATGAAAATTCATCTCCTGGATTTAAAATAGTTCCATTTATATATTGGCTTGCAAGTCTTACATTGCTTGTTCTTGATTTATTGCTTGCATTTAAACTTGTAGATGTACTTGCAAGTGTGTCTCTAAAAAGCACTCCTGCAAGTTGGTCTGCTGAAACGGCTGCTGGTGTACGCTCAATAGGGATTTTATATGTTTGCTCTGAGCCATCACCAATTATTTCTTTTGCTGTTTCCAAATCAAATTTAACACCATCTACGCTTGGAATGATAGTTGTTCCATCGGTTTTATCAACTGTTGCATTTTTAGCCTCAGTTTGTGCATTATCATATATATATTGAACATCAATAGGGTTTTGCTCAGTTGTTTTTACTTTTACATCTAAAGTGGAAAAATCCATAGTTTTTATTCTATTTTCCACCTGTTTGTTTAATTCTTCTGTATCAAATGATACACCAACTGAGCCTTTATCAACAACTAGATAATCACCTTCCACAGTCCAAAATGGATTTACTGGCTCAGTAATTGCTTCTTGAGAGATTTCAGCAAGTTTTGCTGTCAATGCCTCATTATTTACATCTACTGAAAGTGGAGATTCATTTAAACCAAATAGTGCACCCATTGTATTTGCAATTCTTGTAAAAAATCCGCCTGTTCTTGTAAATTCATATGCATTTTTAGCTGAGTTTTTGCTATCAAGTCCATTTGCAACTTCTGGTACATTTATTTTATATTCGGTATCATAAATTTTAATTGGCAGGCTTGCATTATCAAGTACATTTGATTTCTCAATTTGTTTTTCAGCTTCTGATACACTCATTCCACCAATTTGAATAGTACCTGCACTAACTCCAAAATGAATATTTGGATATAAATAGGTATATCCTACTGTTGCTAAACATAAAGCCGCAGCAGCTGAAGTTAAACCGATTGCTATTTTTTTACCATTTCCGCTTTTAACTTTTTTAGTTGTTTTCTTTGTTTTTTCTGCGTTCTTTGTTGCTTTTCTGTTTTGTTTTGTAGGGCTTATTTCTGAACTTATTTCAGATTTATAATCGTTATAATCTGTAAATTTAATTCCATCATTCATCGCTATATTGCTAGAAATTTCTGAAACTATATCTTCTTGATTTTCTGGTTTACTTATAGGAGCATATTCTGGTTTTGTTGACTCTGTTCTTGACTTTAACATAGCATCAAGGGCACTATTTCCAGTATGTCCTAACGCACTATAATTTTTTTGTGTCATATAGCTCCCCTCATAAAATTTAATTATTTATTAGAAAACGTACACCCTTTTATATTTTAGGATATGCGTTCTATTTTTCTCTTATACGTTAAATCTAAATAGAACTACGTCACCATCTTGCATAACGTATTCCTTACCTTCTGAGCGAACAAGGCCTTTTTCTCTTGCCGCAGCCATAGAGCCGCACTGCATAAGAGCGTCATAAGATACAACTTCTGCACGGATAAATCCACGTTCAAAGTCTGTATGAATTTTACCAGCTGCTTGAGGTGCTTTTGTACCTTTTTCTATTGTCCAAGCACGAACTTCTTGTTCACCTGCTGTTAAATAGCTCATAAGGCCTAACAGGTCATAACAAACTCTAATAAGTCTATCAAGTCCGCTTTCTTCAAGACCAAGTTCAGACAAGAACATTTCTTTTTCGTCTTCCTCAAGAGTTGCAATATCTTCTTCAAGCTTTGCACAGATAGGAAGTACCATAGAACCTTCAGCCTTTGCAATCTCTTCAACTGCCGCAAGACGTGCATTTTCAGCTTTATCACCTGTAAATCCTGCCTCGTCCATATTAGCAGCATAGATAACTTTTTTAGATGTTAATAAATCGCTTTCACTTATAACTCTTTTAACATCATCATCACTATCAAAACCTTCAAATGTTCTAGCTGGTTTACCTTCTTCAAGATGTGCTTTTAACTTTTCTAAAATTTCAACATCAATATTTAATTTCTTATCAGCTTTTGCCGCTTTTTTTGTGCGTTCTATACGACGCTCAATGTGTTCAATATCAGCAAAGATTAATTCAAGATTGATTGTTTCAATGTCACGAGATGGGTCAACAGAGCCATCAACATGAACAATATTATCATTTTCAAAACAACGGACAACATGTACTACTGCATCAACCTGACGGATATGACTTAAAAATTTGTTGCCAAGACCTTCGCCCTTAGATGCACCACGTACAAGACCTGCAATATCTACAAATTCAACCACAGCAGGTACAACTTTTTTTGAATGGTAAAGCTCAGCCAAAGGTGCAAGTCTGCTATCTGGCACAGACACCATTCCTACATTAGGGTCGATTGTACAGAATGGATAGTTTGCACTTTCTGCACCTGCATCTGTAATTGCATTAAACAAAGTGGACTTACCTACATTTGGTAATCCTACAATACCGAGCTTCATAATTATTATATTCCTCCAAATATTTATATATCAAAATTTATATAGTTTTCAATTATTTATTATAGCTGTTTTTACATTTATTCGCAAGCAAATTCCGACACAATTCGTCCAAAAAGCATACAGATTTTCACGTATGAAAGCACATTATTTTGTAAATTTTTCATATTTAGCTCAAATATATGCTTTTTAAAACTTTTATATATGTTTTGATGCCACTTTGATACATTTATAATGCTATATACGTCATTTTTATGCATTATTTGCTTGACATATCTTTTCTAAAAGCGTATCATTACAGATATGTAAAACTTTTTAGAAAGGATAAAATTACTTATGGATAATAATCTGAGTTTAAAGAAATCACAAAAATCAGTAAATATTAAAAAGCCATTATCGCTCAAGTTCCCTAATAAATGTTTTTTTAATATATACTTTAAAACTCAGCAGATAATGAATAACATTCCGACTATCCCTAAAATTAACAGGCTTGCAGCTTTGGCTATATGTGCAACTTGTTTTTTAGTGCCTTTTGCAATAACTTTTAAACCTGCATTTAATATTACATTAAATGGAAAGCATATCGGTTTTGCTAGTTCTAAAGAGAGTTTAACACTTGCTGAAAATCTTATTGAGTCCAGTTTAGCCAGATATGGACAAGCGGATTTTTCACTTTCTGATAATATACAAGTTACACCTTCTTTTTGTTTAAAAACCAATATTAAAACAACTGATGAGCTTATATATACTATAACAAATTCGAGTGAAAATATATGCATGGCTTCAGCAATAACCGTTAATGGTGAAATATTGGGTGCTTGTGAATGTGTTGATGACATAAACTCAGTGCTTAAAAGCTTACTTGATGAGTATAAGTCAAATCCATCTGATAATGCGTCATTTGTGCAAGATGTAAAAATTAAAACAATTCCCGTTTCGACAGATTTAGTTATGACAAGCTCGTCACTTTTACAGAGCTTAAAAACTAATAAAAATATTGATGTTCAAGTTATATCTAATGCACAACATACTGAAACTATTCCATATCAAACCCAAAAAATAGAAAGTGACCAAATAGAGCAAAATGTTATAAAAACAATGCAGTTTGGTAAAAATGGCATTGCCTCTGTGAGTGAACAAGTGGTGACAATCAATGGTCAAGAAACTCAACGTATGGTTTTACATCGTTCGGTTATAACACCTGCTACTGATTGTATTGTAGCTGTTGGCACTAAATCAAATGGTATAGGTTCAGGGCAATTTATTGTACCAATCAGCGGTTATAGATTTACTTCTGCTTTTAAAATCCGTGATGGTCGTTGGCATAAAGGCGTTGATTTAGCTGTACCTGTTGGGACACCTGTTTATGCTGCTGATAGTGGTATAGTTACCACTTCAAAACTATCTGACAGTTATGGATACTATATTGTTATTGACCATCAAAACGGACTTAAAACATTATATGCCCATAATAGTTCATTGCTTGTTAAAGAGGGTGATGCAATCTCCAAAGGACAACAAATTGCTTTATCTGGTAATACTGGAAATAGCACTGGTCCACATCTTCATTTTGAAATACATAGCAATGATACTGCTGTAAATCCACAAATATTTTTAAATTTTGGAACAGAATTGTCCTAGACAAATTAAAAAGACGTTTCGCAGATTAAACTGTAAAACGTCTTATTTTTTTACTCTTCTATCATACTTGCTGCCATTTCCATTAGTCTTTCGCCTGAAATATATGACGGCCAAATAAGTAACACTTTGCCACTAGCAGATACAAAAAATGTGTTTGGAAAACCTGTAACACCACAGTTTATAACACCCTCTCTTTGAGTGTCAAAATATACAGGAAAAGTATATCCTTTTTCATCAATATATGCTCGTCCTTTTTCCTCTGTTTCTTTTATACCATCTACACTGTCAATCATAATAAAATTGATTTTATCTCCATAAGTTTCATATGCGGTCTGAAAATCTGGCATTTCTTTCATGCAATATCCGCACCATGTAGCCCAGAAATTTATAATTGTAGGTTTTCCAAGCAAATCTAAACTTGAAACTTCATTTCCGTCCATATCTATAAGTGTAAACTCTGGAAGCGTTGAATTCTCTACCTGTTCATTTGACTGTTTAAGCTGGTTTAAATCTGGTTGATTTCCCTTTGATAAATTATTATATGCAAAACTTGCAATAATTAAAATAGCAATCAATAATACAATAAGTAAAACTACCTTTTTATTTTTCATTAAAACTCTCCTTTATATAACACTTAGCAATGATAAAAGCTTTCCAAAATAACCTGTTGCCATAAACACACCAACTATAACAAGAAACAAACCACAAATTATATTTATTTGTCTATAATGTGATTTTATCCATGTAAATGCACCTTTAAGTAAATCTATAACGACTGCACTTATTATAAATGGTATTCCAAGTCCTAAAGAATAGCAAAGTAACATTAAAATGCCTTTAATTGCTGAACCATGTTGTGATGCCAAAAGCAGTGCAGAGCCTAAAAATGCACCGACACAAGGTGTCCAACCTATTGAAAATACAAATCCGAAAATCATAGATGGTAAAAATCCGTGACCAGATGGGTTAAAATTTATTCTAACAGTACGCTCAAGCAATCCAATTTTTAAAACACCCATAAAAGATAAACCAAAAATTATAACTATAATTCCTGTTATAATATTAACTATTGTTTGATGGCTATTAAGTGCATTTCCTACTGTGCCAGCAAGTGCACCCATAAGTAAAAACATAATTGTAAAACCAATTACAAAACCTATTGCACCAAAAAGCGTTTGTTCTTTCTTTTGTTCACCACCTGCGAAGTATGACAAGTAAACAGGTAACATTGGAAGTAAACAAGGCGAAATAAATGTTATAATACCCTCTAGGAAAACTATTAAATACTGCATAAACACTCCTTTCTGCACAAACATACTCTTTTCATAGGCAAAGTTTTGTGCTATGATGTGCATAGAAAACATTTGCTATTTGATATAATATTATATGTGCAATTAGCATATCACAACTTATTGCAAATGTCGAACACTTTTTATAATACGAGGTGAAAATATATGTCTAAAGTAATTATTGTAGGTGGCGGCCCTGCTGGTGTATCCGCTGCATTATATACTGTTCGTGCTGGTCTTGATACAACCATTATATCAAGTGGTGTTGGTGCTTTAGGTAAAGCCCATGCTATTGAAAATTATTACGGTTTTGCTCTGCCTGTATCTGGTGAAGCTCTTGCAATGTCTGGTCTCGAACAAGCCCGCAGATTGGGTGTTAAAATTGTTGAAGATGAAGTAACAAGTATAGGTTTTATGGATAAACTCACAGTTAAAACCACTTCTGATGAATTTGAAGCGGATTATGTGCTTTTATCAACTGGTTCTCCTAGAACTGCACCTAGAATTTCTGGTTTAAGCGAAAACGAGGGCAAAGGCGTTAGTTATTGTGCTGTATGTGATGCATTTTTCCATAGGGGAAAACCTGTTGCTGTGCTTGGTGAAGGCGAGTATGCTTTGCATGAAGTAAAAGAACTTTTACCTGTTGCCTCTTCTGTAACTATGCTTACAAATAACGTTACCCCTGAAATTTCGCTTCCTGATTCTGTTCAGCTTGATACAAGAAAAATTGAAAAGATTGAACAAAATGAAGAGGGCGGCTTAAAAATTCGCTTTGAAAACGGTGGTGTACTAAATGTAAGCGGCTTATTTGTTGCTTTTGGTGTTGCTGGAAGTGCTGAACTAGCAAGAAAACTCGGTGCTATAACTGAGGGCAATAGAATTGTTGTTGATGCTACAATGGCTACCAATGTCCCTGGTTTGTATGCCGCTGGTGACTGCACAGGTGGTATGCTTCAAGTAAATAAAGCGGTTTATGAGGGTGCTTTAGCTGCAACTGCTATTATTAAGGCTTCTCGTTCAAAATAAAACATAAAATATACTTCTATTTTTAACATTTGTGTGATATAGTAGTTTTTACATTACTCTTTTTGCTCATTTAAGGAGAGGATTAAACTTGTATAGAGCACGAATTAATATAGGATATAGAACAGTTAAATCAGCTCTTGCAGTAACTATTGCTTTGTTTATTGCAAATCTAATACAATCAAATATGCCGCTTTTTTCCGCTCTTGGTGCTATGAATGCCATGAGCAGAACCCCTAATGATTCCTTAACAGCTTGTAGAAACCAACTTGTGGGAACAATATGTGGTTGTACCGTTGGTTGTATCTTTTTAATGATTTTCCCTACAATCTATCCAATAATTATTGGTTTTGGTGTGCTTATTGTAATATTTATAGGCAATAAACTAAAAATCTATTATTCTATACCGCTTTCTTGTGTTGTATTTATCTGTTTATGTCTTTATGATGCTGGTACTCCGCTTTATTATTCTATATCACGTTTTTTTGATACTTCAATAGGTCTTATAGTTTCTCTTTGCATAAATCTGCTTATAAAACCCTATAATAACCGCAAACGTATTTCAAATATGATAATACATTTTATACAGGCTTTCCCTGAATATTTAGAAAAGCGTGTTATAAATGGACTTTATCCAGATTTAAAACCACTAAAGCGTATTTTAAGACGTCTTGGTGATGAAATTGATATTTTCCAGCGTCAAAAATTCCCCAAAAACCCACTTCGTAAAGAGGTATCAATATACCTTAGAGGTTGCGAACAATTAGCACAAAGAATGTATGATGAACTCAATGCAATTTGTTCTATGGACTCGACAGGTGTTCCGTCTAAAGAATGCTATAATCGCATGAAAAGTCTTGGTTTAACAAATAAAAATTTAGAACATTTTTGCTGTGAAAATCCGACTTTAAATGATATAGTTCTTTGTTATCATTTAAATAATGCACTTGATGCTTATGAATATCTAAAACAAATGAATGAAGCTCCAGATGAAAAACTTATTGAAGATATACCAGTTCATCAAACACATGATTAAAAAATCCGCCTTTTTCGGGCGGATTTTTCGTTATTTACTTGCTTGTTTTATAGATAATGATATTCGTTTTGTCTTTGTATCAACGGACATAACTTTAACATTTACTATATCGCCAACAGTTAAAACTTCTGATGGGTGTTTTATAAATTTATCTGATATTTCTGAAATATGCACTAAACCGTCTTGATGTACTCCAATATCAACAAATGCACCAAAATCTGTTACATTTCTAACTGTACCTATCATATCCATACCATCTTTTAAATCTTCTAAATGCACAACGTCACTTCTTAAAACTGGCTGTGGAAGTGAGTCACGAGGGTCTCGCCCTGGTTTTTGAAGTTCGGATACAATATCCATAAGTGTTGGTACACCTACTTTACATTTTTCAGCTATTTGATTTTTACCGATTTCATCAATTCGTTTTGTAATATCTGATAAATTATTATTTATAACATCGTTTTCTGTGTAATTGCAGATTTTTAAAAGTTCCCTTGCTGCCTCATAAGACTCCGGGTGAACTGCGGTTCGGTCCAATATTTCTTTGCTGTCTGGTACTCTTAAAAAGCCTGCACATTGTTCATAAGCTTTTGGCCCTAGCCCTTTTACTTTTAAAAGCTGTTTTCTGGTTTCAAAACGTCCATTTTCTTCACGAAATGTGGTTATATTTTTGGAAACTGCTTTAGTTACTCCTGCAACTCTTACTAACAAAGCTGGAGAGGCAGTATTTAAATCAACACCAACTGCACTTACACAGTCTTCAACTACACCGTCAAGCGTTTCACCAAGTCTTGCTTGTGGCATATCATGCTGATACTGTCCAACACCTATGGCTTTAGGGTCGATTTTTACAAGCTCTGCAAGCGGGTCTTGTAAACGTCTAGCAATAGATACAGCAGACCTTAATGAAACGTCATAGTCTGGAAATTCTTCTGCACCTAGCTTAGATGCAGAATAGACAGATGCTCCCGCTTCAGATACAACCATATATTGAATATTACCGCCATATTCTTTTAAAAAATCTGCTACAAACATTTCAGATTCTTTTGAAGCTGTGCCATTACCTATTGCAATACAACTGATATTATGTTTTTTACACAGCTTTTCAAGCACTTTTTTAGACTCATCTATTTTTTTATGTGGTGGTGTTGGATAAATTACACTTGTTTCTAATACCTTACCTGTTTCATCTACAACCGCAAGCTTGCAACCTGTTCTGTATGCAGGGTCAAAACCTAATGTAACCTTTCCCCTAACTGGCGGTTGCATTAAAAGTGGCCTTAAATTTATAACAAATGTATGAATTGCTTGTTCATTTGCATTATCTGTTAATTCTGAGCGTATCTCTCTTTCAAGTGATGGGAAAATAAGTCTAGTATAACTATCTTCACAAATTGCACGAAGTTCTGTTTGATATGGGCTTTTTGGGTGTATTATGGCTCTACGCATAATAATTTGTGCTTGCTCATTGTCAACAATCAAACTAACTTTTAATTTATCTTCTTTTTCACCACGATTTATTGCTAATATTCTATGACTTTGAATTTTCTTAACAGGTTCTGAAAAATCGTTATACATTTTATATACACCGTCTTCTTCTTCACCTTTTGTTTGTATTATACCTGTTTTCCAGATAAGCTCTCTAAGTTTTGCCCTAAGTGTTGCATCATCGCTAAGCATTTCGGCTAAAATATCACTAGCACTGTTTAATGCATCTTCTGCTGTGTTTACCTCTTTTTCTTCATTTATAAACTGTTCTGCAAGCTCTAAAGCGGGTTTTGCAGTGCCTAATGTGTCTTTTATAAGCTCGGCAAGAGGTTCTAAACCTTTTTCTCTTGCAATCATAGCACGAGTTCTGCGTTTTGGGCGATATGGTCTGTAAATGTCTTCTATCTCTGCAAGTGTTTGTGCATTCTCTATTGCCTTTTGAATTTCATCGGTTAATTTTTCCTGTGCAGCAATAGCAGCAGATACTTCTTCTCTACGCTCTTGTAAATTTCTAAGATATGCCAAACGGTCTGCAAGCTGTCTTATAGTTTGGTCGTCCATTCCGCCATGCATTTCTTTTCTGTATCGTGCAATAAATGGAACTGTATTTCCTTCATCTAAAAGCTTTATTACTTGTTCCACAGCGTTTTCTTGCTGTTTTAATTCCTCTGATAAAATTTTAATTATTGACTGCATGACTGTTTTTCCTCCTGTATAGCTTTATATACATTATACTGATAAGCTAAAATACTGTCAACGAAGTATAAACTATTTGATTTTTAGTATTAAATGCAGTAAACTTAAACTTAGAGTTAAATATAAAGGAGTATTCATTTTTATGGACTACAAAATTAAGGGCTATAAACCTGAAAAACTGTTTAATTTCTTTGAAGATATCTGTGCTATTCCTCATGGTTCAGGCAATGAAAAAGCTTTAAGTGATTTTCTTGTAGAGTTTGCAAAAAAGCGTAATCTTGAAGTTTATCAAGATAGTAGTTTAAATGTTGTTATTAAAAAACCTGCTTATGCTGGCTATGAAAATGCACCAGTTGTTATGCTCCAAGGTCATATTGATATGGTTTGTGAAAAACTTGCAGGTATTGACCATGATTTTGAAAAAGATGGTCTTGATTTAACAGTTGAAAATGGTATTCTTCGTGCAAATGGCACTACTTTAGGGGCTGATAACGGTGTAGCTGTTGCCCTTATGATGACTGTACTTGATGATAATACAATTAAACACCCTGCTTTAGAGTGTGTATTTACAACTGAAGAAGAAATTGGTTTAAATGGTGCTAATAAACTTGATAAGTCTATTCTTAATGCAAAAATTATGATTAATATGGACTCTGAAGAGGAAGGTGTAGGCACTGTAAGCTGTGCAGGCGGTATGCGTTACTCTATGCTTAAAAACGCTCAAAGAGAACAAAACACGGGTTATATATTAACCATTGCTATACGTGGACTTTTAGGCGGTCATTCTGGAATGGATATTGACAAAGAACGTATAAATGCTATCAAGCTTATGAGCAGAGTTTTAAATAGTGTTACAAAACAATTTAATTCAAAGCTTATATCTTTTTCTGGTGGTACTAAGGATAATGCAATTCCTCGTGAATGTGATGCTAAACTTTTATTTGCAGATAAAGCCGAAGCTGATAACGCTATAAATGCATTAAAAGTTATTTCTGATGAGCTTAATACAGAAATTCACCCAACAGAACCTAATTTTATACTGAACTTTGAACTTTCAAACGACATACAAACAGTAAATACCATTTGTGACGCTAAAAGCTTTATAAATGCGATTTATTTAGCACCAAATGGTGTAAGATGTAAAAACCCTAATCAAGGAAATTTTGTTGTAACTTCCTTAAATCTTGGTATTGCAAATACAGAATGTGAGCCAATGCGTATTGTTTTTGCACCTCGTAGCTCTATAAATTCCCTACAAGAAGATACTGTTCAACTACTTGATACTCTTGCTGATACATTTGGTTTTAAAACTGAAATTGCTGGCAGATATCCTGGTTGGGCATTTGCTGAGGTTTCCCCTATTCGTGAAGTTTTTTGCAATAGCTATAAAAAGTTGTTTAATAAGGAAATAAAAATAGAAGCTATTCATGCAGGTCTTGAATGTGGTTTATTCTGTAATGCTATTCCTGAACTTGATGCAATCGCTGTTGGACCTACTCTTTGCGATGTTCACACACCAGATGAACATATAATTCTTGATTCACTTGAAAGATTTTATATTTTGCTTACTGATGTACTCGAAAATATATTATAATTTTTTATAATTAAGTTTTTAGACACCATAAAAATAAACCGTATGACCTAGTTAGAACACGAATTCTAATGAAATCATACGGTTTTAGCATTTAATTTTTGATTTTAAAATCTACTACTTAATGCAGAAAGAATTGAATTAAATATATTTCATAACTTTTATACATATATAAAACATTATTCTCTCTATTTTATATCTATTTTTTTACCTATAAAACAGTGTGTTTTAATGCTCCTGCTACGATTTTGCTACGGTGATTTTTCAAACGTTTCATTTGAAAAACACAATCCTTTGTGCTAACATATTTTTATTTAAGGAAAGTGATTTTACTATGACTAATAGAATAATTATATGTGAAAAATATTTACGCTTTAAGAACAGAATATACCAAGTTCTTGCTATTGCTAAGCATACTGAACTGGTGAAAAACTTGTTATTTACCAAGCTCTATATAGTGATTTCAAAATCTGTGCGAGACCTTATTTATATGTTTGCATCTGAAGTTGACCACGAAAAATACCCAGACGTAAAACACAAATATAGGTTTACGAGAATTAAATTCATTGTTGGTGAGAAGTATCAGATTGTTGATGAATAAAGCGTTTTGAAAAATTCAAATATAAAAATTTTAGAAGTTTATAATTATATGTTTTAACAATTATTATTTTTATCTAATTTTTAGTTTATATAACAAATAAAAATCTTACATAAATAAAATTGGAGAAATTATATGTATAAAAAGTCAAACTTATTTTTGTTAGTTTATGGAGTTTTTCTGTTACTATCATCTATTCTTTTTACTGATGAGATTTTATATAAAGTTTCACTTGCTGCTACAATATCAGGATTATTTTTCACAGTATCTGATTTTTGTTTAGATAATGGATATAGGCTAAAAAATGAAATTACTTTATTAAAACACACTTCTATCCAACATGATTCAATAAAAAGATTAGAAAATCATATAAATAGGCTTATTGTAATTGGCAAAATAGCATTTGTTTTGGGAGTTTTTTTATTTCTAATTATCGCTATATACTATGATGAGAAATATATTATTTTTAGAACTTTTAAAAGAACAGGAAATAGACTAACAATTATTGCATTTGCCTTAGTAATATTAAATTATTGGCTGAAAGATTGGTATACAGATTGGTACACAGAAAAAGAAAAACTTTATGTTATGGATAAAAACGATGAAAAACAAGAATCAATTGGTTAAAAGTCTGTAGCTAATCTCTGAACTAAGTATTAGCAATCAAAGAATTAGCCTGTACTAATTCGAAAAAAAGTAGGGGCATATCTGCCCCTATGACCTCAGAAAATCAACCCACTTTCCCAATACTATTTTAGGTGTCAAAATGACACCTACTAAGCGAGGCATAAAAAATAGGGTGTCAAATTGACGCCCCTAGTGTAAAATAGTGCTTAATTTAATGAACCATTATTCCTTTTCTTCATAATTAACCAATACATTCAAAATATCTTCAATAATTTCTGGGTTTTCATATTCTCTACCATCCATACCATATATTATTGCAGATGCAAAGTTGTCAGCAATAGCTTCTTCTGTTGTAATCACATAACCAGTGTTTTCACCAAAAACCTCCCAAAAGTTTGAAACTTGGTCAATTGTATAATACTTATCTGGATTATCATACAGTACAATACCTGGAGAAAGACTAGAAAATAAATCTTGTCCGTCTTCATAAGGATTTTTTAAAATTGTAACCACTACTGCCTTGGTCATTTCCCCGTTTATATTAAACATGGCATAACTATCGAATTTTTCTACATCTGGATTAGAAGCGAGAATGTTACGAATTTCTGGAGTAAAATTTGGTTCATCAGCAATTGTAAAACCAAATACATTATATATAGCTTGTCTTAAATTAGGATTATTTCGACTTAAAATATGAAATAACTCATGAGCAATCATTTCATCAATATCAATAGGATCTGATAGGTCTTTAATAAAATTCAGATTTTCGCTTTCCAAATAAATTTGATTGCCTTGTGTATAAGCAAGTGCTCCAAATTCATCTCCCATCTTGTTTTTTACAAATATAATTTCTGAATTTAAGGGATAATTAAAGCCAATTTCTTTAAATCGTTCCTCGATTCGAGCAATAGAATCTGCTATCACTTGCTTTTCTTCGTCAGTGAAGGTGTCTCCTTGTTTTCTAGCCAATTCCTTAAAATCTTCTAATGTTGCACCAATTTTTCCTGTTCGATAATCTAAATCGTTTTGAGTTAATTTATTAAAATAGCTATCATTTTGCATACGAAGTTGAATGCCTTCTTTAGCATCTGCAAATCTGTAAGAAATAGTGCTTGTATCAATTTGTTGATTTGAATTTTCGGTCGTATTATTGTTTGTAAGGTAGCTAATATTATCACTATTTATGTCATTTTCTGTGCATCCTGTTATTGTTCCAACAAGCATAAAAATAATACTCATTAGAATAATGCTTTTACTTACAACTTTTTTCATTATTGTACTCCTTTGCATGGTTTAATATTTCTAAAATAAAACAAACAAAAAATGATAAAGTTTAATACAAAAGATTATAGCCTGAAAATATCTAAAATTCAATAATAATCATTTTCACAAATTAAGAAATGAAAACTCTCAATTTTATTGCCAATAAAAATAACATAAAGTAATGTTACAATAAAATCTAGTATACCTATTAAAATGAACTTTTTATTTGTCTATCTCGAATTTATCACAAAGTAGCTTAGAGTATAAAACACCTATATGGTATTTTGAATTTATTGCCTTAACGCAAACAATATAATTAGAATTTTGTTTGATAGAATTTTCAATGAAAATTTGAAAGTCCTTATCCTGTTCCAACAAATTCGTACATTGTTTTTGTAATATCTGAATTTTTTTAATCAACACGTGGATAATAAAAAGAAAAATTACTATAATTAGACTTTGAAGTATCATAATATATTCCATATAATAATCACTTCCTATTTTGAATTCAAATATATACTAATATTTAACTGTATCTAAATTGCATAATATATATCAATTGTTTTATAAAAAAATACTAAACACTATATAATACATAGTGTTTTTATAGCTTATATAAAACTAATCAAATTTACTTTTTTCTTTTTTTATTAAAATAGATAAATTAGTATTTTTACCTCCTTAAAACTCAATATTTATTAAAGACAAAAAATTAAAGCTATATTATATAATTAATGAGCGTCTTTTTAGATATTTACATACCATGGCATTGGATAAATATAACTTTTAATACTTGTATAATAAATATTAAAATTAAGATGGTTTACAAATCATGCTCAAATTTGTAAAATAAGCACAAAATAAAGAACAAGGGCTAAAAAGCCCTTGAAAAAAATTACTATTTATCTTTTGATTTACAATATTCATCAATAAATTTTTTAATTTCAGTTGTTGGGGTTGTGTTGTTTTGCTTACAAATTCTTTTAAATTCCTCTAAGACATCGGGTTTAAGGTCAAGAGGGAAACGCACATAATTTTTACGGATATGCTTTTGTTGTGCTGAATAATCTTTTTGCATAAATTATTTCCTCCTTTTGATTTGTAAAATTGAAAGAACAATGGAAATGCTAGATAAAACGATACTAATTGCTAAAAGAATATAAATTATGGTATCCATATTCAATTGACGTTAAGCTAATATAATGTTATAATTTTTTAAAGGTTAGGGGGATTTTCTCCCCCTGTCCTTTACTTGGTTAGCTTTTCTATTAGCATTAGAAGAGCTATAACAAGGTTTAGTATTGCGGTAATGAGATTGACTTTGCTTTCTGTTGACATCTTGTTACCGCTTTTCTTTTTACGTTTTTTACTCAACGTCTTGACCTCCTTTCTGATATTATTATACTATATACGTACGTATATATCAATAGATTTTATAAAAATATTTTTATCCGACATATAAAATAATTTATAATATACCTAATAAATTTCCATAGAAATAGAGGATTGCACCTGTTGTGGTTGCAACCCTCTTTTTGTACTTATCCAATTAACTTTAAAATTTCAGGATTTTCTAATAACTTCATCAGTTCTGGTAGCTTTTCAATTTTACCGCCAGTTAAACGGTCAAGATACATAATAGGCTGAATAGAGCTTTCTTCAACAGCCATAGCACCAGTGCTGTCAGTAGAGATAACACCAGTTTTAAACAGTCTTGTAAAAGTGTCTTGTGCATAGTCAGGCATATCTGGAACGTATTTATAAACTTTCATTTGTTCAACCTCACATAATTTATTTTTGAAATTTATCCATAAAGTTTCGTTTTCGACCATTGGAGCAGGACAATCTTTACCTGTAACATCAAAGTGTCTAATCACATTGTCCTTGCTTATGCTGTATTTTTGCATTAAATAGCTTGTAAGCTGAGCAGCTTTATTTATACTAGCTTGTACAACTTGACCTTTAGAATTAAGCATACATATCTCAATGCCTAAGCTGTTAGTATTTCGACAGTATTTGTGCTTATAGTTTTTAGCTCCACAGTGCCAAGCAATATCAGCATCATGAACGCTTTGCCATATTTCTTTACTATCAACAAAGTAATGTGCAGATGTTTTTGTAACTTCTCTTGCAAAATAATCTGCATTATTTTTAGCAGTATCGCCCTTGTTGGCGGTATAGTGAATAACAATATATTCAACATCTCTTGAATTGCACTCTTGATAGTTACCAGAGTTACACTGTTTAAAGTTTATCTGCATTTTGATTGTCCTCCTTATTTTCCTTGAGCTGTTCTAATACTTCCTTTAGTTTTTCAGGGTACGGAACACCAAGCTTACCAGCGTTTTCTAGTATGCTTATACCCTCATTAGCAAGGTAGAAAGCAATAACAACGCCCCTAACTACACCAGAACCACCCATAACATGGGTATCAAGTATATTAGCAATGAGGACTAAAAGTAGAATAAATACTTTTTTAGCAAGTCCTTTAAAGCCAGTAGAGCTGTTAAGTGTCTTGGTAGAAATACCAACCATCAAGCCAGTTATGTAATCAATGCTTATAAATATAAGCAGGGCGAGCATAACCCCGTCTAATTTGCCCCAAAGCAGACCACAAAAGCCACCAATGGCAGCGGAAACAGCTTTAACTGTTAAAATTATATTATTTTCCATTTTTGTCACCTTTCTTACCAGCATAAATGTACGCTGTAATATTTTCATTACCATAGTGTATGTTTGGTGTAGATTCCATGAGTTTTAAAAGTTCTATATACTCTTTAGGTACGCTTTGACCGTTACATTTAAGCCATTCATCACTTGGAGTGGTTGCTAAAAACTGTATCTCTCCAACCTCTGTCTTAATTCCTGCAAGTGCTATATCTTGTTCAGTGGCTGATACAACGTTCTCACAGTCTAATATGATATCGTTGCTTTTATCTATAAGCTCCTGTACACATTCATCAATACCAGACGTGAGAAAATTGTAAATGTAGCTTATCTGATTAGCAACGGTTGAAAAACTTTCTATAATACCGCAAATATCCCTATTTGGTCTAGTATTTACAATATGTTCTTCAAGTACCTGTGTAGAGCCTAAAGGTACAAATATATGACAAAGTACAATCTCATACACTGTATCATTACGCACAGGCACATATTCACTGGGAAACACACTTGCATGACCTGTTATAACCACTGGTTCAACTGTTTTTTTTACCTTATCTGCTCTTAAAATCACAGCGTCGTAGCGGTCGTATTTGTTATCTGGTACAGCAACGGTCAATGTTATTTCTTCATCATTTTGGATATATGTACCGCCCACAAGTGCAAAACCTGTTTCTAGCGTTACATTACGTGATGTGGTAGAGAGTACAGCATATTCCTGCCCGTATCCCTTACACACTCCATCACCTAAAAGAGCCTTAAACGCACCACCAAACTGTGAAGTGTTATATTGTGAATTTTCCTCGCCTAAACAAAAGCCATAAGATAACATTATTCCACTTCCTTTGCTTTTATCCACGCTGGAACACCATCACTAGCAATTAAAGGTAACCATGCACCGTCATTTGCGTAATCATATAGCGTATTTAATACGATTTTAACAACTTTAATTTTATTTGTGGTATCTTGCCCCATGATATATAGTACACCTGTTTGGTCATCGTACCTCAAATCACCATATTGATTTACAACACCCATAACAGATGTGGTGTCAAGATAGCCGATATCGTTTGTAGAATTGAAAGTTCTGGAAAATACCAAACCTGTACCAACAAAGATAAAATACATATCTTTATCAAACAAATATATGCCTGCATCTAAAAATATTCTCGCTGCATTTGGCACATCAATTAAAGGTATTGTTTTTGATGTATCGCTTAATTTGGATATTGTATTTATTTTTTCAAGATTAAAAGCAGCTAGAGTTATGTCATAGCCTGCTATATTCATAGGAATATTTGAACTAGGCGTATTCCAACTGTCATTTTCACCATATCCATCAAAAATGCCGTTAGGAAATGAACGCACATAATACTTGTCTTCATATATAGTGTTAGTACTAATCGAGTAAGACATCACCACTATCTCACCTTTATTCTTATCACTAAATCCAGCTCTACCTGCTAAATTGTCGCCATTCTTCCCAGTATTAACTGTATCACATTCTGTATTTTCTTCATTCCATTCCAAAGCACATATACCTTTTCCGTCGTAACTAGCACGTTTAGTTTGTGTGGAATAAGTTAATCTAATATAACTACCTATCGCACAATAATATATTTCTTTTCCGTCTTTATTTATAGATGTAACATAAGGTAATGTCAAATAACTGTACGTTGAAACAGTATTTGAAACATAATTAAGATAAACACCACTTTCTTCAGTTTGTGCTTCACTTTGCTTTATGGTTTCAAAAGGACGGCTGACATTTATGGTGCTTGTTGATGATATAAAATCTGCACCAAAAATCAATAAGGCATCTAAAAACGATGTGGTCGTAACGTTTTTAAGACTTTCAAAATACTGTAAATATGTAGAGTTAATAGGCTGTATGTAGTTATCTTTTATTATCTGTGACAAAAACATTTTAGCACCCTCTTTGGTTTTGCTTGCAAAGATTGATAATGCGAGAGGATTTTCAAAGCTTGTTGGCTTAAAATTATTAAAACGTGTATCATCACAAGTAATGTTTATGGTTTTAAGTTGACCACTATTTACTGGAATACCGTATAAGGTCTTGTTTGAAAGACAAAAAGTCCATAGATAATCTTCAAATAGTACAAAATTAGTAACGCCTGTTGATGGAATTTCGCCAACATAATCAATAAGCTTAAATTTATCACCACTTGGGGTTAATTTACCTAACGCTGCGACTAATTCTGGATATTGGCTTTCGCTGATGAAAGAACCGTCACACTTTAGCCAGCCATCTTCTATGGTGCTACTTGCACTAAATTTAACTGTGCCTATTGGAGGTGGTGCGATTTTAGCAATTAAAGAATTAGCTTCATCAAGTTTACTGTTGATAATATCAGACTGGTTTTGTAAATCTTGCTCAATCTGCTGTAATTTGCTTTCTATTCCAGTATCAATGTAGTTGATAGCATATTCAATCTTAGTCGATAGACTGCCAACAGCGTCAATAACACCGCAAATATCAGCATTATAGCGTGTATATTGAACACTTAGTACACCACTCGTAATTGTAACATATGCTAATATAAGGGTATCGCTATAGCTTTCAGCCTTTGCCATTTGTCCTAACTCTATAAGTCTTGCACCTAGATTTAACTTTGCGTAGACAGCATAAACACCATCACCAACACCTGTAAAAGATATTGTATAATCACTGTCATTCTTGAGCCAATAGCCACGAATAAACAGATAACCACTTGTAACAATTGTATTTGTACCAGATATAGATACTTTAAAGCTGTCTGGATTGTTATAGACGCATACTCCTGAACCTATGAATTTTTCAAAATAGCCTGTGAAATCACCGCTGTTATATGTACGGTCATAAGTGCCTGCTGTTTCGTCAAATGCTGCGTCAAAAAAACCGTAGTAAATCATTATATCCCTGCCTTTCGTAGTCTTTGTGATAACAAAGGAGTAGAATAACCAAAGGTAATTGAAAATTGTTCGCCTTGTGAACTGATTGAACGCTGCACACTTTCTACTACTGCGTCAATGGTAACACTTAAATTTTTATCAATAACTGTAATAGTATCACCTAAGAAAAAGTCTTTGCCATATACATAAGTAGGATTTATTGTGCGTATGCTTGTGTCAAAGTTTTGGACCAATTGTGTATCAGATAGCTTTTCTTGACCTCTTGTGTTAAGTGCTTGCAAATATTCTTCATCAGTCATAGGGTGTTCAGGGTCTGAGTTTTTCTGCAAATCTTTAGCATCAATATACATTTCGTAACGTGATATACCTTGTGGTTCATTTGAATTAATGGTTGCTTTTGTTTTTACAACTTCATTTCCTGCTATAAATTCACCTGTTCCAGAATTACCATAAAACTTAGCTCCATAAATCTCATACATTCCAATGTTACCATCTGGATTTTTACATGGAATGAATTTATAATCACGTTCCTTAGCAATACTAACTTCAAATATTCTTGAACTTGATTTCATAAGTATTTGTTCACTGTCGCTTGAAGCACCGAATAATATAGGATAAGTGCCTTCAAATTCCGATTTAGTAAATATAATTTCTTCATCGTTTACATAAAATATATTTCCGTTAGATAAAAAAGTGAACGGTTGCAAAGGGTCTGTATTAACAGCGTATTTTGTTTGAATACTCGCCCCATAATCAATTCGTATTCTTTCACCCTCTGCACTTTCGCTTGGTGGCAAATAAATTGCAGTAGAATTTATATAAGGCGACATTTCACGAGAGCCAAATAACGATTGATGTGTTTTTTCAAATTTTAAAAACTGAAATTTTCCTTTAATTTTTAATTTACCATCTGGAGCAATTCCAGTGTTTATCCACTGAGTTCCGCTTGTTTCGATATATTCTAATTGCGTATAACCATTTGGCAATAATGATGGTTCTTCTGGTAATATTGTTTCGATTTCTTTGTATATAGTAGTATTAGTACGGTTTACACCCTCTCCCTCACCTTGTACAAAAGCAACGTTTTTGTAATTACTTGCATCATATGAATAGTTAGCACTTAAAACGTCATCAAGTTCAGTGGAATAAAAAACAGGTTCATTCACTGATTGATGTATTGTGCGATTTTTGCAAGGTCGACACCAAAACTTCATTTTAAAGTCAAGTGGGTCAAACGCTACACCAAAAGCTGTGTTAGTTGCTTGCCCTATTTCCTCACAAAAAGAAAGTAAATCACCGCCTGTTTGCTGTTTTCGGATTATTCGAGTGTCCTCTAGTTGCTCTTTTAAGGAAAAATTAGCTATCTTTCTAGCGGTTACATTACCCCTAGTTGGAGATATCATACAATCAGTTACAGTGTCGTACATTATTTTAGTAGGGCTTGCGTTGTAATTATACAAACCCCATAAAACTCTACGTTTTAAAAGTCCAGTTAATAAACTGCCTTTAATTGTAAAGGAAATACCATATTCATCGGATATTTTATCGAAATACTCTATTATTCCTGCTGTTTCATCATCAAACCATATGATATTATCTTCTTTGAATAGGTTTCTTGTATTATCATTCAACGTGGAATCAAACGAAAATGAACCAGATGTAAATGCACAATCTTCTATAATCAAGTTATCCCAGTTTTCAAGTATGTCTATTAACTCCAAATTGGGAGTGTATACCTCCATTTTCATCTATTCCACCTCCAAATATAAGATATTAAAACTTACTTCAACTTTTATGTTTTTTCTTTCTTCTGGATTTTCACACTCAATAGCCCAAATATTTTCACCTGTGGCAAGTTGTAGCCATTCTGTTTCTATATGACGATATTTTATAAGATTTTCAGTGCTTTCGTCCTCATGTTTGACAGTCATAGATTTAGAACCGTTAACAGTAACGATAGTTAATACATCATCAGTAACAAAGTGATAGTTTACGCCTATCATTTCATTGGTTTTTAAATCTCTAATTTTAGGGTTAGATACCTCACCAATAAATTTGACTCTTATTGTTACCCCAGTAGGAAAACCGCCTGCATTATAGATTGATGTATTATAGAGTGTTTCAGTTAGTGCAAAAACAATCGGTGCAGATTGTCCAAAATTGGTTGGAAATTTAAACTTTTTGTTACTAAAGTCAAAAGGTACAATAGTAGGAGAAATCTGTGAAAATAAAGGATTAGGGCATGTTGCTTGTATTAAAAATTGACGCATTACAATGTTGTTTACAGTGTAATCATGCCCATATTTTATAGATGCATCAGGATTGAATTTAATTTGATAGCCTTTATATTTTAAAAGATATGTTTCAGATGGTGAGATAAAGCGATTAAGCCTATCACACCTAACTTGTAAAGGGGTTTCGTCCTCGATTGCCCAGCCTGTGACAGACAAAGAACGTGTAAGAATGGTTGTAGAAGTTATATTGCTACCAATTAAGGTAGATGATGTATATGAGTTATGTTGTCCCTCTACCTGCCCCCAGTCAACAGTTTCTAACCAATATTCCTGCCAATCGTCCATACCTATGGTAATTTCTTCACCATTTGATAGTGACTGGATTTTTATTTCTTCAATCAAGATTGCACCCCCTTACACGAAACCTAACATAACTTGTTGTTTAGCTTTCTTCATTTCTCTTGCAGCACTTACAGGGTCAAGAGCCTTAGGAGAATAGAAGTTATAAGTATCTCCACCACTTGAAGTACGACGGCTATTTTGTTCCCTAGTTAGTACTGCTTCACCCTCGTGTAGCTTGTAAAGTCCATCAGATGGAACATAATCAAGACCACTTGCATAAGAGCCTTTAACTTTTGCAGGACTACCACCAAACAGACTGGTAACACTATCTACAATAGAGCCTACCTTGTCACTCACCCAACCAGTAAAGCTATCCCATGCTCCCAAAATTCCATCTTTAATAGCGTTAACTATATCACTACCAATATCTTTAAAATGTTGCCATAAGTCACCAAAAATATCTTTAATGCTTTCCCAGATATCAGAAAAGAAATCAACTACGCCATTCCAAGCGTCCTTTATACCATCAACAGCCTTTTCAAATAACCCTTGAATGAAATCAATAGCGGTTGAAAAAGCGTCTTTTATTTTACTAGCTATATCTTTGAAAAACTCGACAATTTTTTCCCATGCTTTTTTTATAGCGTCAATTAACTTTTCCCATAGTTCCTGTATAGTGTTTAAAGCGTCAATAAAAGCATTTTTAACACGTTCTAAAATCTCAACAAAGAAATCGTATATAGCGTTCCATATTGCTTGTATCTTATCGGATAACTTACTAAATAAATCCACTATAAACTCTGTAACGGCTGCAAATACCTTTTGTATGCCATCACATACACCTTGAAAAAAGTCAACCACAACTGACCAAACAGTCTTGATTCTTTCCCATGCTTCAGTAAATATGTTTGCAAAAAATTCAACTACAACAGAAAATACAGCCTGTATACCGCCCCAAACACTCTGAAAAAAGTCTACAACTACCGACCATATAGCTTTGATAGCTTCCCATGCTCTAGCAAAGATATCAGAAAAGAAATCTACAACAGCCGCAAATACTGCCTTGATACCCTCCCAAATAGCAGAGAAAAAGTCAACAATGGCACTCCATACGGTCTTGATAATTTCAACTGCTGAGCTAAAAACATTAATGAAAAATTCTGCAACACCAGAAAATACAAGTTTTATTCCCTCCCAAATGAGAGCGAAAAACTCAACTATACCATTCCACAAGGCTTTTATTGCATCTATGCAACCAGTAAATATAGTTACTATAAGTTCTGCTATACCTGTTAAAGCTTCACCTATCATAGAACCTAGCGAGATGAAAAACTCGCCAATCGCTGATAATGCACTCATGATATGTTCGCCCATGTTAGAGAAAAAGCCGATAACAGCTTCTACAAATCCCATGACTAAATCTCTAAACCATTCGCAATTATTCCATAATAGAATGATAGCTGCAATAATAGCGGTAATAATAGCTATAATAGGGTGTGCCATAATCAGTGTAAATAAACCGCTAACAGTGGTACTAATACCACTCATAACCATAGATATAAGAGAGCCTAAACCACTAATAACGCTAACTACATTTTTAATAGCACCGCCTATTGTGGATATTGTAGATACTACGGTTGATATACCAGTTATGACTTTGCCTATAATTAAAAGTACAGGTCCAATAGCAGCAATAAATAAACCAACCGCAACCACAACCTTTTTTACAGGTTCAGAAAGTCCGTTAAATTTATCTGCTAAATTCGCTATAAATTCAATTATCACTTGCACATAAGGAATGAGGTATTCACCTAAATCAGCAGCAAAAGATGTAATTTGTCGTGTCAATCCACCGATAGCACTTTCTAAGTTATCGTATTTAATCTCTTTAAGATTATCCATTGCACCCGCTGCGTCAATAGTTGAGTTTGTAACATCTTTAAGCTGTGTTACTACTTCAGGTCCTAAATCTTCCCACATAGTACCAAAAAGGTTAACACCTGCAGTATTTTGAGCAAGTGGGTCTTCCATATCAGCTAAGGCAGTAATTACTTGGTCAAACGCTTGTCTTGCACTGTCACCACCTGCTGCAAATTTAGCCATCATTTCTTCATAGTTTAAACCTATCGCTTCATAGCCCTCAACAGTAGTGTCTGAAGCGTCAATAGCACGAATAGCAAATTCCTTAACAGCGTCACCAATTTTGTCTAGATTCCATGCTCCTGTATCTGTTCCTTGTTTGAAGATTGCAAACATATCATCAGCAGACATACCTACTTTACCAAACTGGACAGAATATTCATTGATAGTGTCGAGAAATTCACCTGAAAAATCTAAGCCTTGCTGCTGTCCTTTGACGATATAGTCAAAAGCCTGCTCAGATGTTAAACCAAAGTTTTGCATGAGAGTATCAACAGCTCTTATGCTTTCAGATGTTTCATATCCAAAACTATCCCTGAGTGCAAATGCACTTTCAGTCGTTTGTTGTAAACTTGATGGATCTAATTCCCCCATTTGGGTTACAACATTCGCCATGGCATCAGCTATATCGTCAAAACTTTCACCGTAGTTGTTTTTATAGATGTCCTCCATGACATTTTTATATTCTTCGGTACTGCCTTTAACTTCGCCTACTCTTGCTTGAAACTGTGAAAAACCACTTTCAGCATCACCTGCAAATTTTAGAATTGCTGTACCCGCACCCGCCAAAGGTAAGGTTACACCCTTTGTTAGTGTTGAGCCTACTGAGCTTAAAGAATTACCTACTACTGCTATCTTATTAGTGCTATTTTCGGTATCAGCTATAAAACCAGTTAATTCATTACCTGCACCTTGTAGATTAGAAACAAAATCGGAAGTGTCTAATAATAGATATCCGACCGCTGAGCCTATATCAATCATTTAAACACTTCCTCTCTATTGATATTGAGCATATAACTCTGTAAAACTTGTATATTGAGGTCTGAAACAGATTTCCTCGCCTCTATCCAGTTGATTAACGATATACAAACACGCCTCATCAAGACAATATGCCGTGTATGGGTCATCAATCGCTAATATCTCAGATGGGCGGATATTAAACCGCTGCATCATTCCCAGCACTGTCATTATGTTCTGGGATCTTACGAAAGGATTTTAAACTTTCAACACCTTTTTGCGTGTAATTAAATACAAACAACATTTGTTCGTCTGTTAGATTTACTCCAGCCGCCTTTATATCATCATATTTAGGTTCAAGAAAAGTTGCTCGACACATAGTTTCAATAACTTGGAAAATCTCAGACATTGCATTATCTTTTTTCGTATTCATTCGGCTACCAGTAAATAAATCACCCGCTGTGCTCAATAAAGCGTTAGGAATACTGCCACTCTTGGCAAGCTCTAACATTGATGGTCTGCCTAGACGTGCAATAAAAGGCTGTCCATCTGCAAAAGGTGGTAATTCTACAATCTGACCCTGTGCATATTGTTTTAATTCCTCTAGTGTTGTTACTTTTAAATCCATTGTTTACCTCCTAGATTACTGTAAATGTATAAATAATAGTACCATCTGAATAATTGCCGCTTTGACCGTCAAGCTGATTAGCAGTAATTTCTTCCTCAAGCTCATAACCTGCCTGTGCTGTGATATCTATGGTCAGTTCATAATTGCCACTACTGATTGTATGGCTGCTTGGGTTCGTGACAGGTGAACTATCCTTTTTCCAACTAAACACAGCATCAACACCTGCTGATATAATGCTTAATATTGGTAAATTACCATCAGTTTCAAGTGCTTTCATACCGTCAATCTGTACGCTTGATACTTTTTTGAGTGGTGCTGCCTGTACTTCTGGTAATTTCTTAGGATAAGTAATAACATATGGTGCTTCCCCTGTCTTAGGTGCTGAGTTGATAGTATATTCAGATACACGAAAAACACCATCTTCACTTGATAGTGCTACTGGTGTACCTTGACAATTTGGATATGATATTTTTTCATAAAATTCAATAGTACCAGCACTATTATAAGATGGTGAATATGCATTAAGTTTAAATGGTGTACCTTTATCATTAGAGCCTACAACAGGTGGAGCGTATGATTTAACGCCATAACCTAAATCAGTATCGCTTTCACTTTCGCCTGTATCATCAGCATAGTATTTAATAGTGCCACCTTGTAGAACTTTAACTAATTCTGGTATAAATGTATTATCAGTTAATGTAAGTGTATGGCCTGTTATCGTTGTTGTAGATTGTTTTTGTGCTATAAGTCTACCTTTTACAATCAACTGAACAGCATCTTCTGTTTTTGTTTGTGGAGAAACCCCAATTTTTGAAGCTGTGTCCAATGCTAGTTCATTTTCTACGCCTTGCACTTCGATTGTAACTAGAGCAACATCAATTGTTGCTATTTCACGACCCTTTTGGGCTGTCATTTTATCGCTCCTTTCAAATTTTTTGATAATTTCTATAAGTTTCCGAAATCATATAAGCCTTTACATTGTCATCATATTTTGATGATGTACGCTGATGAGTAGTTTTTACATTATTCATACCTTTCATGGCATTTGCCACGCTTTCTACAAAAGGTTCTAACATACTAAATTGATTATATGGCACATAATGCATAATATCGTAATAATGCACAGTGCTAGAATAATCTAAGAATTTAGACGATGACACATCTTTTATTACCATGTAAGGTTCTGTACATTCGCCTTGTTTTTGAGATGGGAAATACACATTAAAACCTTGCTGTTTCAAAAATAGATAAATGGATTGTATTATTGTCATTACATCACCTAAATCTGTTTAGTAAACCTTGAAAACCTTGCATGACTTCATTTGATTTTTCTAAAATAGTAGGCTGTATAACAGCATATCGTTTTTCATAATCAAGCTCCAGATTTATGCCATATTCAACACCATGAGCAAGCTCAATCTGATATCCGTTTTCGACCTTTTCAGACTTTGCGGACAATCTTCGTCTTGCTTCACCTGTTCTATCAGTCCATGGTGCAGTGTTTTTCATGTGGCTTTGTAGCATTTGGGCCGCTGTATCAGCATACATTCCTAAAGCTTGTTCTTGCCTTTCGGAAAAGACTTTTAAACCATTAGCTAATTCGCCTTGCCATTTAATTGACATCACACCACTCCTTCCAATGATATTGCAGCTATAAGTTTTGACTCTGTTATATCTTTGATATTACCGATTGTATATTTAGCACCATTAAAAGTAAGCCTATCGCTTGTATTTAGCTTTTTGGCATCTTGCCATAAAGTTAAAATCATAGGTTGATACTTACCCTCAGTTGTTGCATTTTCTGCAATAGTTTTGGTTATGTATGAAAAGTCTTCATGATATATCCCTTTGATATTTATAATTTCAGTTACTCCGTTAGGCTCTCCAAATTCATTAACTCCATCACGTTCAAAGTCAAAACTTATGCCATATGTGTTTATTGCTCTTTGTACTTTCGGTACTTGGAAAGCGGAAAAAATCACATTAACCACCTCGCAAAGTGCCTGAATTGTTCGGACGGTACTGTGTAGCCAATCGACGAAAATAACTTGACGTATCGCCTAGATTAAGCCCTGATACTGATAAGGTGGTATCTTCAGCTTTTACAAGCAAGCACTGATAAGCAGTTGCTTCATAATCGTTTTTGTTTTCTTTTAGATAAAATTTAAGCTCTTCATCTGTAAAAAATGGCACTTGTTTTTCTCTAAGTATAATTTTTAAATCTTCGATTGACTGCATTTTTTCACCTACCTCTAATTGCATCACGTAAAGCCTTTACAGTCTTGAGATTATCAGTTTGTATTCCTAGTTTTTCTGCATGTTCCTTTAACTGTTGTAAATTCATTTCACTTATTGGAATTTCGTATACTGGAGTTTCAGAAATTTCATTTACAGGCAAACTTTGCTTTTCTTCAACAATTTCAAAACCATTAGGCTTATATTTTTTCTCGAATGATTTATAAGGTATATTTAAAACCATACTACCTTTTTTGACTTTTACAATCATCACGTTACCCTCGCTATTCCTATCGTTGCCCTGCTGATTACACTATTATTTTCGGGCAATTTAGGAATTAGAAATGTCAAGAATATATACTTGGTCAGCTTGTTCAAAAGATGGTAAGCAAATCATTGTTACTTTAGTTTCGACTGTTACAGGGTCTGTGTGCTTTATAGTGGTTACAGCTACACCTGTATCAACAATAGATACCATTGCATTTGTACCATTCATAAGGTCGCTTTCCTCTGGAGTAGTGCCAAACCATGTCTTTCCTAACTCACCACTTGGGAATAATACAACCGTATCTTCATCAAGATAGCGTATAACTTTGCCCTTATCATCTTTGTAGCGTTTTTCATTCTTAATAAGCTCTAATCCTAGCTCATCAAGCAGTAACTGGCTTAGGCGGTTATCATTTACAGCAACATTTCCACCTGCATTTAGATATACAGCACTTACAATACCTGCATTACGTCTTAGGTATCCCCATGCTTTGGCGGAAATCATTCCACGAGTAGGGCGAATACCTGTATCATCTTCGATTTTATCAAGTGCAGCTCTTAAATCTTCTAATGGTGTACTTGCTTCAGTATCACTCCATGAAGTGGTTACGGTCGATTTATGGTCTGATGGTAAATCATAATCAAATTCAAAACTTTGACCATTGCCCTCCATAGCTATGGCACCAGTAGTTAACATCATCATACGCATTTGCTCTCTTCTAGCTCTTGCACCTTCTAAAAGGTCGGTCTGGTCGTCAAAGATACGGTTAGCAATTACGTCAATGTATGCTTGATTGTCTGTTTGTAAAATCACGTTCAGTTCTTGACGTAATTTTTCATCAACTCGCTTGCTTTCTTTAAAAAACGGCATATCCGCTTCTAGTTTTGAAAAGCCTATACGTTGTCTGATTGTTGAATTTGCATCAAATGCAGATGATTTTAGCACCACTGGCACACCATTTGCACCTTTTATCCAGCCAAGTTTCAAACCTAATTGTTTATCGTTTGGGAACAGTTCTTCACCAATGAAAGGCGGTCTGTTTTGAGCGTTATTGTTCCAAAATACAGCTACCTCATTAGCAGTTACCACATCAAATATAGTCAATTTTATTCCTCCCTTACTTTAAGAATGTAATATTGCCTTTTAAAGCTTTTCTGACATCAGCAGTTAACATTGTACTTTCTACTGTACTATCTACCATATCAAGATTTACATATCCAGCTATCATCAATGTTGCGTTTGTATCACCACCAGTAACATCAATATCATTGTAAGCAATGCCTACAACATTACTATCAGTGTCGGTACTTGCCTTAGTAAATGCTGTTTGTCTTGCAGTTAAATCACCCGTTAGCGGTGTACCTGCCTTAACAATGGTTTTCCCCCCAACGTTTTCGCCCGCTGATTGAGATACTACCACACCAACACCAATATATCCCTCTGAGCAAAATAAAATTTGTTTTTCACTGATATAATCTGTTTTTTTAATACCTGATTGATTTAAATTCATTTGTTATTGTCCTTTCTTATGTATTTTTAAAAAATGAGCTTTTAACAGTCTGTTGCTGCTTTTGAGCAAGTCTTTCCGCTATGCTTTGAGTTTGACCGCCACGACCTCTTGGAGGATTGTGAGTTCCTCCTGTGCCTTGCGACTGTGGTTCATTGATATAAAACATGGGGTGAGTTGTTTTCATTTCTTCAATCACTTTGTCAATAGTCTTTGTCTCAGTTACTTTAGTTTTTGCCAATATTACAAGGTCATCAACCATTTCAGGATTAACTCCCGCTTGAATTGCTGCAAGTTTAATTTCAGCAGTTTCAGCTCTTGCTAATGCATTAGCCTTTTCAGTTTGTTCTGTTTGTAATTGAGTATTTAAGCGTTCTTCATTACTCTGATTTTGTTCTATAAGCTTTTTATAGCGTTCAATAGCACCTTTATCATCTGGGTTAATGCCTAGTTCACGTAATACAGCCGCTCTACCTTGTTCATTTTCACGACTTGCAATCTTATTTAATTCCTCTTGAGTAAATGTTTTGGGTTGTGACTGCGACTGTGAACTAGGCTCTGTGTTAGGTTTTGGTTCTATACCATTGTTGGGTTGTTGTTCTGGATTAGATTCTGGCTCTGCAAAAAACTGCAAACCTATGCGTTTAAAAAAATTACTCATAATATCCTCCTGTAGTGATTTATAAAAACAAAATAAAAAGCACCTTTATTGGTGCTTAATTTCTTCATCTGGATTTAATTCAAAAGTGTGTATTACTCCCGCAAGTTCAAACGAACCGCCTTGCCATTCATCTATTAGCTTCTTACGTACATTTGCAAAACGTTCTTCATGTTTTCTTTTTACGCTTTCAGTTTTGGCTTCAAGTTTTCTCTTTGCATAGTAAAGACTTTTCTTATCATCTAGCATAGCTGGCTTAATTTCGCCACAATTTGGACACTGAAAATATATTAAACGCAAAATTGCACGTCTTTCACCTTTAGTCATTTCTATGCGTTCATCTAAAAGAGTTTTATCTGTTATATCATAATTATGATTACAGTATTTACAGTTTATAATCATTTTCACCACTTCAATCTATATTTTTGATTTCATTCTAATATATAAAACACCATCTTTTTTATATTCTCCTATTTTTACATATTTAGCCCCTTTCGGTAATAATACGCCTGTATCTATTTCTAATCCTTTTGAATTTTCAAGCACTAATACAGTCATTCCATGTGTAGCTGTAATTTGTGTACTGGCAAGTGTCAATGTATCTGTTATATAGGTTTCACCCACTTTTTCCACTGCTAAATAGAGAGTTTTGTATTTGCTTCTATTGGTTGATGCTTGTTCTTGCAATGTTAAGGCTTGTGCTTTAATTTCTTTATCCGCATCATTTGCAACTGCTATATATGTAGCTATTTCTTTACCATGGCTTTGCCACGCATTTTTAGCTACATTCAATGTTATTTGTGGTAAATTTTCAAGCGTTATAAGTGTACCAGTCAACTTAGCTAATTTAATTTGCTCTAAACCCATTCCATACCCATCAGTCAAACTTCTTGCATATTCGTCAATTAGTTTATCTTGGTTTCCATTAGCCCAATTTGCTAGTCTATTAGATATCTGTGACATATTATTTGTCATTATAATAGTAAAATAGCATATACCATTTGGGTGGTCTAATGGCAGTGTATTAGGAGTGTAAATTTTCCCATTCCTAGCTTTACATATAGGGCAAACTCTATCGCTATTAGATATATTCCATTTAATTCCCTTGATAAAAGGATTTTTTTGAGTAGTTAAAACTAAACTTTGCTGATATGCGTGTTGTGGCAATGTCCTAGCCAATCTTTGTGCAGAATAATCTACCTTTTTATTAGTGCCTGGATATACTTTTGACCATTTCCATGTTTTTTTAACTGATGGACTTACATACTTTTCGATATCTTTAGCTATATCGTATGTACTTTTTTGTTGTGCAATTCCTGTGGCTATAACCTTTCTAATATCATCATGCACTTTTTGTACATTGCCCCATATTCGCTTACTTAAACTCCAATTACCCTTGTACACTGAACCTTTTACAATTTTTTTAATCACTTCATCAGGTACAGTTGAATATATACCTATTACATTTATACCTACTTTTCCTAAAAAATCACTTGTTGCCGCTATTGTATTATTTATTACAGATTTAATACTTTCATTCGTAGAAATTTCTAATTCAGCGGTTGCTTTTTTAAGTTCTTTTTCAAGTTGCTTTTGCAATTTATTAAGATATTGTTTTTTTCTTTTCTCATTAAAATCTTTTCCCTTTAATTTTTCAGCTTGCTTTTTAACTATATGGCTTGCTTTCTTGTAAATCTGTATAATATCTTTACTTTGTTTTTTGGTTAGCTGAGTTCTTTTACTCTCAACATTATTTAGTTCAAATACCGCCATAATTCCTCTTAGCAAAAAAGCCACAATAAATGCGGCTATTAATCTAATATATCTTCTATTGGCTCGTCTTCAGTTGTTTCTGTGGATTTTTGTGTAAATCCATAGGAGTCTTCTAATAGTTCACGTTCTTTGGCAATCTGTGCAAGCTCTTCATCTGCTTCATCATCAGTCATTTTGTGCCATTTTCTCATGTATGCACGTCTTGACATTGTCTGTGCTTCAACTTCTGATAAATCAAGCTGTTTTTCTTCTGCTATATCTTCTGGCAATGAGTAGTTGTTTTCTACCTCTATACGATAATCTATATCTGGTACATTGTCAGTATATGACCTTGTGCTTTCTGGGTACAACTTAGCACCATCAATAATGCATTTAATAATAAATTGTATGGCTGGTTGCCACGTCAACATTTTTTCATTACAACGAACTATTAAATCCCAATAAATAGCTTTGAGCGTTTTACCACTTGTAACTACACCTTGCATAGCAGACGGTGAAACGTTCGGGACTGCTACTTGCTCATACATTGATTGTTTGATACGGTCAAGTGTGGTTGATAGTGCACCGCTATAACCTGTATCAGATGATAATACACCTACTTGTGCAGTTTTGCTCTCAGCTCCAAATTCATTACTTGTTAAATCCCAAAATGCACCTGCGTTAATTGGTAGGTTCTTTGTTGATTTTTTACTTGCATCAACGGTGTATCTTATAGGATTCATACCCATTCTTAAAGCGTCAATATCTGCATTAGCCATTTTACTTAGCCATGACTCATAGTTAGCTAATAGTTCAATCTCACTACGACCGCTTAAATCACCTGTTAAGCCATCATTAACAATAATCACAGCAGGAATGTATGTAAATAATAGTTTAGTTTCTGGCATTATATCCTCAAGTTTATACCCGCTACCATCAAATAACGCTTCATCAACGTAGCAAAAATCGTCATCACCTAACCAATAACGCTTACGGTATATTCTTTGGTCTTTTAATTGCTTTTCATCATTTGTATTATAAAAGATAACTAACTTTGTGATTTTATCAGCGTTATTTTCATCAACATCGTATACAAACTCTAATGACGGCATAAAAGATACTGCTATACCATCAGCATTAAAATTCGCAACTATTGCTACACGTTTACCAATAAAACAATCTCTCGCACCTCTGATTAAATCACGGTTAAAATTATTTGATTTTAAAACGGTATCAACAAAATTTTGTAGCTGTGACAGCTCTTTCTTTTGGGTTTTGCCTTGCTCTGCATTTATAGGCTTTATGCTGATATCTGGTGGAGTTGAGAACAAAAATCTAACTTCTTTGTCCATTATGCTAGCCGATGAACAAAAATGCAAATCAGCAGGTATGTAATCCTCTGCATTTGACTTAAAATCTGCACCTTTTTCATAAATTTTATAATATGCTATGATTTCGCTCATTTCGGATAATACTTTACTGCCATAAATACCCGATATTTCTTCTGTTATTAAATTTCGTGGTATTGGCGGTTTAAAGTTACCGTAATAATCTATATCTATCATGTTACCTCCTAACTGCCCTTGCGTGTATTGCGTGGGATTTCTTTGATGTCTGCTACTGTGTAATGGTCTAACGCATACCATAGTGCTGAAAATGTGTGTGCATCAATATTAAATTCATCATATATCAACTCATCATTGCGTTTATTTTTGGCATATACCAGAGTTGATAATTCTCTTATAGTATTTACACATTCTGGAGAACAATAAATATGCCTAAAACGTTTTATCTTCTTGGTATTTTCTAAACGGGTTAGTTTATAGCATTTACGCATCTGAAAACCCTCTTGAGCATAGAAAGTTATAGACTTAGGTTCTGCACAATCAGTGGATATGGATATTTTATCTGTACCTAATTCTTTTAGTTCTTTTGATATTTCCACATCTGTTAGATGATTCTTGTACCATTCCCAATAGATATATAAATCTTTGTTTTTATCGTCTACTGCACAACGTATAACCGCATTGTATGAAACTTCAAAACCAAAATCCATACCATTAAATTTAAAACGCTCTGAAATACCATTAACCCTTGCCATTACCCATTCATGGCTTTCTGCTACCTCAAACTGTGGTAACACTTTTAAACCGTTAACTCCAAATCTGCCCAAACGTGCCACACGATACAAGTCAGGGTCATAATTCTTCATATCATCTAGCGTATCAATATAGTCGGACGGCAGGAAATAGTTATCATCTGCAACGGAATGATGATAATACACATTATTGCAAACTATGGTTTTACGCTTATAAAGTTCATTATCATCAAGTATAATACGTTCTTTACCTTGCTCATCTACAGATTTGAAAAAGTGAGTATATACCCATGTTTCAGTTCCAACAGGGTTAGTTGTGAGTATAAAATGTAAACTTTGTGTAGGGTGTCTTAAACGTCCTAAAAGTTCTTTATATCCTGCATACTTAATTTCGCTACATTCTTCAAGCCAAACAATAGATACACCATTGATAGATTTTAATTTATCTGGCTTGTCCATGCCCTTAAAGATAATCTGTGACCCGTTAGGAAATCTTATTTTCATAGGTGATATGGTGCATTTGACCTTGTATTTTCCATCACCTACTAAATCCATATTGGTTAAAATTTCAACAAGTAAATCATAACAACTATCTCTTAGTGTATCGAATACTTCACGTACCACTAATAGTTTACGTTTTTCTTCTAATAGTTTGATAATAAGTTTAAACGCTGTGTTGTAACTTTTAGAAGAACCGTAACCACCTACTAAAAGATATATTTTGTAATCCCAGTCATAAATATAATTTTCAAAACGTGGGTTAATGACCTTATTTATCGTCACTTTCTTCACCCGCTCGGCTTATAACTACATGAATTTCTTTATCCTCTTTATCTGCTGGAGTCATATTAACAAATTTATCTATCAATGTACCCATAGCCGTTGTTATTTGTTGCGGTTGAGCTTTGGCAAGTTTTTCTTCATCGTTTAAAATTGTTAGGCATTTACCTATAATTTCACATACAACACCCTTTTGATTTTCCATATATTCTAAGATATCAGCAGAATTTTGTTCTTTTTTCTGTTCGGCTTTTTTCATAAAACCATCATCATTTGTAACTATGCGTTTAACAGTTTTATCGCTTATTTTATGTTTTTTTGCTACTGCGTTATAACTACCCAGCTCCACATAGTCAGCTATAATACGTTTACGCTGTTTATCTGTTATTCTATTTGCCATATAACGCCACCTGCCTTTACTTAAAAATAAAACCGCCATAAAAGGCGATTTTTTATATATTATATTTCAATTTTATATTGACACGTACGTGTACATATGTTATAATAAAACCATAGAAAGGAGGTAATCAAATGGGTAGAAAAAAAGCCCGAAAGCGTTTGAAGAAAAAGCTGAAAGAAATTCTCGAATGGTTGGCTCTCATTACAGGAATAATTTCAGCAATCTACACAATGCTCAAGGGCTAGAAACACGGGGAGGGAAAACCTCCCCACCATTTAAATAATTATACCCCATTTGAAAACATATGGTCAAGATTAAATCTATTGCTATACTTTGCATTTTATTATCAAATCTCTCATTATCTACTAAATATGGTTTTAATGCAATGAATATCATTTCTGTATCACTTTCTGCCTTAGTTTTAATCTGGAATATTGTTGAGGAGGTTCTTTATGGAAGAAAAAAGTAAGTATGCACGTCAAGCAGCATATAATCGCAGAACATATGTCCGTTTTCCTCTTGATTTAAAACCTGATGTGTTAGAAACATTCAAAGCTAAATGTGCTAAAAACGGAACAACCCCTACAACTGAAATTAAGAGATTTATTGCAGAATATTGCAAAGATGAAGTCAAGGAGTAATTTTCCTTGACTTTTCTTTTTATGTACAATACCATTATATCACTTTTTCTTCGGCATTTTCGGCAAGTTTTTTCAAGAATGTATTATGTTTTCTTCTTGGATAACTCTCATCTTTCTCACCTATCTTTTCTGCAATTTGTTGCCAAGTCAAACCGTTTATGTATCTTAACGATAATATCATTCTCATTTGTGCATCTGAAACATCTTTTATATAGCGATTTAAACGGTCATATTCAATAATTGATTGCCTAATTTTAAGTTCAATTAAGTCCCTTTGTTCTGCAATAAGTATACTTAAATCACCTATTTTATCATGTGTACCAGATACATGAGGTAAACCCGTTATTTTAGCTGTACAGTCAGTTGCAGCAGCTTTTAATTCATTAAGTTTTCTTTGTTCCTCTTCAATCTCCCTGTTAAGCCAATAAAGCTCAGATAATTCTTTTTTTGTCAATGTTATACCTCCAGCATAAATAATCAAATATTTCCTTGCTGTATAAAGTTCAATCAGTAACGCTATATTCTGTGAATATACGAAAATCACTGAGCTGTCGAGAACTATTTAAACATTTATTCTCAATCCACTTTTGAGCGTCCCAAAGACTTTCAAAAGGTTCTATATCGGTTTGAATATATGGAGTGTTTTTATTGCATTTGTTTCTCTCTGCTTTTTCAAAGATTAAGTATCCCATGTTGTTTATTCTCCTGTATATCGTAAATATTTTGTGGTTTTATTAGCAAGACTTATAGTTGTACACTGGTTTAATAATTTTTATTATATCAACTGTATCGCCAATATTACTTATAATTTCATCAATATTTTTATATGCCATAGGGCTTTCATCTATCGTTGACTGATTAACTGATGTTGTATATATGCCTTGCATAGACTTTTCAAATTCATCAAGCGATATACTTTCTTTTGCTTTGTTGCGACTCATTAGGCGACCTGCACCATGAGGAGCCGAACAGTTCCAATCTTTGTTACCCTTGCCGATACCAATAATGCAACCATCACGCATATTTATAGGGATTAACAGCATTTCACCATCATTTGCAGATATAGCACCCTTGCGAACAATATTAGATTTTATATCTATATAGTTGTGTATTGTTTCAAAACTGTCTAAGCTATACCAAGCCATAGCATCAATGATTATATTAGCGATTGTATTTCTGTTTAATACAGCGAATTGTTGACATATTTCCATGTCATGCAAATAATCATCTCGATATTTACCAGTTAAATAACATAACTCTTTTGGAATGTTTAAAGGGTTAGGGTTAAACTTTTGATGTAATTCCTTAATAGCATTTTGAATTTCAGTTCTACGACCTTGTGTCTTATAATCTTCAATCAGCTTTTCTTGCATTTTATATAATACGTCTTTGCCCTGCATTAGTTCAATAGCTAAATTTTGATAATATTCAGCAACTTGTTTTCCTAAATTTCTGCTACCACTGTGTATTATCAGATATTTGCAACCCTCTGTATCTGTATCAACTTCTATAAAGTGATTTCCTCCGCCTAGAGTGCCGATACTACGTTCAAGACACTTACTATCTTTAAGATTGCGATAACATTTTAACTTTTGAAGTTTATCAAATTTAACTTGACGTGCATCATGTACATTTTTACCGCTTGGAATTTTAGAGTGTATAACATCATCAAGTTTTGCAAAATCAATATCAATATTACCTAACTTAATTGTAAACATACCACAACCAATATCCACACCAACAATATTAGGAATTACTTTATCTCCTAAATCAGCAGTAAAACCTATAACGCAGCCTTTGCCAGCATGAACATCTGGCATTATTCTAATTTTACAGTTTTGAAAAGCTGGTTGCTTTGCTAGAGTGTAAATTTGGTTAATCGCCTCATATTCTACATTTTCAGTAAATATTTTTAAATTCATATTACCTCTCCATTCTTAGTGCAATCTAAATTTACAAAGTTCAATTGGTTTCACCATTCTTTAAATCGTGTATGTCTCCTATAACCTCACTATATGACCCTGACTCTTCCATGTCAAACCAGAGTAATATATCGAGATTTGGTGCATCACCACTATCACGAACAATCTGAAGACCCCAGTCATACTTTCCGTTAGGATTTCCAAACTCTATATGACCAATAAATTTACAACCAGAGTTTTTATCATTTGGCAATATTTTCAGTCTAACCATCTATTTTCAAGATAGCAAAACCCCATAACGGCACCAATAATTAAAAGTATCCATATAACCCAAAATACACCTATTGCAAATAAAACATCATTTTTAACCATTTCTTTTACTTGTTCTGGTATCTGGTTATTGTAAAAGCTTGATGAAACATTCATAGTATTATTTTTTAAATCTGCTTTAACTGTTCCAGTCAGTTTCAAATCTGTGACTATGTAATAATATCTATCTTTTGATGTTTCATATATGTAATTACCTCTGTTATCTACATCAATACTATCTAAATCCAAACGATGAGTTGGAAGTTTTAAGATATCACTATTAAATTCTACACCTAAAAACATTATTGTTTTGCTCATCTTGTTATCTGATGACACTCTATCCCACGTATAATAAGTTTTAGTTTCAGTGACTGTTCTTTTTCCGACTTTCTTTGTCACTATTTTTGTGTGCATGGTATAGTGTTGCTTTACTTTTTCGATATAAATATATTTCTCGCCAATCTCATCATAAGTGACAGGAGATGTAGTGGTTACATCTCCATACACAAGCGAACTACCAAAATCCGTACTCATTGCATAAGAAAATTGGTCTTTATCAGTAATTACTGTTGATGTAGAAAACTCCTCAGCTCTCAATATTAAGCCTTGGAATATAAAATCACTTAAACAAATACCAATTACCAACATTACACAGGCAATAATAATGCTGAAAAGCACTTCTCTTTTTTTAATTTCCATCAGAGAACAGCTCCTGTGGTGCATCAGCTGGTGCATTATAGTCTGTATATTCTATATCTATTTTTTCATATCCCAAAACATTTAATATTAAGTTGTTTGGAAACTTTCTAACTGTGTTATTGTATGTTTTTATTTGCTCGTTATAGTTATTTCTATATTGAGCTATTTGGTTTTCAGTTAAAGCTAATTCATTCATCAGCTGTTTATAATTTTCATTAGCTTTAAGCTCTGGATATGCTTCTGTAACTGCATTTATTGCAACTTGAGCCTGTTCTATATCACCACTTGCAGCACTGTTTCTTGCAGATATAATACTTTCAAGTGTCTTACCTTCGTAATCTTGGTAGGCTTGTACTGTATCTACAAGATTATAGATAAGGTCTACACGTCTTTTTTCAGCTACCTGAATATCAGCTTTTGCACTGCTGATTTGCTCCTCCAGAAAAATCGCTTTATTATTCACTCTTGCAATCATAGATACAAACAAAACCAAAATTGCAACAATAATACAAGCAATAATCAACGGCATTTTAAATCTTTTCATTTTCTGAACGTTCCTCCCATTTATCGCAAACAAAATTCTCGTCTACAAAATCCGCTACAAAATTGGAATCACCATTAAAGCAAACTCCAGAAAATTTTTCATAATATTTGCAATTTTCACATTTACGTTCCATTTGCAAAATCCTTTCACTTATTAAATTTTCATGAACTTTTGGACAATTATATATGTTCTTTTGACATTTTTTAAAATTGTGGCACTTTTTGCAATTCATATCTCTAATCCAATCATCAACTTTATTAACTACACATTCGTCCGCCCCTGATTTTTCGCAATATACATTTACTAATTTGTCACAAATCAGGTGATGTTTGATTTCGAAAAAACCATCACTGTCTTTGATATAGATTTTTAAATATTTTTCCCCTTGGTTTATTTTTTGACCGCATTGATTACATACATGTTCTTTTCTTGCTGTATGCTCAACTTCAGCATAAAAGCTCATTATTTAATCCTTTCTGCCATTATTATCTCGCTCAACAATGATTTTCTTTTTATCTTTTGTGATATTAAGTATCAAAAACTCCTGTTCTTTTTGCAGTTCATCGCCATGCATTGAAAAATAATTTAATAGTGCCAAAACTCCATTTTTATTCCACATATGCAGTCCTGTTAAACCATTGGCATTTAAAAACCATTTGTGAACGTCTCTCAAGGCTTGTATATAACCCTGATAATAAAGAATATCTAGTTTATCGCTCCAGTTTGGTTCTGTCAAAATGGTACATCTCCATCATCATCGCCAAGTTCAGCAAAATCGCTTGCATCTGGTGTGATATATGGCGGTGCTTTATAGCTAGGGGCTGACATTGTACCGCCTGCCCCTCTAGCCTTTTTGGTCTCACCAAATTGCATTTCATCGACATTTATTTCGATGGTTGTACGCTTATTTCCGTTTTTGTCCTCCCA
>CALWUO010000009.1 GCA_944384745.1 uncultured Butyricicoccus sp.
TATATCTTTATTATAACATCTTAAATCAAAAAATCACCCAAAGATTTCTCTTTGAGTGACCTTTTTTGACAGTCTGAGCAAGCCTTAATAGGCTTGCTTTTTTATTTAATCACTTTTATTAAATTGTTTTTGTCTTTATTATTTGGGTGTTCTAATGCTTGGTCAAAATTATCTATAAGCATTTGATACTTCTGATAGTTTTCATTATTTTGCAATTTTATGTATCTATCTCTAACCGTTTGAGGCATTTTCCCCTGACACATAAAGCTGCCTACAATTCTGTTACTATCGTTAATATATGATTTTACACTATCAATAATCTGATTAAAATATTGCTCACTTTTGCCAAAACCCGCTGTACCAAATAGAAAAATCTCTTTGTTTTGCACTTGTTTTAAAAATTCTATTGTTTTGCTATCACAAGTGCCTTTATCAGTCCAAAAACCTATATATATTCTGTCTGCATTTAATGCTTTTATATCATGCTCACCAAAATATATAATATTATCCAATGTTTCATTTATAGTTTGTGCAAGTTCTTTTGTATTGCCTGTATGGCTACTATATGTAACTGCATAAGTCATTTTTATTTTCTCCTTTAATCATCAAAAATACAACCAAATTCTTTGTGTTGCTGAAGTGAATAAAGACATTTTTTATTACATCTTATACAATGTTTTATACTGTCAATATCATCAGATACAACTTTATTAAACCAATTTGCATCTGCTAAAAGTTGCCTGCTCATAGCCGCACACTGTATACGTCCACTTTTAAGTTGTTTTTCTATAAACTCTGGTGTTGTAAGTCCTCCAACTCCACAAATAGGTTTATCTGTATATTTGCTAACTTCATCACAATATTTCAAAAAACAGCCCTCATTTCCAAAATAATCATGGTTTTTGATTGGTATTGTGTCCTGAAGTTTTGAGTGATTAGCGAGTGCTACATGAAAACTGTCAACACCAGCTTTTTCAAGCATTGGTACAAATACTGCAAGCTCATCTATAATAACACCTGCATTGCCATAATGTGGGTTTTCTTGTCTTACTGGAAGTTTATAATCTATTGGTGTATCTGGTACGGCATTTCTAACTGCTTTCACACATTCAACTGCAAATCTAGCTCTATTTTCTGGAGTTTGTCCATAAATATCAGTTCTTTTATTAAATACATCAGATGAAAAACTTCCACACATTCTATCACCGTGTACTTGTATCATATCAAATCCCGCTTTTACTGCGAGTTTTGCCGCTTTACCAAAGTTTTCTATTATAACATTTATTTCTTCTATTGTCATATTGGTTATAAGCTTACTTGTTGCATCATTTATAATAGGTCTTAAATCTTCTCTTGTTATCTTTCCGCTTTTTATATCGTTCATATATGGCATTATTACGCTAAAATCTGTATCTGATACATGAAGTTGTGCTGCAATTTTACAATCTTCTTTATGTGCAATAGTACAAAGCTGTTTATATCTCTCAAAACCCTCATCATTAAAAAGCGAAAGTGATTTTATTTTATCGTCAACAGGTACATCTCCAATTATTATAAGTGAGACTCCACCTTTTGCAATCCCTTCAATTCTCTTTTTATAATCTTCAAACTTTAATCCCATTGTGGTTGGTGCAAATATAATTCTATTTTTAAGTTTTAAATTACCTATTTGTATAGGGCTTTTTATAAAATCATACATTTTATTTTCTCCTGCTTTCCTTTATACGTTGCATTAAATTCATAATCTGTTCTTTTTCTTCAGTATTTATTGAACTGAACACGATTTCGTCCCATTTTTTAAAAAGCATATGACTTTTTTGAAAAATTCTTTTTCCATTGTCGGTTAAAAACAAATTTATAATTCTTTTATCATCATTATTAGTTATTCGCTTAATCATTTCTAAGGTCTCAAGTTTTTTAAGCGTTCTTGTTACATAACCATTATCCATTAAAAGACTTTCAGCAAGCTGTTTTTGTGTACAACCTTGATGTTTTGCAATATAAATTATTGGATATAAAAGCCCAAGGGTTATATTATCCTGCTCAAGCTCTTTTTCACAATATGCGGTAAAATCTCGCCTTAACTCTGTTATATATCCTGCAAAGGTACGTTCCATAGACCTACTCTCCTTTTTTATAATAGTATATACATTTAATTGACTTTGTCAAGTATTTTTTTATTCTATTTTTTTATCTATCACATACTATATAAAAAGGGGGTATAAAGTTTGAAAAGAAAAAAATTTAATAAGATTTTTCTGCTGATTATACTATTATTTATAATAATATTTTGTATTTTCATTAAATTTTTACGACCTATTGCATTACAATATTCACAAAATGTAATTCAGCAAACCGCCTCTTATGCAATCCATGATATTTTAACAGATACAATATATAAAAACCGTTCAGATTATGAAAAACTTGTCACCCTTGAAAGAGATAGCTCAAATAAAGTAACCGCACTTAAAACAGATACTATACTTGCTGACTTTTTAAAAATACAAATATCAAGAGCAACTTATGATGCTTTAAACACTTTGGAAAAAAGCGGTGTTGATATACCTTTAGGCTCTATTTTTGCACCAACAATTTTTGCAGGACATGGTCCATCTATTCATGTTGGTATTGCCTCTTTAGGGTTTGCTGATGCAGATTTTATAAGTGCTTTTACATCAGCAGGAATAAATCAAACTCGCCATCAAATTTTATTAGAAGTAAATGCTGAGGCTCAACTTATAACTTGTTTTGGTATGACAGATGTAAAAATAAAAAATGAACTTGTTGTCACAGATACTGTTATAGTTGGAAATGTTCCTGAGTCATACACATATATTGACGACACAGAACAAAGCTTATTAGGAAAAGTAAATGATTATGCAAATTAAGACTATTTATGATTTTACTATATTTTAAAAATTTAAAGCTTTATTTTTATTTTATCTTGTTAATTATACACAATAAGCGTTTATTTTTTATGTTATATTTTTTTCGTGTATTTAATGAGTAAATTTTGGAATTTTCTATTTTTTTGTTGTATAATAATTGTATGAACTATATTGAAATTTTTAATTAATGTAAAAAAGAGGTGAAATTATGCTGCATCCAATTTTGCAACAATACATACCACTTTCTGAGTTTTTAAGCAAGGTGCTTGGAACTGACTATACAATATCCCTATATGATTTATCTCAGCCTGACCCATCGCTTGTTGTTGCTTTTCCTTCAAACAATGTAATAAGTAGTTCTGTTATAAACAGACTTGTTGATAAGGCAACAGATTCTGAAGATATAATTATAAATGAAAGTATTTTGTCTGCTCCAAACCACTGTCTTTCAGCTTCATGTATGATGATATATCAAGATGATATTATCATAGGTATGATTTGCATCACTTTTGACGATGTGCGTTATCGCAATGTATGTCAACAAGTTTTCCAACTTTGCAGACCTAATGCTACTTCTGTACCTAATCTTTCTATAAATTATAGCAAAAATCAGGACACTGATGAGCAGAAAAATTCTGTTCCTACTGAACTTGTAGCAAGAGATGCTGCTATTGAAGCTTTACATACATATGGTGTTTGTGCAAGTCGTCTAAGCTCAGATGAACGCCTAGAAATAATTCAATCACTTGATGAGGCTGGTATTTTCCTACTCAAAGGTGCTGTAAAAGATGTTGCTACCGTTTTAGAATGTTCGTCTGCAAGTGTTTATCGGTATTTATCACAAATTCGTATGGACGCACTTTCTATCTGATATTAGAAATCCTCTTTCTTAGAGGGTTTCTTTTTTATTGCTTTTTAACAACTTTATATAACAAAACATGTTTTTTTTGTTTATAACTGCTATTAAATTTATTTTTTTTCATTTTTTAATTTGACATTTACTTTTGATTATGTTAGACTGTAATCGTAATGTAATCTTGCATTGTAACTATTTTGTAACTTTAGCAATCAATTTGTAATATAGGAGTGTATCATTTATGGCTGCAAATAATAAAACCAATTCTTTGCAATATAAAGGCTTTCCTCTACTGCGAAAGGATAATATCCTTTACTATGGCAGTATGTCTGACAGCCATATAATTATGATGCAAATTCTTGAAACAAAAGAGGAAAAGGGTCTTAAAGTCGCTACTCGTGTTTCTGTTCAGCTCCAACTGACAACCGATGGTCTTAGAGCTAAAGAACGAATTGTTAAACGCACGGAAAAAAATAGCCTTTGGAGTGCTATGGATATCGCTTCTATTTGGCTTAAGCGTGCAAATTCATCTAAGTAAACATAACCATGACAACTTTTAGGAGGTCTTTTTAAAATGTCTTTATCCAAACGATGGATTCAATCTGCAATAACTGGTGCAGTTACTACTGCTCTTTCTATAACCGCTTCTGGTGCACTTTATGTTGGACAAGTTGATGCTTCTAGCCTTAATCTTCGTTCCGCTCCAGATGGTGCTGTAATTGATTCTGTTACACGTGGTACCAAATTAGCTGTTATTGAAAATAACTCTGAATGGTTCAAAGTCGCTGTTGACGGTCAAACTTACTACGCAAGCGGTGCTTATATTGATTTGATTCCTGAGTGCGATTTTAATTTAGGTACTGGCACTGTTAAGTGTAGTACAACTGTAAACTTCCGTTCTGAGCCAAACACTTCTAGTTCTATTCTTTCTTCTTTAAAGAACGGTCAAAAGGTTTCTGTAATCGGTGTTTCTGGCGGTTGGTACAAGGCTACTGCAAACGGTAAAACTGGTTATATCTGTCCTGATTACTTAACTATTGATGGTGGTTCAACTTCTAATCAGTCAGCTGTTGTTGGTGCTATTGTTGATACTACATCTAGTATTGATGGTATCCGTGAAGATATTCTTGATTTTGCTGCTCAGTTCTTAGGCACTCCTTATGTTTATGGTGGTAGCACCCCTAGCGGTTTTGACTGCTCAGGCTTTACTTCTTATGTTTATAAGAACATGGGTATTTCTATCGCTCGTACTTCTTCTGACCAGCGTTCAACTACTACTAATATCTCTATGGACGAGCTTCTTCCTGGCGATTTAGTATTCTTTGGCTCTAATGATGTTGTAAGCCATGTTGGCATTTACGTTGGTGATGGTAATTTCATTCATTCCCCTCACACTGGTTCTGTTGTTAAATATGACACCCTAGCTTCTGGTAACTATAACCGTCGCTTTATTTGTGGTGGTCGTGTACTATAATCTTACATATTACAAATCCGAGCCTTTATGGTTCGGATTTTTTTATATATCTTTATTGTTTAAATCATGGTATAATTATATGCAATTCAAATTATTAAAAGGTGAATAAAATAAGTTATGAATTTTTGTTTCTTTGCTCTAGGCTGTAAAGTAAATTTATTTGAGTCAGAAGCCTTATCAAAACTTGCTGAACAAAATGGTCATAAAATTGTTGATAAAATGGCAGATGTATGTGTAATCAATTCATGCACTGTAACCTCTACAAGTGACCATAAAAATATACGTGCTATTCGTAAACTTAAAAAATTAAATCCTAATGCAATTATTGCTGTTGCAGGCTGTATGGCTCAGATAGAACCCGAAAAATTAAAACAAAGCGGTCTTGTTGACCTTATTTGCGGTACATCTGACCGAAAAGAAATAATTAAACTCTGTGAAGATTTTTGGCTTAATAAAAACAGCATACCTGATACATCTCATTTTAGAGCTGGTCAAAAACTCTTTGAGCAACTTCCTTCTGGTGTGCCTCGTGGTCGCACACGTGCATTGCTTAAAATTCAAGATGGCTGCGATAATTACTGTACATATTGTATAATACCTTATGCTCGTGGTCATGTGCGTTCTTTACCACTTGATGAGGCTGTAAATGGAGCTGTAAACCTTGCAAATAATGATGTCAAAGAAATAGTCTTGACTGGCATTGAAATTTCATCATATGGCAGAGATTTAACTGATAAGCCCGATTTAGTAGACCTTATTGATGCAATATGTAAAGCTGTGCCTGATGTTAGAATTAGGTTGGGTTCTCTTGAACCTAGAACGGCTGATGAACGATTTTGTAAAAAATTATCTGTTCATTCAAACCTTATGCCTCATTTCCATTTGTCATTACAAAGCGGTTGTGACAGTGTACTTAAACGAATGAAACGCAAATATTCAGCTCAAACATTTTTTGATAATACCCAACTTTTAAGAAAATATTTTCCAAATTGTTCAATTACTACTGACATTATAGTTGGTTTCCCTGATGAAACCGATGATGAATTTGCTCAAACAATGGATTTTGTTAAAAAATGTGATTTTTCTGCTTTGCATGTGTTCCCATATTCTGCTAGAAAAGGTACTCCTGCTGCTAATATGCCTAATCAAATTGATGAACAAATCAAAAAACAACGTGCTAATACTCTTAAAAATTTAGGCTATACACTGCAAAACAAATATTTAAAATCATTTATAGGTGAAACTCTTGCTGTTCTTTGGGAACATCAAGACGCTGATGGTTTATGGTGTGGTCATGCACAATATAACTTTATTGTCAAAACAAATGATAAAAATTGTTTTAAAAATCAATACCATAATGCAAAAATCATAGATGTAAAAAATGATTGCTTAATTGCTTCACTTGTTAACTTGACCGATAATGCATAAAATAGTATACTATATTTATTACAAATTATAGAAAGGAGCATACAGTTTGAATTTTCCTAAAATATTAACTGCGGCTTCTGCCATTTTACTTGCTTCTGGAACTGTCGCTTTTGCAATATATGGTTCTTCTCAACAAGACCCGCTTATTTCTTTAAGCTATGTATCTGATACATATGTAAACGATGTTTTAAAACAGATAGAAACTCAAGCTAAAACACAATTAGATACTGCTCAATCAAGCCTTGACAGCAAGCTTTCTGAAATATCGCCTGAGGATTTAGAACAAAAACTGGTTATAGAAACCGCTGCTGCTCTTGGGCTTAATACAAGTACACGAGCTTCTTTAACAAATAGCTTTTCCAATGGTACTAAGTTACAACTTGCTAAAACTACTGAAATATGTCTTGCAAGTGGTTCTGCTAATATAGCTTCTGGTGAACTTATAAATGTTACCACAGGTGAAATAGTTGCCGCTGGTTCTGCTCTTGTAAGAAATCAGTTATATTTATCTCCATCTGCAAATAATTTAATTAAATTAACTTCACCTGTTCAAGTTGATGTTTCTGGTAATTATACAGAAATTTCTGGCACTGCTCCAAATTATACAGCTCAATATACTTCTTATGCTGACGCTCTTAATGATTTAGGGCTGTTTTCTGGCTCTACAAGCGGTTATGAGCTTGAACGTGCTTCAACCCGAACAGAAGGGCTTGTTATGCTTCTGCGTCTTTTAGGTGAAGAAACACGTGCTTTAAATTACAAAGGCTCTCACCCATTTAGTGATGTGCCTAGCTGGGCAGATAGATATGTAGCTTATGCTTATGAAAAAGGCTATACAAGTGGTATTGGTGATGGTCTTTTTGGCTCTCAAAACACCCTTACTTTAAATGATTATATGACTTTTTTACTTCGTGCTTTGGAATATAATGATAAAAATGGTGATTTTACTTGGTCTGAAGCCGCTAATACTGCTGTAAATGCTGGCATATTAAACGATTTTGAAATACAAACTATAAAAAATCGCAATGTTTTCTATCGTGATGATTTAGTTTACAGCTCTTACAAGGCTTTATTTGCAAATTGTAAAAATGAAACCTTTAAACTTTCTGATAAACTGATATCAAGCGGTGTGTTTACTCAAACTCAGTTTACACTGGTTCAGAAAAACTTGTCTTAACTTTTTGAAAATATTCTTAAAATAATTTTAAATTTTTATGCACAAGGGCAAGCCCTCCCCCATATGATGATAATGAAATCAATGATTAGGAGGGTTTTTAATATGTGTAATTCTTGTAACAGCATGTGGAGCGACAATAATATGTGGTGGCTTATTATCATCTTAGCTATCGTTTTAATTTGGTGCTGCTGTGGCTCATCTAATAACGGTTGCTCTTGTGGCAATTCTTGCTGTAATCCTTGCATTCCACATGATGACTGCTGCTCTGGTGGCTGCAATCCTTGCCGCTAATAAGCTGTGTATCAATACGATTAAACCCGCCATTTTAGGCGGGTTTATTTTTGCGTACATTATAGAAATTAAAAAACACTTGCAAAAATCAGCAAAATCATGTAAAATATAATGGCATAAGAAAACAAAATTGTAATCTTGTTAAAAAATCGTGCATTTGGAGGATTTAGATTTATGATTTCCGCAGGTGAATTTAGAAATGGCGTAACATTTGAAATGGACGGTCAGGTTCTTCAGGTTATTGAATTCCAGCATGTAAAACCTGGCAAGGGTGCTGCATTCGTTCGTGTAAAAATGAAGAATGTTATCACTGGTGCTGTTACTGAGCGTAGCTTTAACCCAACTGATAAGTATGAACAGGCTCATGTTGAGCGTAAGGAAATGCAGTATCTATACGCTGATGGTGATTTACACTACTTTATGGACACTGAAACTTATGAGCAACTTCCAATCAATGCATCTACTCTTGGCGATGACTTCCGTTTCGTAACTGAAAATATGAACGTTAAAGTTCTTTCTTACAAGGGCAGTGTTTTTGCTGTTGAACCACCTCTATTTGTTGAACTTGAAGTTACTGAAACTGACCCTGGTTTCAAGGGTAACACTGCTACTAACACATTAAAACCAGCAGTTGTTGAAACAGGTGCTACTGTTCAAGTTCCTCTGTTTATCGAGCAGGGCGAAAAGATTAAGATTGACACTCGTACAGGCGAATATCTAGAGCGTAGTAAGGGTTAATTTACTCTTTTTTTCTCGCACCCATAAGGAGGCATTTTTTATGACACTCGCTAGACGTGCCGCCCACCTTCAAGGTCTTTTTGAAGGTATGCAATTAGATGAAACTAAAAAAGAAACCAAAATTATTGGTGAAATGCTTGATATTCTTGCTGAAACCACTGAGGAACTTCAACGATTAAGCAATGAAAATGCTGCTTTAAGACAGCTTATATCAAATAATAATGATATTGATGATGTTTTAGATGAGCTTGAAGAAGATGTGGATATTGATGATGGTGCAGATTATCAAATTATCTGCCCAACATGTGGCGAAATTATGTATATTGATTACGCTACAATAGAATTAGGTTCTATTAATTGCAAGAATTGCGGCGAGTTATTAGAGTTTGATTTGTCTGATTTGGAAGAGGAAGATATATAGAAAAGAAGGCGGAGAGTTTTGTTCTCCGCCATTTTTATTCTGAAAATAAAACAGCCGTCACTGCTCTCCACTTCAGTAACGGCTATCTTTTTATGCATTTTAATAATATCGTTGATATTCATTGTGTGCAGTCGTCCCCAAAACCCAAAACAGCTAGACTGCAAAATATCAACTAACTTGTGCATTTGCTTAGAGTTTTTAAAAATCTCTAGCATGGAAATGATATCATATTTTAGTAAATATGTCAAGTATAGTATTAAATTTACACTGTATATACTTTAAGTGTTTCATAAACTTCAAAAACACGTTTTAATGTTGCCATTTCAGTACCTGCAAGTCTAGCACAAGCACGACCTGTTGCAACTGTGTATTTTGCAAGCTCTACAAAGCTTAAACCATTTTCCATTGAATTTGCAATAGCACCAACCATTGCATCACCTGTACCAACTGCACCACAGTTTTCAATTTTTGGGTCTGAATTTACATATAAAGCTTCTTTTTCATCTTTTGACACAAATACAGCTCCATCTTGAGACATTGAAACACAAACTGCTCTTGCACCCATATCAAGAAGTTTTCTGGCTTGTTTTACAACAACTTCTGGGTCTGTTGATACTTCTTCACCCACAGCCTCAGCGAGTTCAAATATATTAGGCTTTACAAAATCAGGCTCTATTTTCAGTGCTTCAAGTAAATGCTCACCACTTGCATCAATAATTAAACTACACCCTGCTTTTTTAATTTTCTTACATATTTTTATGTAATTTTGCATGGAAAATTCAGGTGGAAGTGAACCTGTAATAACAAAGCTATTTTCAGGATATAAATAATTATCCATTCTATCAAGAAAACGCAGATAATCAGCATCATTGATTTTTGAACCAGGTTCATTGATTTCAGTATGTTCACCATCAGCACCTATAACTTGGATATTTACACGAGTTTCACCAGGAACATCTACAAAATCGTGATGAATATCAGCAGAAGTTAATGAGTCTTTAAGAAATCTGCCATTTGAACCAGCACAAAAACCAAGTGCAACACTTATACCGCCTAGTGCTTTAATTGCACGAGAAACATTTATGCCTTTACCACCTGGTTCAACCATACTACCAATAGCACGATTTAAACGCATAGGAATAAGCGACTGTTCTATTCTAATAGTACGGTCAAGAGCTGGGTTCAAAGTAATTGTTATAATCATAAGTGAAGACCTCCTATTTGCAACGCTCTTCACATATTATTGTACCTATTTTTATACCTTTTGTAAACCTTTTTTAATCATTTAACCAAAAATAAACAAAAATATAAATTGTGTACTGTTAAATATGCAACAATATTGGTTTTTAATTTAATTCTTGTTCTATTTCTAACAATATTTTCCTGTCCTGTTTATTTTCGGGTTTAAACTTTGCAAATAAATCTGGTCTATCTTTTTTAGTTCTTATAAGTGACATTTTTCTTCGCCATCTAGCGATATTTGCATGATGACCAGATAATAAAACATCTGGCACAGTTTGACCTCTCCAAATAGCTGGGTGTGTATATTGTGGATATTCTAACAATCCATTCCAATGACTTTCATCTTGAAATGCAGTTTCATCTGGCAATACATTTGGCACCATTCTACAAATGGCATCAGCTACTGCCATAGCTGGAATTTCCCCACCTGTTAAAACAAAGTCACCTATTGATATCTCCTCATCTACACATGTGTCTATAAAACGCTGGTCAATGCCCTCATAATGTCCACACACTATTATAATATGTTTTTTGTCAAGCAGTTCTCTAGCTTTTTGCTGTGTAAACTGTGTACCCTGTGCACTCATCATAATTGTATGAACTTTTTCACCTGCACATAAATGCTCATGACATAAATATAGTGGCTCTGGTAACATTACCATTCCCCTACCGCCTCCATATGGTGAGTCATCAGCCTTATGATGTTTATCAAGTGCGAAATCCCTTATATTTGTTGGTTTAATTTCAATAAGACCTTTTGTTTGAGCTCTGCCAATAATACTTTGTTTCATGACACTGTCTATAATCTCTGGAAACAAAGTCATAATATCTATTTTCATTCTATAAGCCCCTCTATTGTTTCCACTGTAATTACACCTTTTTCAAGGTCTATTGACTTTAAAAATGGTTTACAAGCTGGAATTAAAGCGTCACTTTTGCCATTTTCACGTTTAATTATATATAAATCATGTCCTGCATTTTGGTTTACATCTTTAAGAGTGCCTATTGTTTCACCTGTGCGAGAGTCAAAAACGCTAAAACCTATAATATCCTGAATAAATACCAAATCATCTGGCAATTCAATATCTTCTCTATCAAGATATAAAACTTTATTTTTAAGTGCTTCCGCCGCTTCACAAGTGTTTACACCCTCAATATGCATTATTACACAGTTTTTATGCACATAAGAGCGTTTAATTTTTATCGGCTGTTCAGGTGATAAATATAAAGTGTCAAAATCCAATAAAACTTCTGGACTGTCACACCAAGATTGAACTTTAATGTCTCCCATAACGCCATGTGTGTTTACGATTTTTCCAGCTTCCAGAAATTGTTTTTTCATGTTTTCTCCTCCATTTTTAAAAAAAGAAAAAGACCTGCCTAAATATGACAGGTCTTGCAAGGCTTAGTCACAAATCTCGACAGAAACCTTTTTATTTTCACGATTTCCGGCAGCCTTCATCAATGTGCGGATTTCTTTTGCAATTCGTCCATGGCGACCGATTATACGTCCCATATCCTCAGCAGCGACACGCAATTCAAAGATGATTTCATCACCATTTTCCTTTTGTTCAACGGAAATAGCGTCCGGAACTGTCACCAGATTTGCTACAATGTAGGTTAGAAGTTCCTTCATATTCACAACCTCACACTCCATTACAGCACACCGGCTTTCTTTAAAATGCCACGAACTGTGTCAGTTGGCTGTGCACCATTCTTTAGCCACTTCTGAGCAAGCTCAGTGTTTACCTTAACTTCAGCGTCAGCAGTCATTGGGTTGTAAGTGCCGATTTCCTCGATAAAACGGCCATCACGTGGGTAACGGGAATCAGCAACAACGATACGATAGAAAGGAGCTTTCTTAGCACCCATTCTGCGAAGTCTAATCTTTACCATCTGTTTTTCACCTCCTTGGAAACAGATAAAATGTCTATTGTAAAATAATTTTACACTAATTTAGAAAGGTAATTTAAAATTACCTAATGACGGGAAACCACGTTTTTTGCGTTTACCACGCTTTTGCATTCCCACTATTTGACGTGTCATTTTCTGCATTGCCTCAAACTGTTTAAGCAGTCTGTTGATTTCCTCAATTTTAAGTCCACAACCAGCGGCAATACGTTTTTTACGACTATAATTTATAATTGATGGGTTATCACGCTCTTTTGGTGTCATAGATTGAATAATAGCTTCTGTATGAGCAAGAGCCTTTTCATCAATCTTTGCACCTGCAAGTGCATTTGCATCTACTCCAGGAAGCATTCCTAAGATATCCTTCATAGAGCCCATATTTTTCATTTGTTGTAATTGTTCATAAAAATCTGTTAGTGTAAGTTTACCAACTGATAATTTTTTAGCTGCCTCAGCCGCCTGTTTTTGGTCAAAGCTTTCTTGAGCTTTCTCAATAAGGGTTAATACATCACCCATACCAAGAATACGAGATGCCATTCGGTCAGGGTGAAATTGCTCGATATTATCTAACTTTTCACCTGTACCAATATATTTAATTGGCTTTCCTGTGACAGCCTTTACAGAAAGAGCCGCACCACCACGAGCGTCACCGTCCATTTTACTCATCAATACGCCATCAATTCCAAGAGCTTCATCAAAAGTCTGAGCTACATTCACAGCGTCTTGACCTGTCATTGCATCTACAACAAGCATAATTTCATGTGGTTTAACAGCTTTTTTAATCTGTTTTAACTCGTCCATTAAAGCTTCATCAATATGCAAACGACCAGCAGTATCAATAAACACTAAGTCATGACCGTTTTTGCGGGCATAATCAACGCCTGCTTTAGCAATCTCTATTGGGTCACCTTGTCCCATATCAAAAACAGTTATACCAAGCTGAGAGCCTACAACTTTAAGCTGTTCAATAGCAGCTGGACGATAAACGTCACAAGCGACCAATAAAGGTCTGCGTTGTTGTTGTTTTTTAAATAAACCAGCGAGCTTTGCACAGTTTGTTGTTTTACCTGCACCCTGTAAACCGACCATCATAACAATAGTTGGAGGATTAGGGGCAATCATCAAACGAGCATTTTGACCGCCTAAAAGGGCTGTCAACTCATCATTTACAATTTTAATTACTTGCTGTGCTGGTGATAAACTTTCGAGTATATCAGCACCGACAGCTTTTTCAGTAACAGATTTAACAAAATCCTTTGTTACTTTAAAGTTTACATCAGCTTCTAAAAGGGCAAGACGAATTTCACGCATAGCGTCTTTTATATCCGCTTCGGTGAGTCGTCCACGGCTTTTAAGCTTTTTAAAGGTATTGGAAATTTTTTCGGTTAAGCCTTCAAATGCCATACTTTCCTCCAATTACTAGCTGCGGTCATCAGCGATTGTTTTCAAATTTTGATCCAAACGAGCCAGCAGTTTGGAAATCTCAGAATTATGCAAGAGATTGGAATTTATTATTCTTAATCTATGCACATCATCTAACATTGAACCGACAAGCGAGTCTATTTTGCCATATCTGGAAACCAGACCCAACTTTTTTTCCATATCTCGCAGTGTATGTTCCGCACGAACAATGCTATCACGCACACCTTGACGAGTTATTCCAATATGTTCTGAGATTTCTGCAAGTGAAAGGTCTTCGTTATAGTACAAGTCAAATAACTCTTTTTGTTTTTCAGTGAGCATTTCACCGTAAAAGTCAAAGAGCAAGCACATTTCTAGCGGTTTATTTTTCATAATTTACCTCCTGTGTAAAGGAGATTTGCTTTACAACTGCGACATTAATATATTACAATATACACCTTTCCATGTCAAGCTTTTTTATTAAAAATTTTAAAATTTTAATAGACTTTATTTTCAAATGAATGTATACTGATTTTATATGTTCGATTTATTAGAAACGAGGTTTTAATAATGCAAACGACCTTTACTTCTTCGCTTGCCAATGGTATAACTTTAACCTGTATGCAAGCAAAACAGTTTAAAACTTCGGTTTTAAGCGTTACAATGACCGTCCCACTTAGAAAAAACAATGGTTTTGCAGCTATTCTTCCCCATGTTTTACTAAGAGGTACACAAAATCACCCTAATATGCTATCATTAAACCGTGAGCTTGATATGCTATATGGTGCAAGAATTGTTCCACTTATTCGCAAAGCTGGTGCAAATTTAGCCATTGGTTTTATAGCTGATGTTATTGATGAACGTTTTACACCAATAGATTTAACAGATAAAGTTATTGACCTAATCTGTGAACTAATACAAAAACCAGCTTTAGAAAACGGGTTTTTATTAAGTGAATATGTTGAAAGTGAAAAGCAAAATTTAATTGATAGAATTGCTAGGCTTAAAAGCGATACCAGAAGTTATGTTGTTAGACGTATGCGTGAAATTATGTACGAAAATGAACCTTTTGGTCTTTGTGAATATGGAGATATTGAGCAAATTAAAAATATAAACGCTGAAAATCTCACCGAATATTTAAAGCAGCTTATTGACACTTCACCTATGCAAATTTTTTATTGTGGAAGTGTTAGCCCTAACCAAATTTCAGATAAATTTAAATCTGCATTTTCATTTAAAAAATGTAATACAAAACCTGCTGAAAATATTATTCTTCCTCCGCCATCTGAACCTAAATATGTAACAGAAACTATGCCTGTTTCTCAAGGTAAACTCGCCATTGGTTTACGCACAAATATAACCGCTACTGATAGCAACTATCCTGCTCTTATGTTATTTTCAACTATACTTGGTGGTTATACTGGCTCTCGCCTTTTCAAACATGTTCGTGAAAAGTTAAGTCTTTGTTATTATGCTTCTTGTGGCATTGATAAATTCACTGGAAGTATGACCATTACTTCTGGTATTGAAAATAAAAATGCTGAACTTGCTCAAAAAGAGATTTTATCCCAAATTGATGATATGAAAAATGGTAATATAACCGAGCAAGAACTTATTGATGCTAAAAAAAATATTTTAGATTTATTAAAATCAATGAACGACAGCCCTTTAACTTTAGAATCATATTTCCAAAGCGGTATTATGAATAATATTTCTCTTTCTTTGGATAAGCTATCCGAACAAATACAACAATCTTCTTTAGAAAATGTAATAAAAGTTGGTCAAAATATTGAACTTGACACTGTTTATTTTATGAAAGGAGGCGAAAACATATGACATGTGACTTTTTTTATAAAATTGGAGAACAAATGTATTCACATGTACTTTCAAACGGTTTAAAAATGTACTATATACCAAAAACCAATTTTTCCAAAACTTTTGCTATGCTTGCTACTAATTTCGGTTCGGCTGACCAAAAGTTTCAAATGCAAAATGGTGAAATTTTAAATACTCCTGCTGGAGTTGCACATTTTTTAGAACATAAAATGTTTGAAGATGAAGACGGAAATGCACTTCAAAAATTTGCAAAGACAGGGGCTAGTCCAAACGCATTCACAAGTAGAAATATGACAGCATACTATTTTTCATGTACAGATAATTTATATGAAAATTTAGATATTTTAACTAAATTTGTATGTACTCCATACTTTACAGATGAAAATGTAAAAAAAGAAAAGGGCATTATAGAGCAGGAAATAAGCATGCTTGATGATGACCCATTTTGGAACGCATACACAAATGTTTACGCTGGCATGTATCATAACCACCCTATTAGAATTTCTATTGCAGGCAGTGCAGAAAGTATTGCTCCTATCGACCCAGAATTATTATATAAATGCCATAAAGCATTTTATAGCCCTAAAAATCTTGTTCTAACCGTTTGTGGCAATGCTGATTTTAATAAAATCATTGAAATTGCAGAAAAGAACACACCAAAACAAACTGATAAAATCGCAAACCGTTTTTATGGTGAACGTCAAGATAATGTTTATAAAAACAAAATAACTGTAAAAATGAATGTTCCACAACCATTTTTTATGATTGGTATTAAGGATATTCCACTTGCAAAAAACGAGTCACAATCTAAAAGACAGCTTATAGGTGAGCTTTGCTGTGAAATTCTTGCTGGAAAATCATCAGAGCTTTACAACAATCTTTATAAAGATGGCACTTTAAACCGTCGCTTTGATGCTGGTTACACTATTCACCCTGATGCTGCTTGTGTTTTATTCAGTGGAGATAGCAAAAATCCTCAAAAAGTATATCAATCAATTATTGATAATATAAGTGAATTTATTAAAAATGGTATATCAAATGAGGAATTTAACCGAGTAAAACATATGCATTATGGCATGATGTTACGCACACTTGACCAACCAGATGATTTATGTAGAATACAATGTGAATGTGCATTTGCAAATGAAAACTTTGCAACCTCATCACTTCAATATGATGATATTACAATAGATGATTTGTTAAATATGTTTAAAATTTGGAATAATGAAAATAGATTTACTCTTTCTGAGGTTATTCCTCTTGATAATGATTAAGGGGGTTAATTATGCAACATTTAATTGAGTTTCCTCAGCTTGGTTTAAGTTTTACACTTAATAGAGTTGCATTTAATCTATTTGGAAAAGATATTTATTGGTATGGTATAATTATAGCAATAGGTTTTATCGTTGCATCATTATATATGTCAAAGAAAACCACACAATTTGGTTATAAACAAGATACTCTATACGATTTATTATTGTTATGTTTGCCAATTGCAATTATATGTGCAAGATTATATTATGTTATTTTTGAATGGAAACAATACAAAGATAATCCAATATCTGTGCTATATATTTGGAATGGTGGAATTGCAATTTATGGCGGTATAATAGGTGCATTTATAACAATATATATATATGGTAAAAAACACAAACTAAATATAGCTGAACTTTTAGATATTGCCTCATGTGGAATAATAATTGGTCAGATTTTTGGCAGATGGGGCAACTTTGTAAACGCTGAGGCTTTTGGTAGTGAAACCTCTCTTCCTTGGGGTATGTCAATAAATGGTGCAGCACCTGTTCACCCAACATTTTTTTATGAATCATTATGGAATTTAATTGGATTTATTATATTACACTTTTGCTGTAAACATAGAAAGTTTAAAGGTCAAATATTTTTAATTTATGTGGCTTGGTATGGTTTTGGTCGTTCAATTATTGAGGGACTTAGAACTGATAGTTTGTATATACCTAATACACCTATAAGAGTTTCACAGTTTTTAGCATGTATAAGTTGGATTGTAGCATGTATTTTGTTAGTTATTGCAAAGAAAAACAAAATACAAACGCTTAGTCAAATTTGGAATCCAACTGGTAAAATAGAATATAAAAAATAAAGGAGTGCATAAAATGAGTGCAATAAAAATGGACGGAAAGGCATTATCCGCTAAAATTAGAAGTCAAATTCTAGCAGAAACAGAAGAATTAAAAGCAAATGGCGTTGTTCCAGGGCTTGCAGTAATACTTGTAGGTGATGACCAAGCAAGTCAAATCTATGTTAGAAATAAAGAAAAGGCTTGCACAGAATGTGGTTTTTATAGTGAAAAACACATTTTACCTGCTAGTGCTACACAAGATGAACTTCTTGAACTTATCAACACATTAAATAAAAACCCTAAAATCAGCGGTATTCTTTGTCAGCTACCACTTCCAAAACAAATCAGTGAAGATGCTGTAATTGCAGCGATTGACCCAAAAAAAGATGTAGATGCTTTTAATACCTCAAATGTTGGTAAAATTATGACTGGTGATTATGATTTCCTACCTTGCACACCTGCTGGTGTTATGGAACTGCTAAAGGAATATAATATAAACGCTGAAGGCAAACAATGTGTTGTTGTTGGACGTTCAAATATTGTTGGTAAACCAATGGCGATGTTGCTTCTTCATAAAAATGGTACAGTTACAATCTGTCACAGCAAAACAAGTAATTTAACTGAAATTTGCAAAGGTGCTGATATCTTAGTTGCTGCTGTCGGTCGAGCTAACTTTATCACCGCTGATATGGTCAAGGACGGTGCAGTTGTAATTGATGTTGGCATGAACCGAAATGAAGAAGGCAAGGTTTGTGGTGACGTTTCTAACGATGTTATGGAAAAAGCTTCTTATATGACGCCTGTTCCTGGTGGTGTTGGTCCTATGACAATAACAATGCTTATGAAAAATACTATTAAAGCTGCAAAACTGCAAAACGGTATTCTATAAATTTAAAAATCCTCTGTTCAAAAACAGAGGATTTGTTTTTTATTTTGTTCCTGTACTACCATGACCGCCACGGTCTTTGTTACCTAAAACATCTTGCTCTAAAAATGAAATAGCTGGCTGATGTTCCATAATTCTAAATTGACACACTCTATCATTCACTAGAATTTTAGTATCCCTTAGTGCATATGCAGGCATAAACCACTGGTCATTATCTCCACAATAGGTCTCATCAACAACACCCATTGAATTTGTTTGTATAATTCCAAAATTCTTAAAAGTAGAACTTCTTGGCACAATGTGAGCTTCATAACCTTTAGGAAGTTGCATTGCAATTCCTAGTGGAATAAGTTTAAATTCGCCTGCTTTTAACTCTATATCTTCAGCAGCTCTTAAATCAATCCAATCGGATTTACCATCTATATAACGCAGTTTTTCAATTTTATCAGTAAAATATTTTATTTTAATTTCCATTTTTAACCCTCAATCAATTATATTCAGGCTCAGATAAAAGCACAATCTGTTTAAGTTTAAATGTTTTTGGCACGTCTATAACCCTTTGATTTTCGCTACCTCTCCAAGGAAGTTTTGCATCTTTTAGAGAGTTTACAAATCTACCATCTACTATCACATCAACTAACTTTACAACTGGTAAATTTTTTATTTGTTCAAAGCGATAACCTGTGTATAACCATATTGTTTTTGTTGGAAATTTCTCACGTATTTCTTTACAAAGTTCGGTTATTGCCTCACGGTTTGATATAAATAATGGGTCTCCACCAGATAAAGTTATACCTGAAACATAGTCGTTCTCTAGCTCGGCAAAGATTTCTTGTTTTGCCTCATCATCAAATTCTAAACCGCCATGCTCGTCCCATGTTATAGGATTGTGACAGCCTTCACAAGCGTGTTCACATCCTGCAACCCAAAGAACAACTCTTATTCCTTCACCATTTAACATATCATCTTTTGTAATATTATGATAACGCATTTACATACTCTTTCTTTCTGCAATTTCTGCCATTTTTGCTTCGTTTAAACGAGTATCTCCTTTAACACGAGAATAAGATAAATAACCGTTCATACGCTCAATTTTTGTAAGGTTTCGACTGCCACATTTTGGACATGTATCCATAGATAGTTCTTCATGTCCACAATCATTACAATAAGCAAGTGATAAATTAACACCCTCATAAAAGCCCATTTTCATAGCACGACGAACCATTGTGCGAATAGCTTCTAAATTATAATCTATTGGATATTTAACATATTGTATTTTACCACCGTTGCATAAATTCCAATAACGATATTCAAGGTTTTGCTTTTGGATAGGTGTAATGTCTTCTGCTACATGACAATGGAAACTATTAGAAACATATTCCCTATCGGATACACCCTCAACTATACCATATTTAGCTCTAAACTGGTGAACCTGTAAACCGCAAAGACTTTCCGCTGGTGTGCCATAAATGGCATAAAGATAACCATCTTCTTCTTTAAACTGGTTAACTTTTTCATTTATATATTCAAGCACTTCTTTAGCAAACTCGCCATCTTCAACCAAACTCTTTCCATTATAAAGCATTTGTAGCTCATTTAATGCGGTTATGCCAAAAGATGCTGTTGCAGTTTTCATAATAGGCTTAATTTTATCATTTATTCCCAAATGGCCGCCATAAAAACCGCCCTCACAATAAGCCAGTGGGTTTGTTGATGCTCTCATTTCACCCAGATATGCATATGTACGAATATGTAATTTACGAATTAGCTCAAGATAATAATCCAAAACTTCATAAAAATCAAGGTTTTCCTGTCTTGATTTAGCTAAAATCATAGGTAAATGCAGAGAAACCGCACCAATATTCCATCTTCCAACAAAAACAGGCTTATCGTCTTCATCTGCTGGTTTCATTCCGCCACGCTCATACCAAGGGGATAAAAACGCACGACAACCCATAGGACTAATAATTTTGCCGTATTTTTTATACATTGATGGCACATAACCCTCACCAGAAAGGGAAAGCCAGTCTGGATACATAGCTTTTGATGAGCATAAAATACCAGCTTCAAAAACATCTTCAAGTTCTTTTCCCTCACCATGTAAATTTTCATCATATAAAAATACGATTTTAGGGAATAAAACTGGTTTCTTTTGTCCTTTTTTACCCTGTCCACGACGTCTAACATCAAGCATTGTAATAGATGCCATTTTAGCAAATCTACCTGTACCAGTTCCCATTGTCATTGTGATAAATGGATAATCACCACGGCTTGATGCAACGGTATTAAATTTATATTCCCAACCTTGGAAACCTTGTTTAAAGTCATTTAGAACATCAGCAACAGCTTCTTTTTCAACCGTTTCAGCGTCAAGACCCATACGGGCATATTTTTCTATTAACATTTTATATGTTTTTTCAGCATAAGGCTCTAAAAGTAAATCAACACTTGGAACAGTAAAACCGCCATATTGTTGACTTGCCGCAGAAAGCACTATGTCACCAATAACATCAAATGCAACATCAAGAGTTTTAGGCTCATTATACCATAAATTGCCCATTTCAAAGCCGCCCTTTAACACATTTTCAACGTCAAACAGGCAACAGTTCATAGTATCACGTCTTGCAGACATATCATGTACATAAATATAGCCATCACGACAAGCTTGTAATTCTTCTGTGGTCATAAAGAATTTTTGATAAAGTTCTTTATTTAGCTGATTAAAAATTAAACTACGCTTTGTAGAAACTAAAGCGGAGTCAGTGTTAGAGTTTTCTTTATCCCCTATATACATAATAGACTGACTTTTTTTATAAACGCTATCCAACATTCCGACAAAGTCTTGCTTATAATTTCGGTAATCACGATAGCTTTTTGCAACTTCTGGACGAACACGTTCAAGGGCTGCTTCTACCATATTATGCATTTGACTAATTTGAATTTCTGATGTATTCATTTGGTTTACATAATCTTCAACATACTTACAAATACTATTTGTTTCATCTTTTGTAAACTCATATAATACACGGTTTGCAGATTTATTAACTGCTGCAATTACCTTATTAACATTAAATTCTTCTTTTGTATGGTCCTTTTTTACAACATACACCATTTATTTAAAGCCGCCCTTTCATCATAAATATTGTAGCTGTTTTATTATATCACCCTATATCTTGTATGTCATTTATAATTATCTACAAATTACAGCTTATAAATTCATGCATTATAGTACGGTTTTAAAGTTATTAATTGACATAAATCAAAAGTGAATTTATAATTAAAAACAGTTAATATATATTTTTTCTTTGGAGGTTACTTATGGAATTACAAGATTGTATTTTAACCCGCAGAAGTATTAGAAGATTTACTGATAAAGCGGTGTCACATGAAACTTTAGAAAAAATAATCGCTCTTTCTGCCTATGCACCATCATGGAAAAATACACAGATTTCACGTTATATTGCGATTGAAAACCCAGAAATGTTAAATAAAATCTGTGAAGTTTATGCAACATTCAATGCAAAAATCATATCTAACTGTAAAACACTTATTGCACAAACCTTTGTTAAAAATAGAAGTGGTTTTGAACGTGATGGTTCATACTCAACTGATAGAAATGAAGGCTGGCAATATTATGATTGTGGCATTGCTGCTCAAACATTTTGTTTAGCTGCCCATGAATTTGGTGTCGGTTCGGTTATTTTGGGTATTTTTGACCGCAAAGAGCTTGAAAAATATCTTGAAATTCCACAAGACCAAGAACTTATGTCACTTATAGCTATTGGCTACCCTGTTGAAAGTGATGTGCCTGCACCAAAACGAAAAGATGTTGAAACACTTCTAAGCTATCGTTAACTAAATATTATAATTTTCGCATAAAAAGTCCACTGGTTTTATCCAGAGGACTTTTATTATTTGTGATATTTACCACCAGCTTGAATATTAAGTGCTCTATAAACCTGTTCAAGCACCATAACCCTTGCCAAATGGTGTGGAAATGTCATTGGCGACATAGATAATCTTAAATTAGCTTGTCTTTTAAGTTGTTCGTCCATGCCACAAGAACCACCTATAAGTATAGCCAAACGACTAATACCATTTAAAGTAAACTCGGATATTTTATCGGCTAAAGCCTCGCTTGACATAGTTTTACCCTCTATACACATAGCAATTACAGCCGCACCTTGAGGTATTTTCGAGCGAATAAGCTCGGCTTCTTTTTGTAGTGCCGATGTTATTTGACCATCTGACGGTTTATCTGGTAAACGTTGCTCTGGAAGTTCAATTATTTCCAATTTACAATAACCTGCAAGCCGTTTTTCATACTCCTTAACTGCTTCTTTCCAAAACTTTTCCCCAAGTTTACCCACACAAATCAACCTAATGCCAAGCACTTGTCCATCTCCATTTCAAAAAATATTGGTTTTTCCATTTCGTTTACAGGTGCAACAAATAAGTCACATTTAAGCCCTGCTATAAATAACATCTGATTTATATATCTTGCCGCTTTTACAGGTGTATTATTTTTTTCACTTAAATGAGCTAAAACTATTGTGTTAACCCCATTTTTCACCAAATCAACCACACATTCCGCACAGGCTACATTAGATAAATGACCATAATTACCCAAAACACGCTGTTTTAACTTATAGGGATATATTTCATTGTTTTTAAGCATATCAATATCATGATTAGCTTCTATAACAACAAAATCACATTTGGAAAGCATGTTTTTTACATTTAAAGGAATAAATCCTAAATCGGTTGCAAAACCAAAATTTATTTCTTTGCAGTTAAGTATAAAACCTACGCTTTCATTGGCATCATGTGGGGTTAGAAATGATTTAACTTGAACAGATTTAATAAAAAAGCTTTCACAGCCTATAAAAGTATGTATAATATCCTTTGCATGAGGTATCTTCTGCAATACTGCATGAGCTGTGCCTTTTGTCATAAAAACAGGTATATTATATTTTTTAGCAAATGTTGAAAGTCCTTTTATATGGTCAGTATGTTCATGCGTTATAAGTACAGCATCTAACATATCAACTGTTAAGCCTAAACTTGAAAGTGAATTATTAAGTTTTCTTACAGATACACCCATATCTATTAAAATTATGGTGTCACCGCAAAAAAACAGACTGCAATTACCAGAAGAACCACTTGCAATACTAAAATAACCTATCTTATTCAATAATTAAATCACCCCTTTACATGAAAATCGGGGCGGAAATCAAAAATACCGCCCCAATAATTGCTTTATTTTGAATTTGGCATAGGGCTACTTGTATCTGGAATTTCAGACCTATACATATCAGCACCCAAGCCAACAAACTTTTCGACTAAATTTTCATATCCACGCTCGATATTAGTAACTTGTTCAACCATAGTTGTACCCTTTGCCGCAAGTCCTGCAATAACCATTGCTGCACCTGCACGCAGGTCATATGCACGAACTGGAGCAGCTTTAAGCTCAGATACACCCTCAACAACAGCCACTTTGCCCTCCACATGGATATTAGCACCCATTCTAATAAGGTCTTCAGTATAACGATATCTGTTATCCCAAACGCCTTCAGTTATAATACTTGTGCCATCAGCAAGACATAAAGCAGTTGTCATCTGAGGTTGCATATCAGTTGGAAATCCTGGATAAGGCATGGTTTTAATATTGGTTTTTAACAGCTTACCTGTGCGAGTTACTAAAACAGCATCATCATATTCAGTAACCTCCACACCCATTTCAACAAGTTTATTTGTTATACATTCAAGGTGTTTTGGAATTACATTTTTAATAAGTGCCTGACCGCCACAAGCGGCAACAGCTGCCATAAATGTACCTGCTTCAATTTGGTCTGGAATTATAGAGTATGTTCCGCCATGCATTTTTTTAACGCCACGAATTTTAATAACATCAGTGCCAGCACCCTTAACATCAGCACCCATAGCATTTAAAAAATTTGCAAGGTCTACAATATGAGGTTCTTTTGCTGCATTTTCAATAATAGTCATACCGTCTGCAAGCACAGCCGCAAGCATAATATTAATAGTTGCACCAACGGACACAACATCAAAATAAATATGAGCACCTTTTAAGCCGTTTGGAGCTTCTGCATGAATATATCCACCCTCACGAATGGAAATTTTAGCACCCAAAGCCTCAAAACCTTTAATATGTTGGTCGATTGGACGAACTCCGCCAAAATTACAACCACCTGGCATAGTAACCTCTGCTTTATGGTATTTACCAAGCAATGCACCAATAAGATAATAAGAGGCTCTTATTTTACGCATAAGGTCATATGGGATTTTATCTTTATCTTGACTACATTCACCTGAAAGTTCAACTGTTGTAGCATTTATCAGTCTTACAGAAACGCCTAATTCACGCAAGATTTCAAGCTGTAATGTAACATCTATAATTTTAGGAACGTTTTCTATTCTACATGGGCCATCTACCAATAAAGCGGCTGGAACTATGGCAACTGCTGCGTTTTTAGCACCGCTGATGGTCACTTCTCCGTTAAGGCGTTTACCGCCATTTATGACATATTTGGTCAATTCAACCGTCTCCTTAAGTCTCCTTAATATATTAAAAAAGCGAATATAAATTAGTAATATTCGCATGGTGTTAACATAATATTATTTTACGCATTATTAAATACTTGTGATAACGCTTTAAATATTTTAACACAACACATGCTGTAAAGTAAAGTATTTTTAAGCTTGAAACCTAATATTTTCTTATAGCTAAAATAACAATTTTTTCGTCTTAAACGATTTCATTTTTTACTGGGTCTACATAGAAATATCCATTTTCTGTTTTTATTCTCCAAACAGGTGAAAGTTGCATTTGACTTCCTGCACCGTTAACAAGCAATAACCCTGCATCAATATCATAGATTTTATTTGCTTTTTTCTGTTCAGCAAACCAAATAATGCTATCAATAGGATTATATGTTGAATACAAATTATTTCTTGTTGCGTAAGGTTCAGAAAAAGTCCATTTCCCATTTATTGTTATGTTGTCATCAGAAAACACTATTGTTAAATTTCGATTAAAAACCTCATAACCAGCGGTTTTAAAACTTGCCACAGCCGAAAAATCTTTTACATTTATCTCTAATCCAACTGGGTTTATATCTATACTTTTAAGCAATGTATCAGTTTCTTTTTCCACTGAATTTTCGTCTGGCTTTTTATAATTTTCTGGTGTTATAATGGCATTTATTTGTCCGCTGTCACTCCAACAAACTTCACCTAAGTCACTTTTAAAACTAAGTGAATTATCACTATTTATTTGAACAGCATCTTCACCCAAGAGTTTATGTGCGACTTTTAATTCATCTGTTCTGCTTTGGTCAATAATAAGTTGTGGCATCATTGCCTCTTTAGGTAAATCCATATCTTGCATAGTTATATTATTCTTTGCAAGAACTGTCTGCAAATTTTTAAACATTTCCTGTTCACGTTGTTGTTCACTTGCCCATTTTACAACCAAAACACCGATTAAAAAAGCATCAACAAGTAATAAAATTATGATTAAAATACTTTTAATTTTACCCCATTGCACTTACATTTACCTCCTTTACATTTAAAATCTGTAAACGCATTGTGCAGTGAAATTCATTTGTTCATCTTGTGTATAAACCAGCATAAGTCTAAACAATTCATTATTAGAAGCGGCTGCTGCCTGTCTTGTAGGTATTACAGCCGTTTGAACACCTGTTTGATTAAAGCTTTTGAGCTGAAATCTAGCTTCCATGAGTTTATTGTTTTGTATAACAAGTTGAGCAAAAGGTTTTTCTGTTTTTACAGGAATACCGCCTATACACTGAATAAAAGTGAATACTTTTTCATCATTATTTCCTGTTATAGCATAGAGCATTGCCTGTGAAGTGTCGCCCATACTATTTTGAACCTCTCTAATAAGAGTTACTGCTAAATCCATTTGCACAGTAAGTTCATTTGAATATTCAGGGTCACTACTTACATCTATACCGCCCTCATTTGCTGACGCATTAAAAACAACCGTGCCATCTTTAGACACATGGAGTGTACTGTAATCCTCTACAAAAACCATAGTTTCACCTTGGTTTTCCTCATATCGGTTTACATATAAATCATATGAAAAAGCAGATAATAAATTTGTAAGACTTGTTCCGTTTTGTGCATTTAAAAAATCTGGAACGCTAACGGAGTATTTTTCCGCTTGAACTATATCATTTTCAAAGATAAGTGTATCAGGTCTTATTTTTTGGAACATATCGTCATCGGCTGCAAATATACATTTATTCGTTGGAAGCTTACTCACATCAATATCCCATTTTTTAATATCTGTATTTTTCTTTTTAAAACCGCTTATTGTATGAATATAAAGTGTACCATTTTCATCAAGCCAAATTATATCCGTAGCAATTTCATCTTTAGATGTTTGTCCCATCCAGTTTGCTAAAAGCGATATTGGCAAACTGCCCTCATAGCCAAAATAAATTCCATTTAGCTTTAGGCTTTGTTTTAAATCGGTTAAATCAGTTGTCTGAAACTCACCTTGATTTGCAAGAGCCTTTCCAATAGTTTCATGCATAGACTCATAAAAGACAGATACAGAAGCCTCGTGATATTGTGCACCATTTGTTATGCCATTATCTTTAATAGCTATTCTAGTGGGCATTGCTGCTGGATTATTGCCTGTTTTTATTTCAAAACCACTCACCCCATAGGTTACACGCTGATAAAGTGAAGCAAAAATTGAGTCTTCAGGCACACTTGAAGTATCAAGATATGAAAGCCATGCAAGTGCAGTAAGTGGAATCATAGCAATAAATGATACAAATAAAATCAGGTTTTTGAGTTTATTTCTTTTTTGCATTCTAAATTACCCTCTTGCTCAATAGGTAGAAGTATAGTAACTTCTGTGCCTTTATCGGTTTCGCTTTCAAGGAATATTTTACCATTATGGGCTTTAACCATTTCTTTAGCTATTGCAAGCCCCAAACCTGTTCCGCCTTTTTCTCTTGACCTTGCTTTGTCAACTCTATAAAAACGCTCAAACAGTCTTGGTAAATCCTCTTTTGGTATACCTATGCCATTATCAACAACACGGATACGCACTGTTTTAGCGTCCATTTGGTCTGCAAATAAAAATATTCTGCCACCATTTGGAGTATATTTTATAGAATTTGAAATAATATTTACGACAACTTGTTCCAAACGCTCTTTATCTCCCATAATTTCTGGAAGTGGTTTTGGAATATACATTGCAAGTGAATGACCATTTTTTTGAGCGTCAAGCTCCATAGCAGTATAAACGCTTTCAAGCATTTGCTGAATTGAAAAACGTCTAAAAGATAAATCCATTCTGCCATAATCAAGTTTAGAGAGTGTGAGCAAATCTTTAACAATACGAGTCATTCTATCAGCCTCGCCTGTTATAACACCTAGAAAACGTTTTTCAGTATCTGGTGGAAGTTCGCCTGCTGCGTCCATAAGGGTTTCAGTATAGCTTTTAATATTTGTAAGTGGAGTTCTAAGCTCATGTGATACATTAGCAACAAATTCACGTCTTGCATCATCAAGTTTTTTCTGTTCGGTTATATCATGTATAACAGCAATAATACCACGTTCGCTTTCTCTTGCTCCAAAAGAGGCAAATAGCACTTGTAAAACACGATTTTTTCTAACTATTTCATGACTTATAGAACGCTTTTGTGCAAGTGTCTCAGGTAATTCTATATCTGTAAACACATCTTTAAAGCTCATATTTTCATCAAAATTTATATCAAGTAAACGTTCGGTTGCAGGGTTCATATGAATAACTTTTCCGTCCATAGAAAACGCTGCCACACCATCTGACATATGTAAAAACAAAGTGTTTAATTTATCTCTTTCATCTTGCACTTCACCTATGGTGTTTTGTAACATTTCCGCCATATAGTTAAATGTTTCTGAAAGGTTTCCTATTTCGTCACCAGATTGTATTTCAAGTCTATGACTATAATCACCAGACGCCACAAGTTTTGCTTGCTTAGTTATATTTTCAATAGGAGTTGTTATGGTTTTGCTAAGTAAAAAGCTTAATAACACAACAACCAAAAGCCCGAATAACATAGCCTCCATAACAATACTAAAGAAACGCCATGAAAGTTCTTGAATTTCCTGTTTATCATCTTTAATATAGACAATAAAAGTTTCATTTTCACCCTCAACAGGGTATGCAGCGTCAATATAATGGTCTATAACTGCATTTTTAAGTCCTATTTGACCTGCCATAGCAGATAATAAATTAGGTGTTATTGTGATTTCTGCACTGCCTTTTTCTCTTGAACCACTTAAATAATTACCTGCACTATCTAGTATATAATAATTTCTATGGCTATCAATTCCCAATGAGCCTGCCCTTACATTTATCATTTCATTTAATTGCTCAGCCGCATTTGGCTGATAAGCGGCTTCTTCCAGAGCTTCTCTTAAATCAAATGTAAAAACTCTAGTCATTTGGTCTTGAAAATCCTTTAGATAATAGTTACCGACACTATTTATAAGAAATGTGCCGGTAACCACCATAACAGATATAATAAGCAATATCAAAATAAGAACTAATTTCATGTGCAGACTGCGAAACATGCCAACAGCCATTTTTTTATTATTTTCCATGAATAGCCCCTTAAATACTTTCTAATTTTTCGGTTTCTGAGAAATAATATCCAAGTCCACGTTTAGTGATAATATATCTAGGCTGAGCTGACTCATCTTCTATTTTTTCACGAAGTCTACGAATAGCCACATCAACCGCTCTTAAATCACCATAGTATTCATAACCCCAAACCTTTTCCATAAGTTGCTCTCTTGAATAAACTTGTCCAGGAGTGGCGGCTAAAAATGTCAAAAGCTCAAATTCTCTAACAGATAAATCAAGCTGTTTACCGTGTTTATAGATTGAACCATTAGAAGCTTTTATCTGCAAACCATCTGACGATGTTGTTTTAACTTCCTCATCATTAGGGATACTTCTTCTCATATTTGCTTTAACTCTTGCCATAAGCTCACGCATAGAAAATGGCTTTGTTATATAATCGTCAGCACCCAGTTCAAGTCCTAATATTTTATCAGTTTCTTCTTCTCTTGCTGTAAGCATAAGAATTGGCACTTCAGAGCTCATGCGTACTTTTTTACATACTTCAAAGCCGTCCATCTGAGGCAACATAACATCAAGCAATATAAGGTCAGGTGATTTTTCAAGTGCTAATTTTAAACCATCAGCACCATTATTGGCTTCTAAAGTTTGATAACCTTCACGCTGTAAATTAAATACCAAAATATCAGCAATAGCCTTTTCATCTTCCACCACAAGAATGGTTTTTGACATAAATTTTCTCCTTTCCCATGGTGATTAGGTTTATTTTACCCAATCAAACCGTTTAATCTTGCTCTATAAGCCGCCATAACAGTTTTAGCATCACGGATTTCATCAGATGCAATTTTAGCTTCAAACTCTGCAAACGGCATACGAACATGTTCTACAAATTCGTCTTCATCAGGTGACATTTCACCTGCTGTTAGACCAGTTGCCGCATAAAGATATACAATTTCATTGAGAAAACCAGGAGATGGATAAACCTCACCAAGTTTAATCATATTTTTAGCAGTAAAACCTGTTTCTTCTTTGAGTTCACGTCTGCCACAATCTTCAATATTTTCAGCACCGTGGTCAAGTTTACCTGCTGGAATTTCATAAATAACTTCTTTATAAGGATATCTAAATTGACGAACTAAAATAACATTACCATTTTCATCTATTGGCAGTATACCAACACCGCCAACATGTTCGCAAACCTCACGGATTGCAGGTTTACCGTTTGGCAATTCTATATTATCCACTCTTGCAGACATGATTTTACCACGAAAATGATATGTTTGGTCTAAAGTTTTCTCTGTAAAATCCATTTTGGTTATCCTCCTTTATAATTTTGACTATATAAGCCTTTTCAGCCTCTAAAGCGATTGACTCAAGTTCGTTTTCATCTATATATATTTCTGGCTGACCAAAAACAGGTATTATTTTTTTGGAGTTTTCAACCGCATAATAAACAGTTTCATAGCCACGATTTACAAATATAATCATTTGTTCATTTTGTGTTTGACGCTCATAGATTAAAATATCATTATCAGCCTCTAAAAATCTTAACTGCCCTTTATTAAGAGCCTCACTTGAGCTTCTAACCTCACCAAGCTTTTTATAAAACTCTAATATTTCAGTATCTTCATTACCCCAAGGATAAGTTCTTCTATTGAATGGGTCTTCATATCCTTGTTGACCTGCCTCATCACCATAATAAATTGTTGGTGAACCAGGCATAGTAAACTGTATTACAGCCGCCATAAATAGTTTACGTTTTGCCATTTCACGTTCTTCACCCTCAAGCCAACGATTAGCACGAAATTGTCTACTTTGGTTCCAATCGCTTGCATCTGCACCAAATAAAGTTAATGCTCTAGGTGTATCGTGTGTGCTTATAATATTCATAAGGTTATGGAAAATGGCTGTTGGATAATTTTCACGAAGTGTTTCCATTCTTTCCATAAAATCTTCTGCTGGTGCACCACATAAATAGGCAAGCACACCATCACGCAAAGGATAATTCATAACACTATCGAGTTCTCCGCCTTGAAAGTATTTACGTCTAACATCATAACTTATTTTATTTGACGCATCTTCCCAAACTTCACCTATAACAAGTGCATCTTCCTTAACACTTCTTGCAGAAGCATTTAGTTTTGCTATGAACTCGTCAGGCAATTCATCAGCAACATCTAAACGCCAACCCGATGCACCAGCATTAAGCCAATGTTTAATTACGCTGTCCTCACCCTCAATTATATAATTCAAATAATCTTCATTCATTTCATTTACCTGTGGTAAGGTGTAAATTCCCCACCAAGAGGAATATTTATTAGGCCATTCTGAGAAATCATACCATGAATAATATTTAGAGTCTTTTGACTGATATGCACCTATGCTATCATAGTTATTTCTTGCATTAAAATATTCGCTGTCATAGCCTGTATGACTAAAAACACCGTCTAAAATAACACGCATACCATATTCTTTAGCCTTTGAGCAAAGCTCTTTAAAATCTTCTTCAGTTCCCATCATAGGGTCAATATTTTTATAATTACCTGTGTCATATCGGTGATTTGAAAATGCTTCAAAAATAGGATTAAAATATATTGTTTTGACATTTAGGCTTTTAAGGTAATCAAGTTTTGAAATTACACCTTTAATGCTTCCACCAAAGAAATCATTATTCCAGATTTCGCCTTTTTCATCTGGCAAATAAACAGGTATATCAGACCAATTTTCATGTATATTTCTAGTTGTACGCCAACCTGTTTTTTTAGGAACTTCTGTTCTACAAAAGCGGTCAGGGAAAATGTTATAAGTTATACCTTGACCAAACCAATCAGCTACTTTATACTCACCATCAAAAACGGTCATCTGGAACATATCGCCCATTTCTTTGCAAACATCACCACGACCGCCAGATGTTTTTACAATATAATATTCATCATAAGCGGTTACGATTTTAAATGCATACCAATAAAGTCCTGCGTCACCCACTTTAAAATTCACTTTATAACAATCACGATAACCCTCATATCCACTCCACCTCATAGGTATATGTCTAGGCTCATTTTCATTATCAGCTTTTATAATAAATTCAGCATATAAAACACCAGTATTTCTTCTTGGATAAATGCATATTTGCACATCGTCTCCAGCTTTAACAGCACCAAATGGTTTTTTATATGATTCTAATCTTGAACAATAAATATTTGAAATTTCACTCATTAAAAATATCTCCTTTTTTATTTAAGCATATTTAGCTTAAACATTGCATAGCGATACAGAATAAGTATAACACATTATGATATATTTTTTAAGTGTTCAAGAATGTTTTCTTTAATAAAAAAAGCTGTCTATAATTACAGACAGCATAAAAAATTAAAATGAAAATTCAGACGGTACACGCCAAATATTTTGTGCATATTCAGCTATTGAACGGTCAGCAGCAAATCTACCACTATTAGCTATATTGATAAGAGCCATATAATTCCAGTTTTGAGGACGTAAGTACATCTGTGCAGCACGTTCTTGAGTTCTGCAATATGAGGCAAAATCACGACCTATGCGGTAATAATCTGACTCATTATGTGCTTTAAATACAGCCTCTAATACATCTTGATAATCTATACCATCACTAAAGCCCTGCTTAATACATTCAACAGCAGATTTAAGTTCTGGACATATTGTATTATAATCTTCAGGTATTACTCTACCTGTAAATGCTTCACTTGGTTGAGTGCCAAACAATAGAATATTTTCACGACCTACGGTTTTCTCTATTTCTATATTAGCACCGTCCCATGTGCCAATAGTAACTGCACCATTCATCATAAATTTCATATTACCAGTACCAGATGCTTCGCTACCTGTAAGTGAAATTTGTTCTGATAAATCTGCCGCAGGTATAACAATCTCAGCTAATGAAACATTGTAATCCTCTAAAAATACAAATTTAATAAATTTATTTACATAACAATCATTATTTATCATATTAGCTATTGAATGAATAAGTCTGATAATTTTCTTTTCTATTTTATGTGATGGCATTGCCCTAGCACACATAATAAATGTTCTTGGAACAAGCAATGGTTCTTCATTTTTCTTAATTTTGTTATAAATATTTAAAACATGCATTAAATACATCAAATGACGCTTATGCATATAGATATTTTTACAATGTATATCAAACATTGTGTTTACATCTACTTTTATACCTGTTTTATCAAGTATATATTGAGCTAAACGCTTTTTATTATTGAGTTTAACTCTGCCAATATCATTTAAAAGCTTTTGGTCATCACCTAAGCCAGCTAAAACATGTAACTCTAATGGGTTTGTAATAAAGCCTTTTCCGATTTTAGAAGATATAAGATTAGTAAGTTCTGGATTTGCTTGACAAAGCCAGCGTCTTACAGATATACCATTTGTTATTTGTCTAAACTTTGCAGGATATATTGAATAAAGGTCAGGAAAAACATGATTTTTAAGCATTTCACTGTGTAATGTTGAAACACCATTTACAGAGAATGAACCAATAATAGCAAGATTAGCCATATTTATACGATTATCACATATTACAAGCATTCTCTTAATTTTATTAATATCATCTGGATAGTATGCTGTAAGCATTGCATTATATCTGCGATTTATTTCATTTACAATGCTCATAATTCTAGGCATAAATTTTTCAATCATATCAACAGACCAAAATTCCAAACCATCTTGACGCATTGTATGATTTGTATAAGCTATTGACTGAGTTGTTATATTCCAAGCAAACTCCCAGCTCATTTTTTCTTCATCTAATAGAATACGCATAAGCTCAGGTATTACCAAAACAGAATGAGTGTCATTTAGATGGATTACATTTTTCTCTGCAAAATTTTCTAATGTGCCATATATTTCTTTATGTTTTTTACAAATATCTTGAACAGTTGCAGATACTAGAAAATATTGCTGTTTTAACTTTTGCTCTTTGCCTTTTTTAGTAATATCATCTGTTATAAGTGTTTTTGATATAACTTCAGCATCTTTAATTTTTTCTTTGTCATCAAGCAATGGGCTTTTCGCTTGCCACAGTCTTAATTTAACAGTATGGTCGGTGTGATAACCAGATGTTGTTATATCATAAGGAACTGCAAGCACTTCAAAAGCATCTTTATAATTTATTTCAAGTGCATTATTATTCCACATCTCATATACTTGACCGCCAAACTTTACTATTTTAGTATCTTTTTCGTTTTTAACCTGCCAAACATCACCAGTTTCAAGCCATAAGTCAGGGAGTTCTATTTGTTCACCATTTTCTATTTTCTGAATAAAGTTTCCTTCTTCATATCTAATGGTATATCCTGTGCCTGCAACTCCAATAGTTGCAACTGCATCTCCATAACATGCGGCTAATCTGCCTATTGAGCCACTGCCAAGCCCTGCATCTCTTTCAACTGATAACATTTTATTTATATCAATCTGTAAATCTTCACAAGCATCTTTTAAAACCTCAAACATATTCAGATTATATGCATTATTTTTAAGAGAACGACCTATTAAAATCTCCATACATATAAAATGTACTTTTCGCTCTAATCTTTGTGCTTTTTCGGTTTGTACCATCAGTTCATAAAGTTCAGATTGTATATACTTTGCACAAGCGTGATATATTTGTGTATAACTCGCTTGAGATATATCCTCAATTTCGAAATCTTGCTTTAAGTTTTTTAAAATATTACTTATAATTTCTTTCTTGCGATATTGTTTTGCCATGCTTTTTATTTTATGCCCCCAATATTATTTACTTGAGCGGTATTCCAGATTATGAAATACCGCCCATGTTATTAGATAGATTTATAAAGTTCCTCATATAGTTTTGCAGAAGCAGACCAACTAAAGTCTTCTTTCATGCCACCTGTAACAAGTTTTTTCCAAGCTGGTTTATTGTAAGTGAACACACCACATGCTTCTCTAATAACATGAAGCATATCATGTGCATTATAGCTATGGAAAGTAAATCCATTACCTGTTCCAAGATAATCAACAAATGCATGAACGGTATCTTTAAGACCGCCTGTTTCACGAACAATAGGAATAGTACCATAATGCAATGCTATCATCTGAGCCAAACCACAAGGTTCAGATTTAGATGGCATAAGTAATATATCACTGCCAGCATAAATTTTACTTGCAAGTTCAGCAGAGAACATAATATTAACAGAGATTTTATCAGGATAACGCTTTTTAGCTTCTATAAATATTTGCTCATAACGCCATTCACCCTTGCCAAGTACAATAAGCCTTATATCGTCTTGTAAAATTTCATCTAATACAGCCTCTATAAGGTCAAGACCTTTATGACCTGCAAAGCGAGATATTATAGCAATAACAGGGGTTTCTTCTGTACCTTCAAGACCACACATTTCAAGTAGTTGTTTTTTATTTTCTAGCTTATTTTTAACAGTTCGTGTTGTGTAATTTTTAAATAGATATGGGTCTGTTGCAGGATTATACATATCTAAATCCAAACCATTTAATATACCATGTAGTTTATAGCTGCAATCACGAAGTATTGGGTCTAAGCCATGACCATAATAAGGAGTTTGAATTTCCTCAGCATAGGTTGGTGACACGGTAGTAACTGCACTACTTGCCACAATTGCCGCCTTCATAAGATTAACATCGCCGTCCATAGCCATAAAACCAGAGCGATAATGAGCATCGTCAATACCTAATACATATTCAAGTATTTCTCTGCCATATCTGCCTTGATAAGCAATATTATGAATAGTAAATACAGTTTTAATACCTTGATAAAACTCACGACCAGAGAACATTAAATTATAATAAACTGGAACAAGAGCAGTTTGCCAGTCATTACAATTTATAACATCTGGTTTAAATTCGATATCTGGTAAGATTTCAAGTACAGCTTTACTAAAGAATGCAAAGCGTTCAGCATCATCATATTCACCATAAATTTGGTTACGGGCAAAATAATATTCATTATCAATAAAGTAATACTTAACGCCAGCCTCTTCATATACAAAAACGCCACAGTATTGGTTTCTCCAACCAAGCTGAACATAAGCGTTTTTTACATAATTCATTTTTTCACGCCATTTTTGAGGGATAAGGCTATAATATGGGCAAAAAACAGCGACCTCATGACCTCCTGAAGCAAAAGCCTTAGGCAGAGAACCAGCCACATCACCAAGACCACCAGTTTTTATAAAAGGGGCTACCTCACTGGCAACATACATAATTTTCATAAATGCACCTCCAAACAGTTACGGGATGCATAACGCACCCCGTCAGCTGTCATTTTTATATTACAGAGCTTTTAGCGATAACAACAGGATAATTTTCATGTCCCATCATAGTTCTGCCATCACGGATTGTAACACCTCTGTCAGTTATAATATGTTCAAGAGACGCACCGCTTAGTATTCTGCCATTTTCCATAATAATTGAATTACTTACAACAGCATCTTTTTCAATTAAAACATCTCTAAATAAAATAGAATTTACAACTTTACCTTCAATATGGCAACCATCAGCAATTAAGCTGTCCTCAACTTTTGCCTTATCTCCATAATAAGCAGGAGATTCATCACAAATACGAGTATAGATAGGTCTCGTACGCAGGAAAACTTCATCACGGATTTCCTTATCAAGCATATCCATATTAGCTCTAAAATATTGATGAGTGTCTTCTATTTTACAAGCATAAGCACCAAATAGATAACCACCAATTTTGCTATCTGTAAGAGCACGAGTTAACAACTCACGCTCAAAATGTATACAGTTATGAGTTACACAATCAGCGATAAGATGTATTAAATATTGACGGCTCATGACATAAACACCAAGGGCTTCATGTTTACACTTGCTGTCATTGCTATCACCTACACGAATATCTACAATTTCCTTTCTGCGGTTCATTTCGCAGTAAGTAGACAATCGATTTTCCTTGCCCTTTTTGGTAACTACCATAGTGATATCATTTTCAGCGTCTATATGTTGCTGAATAACTTCATCAATTGGAATATTTGCGATAATATCACCATCAGCTAAAACAACATATTCTGCTCTATTCTTTTGTAGGAAATCAATAGCACCAGATAGTGCATCAATTTTACCACGATATTCACCAACTACAAGTGGAGAAGATTTTTTGGAATAACTATAAGGAGGCAGCATAGTAACGCCACCATTTTTACGAGATAAATCCCAATCTTTACCATTGCCGATATGGTCAATAAGTGATTGATATTTGTCTTTCATAAGTAGACCAATACGGAAAATACCTGAGTTAACCATATTTGATAGCATAAAGTCTACAATACGATATCTGCCACCAAATGGAACAGCTGCAACTGTACGATGTTCTGTAATTTCACGCAGGTCATTGTCGTTATCAACGGCAATGATAATGCCTAACACGTTTTTCATTTGTACGCTTCCCCTTTTCCTTAAATCTCATCTGGAAGATCTTTATCTGCCATTTCCTTAGCCTTTAATGTTGCACCCTTGCCAATTCTAACTTCGGCTGCAACAACTGCAACACCCCAATCATCAGGACCAACATCTGTTGGAGTGCCGCCTACCTGTGCCTTTTCACAAATTCGAGCATTTTCAGCAACGATTGCATAACGCACAACCGCACCTGGCTCAATAACAGCACCTGGCATCAGGATAGAATATTCAACTTTTGCACCCTTACCAATAGTAACATCTGAGAATAATATGGACTCAGAAACATTACCCATAATTTCACAGCCTTCAGATACAAGCGAGTGAGTAACATTTGCATCTTTGCTTGTATAGTGTGGAGGTGCACCATTGTTTCTGCCATAGATTTTCCAGCTATCGTCAGTAAGGTTAAGACCAGATTTAGGGCTTAAAAGGTCCATATTAGCTTCCCAAAGTGACTCAATAGTACCAACGTCTTTCCAATAGCCTTCAAAGCGGAAGGAAACAAGTTTTTCACCAGCCGCTAACATATCAGGAATAATATCTTTACCAAAGTCATAAGAAGATTCTGGTTTTTTCTCATCAGCAGTTAGGTACTGACGAAGTTTTTTCCATGTAAAGATATAGATACCCATAGAAGCGAGTGTTGACTTAGGTTTTTTTGGTTTCTCCTCGAATTCATAAATTGTACCATCTTCATGGCAATTCATGATACCGAAACGAGAAGCCTCATCAAGTGGTACATCAATAACAGCTATTGTAGCATCTGCGCCAGTCTTTTTGTGCTGCTGAAGCATTTTATTATAGTTCATCTTGTAGATGTGGTCACCAGATAGTATAAGTACATACTCTGGGTCATATTCATCAACAAAGCCGATATTCTGATAAATAGCGTTAGCAGTACCTTTATACCACTCTGAAGTTTTACCTTTTTGATAAGGAGGAAGGATATAAACGCCACCATTTAAGCGGTCTAAATCCCAAGTTTGACCTGCACCTACATAAGCATTAAGAGCATGAGGCTCATATTGTGTAAGTACACCAACGGTATCAATACCAGAGTTAATGCAGTTAGAAAGTGGGAAGTCAATAATTTTATACTTACCACCGAAAGGAACTGCTGGTTTTGCGACTTTTGTTGTTAATACATACAGTCTGCTTCCCTGTCCACCTGCAAGGAGCATTGCAACACATTCTTTTTTGCGATACATGATGTGATTCTCCGTTTCTTTCCCAATACTTTAAGATTTTGTGAAAGCGGTGAGCCATATGCTCAATTCCGCTATTATAATAACAATTATTTATCTGATGTTTTCTTTGTGGTTTTTTTAACACTTGTGCGTTTTGTAGCTGTTTTAGAAGTTGTTGACTTCTTAGCAGTTGCGGTTTTAGTTGGAGTTGCACGTTTTGCACGAGGCTTACCACGAAGGAACATTACAGAAAGAGGTGCTACTTTTAGGTCTATAATATTTTCCATTCCATGGAGTTCAGCAGCCTTTGTACGTTTTTTACCATTAGAAACGCCACCACCGCCAAACTCTACGCTATCAGAAGAGAATATTTCTTCATAAGTTCCAGCGAAAGGAACACCTATTTTGTAGCTTTCATGATAAACAGGGGCAAAGTTAGCCACACAAATAATCTCGCTTCCATCTTTTGCAATTCTGCGGAATGCAATGATATTATTAACATTGTCATCATGTGAAATCCATGAGAAACCATGCCAATCTGTATCATTTTCCCAAAGCTCCTTTTGTCCCAGATAGAACATATTAAGAGCCTTAACATAGGCACGCATTTGTCTATGAGAATCGTAACCAAGAAGCATCCAGTCTAATTGTTTTGCCTCTGACCATTCAGAGAACTGACCGAACTCACCTCCCATAAATAGCATTTTCTTGCCTGGGTGTGCAATCATATAACCGAATAATGTTCGCAGAGAAGCGAATTTATTTTCATAAGGGTCAGGCATTTTATCAAGTAAAGATTTTTTGCCGTGCACAACTTCATCATGAGAAAGTGGCAATATATAGTTTTCAGAAAAAGCATACATAAATGAAAAAGTGATTTTGTCATGCATATCTTTTCTGAAGAATGGGTCTGCACCGATATAACAAAGCATATCATTCATCCAACCCATGTTCCATTTGAAGTTAAAGCCCAAACCGCCCATATAACCTGGTTTAGTAACCATAGGCCAAGCGGTAGACTCTTCAGCAATCATCATACAATCTGGGTGAGCAGTTAAAACCATTTCATTTAGCAGTCTTAAAAAGTCAACCGCCTCTAAGTTTTCTCTACCTCCATGAATATTAGGACGCCATTCGCCTTGACGGTTATAATCCAAATAAAGCATAGAAGCAACTGCATCAACACGTAAACCATCTATATGGAACTTTTCAATCCAGAACATAGCTGATGAGAATAGAAGGTTTCTAACAGAAATTTTGCCATAATCAAAAACCCTAGTTCCCCATTCTTTATGCTCCATTTTAAGTGGGTCGGCATATTCGTATAAGTATGAGCCATCAAACTCTACAAGTCCATGACCATCTTTAGGGAAATGAGCAGGAACCCAGTCCATAATTACACCCATACCAGTTTGGTGAGCCTTATCTACAAAATACATAAGGTCATCTGGAGTACCATAACGAGAGGTTGCGGCAAAATAACCAGTAACTTGATAACCCCAAGACGCATCTAAAGGGTGTTCGGTCAAAGGCATAAGTTCTATATGAGTGTAACCCATTTCTTTAGCATAAGGGATAAGTTCATCTGCAAGTTGACGATATGAATAAAAAGAATCATCAGCATTGCGTTTCCAAGAACCAGCATGAACTTCATAAATATTAACTGGTTGACTATAAGGTTCATGTTTACTACGCCAAGATAGCCAACTATCATCGTTCCATTTATAGCAATCTATATCAAATATCTTAGAGCCGTTACCTGGACGTGTTTCGGAGTGAAACGCATAAGGGTCAGCTTTGTCAAGCTCATAACCTTCTGGTGTACGGATTGCATATTTATATGTATCAAATTTACGCACATCAGGAATAAATATTTCCCATATACCATCTTCATTTCTATGCATTTGATGTGCGGTTCTGTTCCAATTATTAAACTCACCCATTACCGCAACGCTTGCCGCATTAGGTGCATATACACGAAACATATAACCGTTTTTACCATCACATTCCGCAGGGTGTGAACCCATAAATTCATACGCATGACAATCTTTACCAGAGTGGAACAATGAAAGATGCTCTTCCAGACTAATTGCTTTTATTTCCATGCATTCATCTCCTTTTTTGGATGTAGAATCTGCTCGGATACTATCCATTTGTTTCCTTTTGCCTAGCTTTTTGTTGCCATCGCACAGTTTATCCGACGCTAAGTTCTCATTTACTAGATATAGTATACAATAACATAAAAAAAATGTCCAGTATTTTTGGAAAACACCGGACTGTTTTTGTTTATTTTTTGCAATACACTAAATTTTTACAAATTGTGCACTAATTTATACATCAATATACACGAATAACATAGAAACTGTTATGAAGTTTATTGTAGTTCTCTGCGTATAATATCAAGGGCGAGTGAGGCGGCATGGTTTCTAACTCTATCACGACCATTGGTGTTATTGGTTTTTCTTGTTATATGCTTGCCTTTTATATAAACGCTTATATAAACAAGACCGACAGGCTTTTCAGTTGTTCCACCATCTGGCCCTGCAATACCTGTTATACCTACACCCACATCAGTACCTAAACGCTCAGAAACACCTTTTGCCATTTCCTCAGCCGTTTGAGCTGATACGGCACCATATTTTTCAAGTGTTTCAGCCTTAACGCCTAATACTTTCATTTTTACATCATTAGAATATGAACAAACTCCGCCCATATAATAAGCAGATGCACCTGCTAAGTCAGTTATACGTTTTGATAATAAACCGCCTGTGCAGCTTTCAGCAACAGATAATGTCATATTATTTTTAATTAGAAGTTGACCGACAACCTGTTCAAGGGAGTCCACATCAACACCATAGACATCATCGCCTATAATATCCTTAACTTGCTTGACAACAGGTTCAAGCATTTCTTCCGCCTCTTGTTCTGTTTCAGCTTTTGCAGTAATTCTAACAAAACACTCTGAGGTTTTAGCATAAGGTGCTATTGTAGGATTTTGCATAGACTGCATTAAATTATGCAGTTTGATTTCCATAGCACTTTCACCTATACCAAACATTCTTATATTGTGCGATTTAATACAACCACCTGCAAGCGGGTATAAAAACGGCATAGCATATTTTTTAAATATAGGTTCACATTCTCTTGGAGGTCCTGGGAGCATTATCACATATTTACCATCACATTCAAAACCACAAGCAGGAGCAGTTCCCCATTCATTGGTAAAAACAGTGCAACCCTCTGGTAACCATGCCTGTTTTTCATTGTTTGGTGTCATTGTCTTACCAATTTTATCAAAAAAGTTTTTTATGTCTTCTAGTGATTTTTCATGTAAAACAAGTTTTTTATTGAAAGCCTCTGCAAGGGTTTCTTTTGTAAGGTCATCAAGTGTTGGTCCTAGCCCTCCAGTAGTTATAATAATATCAGCTCTGTTTTTAGCCTGTAAAATTACATCTTTTAAACGTTCTGGATTATCCCCTACAACAGTTTGATAATATACATTTATACCAAGCTCACTAAGTCCTTGAGAGATAATCTGAGCATCAGTATTTACAATTTGACCTAACAATATTTCTGTTCCGACTGCGATTAGTTCTGCGTTCATGCTATCGCCTCCAAAAAATAATTATGCTTTAAATTTAGTATAAATAACCTCTGTGCCTTGGGTTGCCTCATCAACCAAAGCATCAACGTCAAGATTTTTTTCTGCCTCTAGTATTTTAAACATTTTAGGCTTAGTATTAGGGTGTTTAGGAGTAAATACCGTACAGCAATCTTCATAAGGCAAAATTGAGGTTTCAAAAGTGCCAATTTTGCGGGCAATTTTTATAATTTCCTCTTTATCCATACCGATAACAGGGCGGAATATAGGAAGTTCACATACTGCACCAGTTACAGCCATAGCGGGCATAGTTTGACTTGCAACTTGACCTAAACTTTCGCCAGTGATTAAACCTCCGCAACCCTCACGAATAGCGAGTTTTTCAGCAATACGCATCATAAAGCGACGCATAATAAGTGTAAATAATTCCTCGTGACAATGTTCACGGATTTGTTCTTGAATTTTGGTAAAAGGAACAACTAAAACAGGCATACGACCAGTATAAGCGGTCATAATTTCAGCAAGTTCAATAACTTTTTCTTTAGCTCTTTCTGATGTATATGGATAACTAAAGAAATGAATTGCAGTTAGTTCTAATCCACGTTTAGACATCATATATCCAGCAACTGGGGAGTCAATACCACCAGAAAGCAAAATAGCCGCCTTTCCATTTGTACCCACAGGCATACCACCTGCACCCGCTACCGCACCAGAATGCACAAATGCATATTGGTCACGGATTTCAAAATAAACAGTTAATTCTGGATTATGCATATCTGGCTTCATATGCTTATATTTAAATGCAAGTTCACCACCGATTTTCTGAGAAACTTGAATAGATGTCATTGGGAAACGCTTGTCACCACGTTTAGTTTCAACCTTAAAACTATGAGCTGCTGCAATTTTATCTTTTAAATATTCCTCTGCGGTTTGTTGCATAGCCTCAAGTGTTTTTTCACAGACAGCCGCACGACAGATTAAATTTATACCAAAAATTTTGGAAACAGTGTCAACAATCGCATCAGCATCTGCATTTTCGCCAATCCAAACATAGATTACAGATTGACGCATATATACCTCACAATCTGCAACATGTTTTAATCTGCGTTTGATATTACCAAGCAGTTTATCTTCAAAAGCCTTTCTATTAAGACCTTTTAAAATAATCTCACCACATTTTAATAGTAAAACTTCTTTCATATATTTTCCTCACTTAAATTTTATCTTTTTAGCATTTTAATGCCCTGTTCAAAGCCATCTAAAAGGGCATTTATATCTTCTTTTGTGTTAAATGGTGCAAAAGAAATTCTAATTGCACTATCAATACGTTTGTTATCAAAACCCATAGCTTTTAAAACAGCACTTTCTTTACCTTTTGCACAAGCAGAACCTGCGGAAACATAAACATCTCTGCTTTCAAGTATTCTTAACATAACTTCACTTTTACAGCCTTCAAGTGAAACATTGAACACATGAGGTATATCAGGCTGACCGTTTTGTTTGGCCCATGGTATACGCTTTTGAAGTTCGCTTTTTAAATAGTCTGCAAGCTCATTTACATGTTTTAAATCATCATTCATATTTTTTTGACGAATTTCACAAGCAGTTGCAAATCCTGCAATATTAGGCATTGGCTCAGTTCCAGAACGCATACCCTTTTCTTGACCACCACCAACAATATAAGGACGAATTTTTATGTCTTTTGATATATATAAAGCACCTATTCCCTTTGGTGCACCAATTTTGTGACCACTTACACTCATCAGTTGGCAATTCCATTTTTTAGGTGTTAGTGCGGTGCGGAAAAGACCTTGCACAGCATCAATGTGAAAAATTGCTTTTGGTGCTTTATTTTTTAATATAGAGCCTATTTTTTCCACTGGTTGAAGTGTGCCTACTTCATTATTTACAAGCATAATGCTAACTAAAATTGTATCTTGTCTTAATGCATTTTCAAAATCATTTACAGAAATATGTCCTGTTTCATCTGGCTTTAGATATGTTACAGTAAATCCATCTTCTTCAAGTCTTTTGCAAGCATTTCTAACTGCTGAATGTTCAAATTCCGATGTGATTATATGTTTTCCTATATAGCGATTTTTATATGCTGCACCAAATATTGCTGTATTGATTGCCTCTGTTCCACCTGATGTAAAAGTTACTTCATCAGCACTTGCACCCAAAGCTTTAGCCACAATTTCACGATAGTTTTTAAGTTCTTTAGCCGCTTTAATGCCCATACTATGCTGACTTGATGGGTTACCAAAATCAGTAAGCATAACTCTAGTCATAGCCTCTACTGCCTCAGGTAATACAGCCGTTGTAGCTGAATTGTCCAAATAATGCATTTTTTAATCCTTTCTATTACTTTTATTCAGTCTGAATTATAACACAATATATAGTAAAAAACAAACTTAAATAAGGTTTATTTTATATGTTATATATGATTTTTTTATCAAACAGAATTGAAAGAATAATAAATTCATGCTATAATGCAGATGTATGCTGTTAGATGTAAAAAAAGCATTTACAACCGCAATTTTATTGAAAGGGGCATTGTAATTTATGCCAGGCAAGGTAATTTTAGGAGCTCAATGGGGCGACGAAGGCAAGGGCAAATTTATTGATATTTTTGCCGCAAAAGCTGACTTAGTAGTTCGCAGTCAGGGCGGTAATAACGCAGGTCATACAGTAGTTGTAGACGGTGTTAAATATAAACTTCAGCTTATTCCATCTGGTATTTTATATCCAGAATGTGTAAATGTAATTGGTCCTGGTGTCGTTGTAGACCCACGCAATATATTAAAGGAAATTGACACATTAGCAGAGCAAGGTGTATCTGCTGACAAGCTGTTTATTGATGCACGTTGTCATTGTATTCTTCCATGGCATTTAGAGCTTGATGCTTTGAGTGAAAAGGCTCGTGGTGGTGATGATATCGGCACAACAAAAAAAGGTATTGGCCCTACCTATATGGATAAGGCTGAACGTATTGGTGTGCGTATGCATGACTTTGTAGGTGACCGTTTTGAAAGCTCACTGCGTGAGGCTTGCGAGCGTAAAAATAAAGTTATTGTTGGTGTGTATGGCGGTGAACCAATTGACATTGAGGCTGTTTTAGCTGAATACCGCACATATGCTGACCGTTTAAAGAAATATGTAACTGATACTTCCATAATGACATGGAATGCAGTTAAGGAAGGTAAGTTTGTATTATTTGAGGGTGCTCAGGGTACACTGCTTGACCTTGACATGGGTACTTATCCATATGTTACATCTTCTCACCCAGTTGCTGGCGGTTGCTGTATTGGCTCTGGTGTTGGTCCAACAGCTATTACTGATATCATGGGTATCTTTAAGAGTTATACAACTCGTGTGGGCAAAGGTCCATTCCCAACAGAACTTTTTGATGAAACTGGTGATTATATCCGTAATGCTGGCGGTGAGTTTGGCACAGTCACAGGTCGCCCACGTCGCACAGGCTGGTTTGACGCAGTAATTGCACGTTATACAATCCGTGTAAATGGTCTAACCGAAATGGTAATTAATAAGATTGACCCTCTTCGTGGTCTTGATAAATTAAAAGTATGCGTTGCTTATGACTACAAGGGCGAGCGTATAACTGAATTCCCAGCTAATTTTGCTGATTTAGCTGATTGCACTCCAATTTATGAGGAGTTTGACGGCTTTGATGAGGATATCACAAATTGTCGTAGCTTTGACGAACTACCAAAGAGCGTTCAAAATTACATTCGTGAGCTTGAGCGTATTTGTGGTTGTAAAGTTACAATGTTAGGCGTAGGCCCAGCAAGAGACCAAGTTATGAGTATATAAATGAAAGCAGCAAGTCGCATTAACGGCTTGCTGTTTTTTTATCTGTACTAAAAGTATATCTTTCAAATGCGTTTATAACTTGCGTTTGACCAATTTCTGACAGACGTTTATATTCTGTACCATAATTGAGATGGGTATGACCATGTATAAAATAATCTGGTTTATATTTATCTATAAGCGTATTAAACACTTTAAAGCCCATATGAGGTAAATCCTTGCCATCACCAAAGCCAAAAGAGGGAGAATGAGTAAGTAAGATATCAAAGCCTTTTGAAAAAAACAATTTTGCTCTAAGCTTTTTTACCCTTTTAGTCATTTCTCTTTCTGTATACTGATGTTCTCCAGTGCTGTAACGCATAGAACCGCCAAGCCCTAAAATACGGACACCATTGTGATTATATATTTTATCCTCTATACAAATACAACCTAAAGGCGGCTTTTTATCATAACCGCTATCATGGTTTCCGTGAACATATAGAATTGGCACTTTTGCAAAGGTTGCAAGAAATGAAAGATAATCGGCTGATAAATCACCACATGATAAAATAAGCTCTATACCATCTAATTTTTCTGGTTTAAAATAGTCCCATAAATATTTTGATTCTTCATCTGCAAGTGCTAATATTTTCACAATATATTTTGCTCCTCTAATTTTTCTTCTTCGGGCAGAATACCTATTACATTTTCTGCAAGCCAATCCATTTTTAATATATCTTGAGGTTTCATAGAATTAGGGTCACTATATTTAATCTCACCGTTTTGGTTTTTAAGTGTTCCTGTAAATGGACCTATTCTACCGCTGCAAATAGCCTCTCTAAGTAATTCGGCAAGCTGTCTTACACCATCTGGCAAGCTTCTTGAATAGATAACTTCCACTACTCCAGAATCCATGCCCCACCAGTAACTTATTGCACTGCTACCCTTAGCATCACTTTTCCAGTTGCCGTCTAATATACGATAAAGCAGTTTTTGATAGAATTTACCCCATCTGCCTATTGCTATTGCAAGATTTTTCGGTTTTTCGCCTGTATTATCATACAAACCCACAGCTCTAGGAGTGTCTGTTGGCACAGGTAACAGGTCAAAGTCGTCCATATAAAACATTTTTTCATTTGTAACGCCATGTTGTGTATTATCTGAAACCCATTCTAGGTAAATTTTTGCACGAGGGTTTGTCATTTCTGCACCACGAGCAAAAGCGTTTATACTAGCAACTGAACCTTCAGTCGGTCTGCCACATAAATAAGCAATTCTATCATCTGGAGTTAACGCACCTGCAAGTGCACCCGCTAAAAATTTAGCCTCATACATTCTTAAATAATATGTACGTATCATATTATGAACGGTGTTTAGCGAGCAATTAAGCACCTTAACATCTGGATATTTAGCCGCTATTTGCACACATGCACGAACCATTTGAGGTTCTGGAGTAAAAATAACATCTGCACCATCTTCAACAGCTTGCTCCATGGCTTTGACAGCATCTTCTTCTGTTTGAACATCACTATAAACCATAGTGCTTATTTGACCATTCATAATTGCTTGAACATCACGTCTACCAAGCTCATGTGCATAAATCCATGCACTGTCCTCTGGCAAATTTCCATATATAAAAGCAACTCTTAAATTTGTGCTTATAAGCCCTGAAAACAGTGATTTTTTACTTTGAGAGTCTAGCATAAGTGTCATTCCACTTTGTTCAATACGTCTTGCAATTTCTGGTTTAATTTTTTCTAACTCTTTTTCAATTTGTGATGGAACTTTGCGTTTTGAGCTTTCAAAGTCATATATACGAAGATATGCAATAAGGGCTTCTGGTGTTTGGCTACTTTCCCCTCCCTGACTTTTATAAGCACTTGAAAACATACTATAAAACGTTCTAAAATCTCTAATAAGTTCTGCACTCCATTGAGCATCTTGTTTAAATCCCATAACTTCTAAAAGTTGGTTATAGCCTCCAAGACGTGAAAACTGAACTATGTACATACCTGTTAGATGATAAAATTGCAAAAATTCATTATATATTTTAACATTTATATCATCACTATCTGCTGGATAAAGTCTTGTAACATTACCTGCAATACTTACCGCACCAAAGTATTTAAGTACACTAACTCTTTTATGACCTTCTATAACATAAAATTTACCCATGTATTCTACTGCTTTTATAGGGTCTCTTAATCCCTCTGTTAGATGAGCTTTACATAAATTTATCCATTTACTTGAAAATTCAGTTTTTTCAGGCATAAGTGGATAAAAACTCAAAGAAAAAGCATTACTTCTTCCATCTGTGCAAGTACCTGCAATTAAATCAAGCGGAATTTCAATTAAACCCAATGATTCTCTGCGTAAAGTACCATTTTCCATGCTTTCTGGCATAACAGCCATCATACCACTTTTACCATGAATCATATTGGTTCTTAATTCTCTTTGTCCCATTCTCAACGCTTTTCTATAATGTTCCTGCTCCATAATAAAAAACCTCCTTTGTTTGTTTTAGGGTAACATGCTAAAAGTTAAAAATCAATGCTCAAAAAATATATGTCATAAATTTACCCTTAATATCAAAATTTTATCATTGTTGTTTGGTGGTTAAATGTGTTATCCTTTGGTTGTAACAAAAAAGAACTTTAACACAGTATTTTAGATAACATTTTAATTTTTAATTGGAGGAAAATTCCCATGGCAAGTATTACTTTTAAGCATGTAAACAAAACATATCCAGGTGGCGTTGAGGTTGTACCTGACTTAAACCTTGAAATTAAAGATAAAGAATTTGTAATTCTAGTTGGTCCTTCTGGTTGTGGTAAATCAACTACACTGCGTATGATTGCAGGTCTTGAAGAGGTTACTGGCGGTGAACTGTACATCGGTGATAGGGTTGTAAATGATGTTGCACCAAAAGACCGTGATATTGCAATGGTATTCCAGAACTATGCTCTGTATCCACATATGACAGTTTACAAGAATATCGCTTTTGGTCTACAACTCCGCAAAATGCCAAAGGACGAAATTGACAAAAAGGTTCATGAGGCTGCTCGTATTCTTGACCTTGAACATCTTTTAGACCGTAAGCCAAAGGCTTTATCTGGTGGTCAGCGTCAGCGTGTTGCTTTAGGTCGTGCAATGGTTCGTAACCCATCTGTATTCCTACTTGACGAGCCTCTTTCCAACCTTGATGCTAAATTGAGAACTTCAATGCGTTCCGAAATCAGCAAACTACATAAACGTCTTGATACAACTTTTGTATATGTAACCCATGACCAGACCGAGGCTATGACAATGGGTGACCGTATCTGTGTTATGAAAGACGGTGTTATTCAGCAGTTTGACACTCCTCAAGCTCTATATGATACACCATGTAACCTATTTGTTGCAGGATTTATCGGTTCTCCTCAGATGAACTTCTGCCCAGCAACTATTTCTAACAAGGGCGGTCAGATTGTTGCAACATTCTCTGGTTTTGATATTCCAATGACTGCTGAAAAGGCTAAGGCTCTTCAAAGCTATGTTGGTAAAGAAGTTATTCTTGGTATCCGTCCATCTAATTTCCTAAAAGCAGAAGATGCTAAGGTTACTATTACGGCTAAGGTTGAACTTTCTGAGCTTATGGGTGCTGAAACTAACATCTATCTTGACTGCAAGGGTCAGAAGTTGATTGTTTGCATGCCATCTAACGTTTATCCTAAGGAAGATACTGACTTTGTTATTGGTATTGACGTTGAAAAAGTTCATGTATTTGATAAGGATACTCAGAAAGCTATCTGTCACTAATAATTATGCAATGGCACACAAGCTTTTCAAATAAAAGTATACTGAATTTAAAACCCATTGAAAGCGATATTGATATAGCAAAGCTTTTGGTTTTAAATAGTGCATATGATAATGTTAAAGTAGATGATGATATTATCTTTGAGCTTGATGAGTGCGAGCTTGCTATTATAAGTGTAAATAATGGAAAAATTTCTCTACAAACTACTCAGTTTGATGATGTGGTTTGCAGTGGATATGCTATCGCTTTGACAACATTTCATGGTGTATGTCATATAACTACTGATACTACCTCTACCATTTCTATTTTACTCTTTTCAGGCAGTCTGTGGCATAACATTCTTGAAAAACAACTGTCAAAGCGTGTGCTTTTATTTAACAATTCATCTATTAGGCTTTTTCTCTCCTCTTTGCCTGAATGTGTAGCCGAAATATCAGATATTTCGGCTATAAGTTATTCATTTATTTTATCACTTAGAAATTCTGTTTTAAGCGAACAAGCTCATTATCCTTTTGTAGTAGAGGCTGCACTTAATATAATTGAAGAAGATTATGCATTTTTAGAGGGTGTTCAGGACCTTGCAGAACGTGTTGAAGTTTCTGTGGGTCATTTGACCAGACTTTTTAAACAGTCTATCGGTCTCACCCCACTTCAATGCCTTACACAGTTTCGTATAGCCCATTCTAAACAGCTTTTACTTGATAATTCATTGACTATTTCAACTATTGCAAGCCTTTGCGGATTTGCAAATGCAAATTATTTTGCTAAAGTATTCAGACATGAAGTAGGCATGTCGCCCTCTGAATATCTGCAAAGTAAAAATGTTTCAAATAAAAAAGCAAAATCCTCCGATATATATTTGCTTTAACTTAAAAAGAAATCCCTTCAGCTCACTGAAGGGATTTTTTCTATTTATCTAGCAGATACATATTTATGAAGTGTATTTCTTACCGCACCAGTGCCATTATAAAGCTCTGCTGCCATTTCAATAATGCGGTCAATAAGCTCTGTTTCACACAGATTTAGACCAAATACATCTTCTCTTGCATATAGTTTCTTTAAACAGCTCATATCCTGCTCGCCTGTTTTAACCTCAAGAGGTTTTACAATCTCTTGCAGTTCTGCAAGCAGTGGGTCAGCAGATGGAGTAAATTCATTACCATTATCATCAATACCCTTGATATATCTTGCATAACCAGCTAAAACAAGAGGAATTAACACAAGGTCATTCATATTTAAGCCGTTTTTGATATAAGCCTTAATTGTTTCACCAAAACGGATAGAAAGCTTTTGAGATGTGTCAGTTGCAATTCTCTGTGGAGCATCTGGCATAAATGGATTAGGCAGACGACGGGTTAATACTGCGTCAATGAAATCAGATGGCTTTAATACACCAGGGTCAACTACAACAGGCATAGCTTCAATATAGCCAATTTTAGTTATAAGTCCCTTAATATCCTCATCTTTCATTTCATCAGAGATAAGTGTATAACCTAGCATACAGCCATAAATAGACATAGCAGTATGCAGTGGGTTTAGACAGGTGCAAACCTTCATCTTTTCAACCTTATCAACGGTTTCACGCTGTGCATAAATTGCACCCGCTTTTTCTAGTGGTGGACGACCATTTGTATAATCATCTTCCATAACTAGATATTCAGTTTCTTCTGCATTAACAAAAGGAGCTGTATAAGTGTTGCGGTCAGTGATAATAGTATAATTATCCTCAAAGCCGTCCTTTGCTAGCATATCCTGAACCAGTTTGTCTGGACGTGGGGTGATTTTATCAATCATGCTCCAAGGATAAGAAACTTTGGAATTGTCATTTAGATAATCAACAAAGCTTTGTGGAGCAATGCCAGCCTTAACCCAAGCATTAGCATAAGCCATAACAGCATTTTTAACTTTATCACCATTATGAGAACAGTTATCCATGCTTTGAATGGTTACAGGATAAGCACCAGCTTCAAAACGTTTAAGCATTAAAGCGGTAACTTTACCCATAATAAATTGAGGCTCTAAACCACGCTCTAAATCAGCGTCAACAACTGAGTAACCCTTTTCTGTGATAGTGAAACTAATCATTTCAAGAGAAGGATTTACAAAAATCTCAGCTAGTCTGTTCCAGTCAGCTTCAAACTGTTTATCAGCCTTTAGGCTTTCTGTAACAGATGCAACTACACGCTTTTCAATAGAACCATCAGATTTTAGTAATACTAAAAGGCTCATATTGTTATATGGTGCATATGCTTTATCAATAATTTCATAGTCAAAGCCTTCAGCAACGATTACACCTCTATCATAATCGCCATTATCAAGAACCTTTTGTAACATAGCCGCTGGAAAAGCTCTGAAAATATTACCAGCACCAAAGTGAACCCATGTTGGTTCATCATGAGTTTTTTGCTTTACTGCCTCAATATCGAACTTTGGCAGAGTATAGCCTTTTTCTTCCCACTGTGCTTTATCAAAATTACTATTTTGAATATCAGTAAGTTTCATATTAAATCACCTTCATAAATCACTTATCAAGCTTATCTAACATATCCCAAATACCCCAGATATACATAATACCCAGAGCTCTGTCATATAAACCATAACCTGGACGACATTTTTCACCCCATATATGACGACCATGGTCAGGACGGATATAGCCTTCATAACCACAATCATGATAAGCTTTAACAATATCAAGAATACCAGTATCACCATCACAATCTCTGTGAGAAGCCTCAGAGAAATCACCATTGTCAAAATGCTTTACATTTCTAATATGAGCAAAAGCGATACGGTCACAATGCTTGCGAACAATATCAGCAACATTATTGTTAGGATTTGCACCTAAGCTACCAGAACAAAGTGTTAAACAGTTGTATGGGTCATCAACCATTTTTAGGAAACGCTCAATAGCTTCTTCATTAACAAGCAGTCTAGGAAGACCAAAAATATCCCATGGTGGGTCGTCCTGATGGATAGCCATTTTGATATCACATTCATGACAAACAGGCATAATAGCCTCTAAGAAATACTTTAAGTTTTCCCATAGCTTTTCCTTAGTTACAGGCTTATAAAGCTCAAACAGCTCATCTAAACGAGCCATACGCTCTGGCTCCCAACCTGGGAAAGTCATACCATTTAGATTGTTAAGGATATATTCAGCCATTTCCTTAGGGTCATCATGGATTTTAGATTTTTCATAATAAAGAGCAGTAGAACCATCACCAACTGGGTGGAACAGGTCTGTTCTAGTCCAGTCGAAAATTGGCATAAAGTTATAGCAAATAACTTTTACACCAAACTCTTTTAAATTTCTAATGGTCTGGATATAATTTTCAATATATTTATCTCTTGTAGGTAAACCAACCTTAATATCATCATGTACGTTTACAGACTCTACAACGTCCATATTAAAACCGTACTCATCTAGTTGTTTTTTTACTTCTGCGATTTCTTCTTTTTCCCAAACCTCACCTGGCTGTTTGTGATGCAAAGCCCAAACAATACTTGTTACACCTGGAATTTGCTTAATATCAGACAGGGAGATGCTATCATTACCTTCGCCATACCAGCGAAAACCCATTTGCATTGGCATAAGGAAACCTCCTTTAAATTTTATGCTCACTGTTGAGCTGTTCTCTATAACTGATATTTTAATATATTAACATTTCAGTTGCAACTGTAAACTTTCACATATTTCATAAAAATTTATGTGCATTTTGATAATAAAAAAGCAAAGACTAAATTTAGTCCTTGCTTTAAAGGGAATATTTTTCATCAAAATAATCTGGAAACATTTCATATACAGTTTTTAAATGCCCTCTATATCTGTTCATATGTTCGTCAAGACATTTATCCATTAAATCAAGTTTTTTATCAAATAGTGCATTTACAATATTTTCATGGTCTGTTGGGATACTGTCATCTGAAAATGCTTTTAAACTCAAAATTCTAAGGCGTTCTATATGTTGAAGTTTAGAACGAATAAAGTCAAAATACCTTTGTTTTCCCAAAATATCAAAAGGTATTTTATGAAATTCATTATCAAGCTCTAAAAGCTTATCCCCACTATTAGGGTTTTGAGATTTCAAATAAAATCTATAAAGCTGTAAATTTTCATCATATCTTATTCTATGGGTTTCATTTAAAATATCTGATACATTATGAAGAATTTCTTTTTCCCAAGCAAATCTTAAAAACTGTTCCATTTCGACTTGCTCTGTATCAATTCTTGAAACAAATGTGCCGCTTTGAGGTTTTACAATAACTAAATTTGCTAAACTAAGCATTATTATTGCTTCTCTTACTGGTGTACGGCTTATTCCAAGTTCGTCTGCAAGTTCTTTTTCATTTAATGCAGTACCTGGAACTAAATCCAGATGAAGTATACGTTTTCTTAAAAGTTGATATGCATTTTCTCTTGCACTTGTCACTACCATAAATCAACTTCACCCCCTCATATATATTACTTCTTAACCAAGTAATTATAATATATCACATATTGCAATGTCAATTAGCTTGCATTTTGTTTGCATAAATAATTTTTATTATGTGCATACTATGAAAAAACAAAGGAGGTTTTTTAAATATGAAACGTTTATTTGCGTTGCTAATTCCAGTATGTTTTATGAGCATTGCACTATTTGGCTGTGGTTCTGATAAAACACCAGATACTGCTCAACCAGGAGCAAATGGAAGTATTATTGAGCCAGAAGATAATATGACAACTGGTCAAGATATGCTTGAAGATGGCAAAGATGCTGTTGATGATGTTGTTGATGGTGCACAAAATGCTGTTGATGATGTTATTGATGGTACAAAAGATGCAATCGACCCAGACACTCGAAACAACAACGCTGGAACGGCAAACAGAACTGTACAAACCCCAAACAGATAAAAAAATACACGCAGAATTCTAAAAAAGAGCTCTGCGTGTTTTATATTTTTAAAGCTGCATAACCAAATTTTTAAATACTTCGCCACGTTCCATAAAATTTTTAAAACAATCAAATGAAGCACTTGCAGGACTCATAATTACTATATCGCCATTTTTTGCAATTTCATTTGCTTTTTTTACTGCACTAGCAAGATTATCTGCATCAAAAATTTCAGGTTTATCAGTGTTTTTGGCATTTTGAACACATTCTTTGATTTTATTTGCAGTAGCACCTGTTACAATAAGTTTTGAAACATGCTCGCAAATTGGCTCACCTAAAACATCATAAGGTATATGTTTATCATATCCGCCCGCTATTAAAATTAACTTTTGATTAAATGAACATAAACCAGCTATTGTTCTTGTAGGACTAGATGCGATAGAGTCATTATAATATTTAACACCATTTACTTCACGGACAAACTCTATTCTATGCTCTACACCGCCAAAGTTTTCTGCAACATAAACTATATCTTCATCTTTGCAAAGTCCTTGAACTATTGCTGTTGCCATCATAACATTAGATACATTATGTGCCCCTGGGATACGGATTTTATCAGCCATCATAAGAGGTCTTGAAACACCGTTTTCAGCTATATAAATACAGTTATCCTGCAAATAAACACCGTTTTCTGGCTTTATTTTTTTAGAGCATAATAAAACTTTACTTTTTTCATTAAGCTTTAATGTTTTGGTAACCTCATCATCAATATTTAAAACCAATATATCATTTTCATTTTGGCTTGTATAAATAGCTGTTTTAGCCTGTACATATTCATTGAAATCTGCATGATAATCAAGGTGATTAGGTGTAAGATTGGTAATTGCTGAAATATGAGGGCTGTGTTTCATACCCATAAGCTGAAAACTTGATAACTCAACAACAGCAATATCAGTTTTATTCATTTGTTCTACTTCTGGTAAAAGTGGTTTGCCTATATTACCACCTAAATGACACACATGACCTGCGTGTTTTAAAAATTCATAGACCAAAGTAGTTGTGGTTGTTTTGCCGTCAGAGCCTGTTATACCTATAATTTGACATGGGCAAACCTCGAAAAACAATTCCATTTCACTTGTAACAACTCCACCTCTGGCACGAACTTCTTTTAAAGCTGGGTGTTCTGGGTGAAGTCCAGGGGTTCTAAAAACTATATCTTCACTTAAATAATCAAGATAATCTTCACCTAAAACAAATGATACACCCAAAGAAGCAAGCTCACGGTAACGCTCACCAAGTTCATCAGCGGTTTTTTTATCATGCACTGTTACAGGCAAACCTGCATTACGTAGCAGAATAATAAGTGGAGTATTGCTTACACCTGCACCAATAACGGCTATACGTTTCCCACTAATACGCTGCAAATATTCTGTTAATGCTGACATATAATCAGCCTCCTGTCCAATTTCTCGCTTTATACATTGTACACGTTTTGCTTTAAAATAGCAAGTAAGTTTATATTAACTGGCAATTGACGAAAGTTTTAAATATTGATATAATGTTCTTCGTGAGTATCTCAGGCGGTTGCGTATTAGCTTAGACTAATATGAGGAAAGTCCGGGCTGCACAGGGCAAGGATAGCAGATAACGTCTGCCGGGGGTGACCCTAGGAATAGTGCAACAGAGATATACCGCCAGATTTTTTCTGGTAAGGGTGGAAAGGCGAGGTAAGAGCTCACCACGTCCCATGGTAACATGGGAGGTCTGTAAACTCTATCCGCAGCAACGTCAACTGAAACTATGGGCTGCCCGTCCGTTTCGACTGACGGCTTGAGGCGTGTGGCGACATGCGTCCCAGATAGATGACCGCCAAATACAGAACCCGGCTTATAGATTTACTCACATTTCTATAACAGTCTATTCCCTTCTTAATTTTTAAGAAGGGTTTTTTATTGTGTAGATAATAAGAAAAAAAGCCCGAATTTAAAAATCCGAGCTTTTTGGTGCAGATGGAGGGACTTGAACCCTCACGTCCTTGCGAACACTAGCACCTGAAGCTAGCGCGTCTGCCATTCCGCCACATCTGCACATATTAAATTATAAGTTGGTGCGAGTGACGGGACTTGAACCCGTACGTCGTGTGACACACGCCCCTCAAACGTGCCTGTCTACCAGTTCCAGCACACTCGCATTTATAAATTATCAACTGCTTTGTTTCAGCAACAATATGTATTATACACGAGGATATACCTTATGTCAACAATTATTTTTGTTTTTTCTGTAAAAAATATTTTTCATAAATGAGAATGATAACTATTGACAAATTCTATTTCCGAATGTATACTAAGTTTGTAAACGAAAGGAGGTAGGTTTCAGGTGAGAATCACTCATGAAGCCGATTACGCAATCCGTGTGGCTCACTGTCTTGCTTGCAGCAATGATAAAATAAGTGCTAAGCAGATTTCTGAATCCACTGGCGTTACGCTTCGTTTCGCTCTTAAAATCTTACGAAAAATGATTCAAGCAGGTATAGTTAAATCATTTAAGGGTGTTTCTGGTGGTTATATGCTTAACCGCTCCCCTGCTGAAATAAGTTTTGGTGAGATTATTGAAGCTATTGATGGTCCAATCGCTATAAATCACTGTTTATCTGCTGAATTTGAATGTACTCGTTTAATTCAAAAAAAGCAGTGTGATTTTAGAAGGGTTTTTGCCGCTATCAATAGACATTTAAGAGACGAATTATATAGCATTACATTGGATAAATTCGTCTTATAATCTAGTTTAATATGAGCCTAATGCTCACTTTTAAAATCAAGGAGGAAATTTATTATGAAGTTCGTATGTTCTGTTTGTGGTTATGTTCATGAAGGTGATTCCGCTCCAGCTGAGTGCCCAGTATGCCATGTAGGTGCTGATAAGTTCATCGCTCAAGGCGAGGAAAAAGTTTGGGCTGCTGAACACGTTGTAGGTGTTGCTTCTGATGTTCCAGAAGATATCAAGGCTGACCTTCGTGCTAACTTCGAGGGCGAGTGCACTGAAGTTGGTATGTACTTAGCTATGGCTCGTGTTGCTCATCGTGAAGGCTATCCAGAAATCGGTCTATACTGGGAAAAGGCTGCTTGGGAAGAAGCTGAACATGCTGCTAAGTTCGCTGAACTACTTGGTGAAGTTGTAACTGCTTCTACTAAGAAGAACCTTGAAATGCGTGTAGAGGCTGAAAACGGTGCTACCGCTGGTAAGACTGACCTTGCTAAGCGTGCAAAGGCTGCAAATCTTGACGCTATTCATGATACTGTTCATGAAATGGCTCGTGACGAGGCCCGTCATGGCAAGGCTTTCGAGGGTCTACTAAAGAGATACTTCAACTAATATAATACTATTAAATAAGTAATTTTGTAAGAGGAAATGGGAAAACCTGTTTCCTCTTTTTTTATACCAGTGGAAAGTCTAGTGGAAAATATTTTTCCTCTGCCCGCTCCAAAAGTGAAAAAGTGGATTTTGAAAAAGTGGAATATTTGAAAGCGAGTTTTTCCGCTTTTCTTACTTATTTATGGGACTGGATTTATAGTCCCATTTCTTTTACTCTGCGATAAAACGTGTTAGGCTTCAAACCTAGTTCTTTCATTGCTGCTGTGGCTGTCATTTCTCCCGCTCGCCATTTCTTACAAAGATATTTCATTTTTTCTTCATCATAATCAATAGGCTTACGACCTTTATATTTGCCTTCACTTTTGGCAATCTCAATTCCTTCACGTTGTCTTTCTAAAATATTTTCTCTTTCTAATTCCGCAAGTGCACCGAATACCGTAAGCATAAACCTTCCTTGCGGCGTTGTTGTATCAATATTTTCTTTTAAGCTAATAAACTCAACACCCTTTTCTGTTAGTTCAGAAACAATAGAAAGCAAATCACGCGTATTTCTCGCAATTCTTGAAATACTTTCCACTATAACAGTGTCACCCGCTCGAATAAAGTTCATCATTTCTTTAAATGCTAAACGGTCTGTATTTTTCCCGCTCGCTTTATCTACAAATAATTTTTCTGCATTTTGTTCTTCTGCCATTTTGAGTTGTCGTGCCTCATTTTGTTCTATGGTGGAACAACGAATATAAAATACTTTCACAATCAAACCCTCCTTATTCATATATAATAATTTTACCATAAATTTTATGTTATGTCAATAGAGTGTATCTTATATTTGAAATATTTCAAAATTTATGTTATAATTTATATGACACGGAAAATAAATAAGATTTTAAATGTCATATAGGTATACCCTAATGAAACACCAAGAGAAAATAAAAGAAAAGAGCGGAACACGTGTCCCGCTCAATCTCAATTTATAACTCATATTAAATTATTATAAATCTAGCAATTTTTTCTTTTGATATAATGGCAAAATCCAATTATTTTTCAAGTTCATCTGTATTACTTTATAATGTTTTATTATTTCCTTGACTTAAAATTATTATCCTGTCTTTCTAGTAATAGATTACTTATAACTTTGTGAATTTCATCTCGATTACTTACTCCAAAAAAAGTAATCCTTCCCGAAGAAGTAGATACTGAAATACCCTTGAACCAACTTGTTCCAACTGCCGATATAGAATCTATTGGCAAATCAACACGCATTCCAAATAAAGCCTTTCCATATACTCTTTTATTTGTTACCGTGATTTCACATCTGCTCAAGCAGAAAGAAAAAAAAGCAAGCAAAATAAAAACAACACCAGCTGCAATAGAAACATTCTCTGAGTCAATACTGGATGCCATTGTGAGCGAATACAAAAAAGATAAACCACCAGCCAACAGCAACACAACAGGAATAAGTAATGTATAAGTCCTGTCAACTGAACCTTTAATAATTGTATTTTCGTTCATAAAGATACTCCTCCTATAATTTATGTGTTCTGTGCGTCAATAACAACGCACAACGCATTTACAGCTGCTTCATATTCATTTACATAGCGGGAAACTGTATTTCGGTTACGCTTTACCTTTTTAGCAACCTCTTTTATACTGCCATATTTTTGATATAGTTTCCACATTTTTTCTTTTTCTAATTGTGTTACACGTGTCGCCATTATTGTTTATCAATACTTTCTATTTCTGCTTCTCTGTCTATTGTACTCTCAACTTGTACAACTTTTTGGTTAATAGGTAACTTTGTAACTGTAGAATCTTTTGCATTATTTCTTGTAAGTAAACGATTATCAGTATCAGCCATAGCAGCTTCAAAAGAACGCTTAATTCTATCAATACCTTTTTGTGGAGTTGCACCAAATTTCTTTAATCTTTCATTATCCTCGCTAATCTTCTTAAAGAAATTATCTGGAATAATTATAATATCCCTGTCTAGATCAATTGTAACTCTCATTTTAAATTCCTCCATTAGATAAAATTTGTATTTAAAAACATTATTTGCTATTATTATATAAATATAATGTCAATATATTACATAATTTCATTTATTTTTGTATATTTTTATTTAATTTATATTATTTTATTCATTATTTTGCATATTTTTATTTGTTTCAATAATTTTATGCATAAATATACAGAAATCAATTGAAAATTGTTTATTTTATTCATTTTTATATATAAACTATATAGGCAATATAATCATGATAACGGCAAAATTAAAAATCAAGTTGGTAGCAATGTGTACCACACATTCTCAAAATCTTATTTCAAAAATCCAAACTTCCCGAAATATACCCCCTCCAATTGTTGCTTATTTCTTGTTGAAACGCCATTTTTTTGATTTTATACAAAATTTTTGTTATAATATATATAGAAAGTTAAAGAAAAAATACTTTCAAAAAAATAATTTTCAAACGGAGGAACAATATGGCAAGTATGAGAAAAATACGTGATGATAATTTTTTCAAACATTTAATTCAATGTTTAGACGAACAAAATCAAAGTCAATTATTATATGAATATGCTCATAAAAGTATGTATGATGAAATGGAACGTCAACGAGAAAGAGAAATATTAAAGGAAGAAATTATAAAAGAAGTGCTTAAGGAAATTTCTGTTATGGCTGAAACTGGACAAGCTATAGAGAAAATTAAAGATTTAAAAAATGCAATTGATGATTTAGGAAGATAACAACCATTATACCAAGAGATAAAGGAGATTATAATGCCGAGAACCGTAGCAAATCAAAGAGTAGTTAATATACATAGACAACACGCCTCATCTGATTTTTTAGGCATAAAAAATAGTAACTGGCAAGCCGCGGCACGTGACCTTGGTGCACACGCACTTCTGCTTTATTTATACCTTGCCGCAAATAAAGACGGTTTTAGTCTTGCACTTTCACCCTCTGCCATACGTCAAACAATAGGTATGCCACAACAAACCTATCGTGACCAGTTTCTAAAGCTAATTGATAAAGGTTATCTTGTTAAGCGTGAAAATAGTAATATATATGATTTCTATGAAACACCTCAACACGCCACACATACACAACAAAACACAACAGCAGGCGGCTTTGATTTTACGACAACCGTTCAGCAAATACCGCAAACCGTAAATAATAACACGTCAGAGAACATAGAAATAAATATAAATAATATAGATAATAATAAATATTTGCAGCAGGAGAAACAAGTTTCTCCCGCTGTTGAAAAATTCTATTTTTAAGGAGGAAACATAATGAACAAAAATGAAATGTTAAAGCATTTAGAGGATATTTACTCTCAAATTATGAAAGACCAAAAGACATAGGAATACAGTGAAATTCTTTCAATGGTATATGAAATATACTGCTTATTACGTTATGATTTACAATGTAATTATCCTCACGAATTGAAATGCGATTATCCTTATAATGCTGTAAAAAATGGAGAATTTAATTTCTAATATAAAAGCGGGAAGTTCTAATTCCTCCCGCTATAATTAAAAATATTTCCGCTTTATATCGTTATGCTCGTTTTACTATCATTTTAAAATCAGAATGAATTAAGATTATTTGTTAAAATATCAATTCCATGTTTTGATACTGCTAAATAGTAACTCTGTGTAACTTTTCCGCTTGCGTGCCCCATTTGATTACAAAGAATATGTGTAGGAGTGTTCATCTCTGCAAGTCGTGTACCATAAGTATGGCGTAAATAATGATATTTAAAGTCAATCCCTAATTTCTGCTTTATAGTTCGCGAATGATATTTCATAGAGTTTACTGTTTGTATTTTCCCATTTGATAAGCTATTTACAAGTTCTAAAGATGAAATTTGTTTTCCATCAATATCTATAATAAATGTTTGGTTTTGTAGTCTATTGGCTTTCATAGAAATTGCATTTTCTTTATTCTTTTTATCCAATAGAGTAAAATATTTCTTTAGCTTTTGGCTCATATATACAATTCTGCGGGCGTTACGCGTTTTAGGTGGAACAAGTTTTATAATACCGTCTTGATATTGCATTTGTCTATCAATTATTATAGTGCCACGTTTGACATCTATATTTGACCATTTCAAACCATAACATTCATTTATACGCAATCCACAATATCTTCCTAAATAATATGCAGTTTCTGCATTAGTGCCCGCAAAATATTCATCAAGTTGCAAACATTCTTCATATGAAAATGCTATTATAGCAACATCTTCTTCTGCTTTCATTTTAGGCATTGATATTCTCACATCTTTATTAACACAAAGTTTATTATAAGTATCAACGTCTAAATAATTACGTGAATATGCTTGACCAAAAATCAAATAAAACATCTTTAAAAAACTTTCTACATAGCGATATGCACGCCCTTCTGTATAATACAATTCTGAAAGATAATCGTTTACTTCTGCCGCACTTATTTCATCTACATATCTTTTGGAAAAACGCTCTTTTAAATGGTTATTCCATAAACTATCTTGTTTTTTTATTGTTGTGTACGCTTTTCCACTTCTTCCATTTTCACAGTATATTTGATATACTTTTCCAACGGTCATGCGTGGAGTTTCTGCCTTTTGATTACGTGTCAATTTATCACGTGTTAAAGCTGCCTCGCGTGCCTTAATTGCTGCTTTCTCAGTCTTTAATGGTTTACCATTTTCATCTTTAGTTCTTTTTACATCTTTCTTTTTACCATCTAGCATATATGTATATCGAAAACCCCAATATCCATTATCTAGCTGATATACTCCTGTTGACATTGTATCGTTCATGTTAGTCCTCCTATGGTGGAAAATAGTGGACTTTTTCAAAATACAATTTACACTTTTAACAGTAGCAGAGTGGAAAATAAATTCCCCAAAATACAACTTTATTTCTAAACTTATTTAGGATGTATCTGAAAACTGAAAAATGCACAAAAATATGATATACTGTCAATAGACAGGAGATGGTGTAGCATGGCAAAAAGATATGAACTAAGTGATAGTGAATGGGAAAAGATAGAACATTTATTTGCTAAATCACGCACAGGACGACCACAAAAGTGGAATAATAGGACAATGTTTGATGCAATACTTTGGATTGCCCGAAGTGGAGCACGATGGGAAGATATGCCTAATCGTTATCCACCACATCAAAGTGTATATAGCCGCTTTTGCAAATGGCGAGATAATGGCACTTTAGAGGCGATATTTCACGCATTAAGTGCGGATGCAGACTTAGAAAATTTAAGTATAGATAGTACATGTGTAAAGGCACATCCACA
>CALWUO010000010.1 GCA_944384745.1 uncultured Butyricicoccus sp.
TGCCATGCTACACCATCTCCTGTCTATTGACAGTATATCATATTTTTGTGCATTTTGCAGTTTTCAGATACATCCTAATAAATTTGCTTTTTTTCTTTTTACTGCGGTAGGTTTTGACATCTGCCGCAGTTTTTATATATTTTTAGAAAGGCAGTTATAAAATGAGTGTATTTGAGAAGATATATGATGTAGTAAAACAAATTCCATATGGAAAAGTTGCAAGTTATGGACAAGTGGCAATACTTGCAGGCAATCCACACTGGGCAAGGGTAGTAGGATATGCACTTCATCAAAACCCAGACCCTGAAAATATACCATGTTATAGAGTAGTAACAAAAGATGGCAAAGTATCAGATTCATTTGCATTTGGTGGAGGTAATGCACAAAGGGCATTACTAGAAGCTGAAGGCATAGAATTTAATAAAAATGGTAAAGTTGATATGGAAAAATATCAATGGTAAATAAAAAAGCACTTGTGAAAACAAGTGCTTTTACTTTGTGGCGGAGATGGTGGGATTCGAACCCACGGACGGTATTACCCGCCAAACGATTTCGAGTCGTTCTCGTTATGACCACTTCGATACATCTCCAATTGTAATGCATAGCTAGTATATCATAGTAAAATTTTATTTGCAAGAATTTTATAAAATATTCTTACGTAAAAGGTTAATAACAATAGGGGTTTCCATACTTGCAAATTTAAGGATATTGTGCTAATATGTATTTGTAAAATTTAATCTTGTATTGAGCTATAAAAAGTTTGATGGCTTTAAATGATTGCTGTGCGTGTTTATTAGGACGGACGGCATAGTTTCGTCTCCAATCACCACTGACATGTTATTTTGGGTTTGTTTTACTATAGCTTACAAGAAAGAGAGGATAAGGCATGAGCACAAAAAAGGAAAATAAAAAAAATTTACGTACGCAAATCATGAGCGGATATTTAAAAATAATAGGTTTGTCGTGTGTTTTGGGAATTATAACTATTATTTTACTTGGTGTTTTGTCTGGATATTATAATTCCATCGCTAAAATAGATGACGAACGTATGCAAATTGCTAATGCAATTACACAACATTATACTTGGCGTTCAGATTTAATAAGCAGTATACAAAATGGTACTTCGTTTTCGGGTAGCTTAGACCCTAAAACATGTTCTTTTGGTCAAATACTAACACAAAGAACTGAAGAAGAAACATTGCCAGAAGTTCAAAGCGTTTTAAATAGTGTGACCTCTACACATGATAGTATGCACACCTTAGCAGAGGATTTATTATCTAGGCAATCAACAACTAATAAAGATATTTTGGTAGATGAGTTTTATCAAAATATAAGCCCATTGACAACTGATGTTATAGATGCACTTAAACAAATTGATAGCATATATGCCGATGAGGTTCAACATGACAAACAAGTTTTTGAGACACTTTTGCCTATTACAATTGCAATCATAATTATAGTTATGATTATGCTTGTTGTTTTCTCTATTATTTATGCAAATCGCCTTGCACATCAAGTTTCATATCCAATTACCAAAATTGCAAATTGGGCAAATCGCTTGTCATTGGGTGCTGTTGACTTTAATATTGATGAAGAATTTGAAAGAATGCAAAGGCTTAATGCTGATAATGAGGTTGGCATGATGATTTCTGCATTCTGTTCAATGGCAAACAATATTAAGGAAAATGTAGAAGTTGTTAAGCGTGTTGCTGATGGTGATATGACTGCGTTTGTAAACATTCGTTCTCATCATGATAGCTTGGGCAAGAGCCTTTATAGACTGGTTCAGTCCAATGATGCAATGTTTGGCGAAATTGTTAAATCTGCTCGTACAGTGGCAGCTGGAGCAAATGAAATTGCTAATGCTAGTCATTTACTTGCAGAAAGCACAACAGCTCAAGCAGCAGCAGCTAATGAGTTGTCACATGAGATGGAAAATGTAAGCAGACTTATTAACTTTAATGATGAAAAGGCACAAGCAGCATATAAAATCGTTAAGGATATTGAAGAAGATATTAAAACAAATAATCAGCATATGGAAGTTTTGGTTGATTCAGTTGTACATATGCATGACGCTTCACAAAAGATTGCAGTTGTTATGAAAACTATTGATGATATAGCTTTTGAAACTAATATATTAGCACTTAATGCCGCTATTGAGGCAGCTCGTGCAGGTACTGCAGGCAAGGGCTTTGCAGTTGTTGCTGATGAAGTTCGTGCATTAGCTTTAAAGAGCACTGAAGCAGCTAAAGAAAGCCGTTCACTTATTGAAAATAGCATAACCCAAACACAAAAGGGTAGTGAAATCGCAACAGAATCTGCTACAATATTTGAAGAAATCAATAAGAAAATCAAACAAATTGTTGAAATTGTTGAAGAAGTTTCTGGATTGTCTAGTGAGCAATTTGAAAGCGTTAGAATTGTTTCCGAGTCAGTAACTAAAATTACTGAAGCAGCTACAAGTAACGCAGCTATCAGTGAAGAATCTGATGCTTCTAGCCATGAAATGAGTCAGCAAGCTGAATTTTTACGTGATGCAATGAGACACTTTAACTTGCGTATGCGTGAAGATGGTAAAGCTTTCATTCCATATGAAAAGAAAGACGATGATGAATTTATCAAACATGCAAATGAAGCATTACAGATTAAAGAAAATACTGGTCATTTTGGATATGAGTATATTGACCCATATGGTCAGGAAATAGAATCAAGTGTGTTTGATTTAGATGACAGTAATAACAATAACTAAAAAAATTAAACCGTATGACTTAGTTGTTCATACGGTTTTTTGTTTATAGTAAATATTTTGCATTGTTTTTGCGTCTTCTGCTTGAGTTCCAGCAGATTCACAAATTATAGTTGGGGTGTAATCTCTTTCAACAATCACTTTTGCAAGTGGCTCAAACTCAGGACCATATATTTTATCATCAAAAGTTAAATGTCTAATTTCGCCTTTATCACCATATTCTATTTTTGAAAAATGAGCATGGAATATTTTTGTACGTTCTTTTCCTATCTTATTTTCAAATAGATTAAATAATTCATTAAAATCCTCATATGAGTTACACTTACCGCCTGTTCTTGCATTTAAATGACCAAAATCTATGCAAGGAAGCAATCTATCATCAAGTGCTACAAGCTCACAGATTTCTTCTGCACTTCCAATAACATTTTTCTTGCCCATGGTTTCAAGACATATAGTTTGTTTAAAATCGTGTTCTTCTATTGCATTCAATATGTTTTTTATATTTATAACGCTGTTTTCCATAGCTTTAACACGGGTTTGTTTACCAAGACCACCTGTGTGAACAACAAGCCTTGTAGCACCCATATTAGTGGCAGCTATACAGCTTTTTATTATATAATTCACATTTTTTTCAAGTCTTTCAGGCTCTGCTGACGATAAATTTATATAATAAGGGGTGTGAAGTGAAAGTGAAATATTATAGATTTTAGCTTGCTCACCGATTTTTTGAGCGGTTTCCTCACCTATATTAACTCCTCTACCGCATTGATATTCATAAGCATTAAGCCCCATATCATGTAACCATTTAGGAGCATCAACAGTTGCTTTAAATCCTGACTTTGCAAATGAGTCTGAATTACCTGCTGGTCCGAATTTAATTTCCACGTTTTATATCCTCCTGCATTTTTTTGCGTCCACGTTCAATAAAACCGCTTTCCAGTTTGCAGCGTACACCAATCCAAAATTCACCTATATCTATGGATTTAACTTGACATGTCAAAGCACCTAAACGATTACCACCTAAAACATCAGTGAAAATCTGGTCACCAATAACCGCAATTTTATTCATAGGTAAATCAAGCATTTTAGCACCTTTTTTAAAACCTCGACTAAGAGGTTTTGTTGCTCTGCTTACCCATTTAATACCTACTTGGTCACTGAAAATTCCCACACGTTCACGTTTATTATTAGATAAAAATAGAACTTTAATTCCTGCATCAGTTAGAGATTTAATGTATTCACAGAGTTTAGCTGATGGATTTTTAATTCTATGAGATGAAACTGTACCATCAATATCAATTAAAGCACCCTTTATACCTCTTGAAATTAAAAATTCTGGTGTAATCTCATATATGCTGTCAAAAACGCAATCTGGTGTTAAATATCGTAACATAATTAAGAAAAATCTACTCCATTTCTTCTAAAATTCATACTACTTGCATATAATATTGTATGCTATCAAAGCAAAAAAGTCCAGAAAAAAGGAGAACCTTTAACATGCTTTCTACAAATGGGCTGGTTATAGTATGTGCAGGAAACGACACATTAAAAGCATCTGAATATAATATTCAGCTTTTACAATTATGCATTTCAGTTGGAAAATGTATGAATTTAAATAGATTATATATTCCAGCAAAAACTAAAGATGATATATTGGGTATTAGCGATATAGGAATAACAGAGGGTGACATAGATTTTTGTGTTAAATCAATCTTGCATGAGGTTAGAAAAGGTGAGTTTAAAGGTATATTTGCAGATTTTGAGCGAAAAGACAAAGAAGTGTTATCACTCCTTTCAAATCTTGATGAAATGGCATATAAAGAAAATATAACTTTATATGTGCCTATATGCAATGAAAAAGCGGTTAAATATGCTAAACTTGTAGCTCAATCAGCATTAAGCGGGGGAAGTTTGGAAGAATATATATTAGGGCTTGATAAAAAATATAATAATAGAATAGCAGTATCTATAAGACCTATATGCACGGATTTTGTTTTGCCATCACAAAACAGTGAAGGAACGCCTATTTCAAAAGAAGAAAGACAACAAAAAATGAAAAGATACAATTCAGGGGCATATTTTTCAAGAGAATTGTGTGCAAAATATTTTACATATATGGACGAAAACGAACAAGGTCATTTTGTTTTATTTGATGATTTAGATACAATATCAGCGAAAATACGAAGATTAAATAATTTACCTGTCAAAAAGATATTTGCTTTATATCCAGATATAGAAAAATTACTTGCAAATTAAATCGGCTGTATTTGCATTTACAAGCTTTATTAAATCTAGCGGGTTAAGTTCAATTTGCATTCCTATTTTACCAGCACTCACCATAATTGTAGGTATATTATTTGCTGTTTCATGAATGGTTATCTTATAAGGCTTTTTTAGTCCAACAGGTGAACAGCCTCCACGGATATAACCTGTGAGATTTAAAAGTTCTTTTACAGCGGTAAGTTCTATTGATTTTTCAGATACCGCTTTAGCAGCTTTTTTTAGGTCAAGCTCTTTTGCAACAGGTATTACAAATACATAGATTTGACCAGTTTTACCCCTTGCAACCAAAGTTTTAAAAACATGGTCGGGATTTTGATTTAAAAGATTGGCAACAGTGACACCGTCTACGGCTTCTTTACCATGTGGATAAGTATGGGCTTTATATGTTATTTTATGTTGCTCCAAAATACGCATAACATTTGTTTTTACTTGTGACATTTTAAAATCCTCACTTTTTAAGTTTTATTTAATTATATCTCTATATTATTTAAATTTAAATAGTCATATGGTATACTGAAAATAAAATTAGGACATGATTAAATTGGGAGGATTTATGGAAAAAATAGCTTTATTTGCCACAGATTTAGATGGCACACTTTTTTATGACCGTCAAAATATAACCGAGCGTGATAAAAACACATTAAAAAAGCTCAAAGAGCAGGGTTGTATAATATGTTTTGCAACAGGCAGAGAATTTGAAGTTATAACCCCAGCACTTGATAGATTAGAACTCTGGGATTTAGTGGATTATTTTATAATGTGTGGTGGCAGTCAGATTTATGATGTAAAAAACAAAAAAATTCAAATAGTAGGGGAATTAAGTCCAGAATGTATGCATTATATTTATGACAAATATCATAATATGCCAGCAGCGGTTGTAATACCAAGAGATAACATTTTTCATACAAATAGAATATCTGATGAACTTATATCTGAAAGTAAAATGTTAGGTTCACAAATAAAGCTTTATGATGATATGACAGAAGTACTTGATATTCCAAATCCTAAGTTTTTATTTTTTGGTACAAGCCAGCAAATAGATGAAACAATAGCTGTTATGAGTCAAGATACAGATAAGCGTATTACTATTTGTAGAAGTCAGTCAAAGTATATAGACTGTTATGCAGCAGGAATAAATAAAGGTACAGCTTTAAAAATGTTATGTAAGCAGCTTAATATTGATTTGAGCAAAACCGCAGCCATAGGCGATAATCAAAATGATATTGAGCTTTTTGAAACAGCGGCATTTTCAGCTTGTCCAGCAGATGCAACACAAGAGGCAAAAGAAAGTGCACAATACATATGTTGTAATGCATATGAGGGAGCAGTTTCAGATTTTTGTGAGCATTTAAATCTTATCTAATATAAAAAGAGGTGAATTCTTATGTCATATCCTGAGTCATCAAATAGAACTAAAATGTTGCTTGTTTTATCGCTTTTAGAGCAAGGTGAACAGACAGGTTTTAGTCTTATTCGTATGATGGAAATAAGACAAGAATTTGCCTTTTTATCTGAAGAAGCTATGATTTATCCTCTTTTGCATGAAATGCAACAAAAGGGGCTTATAACAAGCTATGAAAAGAAAACAGAAGTAGGAATAAGACGATTTTACAAAGTAAAGCGTCAAGGTATACATTTTTTATCATATTTAAGGAAACTATATCCAAATCATAAATTAAGTAAAGTTGGGGGTGAAGTATGTGCCGAATCAGAAAATGACTCAATGGTTAGATAAGGTATGTGCACATATTTTAAGACCCTCTTACAGAAAAATGGTTAGAAAAGAACTTACAGCACATCTAAATGATAGAATACGTCAGCTTGAAAATGATGGTTTAAGTCATGAAAAAGCAATAGACCAAGCAATAAAGATTATGGGTGATGCTGAAAAAGTGGGAAAAGCGTTTTCTAAATGCGATAATTTGGGTTTATTTATAAAAAAAGCGATTATAAATATTATCATTTGGATTATAATAATACTTTTGATGATATATATAATAAATAAAATAATTTGGGTCTGAGGAAAATCTCAGACCTTTAGTTTTAAGTATAATTTTTTAATTGCTTTATACATAAACTTGCCTATAAAGTAGCTTGATATAATACATATAATACCAAAAACAAGCGGTAAAAAAGTGTTTTTTATATCCCATATACTGAATATAGACACAAAAACAAGCCCAATTCCTGTTGAAAACACTATTAAAGGCAGCAAAATAACCGCTAATATCACACCAAAAATCACACATAGTACAGCAAACAGCACAACAGATATATTTCCCAAAAGTGGTAATATAAAAAATATAAAAATTAAAGCAACTACAACAGCTAAGATTATATTTTTAGCATTAAATTTATAATTACCCGCTTTTAACTTTTCCCAAAATATAAAAATCTTTTTCTTGTTGCCTGATAAATTTTCAAATTTTATACTTTTTTGATGCTCTTTTATTATATTATTAGCTATAAGTTTGGGACTTCCAAGCTTAAAAATAATAGCTTGCTCGCTTAATTTGTCTACCGAGTCAAAACACGCTTTATAATAACTCATAGCTTTTTTTCGTTTTTCTTCGGGTAAAACCTCAAGCTCTTTTTCAAGCACTGAGAGAAATTCTTCTTTATTCACTCATTTTTCCTCCCTTTAAGCATAACTATATTATAGTAAACTACTATATGTCAAGATATAACAACATTTTGCACAGATTTAACCGTATAGATTATAACTATTTGTTCTGTATTTTTTGTGTAATTGTTTGTGTTTTTAAGATTTTTGGCGTATACTTAATACTGAATATGTATGTAAGTCTATAAAGGAGTATTTGATTTAATATGAAACTTTTAGTGTTATTTGGTGGAGCTTCAAGTGAGCATGAGGTCTCATGCCTTTCAGTAGCATCTATACTTAGAAATATAGATAGAGATAAATATGATTTATATGTTATCGGAATAACAAAAAAAGGTGAGTGGAAACTTCTTAATGATATAGATGAAGATAAAATAGAGCGTTGTCAGTGGGATAATAATGAACTTGTAAATGCAGTTATTATACCTGACAAAGTTTCAAAATCAATAGCTGTCTTTAATAAAGATAAAACAGATTTTATAAAAATTGATTGTTGTTTCCCAGTGCTTCATGGCAGCGGTGGCGAAGATGGAACAATTCAAGGTCTTTTAGAGCTTGCTGGTATTCCTTATGTTGGCTGTGGAGTTGCGGCAAGTGCTAACACTATGGATAAAAGCATAACAAAAATTGTTGTAGATACCACAAATGTGCGTCAAGCAGCTTATGCACTTGCTATTAAATATGAATATGAAAAAGATAAACATAGGGTTATGAAAAATGCAATGGAAAAGCTTAAAAACTTTCCAGTATTTATAAAACCATGTTCTTCTGGTTCATCTGTTGGAGTACATAAAGCCACCGATATGGAAAGCTTAGAAAAAGGTCTAGATGAGGCTTTTAACTGGGATAATAAAGTTTTAATTGAGGAGTTTATAAATGGCAGAGAAGTAGAAGTTGCAGTTATGGGCAATTTAGAGCCAGTAGCATCTATTGCGGGTGAAATTGCTCCAACTCAAGAGTTTTACACTTATGATGCTAAATATAAAGATGATTCTTCCGCACTTTATATACCTGCTAGAATTTCTGATAAAGCTATGAAAGAACTTCGAGAAAATGCAGTTACTGTTTATACTGCTATGGGCTGTCGAGGTCTTTCAAGAGTTGACTTTTTCTGCACCGATACAGAGGAAATTATATTTAATGAGATTAACACAATTCCAGGGTTTACATCTATAAGCATGTATCCAAAGCTTTTCGGTCATGGCGGCATAGCATATAGTGAGCTAATTGACAAGTTAATTAGCCTTGCACTGGAGGAGCATAATGGATAATAGACCGATTGGTGTTTTTGATTCTGGCGTCGGTGGACTTACCGCTGTTAGACGTATGCATGAAATAATGCCAAATGAAAGTATTATTTATTTTGGTGATACTGGGCGAGTGCCTTATGGTACTCGTTCAGCTCAAACAATTTTGCATTACACAAGACAAGATGTCACTTTTTTGCGTTCATTTGATATAAAAGCTATTGTGGTAGCTTGTGGCACAGTTTCTTCTGTTGCACTAAATACGGTTTCAAAAGAGCACAATATACCTATGATTGGTGTTGTAGAGCCTGCAAGCCTAGCTGCAATGGAAAAAACTAAAAATGGTCGAATAGGTGTTATAGGTACAGCGGGCACAATAAAATCAGGTTCTTATGAGCGTTTTTTGCATGAACATAAACCAGAACTTAAAATATTTACAAAAGCTTGTCCGCTTTTTGTGCCTCTTGTTGAAAATGGCAGAGTTAACAGGGGCGATATAGTTATAGAAACGGTTGTAAAAGAATATTTAACTGAACTTAAAAATCAAGATATAGATACTTTGATTTTAGGGTGCACACATTTTCCATTACTTAGAGATGTTATAGGCGATTTTATGGGCGAAAATGTGCAACTTATTGACTCAGGTGCAGCAGCGGCAGATTATGCAAAACGTATTTTAACTTTATCAAATAATGAAAATGCTGAAACAAAATATTTTGTATCCGATGACCCACAGTCGTTTAAAGCACTTTCACATATTTTCTTAAATGGTGAAATTGCTGAACAGGTGGGAAATGTTGAAATAGCGACATATTAAATTATAAAATGAGGAAGATATGAAGAAAGATGTATTGTTGTCGATACGTTCGACGCAAAAGTTTGAAGGCTGTGATGAGGAAAAAATAGACCTTATTACACAGGCTAGACTTTATGAACGTAACGGAAAATTCTATATTTCTTATGAGGAAAGTGAACTGACAGGGCTTTTAGGCACTCGTACAACCGTTAAAATAGATGGTGATACAGTAACTATGATGAGAACGGGAACTTATCCATCAGAAATGATTTTTGCTAAAAATCAGCGTCATGTTGGACTTTATCATACAGAATTTGGTGCAATGACTATCTCAACACATACAAATCAACTTAGAAATACAATGAGTAAATATGGTGGAGAGCTAGAAATAGATTATACAGTTGAAGTAGACCAATCTATGATTGGCAATCATCATTTTAGAATGATTGTTAAACCTACTGAACAAGATGAGAAATAATAAAACGGAGAGTGTAAAAAATGAATTGTATGGAAAATGCAAAAATTCAAGCGGCAAATATTGTTAAGGCGGCATATGACAAAGCAACTTCACATGGTTTACTGCCACAAGCAGAATTACCAAAAATAGCAGTAGAAACACCAAAAGATGCAAGCAATGGTGACTGGGCAAGCACTGTTGCAATGCAGTGTGCAAAGTTATTGCGTATGCCACCAAGAAAAATAGCTGAAGCTTTAGTGGAAAATATGGAGCTTGAAAACACTTGTTTTTCTAAGGTTGATATTGCGGGTGCTGGATTTATCAATTTCACATATAATATGGATTGGTATAAAAATGCACTTAAAACCGCTGTTTTAGAGGGAGAAAATTACGGTAAAACCAAACTTGAAAATCCAGAAAAAATTATGGTTGAATTTGTATCCGCAAACCCAACAGGTCCTATGCATATGGGTAATGCTCGTGGAGGTGTATTAGGTGACTGTTTAGCCGAGGTTTTAAGTTGGGCAGGTCATAATGTAACAAGAGAGTTTTATATAAATGACGCTGGTAATCAAGTGGACAAGTTCGCTCACTCTGTTGAGGGTAGATATATTCAAATTATCAAGGGTGAAGACGCTATTGAATTTGACCCTTCTTGGTATCAGGGTGCAGACATCAAAGAATTAGCTCAAATGCTTGTTGACGCTCATGGTGATAAACTGCTTGATATGACTGAAGAAGAGCGTTTTGACGCTATTGTTGGTTTTGGTCTACCTCATAATATTGAAAAAATGCAACGTGATTTAGCACGTTATAAAATCACATATGATGTATGGTTTAGAGAAAGCACACTTCATCAATCTGGTGCAGTTGAGGAGACTGTTAAAATGCTGACAGATGCTGGTGTAACATATGAAAAAGATGGTGCTTTATGGCTGCGTTCTACTGCATTTGGTGCGGAAAAAGACGATGTACTTCGTCGTGCAAATGGTTTCTACACTTATTTTGCGGCTGATATCGCTTATCATAGAAACAAATTTGAAACCCGTCATTTTGATAGAGTAATTAACATTTGGGGTGCTGACCATCATGGTCATGTGGCACGTCTGCAAAAAGCACTTGATGCTATTGGTTTAAATGGCTCTGAGCGTTTGGAAATCGTACTAATGCAACTTGTACGTATGATGCAGGGCGGAGAAGTTGTGCGTATGTCTAAGCGTACAGGTAAAAGTTTAACACTTTCTGATTTACTTGATGAAATTCCAGTCGATGCAGCTCGTTTCTTCTTTAATTCTCGTGCGGCTGAAACACAAATGGAGTTTGATTTAGACCTTGCTGTAAAACAGGATAGTGAAAACCCTCTTTATTATGTTCAATATGCTCACGCACGTATTTGTTCTGTTATCAAGGGTGCAACTGAAAACGGCAATAAAATGCCAAATATAGAAGATGTTGATTTAACCGTACTAACTGAAAATGATGAAAAGGCACTTATTCGTATTATTGCACAGCTTCCAGATGAAATTATAAGCTCTGCAAATGATAGAGACCCATCTCAAATGAATAAATATGGAGTAAGTCTTGCGGCTCAGTTCCATAGATTTTATAATTCTTGCCGTGTTAATGATGCTGAACCATCTATCCGTAATGCTCGTTTAATTCTATGTAAAGCGGCAGCACAGACTATTAAAAATGTACTTGGCATTATAGGTGTAGACGCTCCAGAACATATGTAATAATCCCTAACCCCACAAAAAGGAGGCATTTTTAGATGTTCCGTAAAATGAAAAAATTTGTCGCACTTGTTATGGCTTCTGCTATAACTTTTACAAGTGCCGCAGCCTTTACAGGTACACCACAAACCCAATTTGACTTTGTTTTACAAAAGATAGAGCAAAACAGCCTATTTACCCAAAACAATGAAATGTCAAGCGAAGAAGTAGCAGAAAAAAATGCTTATATTGAGCAAAATCCAGACAAGCTACAACAGGTTGTAAATGACTATTTAAAAACACTTGATACCCACTCTATGTTTTTAACCAAAAGTCAATATGAACAAGGTTTTTCCACATTGGTTGAAACAAGTGGTATAGGTGTTACAGTTCAAAATGAAAATGGTAAAATGGTAGTAATTAATGTGGAAAAGGATAGCCCAGCATATAATGCTGGATTTAAATACGGGGACAATATTATAAAAATAAATGATATTTCCATAGAAAATATGGATATATCACAAGTTGGTGAAATGCTTAGGGGTGAAATAGGCACTAAAGTTAAAGTGACTATATTAAGAGATAATGATGAAATTTTGGAGTTTAATTTAACAAGACAATATATTACACCAAGTTATGTATCAGATTATACAGTAGAAGAAGGTATTGAATATATCCGTATTGAGGCTATGGGTTCACAAGACGATTTAAAGGACTTTAAAGAAATTTGGAATGGTCTTGATGAGAAAAACACCAAAGCTGTTATTTTGGATTTACGCTCCAATGGTGGCGGACTTGTAGATGTTGCTTGGCAAATTGCTGACATGATGATTGAAACCAAAGGAACATATATGGGTGGTATCCAGTGGCGTGAAGACCAAGGCGGAATGGAAGAATATTATTCAAGCGGTATAGGTTTACCACTTAATGAAATTTGTGTGCTGGTAGATGAAAACACAGCTTCTGCGGCTGAGCTTTTAGCAGGTGTATTAAAAGAAACTGGCACTGCTGAGGTTATTGGTACTACTACTTATGGTAAGGGTCAAGGTCAATATCATTTTGATATGCTTTCCTCAAAGTATAAACTTGTTATAACATGTATGGAGATGAATTTACCTATTTCAGGTTGCTGGGAGGGTAAAGGTATAACTCCAACTATTCAGATTTCAGATAACAGTGATAATGATATTATAGACACTGCTTTAGCTCAATTACCTGATATTGATGTAAACTCAACAATAAAATATGGTGATAAATCTGAACAGGTTCAAGCACTTTCTGGTAGATTATATCTTTTAGGTTATATGGATAACATTCAAAATACATTTGACACCACTATGCTTGCGGCTTTAAGAGAATTTCAAACTGATGAGGGTTTAACGGCTGGTATCTCAGCAGGTGAAAAAACATTTGAAAAGTTAGAAGCTAAGATAAATGAACTTAAATCTTTGGGTAATGGCACAGGTGATATCTGTTATGATACTGCACTTGAGCTTTGTGAACAAGCTGCAACCCAGCCAATTCGTTATACATCATTGTCAGATGGTAGCTTTAAAGCTGCATAACAAACAATAATAAAATAGGAGGAAATATGGAACCCCGTCAATCATGTACACGTCAAATAATTGTTGAAGCAAAAGACAAAACTTTTGATTTAATAAATAAAAATGATATAGCTGCTGTTATAACTCACTGTAAAAGTGAGTTTATGCAGACCGAAAAAATAAAACATTTGCCTTATGGAATAATGCTTAAATGTCCTAAAAAGCAGGAGCAGTTGGAATTTCCAGTGACCGAACAATATATTGCATTTTGTAAAAAGCATTTTAAAACTCAAATGCATGATAATGCCGCATTTTATTATCTGTATGGTGCAGATGACTTTCAGTCATTAAGAGCGTCAGTTATTGCTATGACAGATTTATGTGGAAAAACTATTGTAACTGAAATTCATGTAGGTGAAGATGCTAGAATGCAAGATAACACAGATGCTCTTGCCGCTTTAGGTGTTTTACAACGTATAGGTGTATCAACTGTTGTTTTTACATCTGATTTGCCTGAACAACTTGAGGACACTTTAGAAAGAGTTGCACCTTATGCCAGAATTTCCATAGGTGTGCGTGTACCTGTCGAATGGCTAAATGATAATATTAAACTTACTAATGTTGAAATTTTATTGCCTGATGAAAATGAAAATGCTGATTTGCTTTGTGATGCACTTAAAAAATATAAAGCGGGTAGAACTGCTAGTCGTGACCATGATGATTATATTTTAGCACCAGATGGCAGAGATGCACATTTTATTGACGCTGTTACAGATATTTCCGATGAAATAGAATGTGACCATAAACTTCAAGAACGTTTACTGGAAATAGAAGATGAAGAAGCTGCTGCTTTGAAACTTATGCTTACAGAAGAAGACGACCTTTATAATCTTGAAGAAGACCTTTATATGTTAACTCGTCCTGTATGTCTTTGTGCAACAACTCCTGAACTGCTTGAAAAAGCTCTTAGAATTTATTCAGGACTTGCTATTTATGATGGTACTTGGGAATTAAAACCTGAAGTCGCTAAATATTTCTGTGAAAAATATGGAATGATTTTATTATAATATTATGAAAAGAGGTATTAAATTGGATTGGATTGAAGTTACTATATTTACTTCAACTGAAGGCATTATGCCTGTTACTGACTTGCTTGAAGAACAAGGTATAGAAGGTTATGCCCTTGAAGATGCCGCTGATTTTGAGGAATTTTTACAAGATACTGAAATCTATTGGGATTATGTAGATGAAAACCTAAAAAAAGAGCTTTCTTCTCAAGAAACCAAAATTAAAATTTATTTATCTGATGATGAAGAGGGTAAACAGCAATATAAATTGCTTTGTGAAAAATTAAATGAGCTAAAAAAACAAGATGAAAATAACGCTTATGGCAGACTTGTAACCGAAACAAGTCTAACCCGTCAGGAGGATTGGGAATGGGGCTGGAAACAGTATTTTAAACCATTTCCAGTTGGTAAAACATTTATAATTAAGCCATCTTGGGAAACAGTTGAAGATACTCAAGGTAGAACTATACTTGAAATAGACCCTGCTTCAAGTTTTGGCACTGGTACTCATGATACCACTCAGCTTTGTATGACTGCACTAGAGGAAACCATAAAAGGCGGAGAAAAACTGCTTGACATGGGCACTGGTTCAGGTATACTTGCTATTGCCGCTGGTATGCTAGGTGCAAATCCAGACACCATTGTTGATATTGATGAACATTGTTTAACATGTGCAGCAGAAAATGCAGAAAGAAATAATGTTGTTTTAGGTAAAAAACTGCATGGTGATGCACTTAAAAATCCTGCTCTTGCTGAGGAAATCGGCAAAGATTATGATATTATAGTTGCAAATATTGTTGCAGACGTGATAATAGGTATGAGTAATATGTTCTGGGACAAACTCAAGGATAATGGAACTTTAATCTGCTCAGGTATATTAAATGAACGTGCAGATGAAGTGGAAAATTCACTTGTTAAGGCTGGTTTTACAATTTGTAAACGTGCTTCAAGTGATGATTGGACTGCTTTCACTGCAAAAAAAGCTAATGCTTAGAGGTAAAAATGCCAAGATTTTTTATTGATGAAAAGCCACAGGGCGAAAATATAACAATAACAGGTGAAGATGCACATCATATAACAAAAGTGCTTAGAATGAAAATAAATGAACAATTAGTTATTTGTGACTCCAAAGGAAATGACTATAATTGTCAAATAGAAAGCTTGCAAAAAGATTGTGTTTGCTGTAAAATTATAGAAACAACTCAATCTGTTGGAGAAGCTAAAACTGATGTAATACTTTATATGGCACTGCCAAAGGGTGATAAAATGGATTTTATCATTCAAAAAGCAGTTGAACTTGGTGCAAAAAAAATTGTTCCATATATAGCGAAAAGAAGTGTTTCACGTCCAGATGAAAAATCTATGCATAAAAAATGTGATAGATGGCGTAAAATTGCAAAAGAAGCGGCAATGCAATCAGGTCGTGGCATTATTCCTGAAGTTTGTGATGTTTTATCTTTTAAAGATGCTGTAAAACAAGCAAGTGAATGTCAGTTTGCACTATTTTTATATGAAAATGAGCAAGAAACAAGTATTAAAAATGTGTTATCTAAAAAGGAAATCTCGTCTGTTGCTCTTATGATAGGTCCAGAAGGTGGATTTGATGAGAGTGAAGTTAAGTTAGCAGTAAATGCAAATATGAAAAGTGTTTCACTTGGTAAACGTATTTTAAGATGTGAAACCGCACCTATTGTATCTTTAAGCATTGTTATGTATGAAAGCGGAAGTATATAAAATTTTAGACTGGAGTTGATTTTTTTGGCGGCAAATAATGTGCCTAAAAAAAGGGAAGAAGAATATATCACTAATAAAGTTTTAATAGTTTTTAGTCTTTGTTTAGCTGGCGTTTTAATACTGATGGGTATTAAAAACATGGTTAATTACGGTTACTCTTATTTAAGAGGAATGATGCTTATAAGAATTCTTATGGGTGTTTCAGCAGTAGGTGTTGTTATTGGATTAATTAAAATAATTCGTGAAAAACAAAGCAAAGCTAAAATGACAATGCGTATAATGACAGGAAAAAATATTGCACTTGTTTCTTTGGTATCATTGATAGTTTTTGCAATCACATATAAATATCTGTTTTTAGTATTTAATGTGTTTTATGTGGTTTTACCAGCATTAGCTGTTTATTATCTGGTTTTTCACTCTTATCAGCGTGAATTTTTTATTATAGCTGTTGATATAGGTATTGCAGGTGCTTTGCTCTTTGTATTTCGCAGTAGTGTTTTTGAGGATTTACCAATAGAGTTTATTGTAACTGCTATAATGGCTGTTGTTACAATTATTCAATTAGTTATAGTTAATAAAATTAAGGCAAACAATGGAACTTTAAAGCTAAGTGAGGAAGAATATAGCTTTAACTTCTCCAAAAATGCTTATACAATGATGTTTATAACACCTGTTATTATGCTTATTCTTGTGGCAGTTGGTGCTTTCACCACATTTGCAATAGCTTTATATGCTATTTTTGCTATGGCAGCATATTTATTTGTTACAGCTGTATATTATACTGTTAAACTAATGTAAAATATAAGCGGGTAGCTTAATGGCTATCCGCTTTAACTCTTTTTGTAGGTGATATTTTATGAAACGTATATTAGCTTTTTTGGCTTTATCGGTTATTATGCTATCGGGTTGTGAGTCACCAATAAAAAAAACAGACTCTCCACTTGAAACCGCAATAGAAATGAAAACTGTTTTAGACAATAATGAAAATAGTGCATTTTTTATGATGAAAAATGTAGATGGCGATTTGATATTTGACAGCTTAGAAGCAATATATCCGTTTGCATTTTCATTAGAGCTTGTTTCATATCAAATAGGTATTACAGATATAAATGTAAATATAGCTAATAATGCACAACAATTACAAGCAAAATCATTGGCTCAAAGAATAGCAATAAATCAAACTCAAGGGCTTGAAAGCGTACAAGATAAACTTGCCGCTATACATGATTATTTGATATTAAATTGTAAATACGATGTTGAAACAGCAGAGCAGGAAGTATTAGACGGAACAAGTGCACCTTTTACTGCTTATGGTGCGTTAGTAAATGGCAAGGCTGTATGTTCAGGATATGCAAGAGCTTTTATGATGATGTGTGAAGCTGTGGGGATTGATGTTATATATATATCAGATGCTAATATGAACCACAGTTGGAATGCAGTTAAAATAGATGATGAGATTTACTATATAGATTGTACATTTGATGACCCTATTCCAGACCAAGGTCAAAAAATAATTCGTGAATATTTTTTAAAAACAGGTGAAGAATTAAAAAAAACACATACTTGGAATGAGAACTTTTATAAGGGTATAATAGAGGAAAAACAATAAAAAAAGCGTTTTTTACAACTTAAAAAAATAACTCAAAAAAATATAAAAAAATATGAAAAAAAGTGTTGACAAATGGGGTATAAGTGTATATAATAAATCATGTCGCTGATGAGTGACGGCAAACAAAAGCCGAAACAAAATCACAACAATTTAACAAAATGGCGGTATAGCTTAGTTGGCTAGAGCGTTCGGTTCATACCCGAAAGGTCATTGGTTCAAGTCCAATTACCGCTACCATTTTGGCCCGTTGGTCAAGCGGTTAAGACACCGCCCTTTCACGGCGGTAACACGGGTTCGAGTCCCGTACGGGTCACCACTTTTGGAAGTTTAGCTCAGCTGGGAGAGCATCTGCCTTACAAGCAGAGGGTCAGCGGTTCGAGCCCGTTAACTTCCACCATTAAAACACGCATTTTCATGCGTGTTTTTTTGTGCATTAAAATATTTGAGGTGTCACTATCTTAACACCCCAAATGTCCCAGTTAAAAATGCTTCACTAAAAAAATATCCAGTGCATATTAAAACTGTATTCCAGATTGTAATTCCTATACTTGAATAAATTATATATTCTCTTATATCCATTTGTAAAAGTCCTGCTGGAATGGATACTATTGTTCTAAGCATTGGAATTAGTCTGCATATCATAAGTGCTTTGCCACCACCATGTTCAAGCCTTTTGTGACACTGGTTTACAAAATCATGAAACTTTTTACTTTTGCCAAAAAACTTATTTAAAAGCGGTGCTCCACCAAAATAACATATACCATACATCACAATAGAGCCAACAAGACCTGCAAGCACAGATACTGCTATACCTAATATAAGATTGTGACCGCTTTGTGCTAAAAGCACACCAACAGCAGGCATTATAATTCCCGCTGGAAAACCTGGAAGATTTAAATATTCACAAAAAAATACAGTCGCCATCATGGGTAAACCGTATTGCTCAAAAAGCTTAATAACATTTTGTATGCTGTCCATTTTATATTTTCACCGTCCTTATATTTTTAATAATAACAATAGGCGATAGCCTATGCAAGAGCTATCGCCTGAATTTAAAAAACCGTTAATAACTTAAAATAAAGGAATGGAAAAAATAGTGCTTATAACCCATAATGAACTGACTATTCCAGCACCAGCTAAACCAGATAAAAATAAATGTGTATTTGTCCAGCGTTTGCGTACATATCGTTTTACATGAGGTTTGCCAAGATATTGCTCGGCTATATTACAGGCTTCTTTCATAATATCATTTGTCTTTGGTGCTTTATCCTTAACAATAAATATTGCCTGCTCGAATACCGCAGAGTCTGATGGCTGTACTATTACTATACGTCTTGAAATACCTTTGACCATGAGCATACTACTCCTTATTTAATTCACTATAAGAAGATTATGCCCTTTTTATGGGGATTTATACAGGTAATGGACGTTGTTCAAGTCTAAAAACTAATGCTGATAAATCATCAGATGTTCCACGTTTAGCGGCTGCAACTACTAAATGGGCTGCAAGTTCTTTTGGTGTGTCTTTTTGATGTTCATATATAAGTGATTTAAGCCAATTATCATCAAGACTGTCACATATACCATCGGAAACCATAACAAATAAATCTCCTCGTTGTAACTTTATAGGTATGCTTTGGTCGGCTGCAATATCATCAGACAAACCTACGGGTAAGTTGCCGCCTGTTATACTTGTTATTTTATTTGCACTTACAATGTAACTTGGTGCTGCTCCGCATTTTAAACAACTGCCTCGACCTGTAAATAAATCAAGCATAAGTAAATCAAGTGTCACTCCTCTTGTGCTGTCACATTTTAACTTAAATGCAGGGGAGACTGTTCTAAGTGCATCATCTGGCGGTATACCCGCCTTTAAAAACCTTTCCATAAGTGATAAAATCATTCTACTATCATTTGCCGCTAATTCACCTGTACCCATACCATCAGCAAGCAGTAAACAAGCTTGACCGCTATCAGTTACAAACGACCTAGCGGTATCTCCTGAAACATGTTCATTTTGTTTTTGTCTTTGTCCTATGCCTACAATAGCTCTAAATGGTGCTTGCTCTTTTAATATAAGTCGTGTTCCAAGCTCATCTGATATACGTTCTGGCTCGCTAAGACATATTGATAATACGGCTGAAAGTCCAGCCGCAAAACCTTTTCTTTGATGAAGTATATTTTCCATTGCATCACCATCAAGTTCAACTCTTAAATGACCTTTACCATCTCTAAAAACAGCTACTTTGTCAACTACTCCAAAAGCTGAAGCATAACTTCTAACTTGACGTTCTCTTGCAGGTAGTTCAGCCTGTTCACAGCCTAATGTACTACTAATTTGTCTTAGTATACCTGTAAGTCCTGCATATTGTTGAGCAATTAAAGTGCAATTTTCTTCACAGCGTTTTCTATATTGCTGACGCTCCCTAATAGAAAATAAAGCCCTGTTTATAGAGTTTAATAACTCAGGAAAATGTATGCAACGCTCGGAAAAGTGTTTAGGAAAATCACTTGCTTCTGCTCGTCCACGTTTAAGCATTGGAACAGATACATCATTTAGTGCTGAAAGAGTGGAAACATAATCTTTTTGCCAGCATTGATTACAAATTCTACATGTTCTGCATACACTATCCGCTGCACAATCAAAAATTGCATGAACATCTTCATCTGCTGCGGCTCTGCCAGTTTGTGCACCACTCATCATTGCAAGATACATTTCATAAAATGCATCAGAAGCTTCACTTGCATATTTACCTGCACTATGTTTCATTCTTAAAAGTTTATCAAGAGTGTTTTCGGGTGAAGGTATAAGTGAGTCTTTAATATATTGAAATAATGTATCTGGAATAAACCAAAAAATAAATGCTGACAAACAACATTCATAAACACCAGATGTAAACAATGGATTATCTATACCAAGCAAACAAGCGGCACTTGCTGTAATTGCGGCACTAAGTAAGAATGGTAATTTGCCCATAGAACGAAATGCACCCGCTAAAAGTGCGGATAAGCTATATACACATGTAAAAAAAGCACCACTGCCACTTGTTATATCCATTGTGACGCCAAATATTACGCCAAAGGCTGCACCGCTTGCACTTGTGCCTAAATAGGCGGCTGCAAGAGTTAAAATATATGCTAAAACTCTTGATGGTGAAATAACATCAAAAATAGTTACTTCGGCAAGTGATATTAGTACACTTGCTATTATTGCAAGCAATCCAACAGGCTTTTTAAAATCGCCTAATTTTTTAGGATAAGAAAAGGCTTTAATATAACACCAACACAAACCGCCTGTTATAACACATACAGTTATAAACTGAAAAATTTGTGCAATACTTAAAAATGGCGGTGCAGGTAAAAGAATAAATGTGCATATAAGCGTCATAAATGAGCAGGAAAGAGGCATAAACCATGCCTTTTTTAAATGCTCTTTGAAAATATAAGCACATATAAACGTTAGTATACTTGCAGTTGCACAAGATAATCCAAGCATTCCGCCATGACCTAAAAGATAACCTAAGACCGAACCCAGTAACGCATATATTCCTTTTGTTGTACACGCACCTGTAAACGCTATACCAAGAGGAGCATATGAACCAAAAAACATGCCTTGTGATAAGACTAGCCCAAGTAAAAATTGTCTTATACCTCTAATTGCACGTTTTGCAGTATCGGTGTGTGTAATCCTTGTCCATAAAGCGGCTGTATGTGCTGCCGCTTCAAAACTCTTTCGTTCTAATGTTTGCTTGTCCATGGTCAAACCTCCTTGAGTTTCAGTATATGTCTTATTGCTTGCGGCTTTTGTTGGAAAATATTAACGGAAATACTTAAATATATTTTATTTATATTTAAATAATTGCAAAATGCGGAAAAATAATAGGAAATGCAGGGAAAACTAGAGAAATAAATTTAAAATTAGTTGGTTTGCATTGAATGTATGTATATGCTAAAATAAAAGTCTGATACTGAAAATGGAGGTTTTATATGAAAATTGGACAAGTGGAGATAAAAGGTAAACTTATACTTGCACCTATGGCAGGGGTTACAGACAAAGCTTTTCGACAAATTTGTAAAGAACACGGTGCTGCACTTACTGTAACTGAAATGGTTTCTGCTAAAGCACTTCACTTCAAAGATAAAAAGACACCTAGACTTTTAGGGTTATCTCAAAATGAACACCCAGCTTCTGCTCAAATATTTGGCTCTGAACCAGAAAGCATGGCTGAGGGTGCAGTTATTGCAAGAGAAATATCTGGCTGTGATATTATAGATATAAATATGGGTTGTCCTGCACCTAAAATAGTTAATAATGGTGATGGTTCAGCCCTTATGAAAGATATTAAGCTTGCTGAAAAAATTATAACAGCAGTTAAAAAAGCAGTAGATTGTCCTGTGACAGTCAAATTTAGAAAAGGTTGGGACGAAAAAAGTATAAATTGCATTGAATTTGCAAAAATGTGTGAATATGCTGGTGCAGATATGATTGCACTTCACGGCAGAACAAGAGCTCAACAATATTCAGGTGTTGCTGATTGGGATATTATCGCTAAGGTTAAGCAAACAGTTAAAATCCCTGTTACTGCAAATGGTGATGTTTTTACTCCTCAAGATGCGGTTGATATAATAAATAAAACAAATGCTGATTTTGTTATGATTGGTAGAGGTGCTTTAGGTGACCCTTGGATATTTGAAAGAAGTAATAAACTTATACAAACAGGTATATTAGAAGACGAGCCAACACTTTCTGAAAGACTGGATACTGCTGTTAGACAAATAGAGCTTGCATGTGAAGACAAAGGTGAACATATTGCTATGCTTGAGGCTAGAAAGCATGTCAACTGGTATTTAAAAGGCTCATCAGGTTTAAAAGAGTTCAAAAAACGTGTATGTGCTTTTAATAAAATAGATGAGCTTTATAAATTATGTGAAGATATTAAAGCTCAGATATAAATAAAAGGAGGGTTGCACCGATGACAGGGGAAGATGTGCTGATTAAACGTGCTAAAAAAGGTGAAATGGCTGCATTTGAAGCATTGGTGTCCGCTTATGAGCGTAGAGTTTATACTCTCGCTTTACGTTCTACAAATTCGCATGAAGACGCACTTGATATAACTCAAGAGGTTTTTTTAAAAGCTTATAAATCTTTGCCTTCTTTTAGAGGTGAAAGCGGGTTTTCTACTTGGCTTTATAGAATTACTATGAATAAATGCGTTGATTTTGCAAGAAGTAAGAAAAATGTCAATTTAGAACCAATAGATGATGATAAAATTTTGCAACTGCAAGATGATAAAGAGAAAAATCACCCAGAAAAATCACTTGAGAAAACAGAACTTCGTGAAGAAATAGATATTGCTCTTAATATGATATCAGAAGAACACAGAAAAGTTGTTATTTTGCGTGATGTGGCTGGTATGAAATATGCTGATATAGCTAAAGCCCTTTCGCTTGAAGAGGGCACTGTTAAATCTCGTATTGCAAGAGCAAGGTCAGCTCTTAGAAAAATTTTAATAGATAGAGGGAACATTTCTTTGCCATCAACGTCTAAACAGTCAGAAAGGAGGCGGGAAAATGACAAACTGTGAAAAATACCGTGAGCTCTGTTCAGCAAGTATTGACAATGAATTGTCACTTGAAGAAAAACGAGAACTTTCTGAACATCTTTCAAAATGTCCCGCCTGTGCAGCGTATTTAGATGATTTACGTGAAATGCGAAATGCATGGGACGATTTTAAACAGCCATTGTCAGATGATATGCATGAATATATTATGCAAGGCGTTTTAAAAGAAGCTCAAAAACCTGTTAAAAGTAAAAGACATTTCCCTGTATTTACTACTTTAGCCGCAGCGGCAGCTTGTGTAATGCTTGTTTTATCTGGTGCAGTAGGTGATATAGTCAGTATAACTTCCAATCATAAGGATAATAATAACAACGCTAAACCAACAGGTAAACTCACTATGGAAGATACAAAAACATATATTGAGCCTGAAAAAATAGAGCCTGCACAGCCTGAGCAGTCTGAACAAACAGAACAAACTGAACCAACACAGTCTGAGGTTATAGAGCCTGAACAAAATGAGCAGACCGAGGTTCAGTCAAGAATTGTTGAAATGCCACAGGATAATGAAGAACAAGAAAATGAGCAAACAGTAAATAATAATGAGCAAGTAGCACCAGCTACATTTTCCGTTGAGCCTAGAGAACAGAAAAATGCCGCAGAACGTCAATCAGTTGAGATACTATCTCAGTTGCAAACATCAAGTTTTGCTTTTTGCCTTGTGGCAGTAGGTTCTGGCGATGTGCCTGTTATAGATAACGCTGAATTTATTGAAAGAAATAATAACACTTACTATTTTAAAGTGACTGGTGTTATAAGCGATTTTGATAAAACAATATCAGAGCTTAAAGAAAAAGGCTTTGAAACCTCTATGCGTGATGATTTAGGCGTTAAAATAGATGCAAATGCTTCTAATGGATTACTTGTTTTAGTGGTAAATGAATAAACAGATATATATAAAATCCGATAAATTCACTTTGTCGGATTTTTTTGTTTTTTTCGTAAAAAACTATTGACAAATGTATAAAAATAAGTTATTCTATACAAGGCTTGCGAAATAGCAGGCGAAATGCGATGATATCGGAGATTGCTGACATGTGTCAGGTAACTTCGATGGAGTAGGTCCGACAATCGGGCGGTTGAGACAACTGCTTATTGTAAAACGTCAATGTTCTTGCGTAAATTCGGGACTTTTGGCAGATTTGCCAGAAAGCCGATGGCACGAACCTCCTGCGTTATTTTGACCGGAATTTTCACAAAGAGTGTGCCGGTTATTTTCATGCCCGTGAGCGATACGCTAGGCGGGGTTGCAGTATCTCTCCGTAACGAGTCGACACATTTTTAAATGTACGACATGTACGAGGAGGAAATACAAAAATGGCAAATGCTGAAAAAATTCGTATTCGCTTAAAGGCATACGACCATGAGCTAATTGATCAGTCTGCAGAGAAGATTGTTGAAACCGCTAAGCGTTCTGGTGCTAAGGTTTCTGGTCCAATCCCTCTACCTACTGAAAAGGAAATTATCACTATTCTACGTGCTGTTCATAAGTACAAAGACAGCCGTGAACAGTTTGAGCGTCGCACTCATAAGCGTCTAATCGATATCGTTAACCCAGGTCAGAAGACTGTTGAGTCCCTTATGACTCTTGACCTTCCAGCTGGTGTTGAAATCGAAATTAAGCTCTAATATTTATATTAACTAACAATCTGCTAAAAAGCAGTTTGTACCTAGCCATTACAGTGTGGCGAGGTCAAGTTGGCAGATAGGCTAAGACCTCTGTCAACCAATAACCTAAATAGGAGGAAACAAAAATGCTGAACAAAGCAATTATCGGCAAGAAGGTTGGCATGACCCAAATCTTCGACGCTGAAGGTAAGGTTATCCCTGTAACCGTAATCGAAGCTGGCCCATGTGTAGTTACTCAGCTAAAGAGCGTTGAGAAGGAAGGCTACGCTGCTGTACAGCTCGGTTTTGAAGATGTTAAGGAAAAGAAGTTAAATAAGCCTGAGCTTGGTCACTTAAAGAAGGCTGGCGAGGCTGTTAAAAAGTACCTCAAGGAGTTCCGTTTTGACGATTGCTCCACTTTCCAAGTTGGCGATGTAATCACTGCTGATATGTTCAAAGTTGGCGATTATGTTGACGTAACTGGTATTTCTAAAGGTAAGGGATTTGCTGGCGTTATCAAGCGTTTCAACGCTGGTCGTTCTCCAATGAGCCATGGTGCTGGTCCTATGCACCGCCATCAGGGTTCAATGGGTGCTTGTTCTGACCCTTCCAAAATCATGAAGGGCAAAATGATGCCAGGTCACCTAGGTAACGAGCAGGTTACTGTTCAGAACCTTGATGTTGTTAAGGTTGATGCTGAACTTAACTTAATCGCTGTTTGTGGTGCTATTCCAGGCCCTAAGGGCGGAATTGTATTCCTGAAGAATACCGTTAAGAAGAATCCTGAAAAGAAGGGTCCAGCAGCTGGTATCAGCAAGAACCCTCAGAAGGCTTCTGCAAGAAAGTAAGGAGAGGAGGAAATACTAATGCCTACAGTTAAGGTTTATAATATGGCTGGTCAGGAGACTGGCACAATCGAGCTTAATGCTGGTATTTTCGGCATCGAGCCTAATGTTTCTGCTATGCATGCAGTAGTAAAGAACCATCTGGCTAACAAGCGTCAGGGCACTCAGTCCACTCTGACTCGTGCAGAGGTTCGTGGCGGTGGCATTAAGCCATGGCGTCAAAAGGGTACAGGTCGTGCTCGTCAGGGTTCTATCCGTTCTCCACAGTGGACTCACGGTGGTATCGCTCTAGGTCCTAAGCCACGTTCCTACCGTTACAGCCTAAACAAGAAACTACGTCGTCTAGCTATGATGTCTGCTCTGTCTGCTAAGGCTGCTGCTGGTGAAATCATCGTTATTGATGACTTAAACATGGGTGAAATCAAGACTAAGACTTTTGCAGGTTTCCTAAAGTCTGTTGATGCAACTGGTAAGAGCCTTGTTGTAACTCCAGAGTCTCGCACCAATGTTATTAAGAGTGCTGCTAACATTCCAGGCGTTCGTACTACTATTGCTACTACCCTGAATGTTTATGATATCCTCAACGCTGACAAGTTCATTATCGACAAGGCAGCGGTTGCTAAAATCGAGGAGGTTTACGCATAATGAAATTCGCACATGACGTAATCATTAAGCCTATTATCACCGAGCGTTCTATGGAAGGTATCGCTGAAAACAAGTATGTTTTCGAGGTTGCTCCAAACGCTGGTAAGATTGAAATTAAAAAGGCTGCTGAAGAAATCTTCGGCGTTAAAGTTGCTAAGGTTAATACTATCAAGCTACCTGGTAAGTGGAAGCGTATGGGCGTTCACACTGGTAAGCGTAAGGACATCAAGAAGGCTATTATCACCCTGACTGATGATTCTAAGAAGATTGAAATCTTTGAAAACATGATGTAATTTACTGTAAGGTGAATATATAACAATGCGACAATCGGTCGCAGGTATGGGGATGTCACCCCGATAAGAACAGATTTTAAGGAGTTGAAAAACAAAATGGCGATCAAGACTTTCAACCCTACGACACCTTCCCGCCGTAATATGACTACTCTGTCTAATGCGGGACTGTCTAAGGTAAAGCCAGAGAAGAGTCTTCTCGAAAAGCTGAAAAAGACCGCTGGTCGTAATAGCTACGGCCGTATCACCGTACGTCATAAGGGCGGCGGAAACAAACAAAAGTATCGTATTATTGACTTTAAGCGTCAGAAGCTGGATATGCCAGCTACCGTTCTGACTCTGGAATATGACCCAAACCGTTCTGCAAATATCGCTCTCATTCAGTATGAGGACGGTGTTAAGGCTTATATCCTCGCTCCAGAGGGTCTAAACATCGGTGACAAGGTTGTTTCTTCTGTTAATGCTGATATTAAGCCTGGCAACTGCCTGCCAGTTCATGCAATCCCAGTTGGTACTATGATTCACAATATCGAGCTGTATCCAGGTAAGGGTGCTCAGCTAGTTCGTTCCGCAGGTGTGGGTGCACAGCTCATGGCTAAGGAAAACGGCAAAGCAATGGTTCGTCTACCATCTGGCGAGCTGCGTTATGTTCGTCTTGAGTGTAAGGCTACTATCGGTGTAGTTGGTAACTCTGACCACTCTAATGTTCAGCTTGGTAAGGCTGGTCGTAGCCGTCATATGGGTATCCGTCCAACAGTTCGTGGTTCTGTAATGAACCCTTGTGACCACCCACATGGTGGTGGTGAAGGTAAGAGCCCAATCGGCCGTCCAGCACCTGTTACCCCATGGGGCAAACCAGCTATGGGTTATAAGACTCGTAAGAAGAACCACCGTACCGACAAGCAAATTGTTCGTCGTCGTAACGGTAAGTAAGGAAAGGAGAACAGAAATATGGGCAGAAGTGTTAAGAAAGGCCCTTTTGTGGCTCCTGAGCTTTACAAAAGAGTCGTTGCTATGAATGAAGCTGGCGAGAAGAAAGTTGTTAAAACTTGGTCTCGTGCATCTACAATTTTTCCTGAGTTCGTTGGTCATACTATCGCAGTTCATGACGGTCGTAAGCACGTTCCAGTATATGTTACTGAGGACATGGTAGGTCATAAGCTGGGTGAGTTCGCTCCAACCCGTACCTATAAGGGTCACGCGGGCAGCAAGACCTCCAACAACGGTAAGTAAGGGAGGACGAACACATGGAAGCAAGAGCAATTGTTAGAAACGTCCGCATGACCCCTCGTAAGATGAAGCTAATCTGTGACCTAATTCGTGGTAAAGATGCAGGTACTGCTATGGCTATCATTATGAACACTCCTAAGGCAGCTAGTGAAGTTATGGCTAAGCTGTTAAAGAGTGCTGTTGCAAATGCGGAGAATAATCATAACATGAACACTGATAAGCTATATGTTAAAGAAGTTCATGTTGCACCAGGCCCTATCATGAAGCGCATCATGCCACGTGCACAGGGTCGTGCATTCCGTATTCTCAAGAGAACCTCTCATGTGACTCTGGTTCTCGCAGAGAAAGAATAATAAGGGGAGGTTAAACAATGGGCCAGAAAGTAAATCCGAACGGTCTTCGTGTCGGCGTAATTAAAAATTGGGATTCCCGTTGGTTCGCTAAGGACAATGTGTTTGGCGATCTCCTCGTGGAAGACTACAACATTCGTAAATATCTGAAAAATCTTCTCAAGGACGCAGGTGTTCCTGCTATTGAGATTGAACGTACTGCTAAGGACGTTAAGATTTTAATTCAGTGTGCTCGTCCAGGCTTTGTTATCGGTCAGGGTGGCGAGAAAATTGAAAAGCTACAGGCTGATGTTGCTAAGATGATTGGTAAGCCAGTTAAGATTTCTATCATTGAAATCAAAAATCCAGATACCAATGCAACTCTTGTGGCTGAAAACATTGCTGCACAACTGGAAAAGCGTATCTCTTTCCGTCGTGCTATGAAGCAGTGCATGGGTCGTGCAATGCGTATGGGTGCTAAGGGCATCAAAACCGCTTGCTCTGGTCGTCTAGGCGGTGCAGAAATCGCTCGTACTGAGCATTATCATGAGGGTACTATCCCACTACAAACTCTGCGTGCTGATATTGATTACGGTTTTGCTGAGGCTGATACAACCTATGGTAAAATCGGTGTTAAAGTATGGATTTATAAGGGTGAGGTTCTGACAGGTGGTCCTCGTCTAGGTCGTTCAATTGAAGCTCCTAAGCCAGCTTCTGAGCGTCGTGACCGCCGTGATGGTGACCGTCGCCGTAGAAATAACAATCGTGGCGAGCGTCGTGCTCCACGTCAGGAAGGAGGCAACCGCTAATGCTACTCCCAAAAAGAGTTAAATACCGTCGTGTTCATCGTGGCCGTTTAAAGGGCAAGGCTTCACGTGGTAATTTCGTAGCATATGGTGATTTCGGTCTTCAGGCTACTGAGCCATGCTGGATCACCTCTAACCAAATCGAGGCTGCCCGTATCGCTATGACTCGTTATACAAAGCGTGGCGGTAAGGTTTGGATTAAGATTTTCCCTGATAAGCCAATTACTGAGAAGCCAGCTGAAACTCGAATGGGTTCAGGTAAAGGCTCTCCAGAGTACTGGGTTGCTGTAGTTAAGCCAGGTCGTGTTTTATTTGAAATCGCTGGTGTTTCCGAGGAAATCGCTCGTGAAGCACTTCGTCTGGCTAGCCATAAGCTACCATGTAAGACAAAGTTTGTTACTCGTGAGACCAAGAATGGTGGTGAAGTATGATGAAGGCAAAAGAGATTAGAGCATTAAGTGCTGAGCAGCTGCAGGATAAGCTCGCAGAGCTTAAGAAGGACCTCTTCAACCTTCGTCTCCAGCATGCTACCAATCAGCTTGACAATGTAAACAAAATCACAGAAGTTAAGCGTGACATTGCACGTGTCAACACCGTTCTCCGCGAGCTTCAGCTTGCGGCAAAGTAAGGAGGTAAGCGAAGTTGAGCGAGAGAGCGTTAAGAAAAACCCGTGTGGGTAAAGTAGTATCCGATAAGATGGATAAGACTATCGTTGTAGCAATCGAGGATAGCGTACAGCATCCTCTATATAAAAAGGTTATGAAGCGTACCTATAAGCTGAAGGCACATGATGAAAACAATGAGTGCCGTGTAGGTGACAAGGTTAAGGTAATGGAAACCCGCCCACTGTCCAAGGACAAGCGTTGGCGTCTGGTTGAAGTTGTCGAGAAGGCGAAGTAAGGAGGGGAACACATGATTCAGCAGGAAACTTATTTGCGTGCAGCTGATAACAGCGGTGCAAAAGAACTGAAATGTATCCGTGTTCTCGGTGGCTCCACCCGTAAGTACGGTAATATTGGCGACGTTATCGTTTGTTCTGTACGTAAGTGTACACCAGGCGGCGGCGTTAAGAAGGGCGATGTTGTTAAGGCAGTTATCGTTCGTACCGTTAAGGGTCTGCGTCGTGCAGATGGCAGCTATATCCGTTTCGATGAGAATGCGGCAGTTATTATTAAAGAAGATAAAAACCCACGTGGTACCCGTATCTTTGGGCCAGTTGCAAGAGAGCTTCGTGATAAGGACTATATGAAAATCTTATCCCTTGCTCCAGAAGTACTGTAAGGAGGTCGCCATAATATGAATAATCTGCATGTTAAAACCGGCGACACCGCCGTTGTTCTTTCCGGTAAGGAAAAGGGCAAAAAGGGTAAAGTTCTATCTGTAAACCCTAAGAAGGGTATGGTAGTAATTGAAGGCGTTAATATGATTACTTGTCATATGAAGCCTCGTCGTCAGGGCGAAACTGGTGGCATTGTAAAGCGTGAAGGTGCTTTACGTGCTTGTAAGGTTATGAAGGTTTGCCCTAAGTGTGATAAGGCAACACGTCCTGCACATAAAATTCTTGAGAGCGGCAAAAAGGTTTGCGTTTGCAAACACTGTGGCGCTGAAATTTAAGGGGAGGAAAAGCTATGCCTAGATTAAAGGATAAATATGAAGCAGAAGCTCGTCCTGCTCTGATGAAGAAGTTCGAGTACAAGAGCCCAATGCAAATTCCACAGCTTGACAAGATTGTTATCAATGTTGGTTGTGGTAAGGAAGCAAACGGCAATTCTAAGGTTATCGAAGCTGTTGTTCGTGACCTAACTGCTATTACTGGTCAGAAGCCAGTTGTTACTCAGGCTAAGAAGTCTGTTGCTAACTTCAAACTTCGTGAAGGTATGCCAGTTGGTGCGAAAGTAACTCTTCGTTCTGACCGTATGTGGGAATTCCTAGACCGTCTGTTCAACGTGGCTCTGCCTCGTGTTCGTGACTTCCGTGGTATCTCAGCTAACTCTTTCGATGGTCGTGGTAACTATGCTTTCGGTCTGAAAGAACAACTGATTTTCCCAGAAATTGAGTATGACCAGATTGATAAAATCCGTGGTATGGATATCATCATCTGTACTACTGCTAAAACTGATGAAGAAGCTCGTGAGCTGCTCACCATTATGGGCGCTCCATTTGCTAAGTAAGAAGGAGGAGAATTCAAATGGCTAAGAAGGCAATGGTACTCAAGCAGCAGAAGACTCCTAAGTTCTCTACTCGTCAGTACAATCGTTGTAAGATTTGCGGTCGTCCACACGCTTACCTGCGTGATTTTGGTATCTGCCGTATCTGTTTCCGTGAGCTAGCGTACAAGGGTCAAATTCCAGGTGTTCGCAAGGCTTCTTGGTAATCGGAATTATATAGAATATCAAAGGGAGTGCTTCACGCACTCTCTTTTCTTGTATAAAAATTTTGAAAGATTTTCGTAAAAAATACTTGAAATGTATATTGTATATGTGTTATACTAGATGACAGTTACGCAGATGTAACATATTCCGCAAAACCATAATTTAAACGTTTTGTGAAGTCTTTCGTTGGCCATTACCCATATTTCTTGGCGTGGTCTTTGAAATGAACGAAACACGGCCGACCTGCCGTAATATCAAGGCTTTTAGCAAAATAACCGCAAAATTAAAAGAGTTCTGTCTAAAAATCAGTAGTTTTTTATATTGCGGATATTAGTTTGTCATGATATAATTACCGCTGGTCTGATGTGTTTCAGGCCAGCGATTTTTTAACCCCAGCACCCACTGTGAAAGGGTCACGGTGGCGTAGTAAGAAAAGTGGACGGCAACCCGACGGCGTTCAGTCACGAAGTACCGTCAAACTTCTGAAAGGAGCAAGAAAGAATGCAGATCACAGATCCAATTGCAGATATGTTGACCCGTATCCGCAACGCAGCTGCTGCTCGTCACGACTCTGTTGACGTTCCAGCATCTAAGATGAAGAAGTCCATCGCTCAAATTCTTCTTGACGAGGGCTACATCAAGAATTTCCAAATCGTAGACAACGGCAATCAGGGCATTATCCGTATCGCTCTGAAGTATGGTGCAAACCGCCAGAAGGCTATCACTGGTCTAAAGCGTGTTTCTAAGCCAGGTCTGCGTGTATACGCAGGTGCTCAGGAACTTCCTAAGGTTCTTAGAGGACTTGGTATTGCAATCGTTTCAACTTCCAAGGGCGTTATGACCGACAAGAAAGCTCGTGAGCTTAATGTTGGCGGCGAAGTCCTGGCATTCGTATGGTAAGGAGGGTAATGAACAATGTCTAGAATCGGCAGAGCTCCCATTGCCATTCCAGCAGGCGTAAATGTCACTGTTGAAGGCACTACCGTTACTGTTAAGGGTGCAAAGGCAACCCTAACTCGTGACGTGCATCCAAATATGACCGTTAAGGTAGAAGGCAATGAGATACTTGTAACTCGTCCAAACGACGAAAAGCAAAACCGTGCATTACACGGCTTAACTCGTAGCCTAATTAATAACATGGTAATCGGCGTAAGCGAAGGCTTCAAAAAGGAGCTTGATGTTAACGGTGTTGGTTACCGTGTACAAAAGCAGGGTAAGGAACTTGTTATGAACTTAGGTTTCTCTCACCCAGTTACTATGACCGAAATCGAGGGTATCACTATTGAATGCCCAACAGCAAATAAAATTATCGTTTCCGGTCCTGATAAGCAGAAGGTTGGCCAGTTTGCAGCTGAAATTCGTGAAAAGCGTCCACCAGAGCCATATAAGGGCAAGGGTATTAAGTACGTTGACGAATATATTCGCCGCAAGGAAGGCAAGACCGGCGCTAAGAAGAAGTAAGGAAGGAGAGTGTGCTAAATGGTTTCCAAGAAGGATTCTAATAAGGCGCGTATTAAGCGTCATAAGAGAGTACGCAGCAAGGTTTCTGGTACAGCTAATCGTCCACGCCTTGATGTATTTAGAAGTGCGAAGAACATCTATGCACAGGTTATCGACGACGTAGCAGGCGTAACCTTAGTCTCCGCTTCTACCACAGAGAAGAGCTTCACTGAGTATGGCGGTAATAAGGACGCAGCTAAAAAGGTTGGTCTAATTATCGCAGAGCGTTGCAAGGCAAAGGGCATTGAAAACGTTGTATTTGACCGTGGTGGTTATCTATACCATGGTCGTGTGAAGGAACTCGCAGAAGGTGCCCGTGAGGGCGGCCTTCAGTTTTAAGTCGGGAGGAGGTAAAACATGGCTAAGTTTGATCGTAACGAAAAGAGAGAGGACGAGTTTAAAGAAACCGTCGTGTCCCTAAATCGTGTTTCCAAGACTGTTAAGGGCGGTCGTATCTTCAAGTTTGCAGCTCTTGTAGTTGTAGGCGACGGAAAGGGTACTGTTGGCTTCGGTCTAGGAAAGGCCTCCGAAGTTCCAGACGCAATCCGTAAGGGCATTGAGGACGCTAAGAAAAATCTTGTTAAGATTTCTCTAAAGGGTACAAGTATCCCTCATGAGGTAATTGGTGAGTTCGGTGCAGGTCGTGTGCTTCTAAAGCCAGCAGCTACTGGTACTGGTGTTATCGCTGGTGGTGCTGTTCGTGCTGTTGTTGAAGCAGCTGGTATTAAGGATATCCGTACCAAGTGCCTACGTTCTAACAACCCACAGAACGTTGTAACCGCTACAATCGAAGGTCTAAAGAGCCTGCGTGACGCTGCTGAAGTTGCAGCAGTTCGTGGCAAGGCTGTTAATGAACTATAATATAGGAGGGTAATAAAAAATGGCAAACATCAAGATTACCCTAAAAAAGAGCTTAGTTGGTCGTAAAGCAAATCACATTGCTACTGCTAACGCTCTGGGTTTAAAGAAAATCAATGACGTAACTGTTCAGCCAGATAATGCTTGCACTCGTGGCAAGATTGCTAAAATCAGTTACTTGCTTGAAATCGCAGAGGAGGTGTAAACTAATGAAGCTTCAGGATTTACAACCATCTGTAGGTTCTACCCGCCCTGCATATCGTAAGGGTCGTGGTGCTGGTTCCGGTAATGGCAAGACTGCTGGCCGTGGTCATAAAGGTCAGTGGGCTCGTTCTGGCGGCGGTGTTCGTCCAGGATTTGAAGGCGGTCAGATGCCTCTAGCTCGTCGTCTGCCTAAGCGTGGCTTTACCAACATCTTCGGTACAACTTACGCTCCAATAAATGTAGACGTTCTTAACCGTTTTGAAGACGGTACAGAAGTTACTACTGAATTACTAATCGAAACTGGCGTTATTTCTAAGGCTCTTGACGGTGTTAAGATTCTTGGTAATGGCGAAATCACTAAGAAGCTGACCGTTAAGGCAGCAGCTTTCTCCGCTTCCGCTAAGCAGAAGATTGAGGCAGCAGGCGGAAAGGCTGAGGTGATCTAAGTTGTTCGAGACACTAAGAAACGCATGGCGGACAGCAGAACTGCGTAAAAAGATACTTTATACGCTGTTTATTCTGTTTATATTCCGTCTTGGCGCTTCAATTCCGGTGCCGTTTATCAATAAGGAATTGCTTGCAGCGTATTTCGCTCAGCTAGATTCTGCTGGCGGAATGCTCAGCTATATCAACGTATTTACCGGCGGCGGTTTATCGAATGCAACTATTTTTGCTATGTCGATTACTCCGTATATCAACGCTTCCATTATACTTCAGCTCTTAACAGTTGCTATTCCAGCACTTGAGCGTATGGTTAAAGATGGTGGCGAGGAAGGTCGTAAAAAAATCGCATCTTGGACACGCTATCTGGCTGTTGTTCTTGGTCTGATTCAAGGCTTCTCTTTTTACGTAATGTTACGTAACGCAAGTCTTTTAAATAATACTAGCGCTTGGGCAGCCGTAGTTATTGTTATGACCTTTACCGCAGGTACTGCACTGATTATGTGGCTGGGTGAGCATATCACTCAGAACGGCGTTGGCAATGGTATCTCGATCATCTTGTTTGCAGGTATTATTTCTCGTGGTCCTACACTTGTAAATAGCCTGTACACCCTCGTCAAAACTGGCGGCAAGGGCGCACTGACAGCTGCACTGATGGTTATTATTGGTCTGGCTCTGGTGGTATTTATCGTTTATATGTCTAATGCTGAACGTCGAATTCCTATTCAGTATGCTAAACGTGTTGTTGGTAGAAAAATGTATGGCGGTCAGTCCACTTTCCTGCCAATTAAAGTTAATGCAACCGGCGTTATGCCTATCATCTTTGCATCATCTATTCTGTCACTTCCGTCTACTGTATTTGCGTTCTATACGCCGCAGACGGGCAGTATCGGTGCTGTAGTCAAGGACTTGTTCTCTCAGGACAATCCGTTCTATATTGTACTTTATGCAATTATGATTATCGCATTCTCGTATTTCTACGCTTCAATCCAGTTTAATCCGATTGAAATTGCGAATAATCTTAAGAAAAACGGTGGCTTTATCCCAGGTTTCCGTCCAGGTAAGCCTACCGCTGACTTTATTACCAAGGCTTTAGCTAAGGTAGTTTTTGTTGGAGCATTGTTCTTAGGTGTTGTTGCTCTCTTACCTCTTATCGTTGGTGCGTTCTCAACCAGTCTAAAGAATGTCGCTGTTGGCGGTACTTCTGTTATCATTCTGGTTGGTGTTGCTCTTGAAACAGTTAAGCAGATTGAGGCTCAACTAACAATGCGTCACCACAAGGGATTCTTAGAATAAGAATATCTTTAATCTGGAGGCAATTACAGTGAATTTGATTTTACTAGGTGCTCCGGGTGCTGGTAAGGGTACTTTAGCGGCATATCTCATCGATAAGATGGGTGTGCCGTCTGTATCTACCGGCAATATTCTCCGTGAGGCTATTGCAAATAATACACCACTTGGTGCTAAAGCTAAACAGTTTATGGACGCAGGTCAATTAGTTCCAGACCAACTTGTTATTGACCTTCTAAAAGACCGCATTGCTCAGGACGACTGTAAGAATGGTTTCATTCTTGATGGTTTTCCACGCACTATTCCACAGGCTGAAGAGCTGGATAAAATCGCAAATATTGATTGTGCTTTATCCCTTGAAGTACCAGATGAAGTTATCGAAGGTCGTATGACTGGTCGTCGTGTATGCTTAAAGTGTGGTGCAACTTATCATATTGTTGCAAATCCACCAAAGAAGGAAAACACTTGTGACAACTGTGCTGAACCTTTGCACATTCGTAAAGATGACCATGCAGACGTTGTAAAGAACCGTCTTGCTACTTACCACGAGCAAACCGAACCATTAAAGGATTATTACGGTAAGCAAGGTAAGGTTAAGAGCATTGATGGTACACAAGGTATCGAAGAAACCAAGCGTTTAGCTGAGAAGGCTTTGGGGCTTTGATGCAATATGATTGAAATTAAAACGGAAAAAGAACTGGAGCTTATGCGACAAGCTTGCAGGATAACTGCAATCGCTCGTAAAGCAGCAGCTGATGCTGTGGCTCCTGGAGTTACTACAGACGAAATTGACCGTGCTGTCCACAAGGCTATTAAGAGTCATGGAGCTGTTCCATCTTTCTTAGGCTATGCTGGCTTCCCGGCGAGTGCCTGTGTATCGATAAATGATGAAGTTATACATGGTATTCCTTCTAAAAAGCGTGTTGTACATGAGGGCGACATAGTTAAAGTTGATGTCGGTGCTTATATACATGGTTTCCATGGCGACTGTGCTTGCACTATCGCTTGCGGTGAGATTTCCGAGGAAGCTAAACGCCTTATCGAGGTAACTCGACAGAGTTTCTATGAGGGTATCAAGTTTGCCCGTGTAGGCAATCGAGTTTCTGATATTTCAAGTGCAATTCAGGCTTATGTCGAAGCAAATGGTTTTTCAGTTGTGCGTGATTTTGTCGGTCATGGCGTTGGTAAAAATCTGCACGAAAGCCCTGAAGTTCCTAACTTCGGTAGAGCAGGTCATGGAATTCGTTTGCAGGCAGGAATGACACTTGCCATAGAACCTATGGTCAATGTGGGCTCTTATGGTGTCAAAGTCCTTGCAGATGGCTGGACTGTGAAAACCAAAGATGGTAAGCTGTCAGCACACTATGAAAATACTGTGGCGATTACCGACTCTGAGCCGGAAATCCTCACGAATATCGATGGAGAGGTACTTTAAGTGCAATTCCATATTTCTGATATTGTTTTGTCGCTATCCGGTCGTGATAAAGATAAAATTATGCTTGTTATTGATGAAGATGATGATTTTCTTTATCTTGCAAACGGAAAGGGACGGAGGGCGGAAAAACCTAAACGCAAAAAGCGTAAGCATGTTGTGTTTGTGGCAAATTGTGATGAATGGACTAAACAACGTCTATTTGTAAACGGTCGCCTGACCAATAGTGAAATCCGTAAGGCTCTTGCTGATTTTAAGCAAGATATACCTGATTAAAAAGGATTGTATCCCAACAATCAAATTGACCTAGGAAGGTAAGATTACTTTTATGGCTAAAGACGACGTAATTGAGCTGGAAGGTACCGTCATAGAGGCGCTGCCAAATGCGACATTTAAAGTGGAAATTCCAGGTGGACATCAAATTATTGCCCATATTTCTGGTAAGCTCCGCATGAATTTTATTCGTATTCTTCCTGGTGACAAGGTCACTGTTCAAATGTCACCTTACGACCTGACCCGTGGTCGTATCACTTGGCGTTCTAAGTAATGCTAAGAAAAGCGGGCGGAGGCACAGTGTGACCAAATGTGCCAGTGGTCGTTAGTATAAAAACTAATGTCCCATCCCACCATAATAAAAAATGATGGAGGTAAAAGCAATGAAGGTAAGACCATCAGTTAAGCCAATCTGTGAAAAGTGCAAAATCATTCGCCGTAAAGGTCGTGTAATGGTTATCTGTCAAAACCCTAAGCACAAGCAGAAACAGGGCTAATTTTCTTGTTTACAGGTTGTACTAACTTGTGTTATTATAATCTGTGTAAAAATTTTTTGTTGTTCAAGCGAAACCGACAAGCACGCAGGGCTTAACCTTGCGGCACTGCAGAAGCGGAGGCGGCTTCTATACTGGTTTTGTAAATACGCCTCAGTGTTAAACTTTTGGAGGTAATTATACTATGGCACGTATTGCCGGTGTAGACCTTCCTCGTGAAAAGCGTGTAGAAATCGGTTTAACCTATATCTACGGCATCGGTAGGAAGCTGTCTAATGACATTTTAGCAAAAACTGGTATCAATCCAGATACCCGTGTAAAAGACCTAACTGAAGACGAAGCTGCTAAACTACGTGAAGTTATCGAGCGTGACTACACAGTAGAAGGCGACCTGCGTCGTGAAATCGGTCTAAATATCAAGCGTCTGGTAGAAATCGGTTGTTACCGTGGTCTACGTCATCGTCGTGGTCTGCCTGTTCGTGGTCAGAGAACCAAGACAAATGCACGTACTCGCAAGGGTCCTAAGAAGACCATCGCTAATAAGAAGAAGTAAGGAGGGAGCGAGATAAATGGCTAAGGTACAGAAAAAGGGCACTCAGGTTCGCACTAAGCGTCGTGAGCGTAAAAACATTGAAAAGGGTGCAGCTCATATCCGCTCTTCCTTTAACAATACTATCGTTACCATCACTGATGTACATGGTAATGCAATCTCTTGGGCATCTGCTGGTGAAATGGGCTTCCGTGGCTCTCGTAAGTCCACCCCATTCGCTGCTCAGACTGCTGCTGAAACCGCAGCTAAGGCGGCTATGGAACATGGTCTGAAGACTGTTGAAGTTTTCGTTAAGGGTCCTGGTTCAGGTCGTGAAGCGGCTATCCGTGCATTACAGGCAACTGGTCTTGAAGTAACCATGATTAAAGACGTTACTCCAATTCCACATAATGGTTGTCGCCCACCAAAGAGAAGAAGAGTATAATTTAAGGAGGAACCAAAACTATGGCAAAGAATATGCAGCCAATTACTAAGCGTTGCAGAACGCTGGGTCTTTCACCAGCTGTCCTTGGTTACTCCAAGGAATACACTAAGCGTAACCCTAAGCAGACTCGTCGCAAGCAGTCCGAATATGGTATGCAGTTAAACGAGAAGCAGAAGGTTAAATTTATCTATGGCGTTCTTGAGAAGCAGTTCCGTGCTTACTATGAGAAGGCTGAACGTAAGCAGGGCGTAACTGGTGAAATCCTGCTTCAGGAGTTAGAGCGTCGTCTGGATAACGTTGTTTTCCGTATGGGTTTTGCAAATACCCGTCGTGAGGCTCGTCAGCTTGTAAACCATGGTCACTTCACCGTAAACGGCAAGCGTGTAAACATTCCATCTTACCAGATTAAGCCAGGTGATGTTGTTGCAGTTTGCGAGAAGTCCCGCAAAACTACTAAGTTTAAGTCTCTTATCGAGGAGCAGGGCAAGAAGGTTTGTCCAAAATGGATTGACAAAGCGGCTGATTCATTTGAAGGCAAAATCATTGCTATGCCAGCTCGTGACGATATCGACTACGAAGTAGCTGAACACTTAATCGTCGAGTTGTACTCCAAATAAGCCAAATTCGCAATTTTGGATTTTTTATTCTGTGCAGCGTCTGCTGTGGCTGCTTTTGCTTGGTATTGCTGCAGCTATATCTCGCTGCACAGATTTCCATCTTAAAAAGTAAATTGGCCGACACATGAAGGAGGGTACTATAAATGATCGAAATCGAAAAGCCACGCATTGACTGTGAGGAACTCGCTGAGGACGGTTCCTACGGTAAATTTGTTGTTGAGCCTCTTGAAAGAGGTTATGGCACAACGCTGGGTAATTCCCTGCGTCGTATCCTGTTGTCCTCCCTGCCAGGTACAGCTGCAAGCTCTATTAAAATTGCAGGTGTACAGCATGAGTTTTCCACCATTCCTGGTGTGAAGGAAGATGTTACTGAAATCGTTCTGAATGTTAAGAAAATCGTTGCAAAACTGCATTGCGATGGCCCTAAAACTGTTTATATTGAAGCAGCAGGCGAAGGCGTTGTTCGTGCAGGCGATATTCATTCCGACGGTGAAGTAGAAATTCTGAACCCTGAACTGCATATCGCTACTTTGATGAGTGATGCAAGACTTTCTATGGAGATTACTCTGACTTCTGGTCGTGGTTATGTTCCTGCTGAACGTAACAAGCAGTATCAGACAGCTATCGGTGTTATCCCAGTAGACTCTATTTACACCCCTGTATATAAAGTTAATTACACCGTTGAAAATACTCGTGTTGGTAATATGACCGATTACGACAAGCTGACACTGGAAGTATGGACAGATTGCACCATTGCAGCTAAAGATGCTGTTTCTCTAGGTGCTAAAGTCCTGCGTGACCATCTCGATTTGTTCGTTGACCTTTCTGAAGAAATCGGCTCTAAGTCCACTGTGGTTGAAAAGGCTGAAGCACAACATGATAAGGTTCTTGAAATGACTATTGAAGAACTTGATTTTTCTGTTCGTTCTTTCAACTGCCTAAAGCGTGCAGGCATTAACACTGTGGAAGACCTCATCAATACTTCTGAAGAAGATATGATGAAGGTTCGTAATCTGGGCCGCAAATCTCTGGAAGAGGTTATCGGCAAGTTAGAGGCAATGGGTCTCAGCCTTGCAAAGACTGAAGAATAATTTTTTCAGCCGAAAATATAGCCGAATTGGGATATTTTCGTATAAATTTAGAAGCACTATCAGCGGTTAGTTTTTGCCTATTTATCCGCTGATTTTAACAAGCCTATGGAGGTAGAATATTATGGCAAACAATCGTAAGCTGGGCAGAACCAGCGACCATCGTCGTGCAATGCTCCGTGCAATGGTAACTTATCTGCTGGAGAATGGCCGTATTGAAACAACTCTTGCTCGTGCAAAGGAAGTTGCTCCAATGTGCGAAAAGATGATTACTCTTGGTAAGAAGAACACTCTTGCAACTCGTCGTCAGGCTATGGCTTATATCACTAAGGAAGCTGTTGTTGCTAAGCTGTTCTCTGAAACCGCTCCAAGCTACGCTGAGCGTAATGGCGGTTATACTCGTATCATCAAGACAGGTCCACGTCGTGGTGACTGTGCTGAAATGGCAATTATTGAACTTGTTTAATTTAACGGTTTGATTTTATTTTTAAAGAGCCTATTCTGAGGAGTGCTTCTCAGGGTACGCTCTTTTTTTATGCATAAATTTAAAAAATTTCATCATACTATAAATGGGTGATGAAATATGGATAATAAAAAACTGGATATTAGAATAAATCCAGAAACAAGACTTTGCCCTAAATTTGACATGAATAGCATAGCAAAATATGAGGTTGCAAAGCCTGATAAAATGGGTGTTAGAGTAGTTGACAACTGTGCAGAAGAACACATAATGTAAAAAATAGCCGTATCGCTGGTGCTTTTACCTTTGATACGGCTGTTTGTTTTATTGCAAAAAGAAAAAGTTATCCTGTCTTTCATTATCAAATAAAAAATTATAGATTAAAAATTTATAATTTCTTGTGATATTAAAAGAGGTTTCACTAGAAAAAACTTCACCGTTAGCTGAAATATATCCAGCAGGAGTTATAACAGGAAGTTTATTCATAAGCCAATATAAAAACTGTTGATAACCAGTAAGCTCTATATTTGCTGTTTTCATAGCCAGTACGCCTAATCCCCAAGGGGATAAAATAATATCCTGTTTTTCCTCAATATCATAGTTTGTCCAAATGAAAAACGGTGTTGTATATTGCTTTAAAACTTCACTTGTGTTTATGTTATCCATAGAAACACCTGTTATTTCCTCATAAAATAAATTTGTAAGTGGTGGCTGATGGTCACCAAAAAATATTATCATGGTTGGAACATCGGTGTTTGAATAATGGGAAATTAAATTTCTAAGTGCATTATCTGATTCTCTCATAAGTGAAAAATATTGGTCTGCATCTGAAAATCTGTTTTCCATATCGCCAGTAAGCCAAATACTTCTTTGAAGATTTGACCAAGGAACTTTGTAACCGCTGTGATTTTGCATGGTCACATTAAAAATAAACAATGGTTCATCACCTGCATTATCAGTTAGATAATATAAATTTTCATAGTCGCATTGGTCGGATATATAGCCACGCATATAATAAGGGTTTATAGTATCTTCCTGATACATCTGTTTATCAAAACCAAACCATTTATAAACTGATGTTCTATTCCAGCCCGACGATTTATAAGGGTGATATGCAACTGATGAATAACCAAGGCTTTTAAGTTGTGATACAAGTGATGGAGTATTATCTTTTAGATAAAGCTGATATGCAACTGAGTTTGCAGGTAAAAATGAAATAGAATTGCCTGTTAAAAACTCAAACTCTACATTTGCAGTACCGCCACCAGTTACAGGTGAATACATAGTGCCTTTGATAGTGTTTTCTGATAGACTATGTAAAAAAGGTGTTGGGTCAGAACTATATGGCACATCATATTCAGAAAAATCAGCAAAAGATTCATTCATAATTGCAATTATATGCACAGGCTGTGGATTATTATCTGAATTTACAGGCTCAGTATTTTCTATAATATTTAAAACAGCCTTATTTGAATAATTTTCTGGTTCATTTACCAAGCTGTATTTTAATGAAACAGTGAAATTAAGCACAAAACCATTGGTTTGAGTTTTCCACTGTTGCGAATATATGCCGAAAGTTTTCATCATATCAGTTTTAAAAAATGCGGTTATATAAACTATGGTCAATGCACAGATAGCAAGTGAAATTTGTTTTTTTGGTCTTTTAGGTTTGGGTTCATGTGGCAATAATAGAACTAAAATAAGATATGCAAATGTAAACAAACACGCGTCTATTATAGTTATATCAGGTGTAAAATCAAAATTATCAGATACATTAAGTGCAGTTTGCAATGAAAAAATATCACAAGGGAATATAACTCTTCCACGAAACTCTAAAACATAATGGTTTAAAATGCCGATAACAGTAAAAAATACAGTGGAAATAGCACAAGAAATTTTAATTCTGCCGAAAAACAATGTTAAAAGTCCAAAGACAAGATAATACCAAACAAGATTAAAAAAACATTGTGTTACACTTAAATCTGAAAAAGGATTGGTATTATTTAAAATCTCAACAGCAAGTAAACAAACAGGTGCACCTAATATTAAAATAAATTTTGGTAGCAAAATTTTACTAAGCCCTTGCAAAGGGTGTGTTATAAATGAACAAAAACTGCATAAAATAGCAAGTAAAGGTGCAAATGCTTTATTGTCTATGTAAAATCTATCGCAAAGAAGCCAAATAATAAAAAATATAATTACAGCTCTTATGGTTAGTAGTTGTCTTTTATAATGACCAGTTGCTTTAATTTCAAAAAAAGCCATAAATTATCTCCTAAATAAATATAAATATATGGTAACGCTATAAATTTATTTTGTAAAGCAATATTTAAATTGTATAGCTGTGTTAATGTTAAAAATAATTAAAATTTGCGTTTTCCTTGCAATTTAGTTATAGGCATGTTATACTCTTATATGTAAGTTAGTATTGATTGTCGAGAGTGGGGAAACCCACTCTTTCTTATTGACTAAATCAAGAAATACAATAAAAGGGAGGATTTTATGCACACTAAAGACCTTATAAAGCGTATTGAAGAGCTTGTAACTCCGATTTGTGAACAAGTTGGTGTGGAGCTTTGGGACGTTGAATTTGAAAAAGAGGGTGGACAGTATATGCTTACTGTTACCATTGATAAAGAAGATGGTGTGGATATTGACCACTGTGAAGCGGTATCAAGAGCACTTGACCCTATGCTTGATGCAAAAGAATTTCAGTCAATGCCTGCATATACACTTTGTGTATCATCAGCGGGTTTGGAACGTAGGCTGAAAAAGAAAACACATTTTGAGAAATTTATGGGTTCACCAGTCGAACTTAAACTTTATAAGGCAATAAATGGTGCAAAAATTATAGATGGCACACTTATTGGCTATGATGAGGGTGCAGTAACCCTTGATGTCAATGGTGAAACCCGTATTTATGAACCACAAGATGTGGCAGCAGTTAGATTAACAGTACAATTTTAATTAAGGAGTGATTGTGGCAAGATGAACGCAGAATTTTTTGCTGCATTAGAGCAGCTTGAGAAAGAAAAAGGTATTTCAGTAGATTATATGTTAGAACGTGTAGGTCAGGCACTTATCGCAGCATATAAAAAGATGAATGCAGGCATGACCGATAACGTTTATGTTGAAACCGACCGCAGAAAAAAAGAAATTCGTATGTATGTTCGTAAAACTGTTGTTGATGATGTTTATGAACCATACGAGGAAATGACAGTTGAAGAGGCTAGAGAATATAAGCCTAATGCAATGTTAGGTGATATCATTGATATTGATATTCCGCCTAAATCTTTTGGCAGAATTGCAGCACAGTCTGCAAAGCAGGTTATTATTCAAGGCATTAGAGAAGCTGAACACGGTATGACTATAACCGAATTTGAGTCTAAATCCCATGAGATTTTAAACGGTGTTGTAAGCCGTATAGACCCACGTTCTGGAAATGTTATTCTTGAAATTGTTTCCCATGGCGAAAAAACCGAGGCTGTACTTACATCTTCTGAGCAGGTTAAGGGTGAAACTTTAACTGAAGGTCAGCGTGTTAAGGTTTATGTTATGGAAGTACGTCGTGGCACTCGTGGTCCACAGATTATGATTTCTCGTACTCACCCAGGACTGGTTAAGCGTTTATTTGAGCTTGAAGTGCCAGAAATTCATGACGGTGTTGTAGAGGTTAAGTCTATCGCTCGTGAAGCAGGCAACCGCACAAAAATTGCTGTATTCTCTCAAGACGAAAATGTAGACCCAATCGGTGCTTGTGTAGGTACTCGTGGTGCTAGAGTTGGTAATATTGTAGATGAGCTTGGCGGTGAAAAGATTGATATAATCAAATGGTCTGAAGATATGGCTAAATTTGTATCTGCGGCACTCGCTCCAGCCGATGTTATATCTGCTGAAATGCAACCAGACGGAAAAAGTTGTCATGTAGTTGTTCCAGATGACCAGCTTTCACTTGCTATTGGTAGAGAAGGTCAAAATGCCCGTTTAGCGGCTAAACTTACAGGCTGTAAAATAGATATTGCACCAGCTTCTCAGGCAAATAAAGAGCCAGTGCAAGTTACAGAAGAACAAACCGCTGAGGTAGAGGAATAAAAGCATTATGCAACAAAGAAAAATTCCAATGCGTCAGTGTTTAGGCTGCCGCACAATGTTTCCTAAAAAGGAACTAATTCGTGTGGTGCGTTCTCCAGAGGGCGAATTGTTCCTTGATTTTAAGGGCAAAGCGGCTGGTAGAGGGGCGTATATATGCCCTAATGCTGAATGCTTGAAAAAAGCAAGAAAATCTCGTGCCATTGAGCGAGCATTTTCTATGCAAGTACCTGAAGAGGTTTATCAGGCTTTAGAGCAAAACATGGAGGATAACACCAATGGCTAATGATGCAGCACTGGGACTTTTAGGTTTAAGCCGTAAAGCGGGTAAACTTGCCTGTGGTGAAGACCAAGTTTATGATATGGTTCAAACAGGCAAATGTCGTGCTATTTTTATGGCTAAAGATATAGGCGATGCAACACGTAGAAAAATAATGCGTCACGATGAAAAAGTTCCAGTATTTACCCTTGATGCCGAAAGAATGGACTTAGGTCATGCAATCGGTATGAATGGCTGTGCGGTTTGTGCAGTAAATGATATAGGTATTGCAAATGCTATTGCAGAAAAACTAAAATCAACAAATGATAAAAATGCTATGGCTGCTCAAAGAGTTTTAGATAAAAAAACTCGCATGGATAGCCGTAAAGGCAAAAAAAAGAAAAAATAAACCAAAGCGGTCAGAGCTACTTAAATTTCATTAGGAGGTGAACGCCAATGGCGATAGAAAATAAGTATAGAGTACGAGATATAGCGAAGGACTTTGGAAAAACCACCAAGGAAATTACAGAGATTCTGACCAAATATGCTGATACTCCAAAAAGCTCTATGCAGGCTTTAAATGATAAAGAGCTAAGCATAATTTTTGAGGCTTTAACTCAAAATGAGCAGGTAGAAAATATAGAGAAAGCACTGAATATAAAGGGCGGAAAAGAAGAAAAGAAGGTGACTGAAGTGGCCCAAAAGACAGAAAATACACAACAAGAAGCTCCACGTTCTACAAAAATTAAACAGGTTCATAGAATTAATACCAGAGGCGGTGGAGATGTAAACCTAGATAAATATGATGAGCGTATTGACTCTTTAGTGTCTGAAAAGGCGGAAAGAATGCAGTCTACTGGTCAGAAGAAACAAAAGCTAACAAAAAAATCTGACCAAAGAGCTAGACAGCAGTACGGTTCTAAGCGTAAACTTGAAGAACAAGAAAAAATGAAGCGTTTACAGCGTCAGCAACAGACAGTAAAAAAAGTACAGCTTAAAGTTTCCATTCCAGATGAAATAAATGTCGGTGAATTTGCTCAACGTATGAAGCGTACAGCAGCAGATGTTATTAAAGAGCTTATGAAATTAGGCGTTATGGCATCTATTTCACAGACTATTGATTTTGATACAGCAGCACTTGTTGCGGAAGAAATGGGAGCAAAAGTTGAACATGAGGTTCATGTAACCATTGAAGAAAAACTGTTTGATGAGTCCGAGGACAAGGCAGAAGATTTAAAACCACGTGACCCAGTAGTAGTAGTTATGGGACATGTTGACCATGGTAAAACTTCATTACTTGACGCAATTCGTAAAACAAAGGTTACAGAGGGTGAAGCAGGCGGTATTACACAGCATATCGGTGCTTATCGTGTACAGGTAGACGGAAAACCTATTACATTCCTTGATACCCCAGGACATGCCGCTTTTACATCTATGCGTGCTCGTGGTGCTCAAGTAACCGATATTGCAATTTTGGTTGTTGCAGCCGATGACGGCATTATGCCTCAAACAATCGAGGCAATTAACCACGCTAAAGCGGCAAATGTTCCAATTATTGTTGCGGTTAACAAGATTGATAAAGAGGGTGCAAACCCAGATAGAATTTTACAGCAACTTACAGAATATGAGCTTGTACCAGAAGAATGGGGTGGCGATACTATCGTTTGCAATATCTCTGCTAAATATGGTCAAGGTATTGAAAACCTACTTGAAATGGTATTATTAACCGCTGAAGTTGCAGACTTAAAGGCAAATCCAAACCGTCAAGCTAAGGGTACTGTTATAGAAGCTAAACTTGATAAGGGACGTGGTCCTGTTGCAACTGTACTTGTTCAAAATGGTACTCTTAATGTAGGAGATATTATTATTGCAGGTACAGCAGTAGGTCGTATTCGTGCAATGACTGATGATGATGGCAAGAAAATCAAGAGTGCAGGTCCATCTGTACCAGTTGAAATTATCGGTCTTGCTGAAGTTCCTGGTGCAGGTGATATCTTCTACGCTGTTGATGACGAACGTATGGCACGTCAATTAGTTGAACAGCGTAAAGAGCATGAAAAAGAAGAGCGTAACAAGTCAATGCACAAGGTTACACTTGATAATCTATTTGCATCTATTCAAGAAGGTCAAATGAAGGAACTCAATATCATTGTTAAGGCAGATGTTCAAGGTTCTGTTGAAGCACTTCGTTCAAGCCTTGAAAAGCTTTCTAATGATGAGGTTAGAGTTAAAGTTATCCATGGTGCAGTTGGTGCAATAAGTGAGTCTGATGTTATGCTTGCAAGTGCATCTGGTGCTATTATTGTAGGTTTTAACGTTAGACCTGACCGTGCAGCTTCAGACTCTGCTGACCAGCAGGGTGTTGATATGCGTATGTATCGCATCATCTATGACTGCATTGAAGAAATGGAACAGGCTATGAAGGGTATGCTTGCACCTAAGTTTAGAGAAGCAATTTTAGGTCATGCAGAAGTTCGCACAACATTTAGAGTATCTGGAGTAGGTACTATTGCAGGCTGTTATGTACAAGACGGAAAAATTCAGCGTAATGCACAAGTTCGTATTGTTCGTGATGGTATCGTTATCCATGAAGGTGTGCTTTCTTCACTCAAGCGTTTTAAAGACGATGTTAAGGAAGTTGCATCTAACTATGAATGTGGTTGTGGTTTTGAAAACTTCAACGATATAAAAGAAGGCGATGTATTTGAAGCCTTTGTAATGGAAGAAATTCCAAGATAATAATAATTAGCTTTATTAAAAATGGGGCGGGCGTGTTTCGCCCGTCCTGTTTCGCTTTTTCAAAGGAGGGAAAAGCAAATGGCATCTAATAGAATTGATAGAATTTCAGAAGAAGTTATGAAAGCTCTTGCAGAAGCTTTAAGAAACGTAAAAGACCCTAGAGTGCAAAACGGTCTTGTGTCTATAACACATTGTGAGGTTACAGGTGATTTAAGATATGCTAAGGTTTATATATCTGTATTTGGTTCTGATGAGCAAGCCAAAGAGGTTATGAAAGGCTTAAAATCAGCCTCTGGTTGGCTACGTCGTGAGGTAGGTCACAAAGTACAGCTTAGATATGCTCCTGAACTTGTGTTCCATCTTGATTCCTCTATGACTCATGGTGCTCATATTTCACAGGTTATAAATGAACTTGAGCGTGAAGGCAAAATGGGGGATAACACTGATGAGTAATGTCAGCGTTATAGAGGCGGCTGAACTTTTAATAAAAGCAGATAATATACTGATTATAACTCACAGAAGACCTGATGGAGATACAACAGGCTCAGCAGGTGCATTGTGCAGGGCACTTTGTCAAATTGGTAAAAAAGCTTATATTTTAGAAAATCCAGATATAACAAAAAGGTATAAACCAATTATTGAGCCATATAAAGCAAGTGAAGATTTTGTGCCTAGTTTTATTGTGACAACTGATATTGCTGATGTAAATTTATTTACACCTAATGCTGAAAAGTATATAGGTAAAATTGATTTGGTATTAGACCATCATAAGTCTAATTCTAATTTTGGCAAGTATAATTTAGTTAGAGCAAATGCAGGTGCTTGTGGAGAAGTAATCCTTGATGTGATTGAACATACAGGTGCATCACTTACAACTGATATTGCTGAATGTATCTATATTGCTTTAAGCACAGATACAGGCTGTTTTAAATTTTCAAATACAACGCCAGATACATTGCGTGGGGCGGCAAAATGTCTTGAGGCTGGTGTAGATGGCGGAGAAATCAACCGTGCATTATTTGAGGTTAAAACATGGCCAAGATTTCAAATGGAGCGTATAATTTTTGATACAATGCAGTTTGAAAACGACAAAAAAGTTGCGATTGCAAAAATGTACCGAAAAGATATAGATAATGCATGTGCTGATATGGACGATTTAGACTCCATTGCATCACTTACCCGTCAAATTGAGGGTGTAGAAGTTGGAATTACACTTACAGAAAATAAAGATTATACTGTAAAAGCATCTGTTCGTACTACAAAGGAAATGGACGCATCTGCAATTTGTGCTAAATGTGGCGGTGGAGGTCATTTAAGAGCCGCTGGTGCAAGTTTTGATAAAAATATAGATATGGAAACCGCTTATAAAATGATATTAAATGCTACTATGGAGGTTTACAGAGAAAAAAATGCCAGAACTTAATGGAATTTTACTGATGAATAAACCAGAAGGCTTTACTTCGCATGATGTAGTAGCAAAATTGAGAGGTATGCTTAAAACCCGTAAAATCGGTCATGGTGGCACACTTGACCCTATGGCAACAGGTGTTTTGCCTGTGTTTATAGGTGGTGCAACTCGTGCCGCTGATTTTGCATCAGCTCAAGAAAAAGAATATATTGCAGGGTTTAATTTAGGCTTTTGCACAGATACTCAGGATACAACAGGTCAAATACTGCAAAAGTCGGATAAGAAAATAGGTTCTGCTGAAATTTATATGGCTGTAAAAGCTATAAAAGGAGAACAAAAACAAATTCCTCCAATGTATTCAGCCGTAAAAATAGGCGGTCAAAAGCTCTATGATTTGGCACGAAAAGGAAAGGAAATAGAGCGACCAGAAAGAGATATTTTTATATCTAAAAGTGAGCTTATATCATTTGATGACCAAATGCAATGCGGTCAAATTAAACTCGTTGTAAGTAAAGGCACTTATGTACGCACAATTATACATGATTTAGGTCAAACACTTGGCACTTATGCAACTATGAATAGTCTTGTCCGTACTCGTTCAGGTGCATATAAATTAAGTGAATGTGTGGATTTTGAAACTGTTCAAAAGGCGGTAAATGATGAAGAAGTTCAAAGTTTACTTCATGCAACAGATAGTTTGTTTTTAGATTATCCAGCAGTATCTCTCACAGATGAGGGTGCAGAAAGAGCAACAAGGGGTGCAGTTATATTTCAAAGACATACTAAAAAAGGGTTTGATGAAATAGAAGGTCAGTTTTACCGTGTGTATGATAAACAAGGTTTTAAAATGCTTGGACAGATAAAAACGCTTGACAAGGGTGGTCTTGCACTGTTTGTTTATAAAAATTTTAGATAAACTGGGGATAGTGAAAAATGAATGATAAAAATATACCTCGTGCAATAGCACTTGGTTATTTTGATGGTGTGCATTTGGGGCATAAAGCACTTATGGATAAAGCTGTTTTAAGAGCAAAAGAAATAGGTGGAATTTCATCTGTTTTCACATTTGACCAACACCCAAGTTCAGTTATGAGTGGAACAGCCGTTCCAATGCTTACAGCAAAATCTACAAGAGCAGATGAGATAAAAAAGTTTGGCAATGTAGATGAAGTTATTTTCGGGCATTTTGATGATAATTTACGCACAATGGA
>CALWUO010000011.1 GCA_944384745.1 uncultured Butyricicoccus sp.
GCTATGATTATGAGCGTTATGCTTAAAAAAGAATTTATTCCATTTGCTCTATTAGGCTATATCTGTGCAGCTTATCTGGGCTTACCAATTATCGGTATTGCACTTGTTGGTGCAGTATTTGCAATCAAACATTACAATGAATCTGAAAATGTTGCAGCTGGTGCAACAGCTGGCCAAGCTCAGGAGGTAGAACACGATGACTGGATCTAATAAATTAACTAAACAAGATTATACTAAAACTACTCTTAGAGCTTATTTTCTGCAAAATGGCTTTAACTATAGTAATTATCAGGGTTTGGGCTACGCTTTAGTATTATTTCCAGCTCTTAGAAAGCTTTATGGTCATGACCCTGACCGTTTGGCTCAGGAATTAAAGGATAACTGCGAATTTTATAATACTAACCCTAATATGCTTCCATTTATCACTTCTATTCATTTGGCTATGGCTGATAATGATATGAAGTATGATGAAATTCGTGGCATTAAGATGGCACTTATGGGACCACTCGCTGGTATTGGTGACTCACTTTCTCAGTTCTGTTTAGCTCCTCTGTTCTCCACTGTTTTCGCTTCAATGGCTATGGACGGCATTGGTATTGCTCCAATACTGTTTTTAATCGTAATGAACCTTGTATTGCTTACTATTAAGCTTGTTATGGGTGGTTATGGTAGAAAACTTGGTACAAGCATGATTGATAAGTTAAGCTCTAAAATGGGTGCAATCTCTGATGCTGCTGGTATGATTGGTGTTACAGTTATCGCTGGTCTTGCTGCAACATTTGTAAAAATGAAAGTCGCAATAACTTTTGCTGCTGGTGAAATTGAAGCTGGTGCAAGTCAATCAGTAGTTGACATTCAGGCTATGCTTGATAAGGTAGCTCCTGCACTTCTGCCTATGCTTTACACTATGCTTATGTATTATCTAATCAAGAAAAAGAATGTTACAACATATTGGCTAGTTTTAATAACAGTTATACTTGGTGTAGCTTTAAGTGCTCTTGGTATCCTAGGTTAAAATTTAAAGGAGTTGCAAGCTATTTGCAGCTCCTTTTGTGTTTATATGAAAGGGTTTTTATTATGAAATTATTACAAAAAATTATAGAATACAAACAAATAGACAAAATTTCCGTAAATGATGACGAAAGAGCATATATTTTAAAAAAAGCTGACGAGCTTTTAGACCAAACATTTATATTTAATAAAACATGGGATATGGAAAGATGTTTAACCCCTTTTCATTTTGATAAAATAGACTGGAATGCACAGCGAAACGATGACGAAGAATGGTGTTTTATGCTTGCAAGAATGGATTATTTAAATTATCTTGTGCTTGCCTCACTTATAACAGATAATAAAATCTATGCACAAAAGGCTAAATTCTATATAATGGATTTTATAAAAACACATAAGGAAATAGTACAATCACCATCTACAAGAACACTTGACACTGGTATTCGTATTATGAATATTTTTGAGGTTTTGCCTTATCTTTTATATTTAGATGAGCTAAACGACGAAGAATATAACAATATAAAAACCAGCCTTTTAAAACAAATGAAGTATTTAAAAGCAAATTATCTAACAAAATATAAAACAAGCAACTGGGGCAGCATACAAACTTGTAGTATAGTGTCTGTGTTACCATTTTTAGAAACAGATGAAAAAGAACTTTATAATTGGGCATTAGATGAGTTAAAACTGCAATTTAGTATACAGGTTTATAACGATGGCATGCATTGGGAACAATCTACAATGTACCATGTAGAGGTTTTAAATTATGGCTTAAAAGCGATATATTATTTAACTCTTGCGGGTGAAGATGTGCCAGATGTGCTTTATTCTAAAACAAAAGCATTAGTAAACGCTTTAATGTTACAAATAACCCCTATGGGCAGTATAGAAACATTTGGCGATAGCGATAGAGTTAAAGCACATGATGTATTTACAAAAGCAAGTATAATTTTCAATGATGAATATTTTAAGTTTTTTGCATATAAAACTCCAGACATTGAAACACTTTATACACTTGGTGCAAAATCGGTTGATTTATTAAATAATATCCAACCAAAACAGCCTGAAAATCTCTATTTTGATGGCATAGATAGCGGAATGTATACAGTAAAAAGTGATTTTAATGAAGATGCAAGCTTTACTATGTTTACTAATGGCTCTTTAGGCAGTGGACATGGTCATAGTGATAATTTACATTTTTCTATATATCATAAAGGAAAAGAAATTTTAATAGATACAGGTCGCTTTACTTATAGGGAAGACCATGAGCTTAGAGTAAAACTTAAATCTATGAAAGCACATAATAGTATTATTATAGATGATAATGAATATTGTAAGCCTAGTGATAGTTGGGGCTATGCTGATTTTGGTTTACCACTCAAAAATTATGTAAAACATTATAAAAATATACATTATTATGAGGGCTATTTGGTAGGACACAATCCACTTCAAATTATAACCAGAAAAATAGTTGTTATTTCTCCTGATATTTGGTTTATCTGCGATGAAATAAAATGTGATGGTAAGCATACAGCTAAAAGATATTTCCATTTTGACAGCAAATTTAACATTGATGAAAAACTTTCAAATGATGACTTAAATATTGATATTTCAGGTGATTTGCATTTAAGTAATGAGCCTTGTTCATTTTTCTATAATCAGCTTGAGTATCACCCTGTTATATGTTCTGAAACTGATTTTGAAAACAATGCTGAATATATAACAACTATTTGTGATAAAAACATAAAAGTTGAAAGTGTAAATGCATATCAAGACACAACACAAACTCCAGAAGATGTTGTTAGTGCAAGAAAATTTATTATAAATGATAATGAAAGTTATACAGTAGTTGTTTATCATAAAGAAATATACAAGGGCAAAAAGATTTTATCCTGTGAAGACACATACTATCATGCAAAAACAGTTGTTATACATGAAAAAGATAATAAAAAGGAACTTATAATATTAAAGGCATAAAAAAATCCGCTGTTTTATAAAACAGCGGAAAAGATTTATTCAACAATATTTGTAAGTGTGCCTATTTTTTCTATTTCACATACAACTTTATCACCAGACTTTAAAAAACATGGTGGGTTCATACCCATTCCAACGCCTGCTGGTGTACCAGTTGCTATTATTGTACCCTTTTTAAGTGTCATACCTTGAGAAAGTTCAGCAATAATATCTCCTATATCTGTTATAAGCAGCTCAGTATTACTATTTTGTCTAAGCTCATCATTTACATAGCATTTAATATTAAGCTTTGGTGGATAATTTACTTCATCAGCGGTTAAAATACATGGTCCTATTGGAGTATATCCATCAAGAGATTTACCAAAATACCATTGTTTGTGCCCAGTCTGCAAATTTCGAGCTGACACATCATTTATAATAGTATAGCCAAAGATATAGTCACTTGCATTCTCTTTTTTTACATTAAATGCATCTTTGCCTAAAATAACACCTAGCTCTGCTTCATAGTCCAAACTATCAACCAAACCAGCATATAAAGGTATAATACCACCATCAAAGTTAGCTTCATTTACACGTTTAGAAAAATAAATTGGTTTTGCTCTATCGCCAAATGCTTCTTTATTAAACTTACCTGCTTCTTTATGGTGTGCATGATAGTTTATACCAAGACACAAAATATCTTGAATAGGGTGTATTATAGGTGAAAGACAAGTAATATCTTTTATAGATATTGCATTTTTATCTGGTTTTATTTTTAATTTAGCCATTTGTTCAGGTGTTATATTACAAATAAGCTCATTCATATCTTTAAAGGATAGACCAAATAGGTCAATATTATATAACATTTCACCATCATATGAAATACCGATTTTCTCACAGGTTTGATTATTTTCTTTATAAGTATAAAGTTTCATTTTGAAAAACACTCCTTAAAAATTTTTAGTAAATCGGTTTATATTTTCATAATAACGTTTTTTTTTAATATGTCAACCTTTATATATAAATTTTTACATGTTATAATCAAATGAATAATTGTTTTATTTATTTTGCTAGGAGGAAATTTATGCCATTAAAGCACAAGATGACAATACAGGAAATAGCAGAAGAAGCTGAAGTTTCAAAAACGACTGTTTCATTTTTTCTAAATGGCAAACGTGAAAAGATGGCAGCTAAAACATGGGATAGAATAGCCGCTGTTATTGATAAATACAATTATAGACCAAGTACAACTGCACGTTTAATGACTGCCAAACATTCATTTTTATTAGGTGTTATAATAGGCGATATAACCCACCATTTTTCAAATAGATTGGTGAAAGGAATTGCACAAGTTTGTCGTGAGGGCGGATATCAAATTCTAATAGGCACAAGTGAATATGATGAAAAGGCTGAAATCAATCATATTGACAGAATGATTGATATGGCAGTTGATGGGGTTATATTGCAGCCATGCGGAAACCCTGAAAATTCCATAGAAAAATTAAAAAAAGCTGGAATACCTGTTGTTTTTATTGATAGTAAACCAGAAGATATGCCATTTTGGGTTATAACAAGCAATTATAAAAGCACATTTAATACTATTTCTGCATGTATTGATAAATATTATAAACAGGTTATAATGTTTTCTGCAACACCTAATGTATTAACTTCAAGAAAAGAGCGTTACACAGGGTGTTTAGATGCACTTCATAAAAAAGGTACTCCGTATTATGTGCAAATAATAGATGAAAACACACCAGAAAATGAAATATATGAAACAGTAGAACGAAATTATAAAAAAGATAAAACTCTTGTTTTCGTGCCTAATTGTTGGTTATTACCTAAAGTATTTAAGGCACTTAAACCACTATATGATAAAATGCCATCGGAAATAGGTTTGCTTGGCTTTGATAACGATGATTGGGCTGATTTATGTGTGCCAACAGTATCTACAATAGTACAACCAGCATATCAAGAGGGTGCAACGGCTGCGGCTTTGCTTATCGGTCATATAAAGGGTAAAACAGATAAACCTACTATGTCAACATTAGATTGTGAGACTATATGGCGTGGTTCAACATTGATATAACTTACATTTTGAACCTAAATCAGATTTTGGATAAAAAACTGATTTGACTTAATTGTAATATAAGTCTAAAGATGTTGATAAATTACTTATTGTTATTTTAAAATCCATTTATTATAATTATATTGTATATTTATCAAAGAGGTGGATAGCAATGTTTAACATATTTAAAAAGAAAGATATTGATGAAAATATAGATTTATATGCACCTGTTAACGGTACTTTAATAAATATAGAAGACGTGGCAGACCCTGCCTTTTCAGCCAAAATGACAGGTGATGGAGTTGCATTTGCTTTTGATGGTGATACTATTTATGCACCAGCAGAGGGTAAAATTAGTATTATTGCAGAAACCCGTCACGCTTTTGCAATGAAATTTGATAATGGTGTAGAAATTTTAATTCATATCGGACTTAATACTGTAAATCTAGGCGGTAAAGGGTTTAAAGCTCTTGTTACTGAGGGAAAAAAAGTTAAATTAGGCACACCTATAATAAAAATTGACAGAGATATTATATTGCAAAACAATATTGACCTTACAACTCCTATGATAGTTACCAATACAAATGGCTATAAACTTAAAATAATATCTGAAAATAAAGATGTAAAACTTGCACAAACAGTTGTTATGAAGCTTGAAAAATAATAATTTGAGGTGACTTTATGAAAAAAATCAAAATTGGTAAAAGTGATATTTTAGCACCTAATGTTGCTGTTGGCTGTATGAGAATTGCTAATATGAATAACTTAACTGAATATATAAGTTTTTGTATTGAAAATGGTTTGAACTTTTTTGACCATGCAGACATATATTCAAATGGAGAATGTGAAACACAATTTGCTAAAGCTTTTAAACAAACAGGCTTTAAAAGAGAAGATATAATTTTACAATCTAAATGTGGTATTGTACCTGGTGTTATGTATGATTTTTCTAAAAAACATATTTTAAATGCTGTTGATGGTATTTTAAAACGTTTGGATACTGATTATATTGATATACTTGCACTTCATAGACCAGATGCACTGGTAGAACCAGAAGAAGTTGCAGAGGCTTTTGACATTCTGCAAAGTTCAGGAAAGGTTAAAAATTTTGGTGTATCAAACCACAAACCTTATCAAATTGAGCTATTAAAAAAATATATAAAACAGGATTTAGTTGTAAATCAAATGCAGTTTAGTTTATCATTCTCAAATATGATTGCAAATGGTTTGGAAGTCAATATGTTAACAGATTGTGCAATAGATAGAGATGGCTCAGTTTTAGATTATTGCCGTTTAAATGATATCACTTTGCAAGCTTGGTCACCATTTCAATATGGTTTTTTTGAAGGTATATTTATAGGAAATAATGAGAAATTTCCTGAGCTTAACAAAACATTAAACGCTTTTAGTGAAAAATATAATACAACTCCAACTGCGATTGCTACTGCTTGGATTTTAAGACACCCAGCAAAAATACAAATGATAGCAGGTACAACAAATATAAATCGTATGCGTGAGATTATAAATGGTAGCAAAATAACTCTTGAGCGTGACGAATGGTATAAACTATACTTAGATAGTGGTCATATACTTCCATAAATTTTGTTTCAAACTCAAATAATTTTATTATATCTAGGTCAAATTAAATTGATTACTTTTTAAACCCTGTTTTAGGTTTATATATTATAATAAAGGCAGTTTTAAAGAGTAGGAGAATTTATATGAGATTACTGCTTGCAGAAGATGAAAAAGCACTTTCAAAGGCACTTAAAACTATTTTGGAAAGAAATAATTATTCAGTAGATGCTGTTTATGATGGTCAAGAAGCATTGGATTATTTAGAATTTGGCCAATATGATGGCATTATTTTGGATATTATGATGCCTAAAATAGATGGTATTAGTGTGCTTAAAAATATTCGCAGTAAAGGAAATTTAGTACCTGTTATAATGCTTACAGCAAAATCAGATGTAGATGATAAAGTTCAAGGGCTTGATTGTGGTGCAAATGATTATTTAACAAAGCCATTTCAAGCCAAAGAACTTTTGGCTAGGATAAGGGCGATGACACGCACAAATATAATGCAAGCAAGCTCTAAATTAAAATTTGGAAATATAACATTAGACCAATCTACTTTTGAATTGTCAACAATAAATGGAAGTGTTAGGCTTGCAAATAAAGAATTTCAAATGCTTGAGCTTTTAATGAGTAATCCACATAATCTTATCTCATCTGAACGCTTTATGGAAAAAATATGGGGATATGATAGTGAAGCGGAGTTAAACGTGGTTTGGGTTTATATATCATATCTAAGAAAAAAGTTAACCGCTTTAGGGGCAAATGTACAAATCAAGGCAGCTCGTAATACAGGATATTTTCTGGAGGAAATTAAATGATTTCAAAATTACGGGTTAAGCTGATTTTTGCGGCTATGATATCACTATTAGTTGTATTAACTACAATTATGGGCGTTGTTATAGGCTTTAATTATTATAAAATCATTTCAGATGCAGATAAAACACTATTGATTTTGGCTGAAAATGACGGTTTTTTCCCTAAGGATAATATAATGCAATATAATGATTTTAAAGTGCCAAAAAATCAAGCTATTCCGCCAGAAATGCCTTTTGAAACAAGATATTTCTTTTGTTTTTTGGATACAAATAATAATATTTTAGCTGTAAATACAGGCAAAATTGCAGCTATTAACTCGCAAACTGCTATACAGTACACACAAAATGTACTTAAAAGCAACAAAACCAATGGATTTTTAGGGAATTATCGTTATTTAATATACAAATCTGATTATAAAAACATTGTTTTATTTTTAGATTGTAGTAGAAATATTGATAGTTTCAAAACACTCAGATTATCAAGCATAATGGTGTCAATTACAGGCTTTTTGCTTGTGTTAATACTGCTTATCTTATTGTCAAATCGCATTGTAAAACCATTTTCAGAAAACTATGAAAAACAAAAACGATTTATAACTGATGCAGGGCATGAACTTAAAACCCCACTTACAATTATAAATGCAGATACTGAAATATTATCAATGGATTTAGGGGAAAATGAATGGATAACAGACATACAAACCCAAACAAAGCGTTTATCTGAGCTTGCAAATGATTTAATTTTACTATCACGTATGCAAGAAGATGATATTAATTTTATAGATTTCCCAATATCTGATATTGTAGAGGAAACAATACAAGGATTTAAAACGGTTGCCAAAACACAAGAAAAAACCATAGATATTGATATACAACCCATGCTTTCTTTATATGGTGATGAAAGCTCAATCCGTAAATTAGTTTCAATTCTGCTTGATAATGCAATTAAATATACAGATTTAAATGGTAAAATAGTTTGTAATTTAAAAAAACATAAAAATCAAATATTATTATCTGTTTATAATACAACTGATAATATAACAAAAGAACAAACAAAATACTTATTTGATAGATTTTATAGAACTGACAAGTCAAGAAACTCACAAACGGGCGGTTATGGTTTAGGGCTTTCAATAGCAAAGGAAGTTGTAAACAAGCACAAAGGCAAAATAACTGCTAATACAGATGATGGGAAATCTTTACTAATAACTGTTACATTTCCAGTATAAATTTACTGGAAATTTTTTTATATATTTTAAGTTGAATTAAGTTTCAAAGTATATAATCTGCAAAGTGAAAACTAATGAAAGGAGTTAAAAAAGTGAAATTTCGCCATGAATGGAAACATATAATAAATCTTTCTGATTTATTTGTGCTTAGAAACCGTTTAAAAGCCGTTATGCAAATAGATAAAAATGCAATAAATGGTCAATATTTTGTTAGAAGTTTATATTTTGATAATCTGCAAGATAAGGCACTTAATGAAAAAATAAACGGTGTAAATAACCGTGAAAAGTTCCGTTTGCGTTATTATAACGACAATATTTCATATGTATCTCTTGAGAAAAAAAGCAAAATAAATGGACTTTGTAACAAACAACAACAAAAATTGAGTACAGAACAAGTTAAAAAAATATTATCTGGTGATATAAACTCTTTTGATGATGATAACTCTTTGCTTACAGAGCTATGCATAAAGATGAAAACTCAAGGTTTATTTCCTAAAACCATAGTTTCATATCAAAGAGAACCATTTGTTTTTCCTGCAGGGAACACCCGTGTTACACTTGATTATAATATTAGAAGTGGTTTAAACTGCACCGATTTTTTAAATACCGAGCATTTAACAGTACCAACAATGAATAATCAAGCTATATTGGAAGTGAAATGGGATGAGTTTTTACCATCTGTAATAAGAGATATAGTCCAAATGAAAAATATTAGGGCTAGTGCTTTTTCAAAGTATGCATTTTGTAGAATTTATGATTAAATTCATAACTAAATAAGGAGATTTTTTATTTATGACATTTCAAAATATTTTTAAATCAAGTTTTTTGGAAAATGTAACAAGTATATCACCTTTTGATATGACATTAGCGTTAGTTTTAGCGTTTTGCATAGGAATGTTTATTTTTCTTGTTTACAAAAAAACATTTTCTGGTGTAATGTATTCATCAAATTTTGGCGTTACACTAATCGCCCTAACTATGATAACCACGCTTGTTATTTTAGCAGTGACATCTAACATAGTGTTATCACTCGGTATGGTTGGTGCATTGTCTATCGTTCGTTTTCGTACCGCTATTAAAGAACCTCTTGACATTGCATTTCTATTTTGGTCTATTGCAGCAGGTATTGTACTTGCAGCTGGTTTAATTCCTCTTGCTGTATTTGGTAGCGTTATAATAGGTGTGATTTTACTTGTTTTTGCAAATAAAAAGGCTTATTATAACCCTTATATGGTTGTTATTAGATGTGATAATCATGAAACAGAACAAAATGCATGTGAATTTTTAAGAAATCAAGTTCAGCGTTTTGTGGTAAAAAGTAAGACCGCACAAAAAGATATGATTGAATTAAATATAGAAATTCGTATGAAAGATGATAACACCGATTTTATAAACACTATCGCAAACATACAAGGTGTAAATAGTGCAGTTTTAGTAAGTTATAATGGCGAATATATGGGATAAATGCTATGTCGACAAGTAAAAATATAAATAAAATCTGTGCTATTTTCACTTTAATAGCTATAATTTTGACAGCTTTATTTATAAACGGTGATTATTTTGGTTTGCAAAAAACAAGCAATGTAAAAGAATATGAAACCACTCTTTTTGATACCTCATTTGTGCATACCATTGATATTCAGATGAATGATTGGGAAAGCTTTCTTGATACTTGCATAGATGAAGAATATACAAATTGTTCACTTACTATTGATGGTGAAAACTATTCAAATGTGGCAATTAGAGGAAAGGGCAATACATCTTTAACACAAGTTGAAAGTTATGGAAATGATAGATATAGTTTTAAAATTGAATTTGACCACTATGATAATAGTATAAATTATCATGGTTTAGACCGTCTTTGTCTTAATAATATAATTCAAGATAATACCTATATGAAAGACTATCTGACATATCAAATGATGAATTTCTTTGATGTAAATGCACCTTTGAGCAGTTTTGCTTATATAACTGTAAATGGCGAAGATTGGGGTTTATATGTTGCTGTTGAAGACATCACAACTTCTTTCTTAGAAAGAAACTTCGGTAATAATTATGGCGAACTTTATAAACCAGATAGCACTGGTAATATGGGCGGAGGTATGCAAAATAAAGATGGTGAACGTCCAGAAATGCCAAATAAGGATTTTACACCGCCAAATGAACAAATGCAAAACAAAGACTTTTCACCACCAAACCAAGATATGCAAAATGAAGATTTTACACCACCTGAAGATGCTAATTTGCCAGATGATATGCAAAATGGTTTTGGTCGTGGAAATAAGGGTGGCGGCATGAGCAGTGATGATACATTGCTTGTTTATACTGATGATGACTATGATAGTTATAGCAATATCTTTGATAATGCAAAAACTGATATCACAAATGCAGATAAAAATAGACTTATAAATTCTTTAAAACAATTAAATAACAATGAAAATATAGAACAAGTTGTAAATATAGAAGAAGTTATACGTTATTTTGTGGTCCACAACTTTGTTTGTAATTTTGACAGTTACACTGGTTCTATGATACACAACTATTATTTATATGAACAAGATGGTCAATTATCTATGTTACCTTGGGATTATAATTTAGCATTTGGTGGTTTTGAAAATAGTGCAGATGCAACTTCCCTTGTAAATTATCCAATTGACACCCCTGTTTCTGGCTTATCAGTTGAAAATCGTCCTATGCTTGCATGGATTTTTGAAAACGAACAATATACAGAACTCTATCATGCATATTTTGCTGAGTTTATATCAACATATTTTGATAGTGGATATTTTAATGAGCTTATGACTAAGACTTTTGAACTTATTTCCCCTTATGTTGAAAAAGATGTAACTAAATTTTGCACTTATGAGGAATTTGAAACTGGTTTTGAAACATTAAAACAATTTTGTTTATTAAGAGCAGAAAGCATAAATGCCCAACTAAGTGGCATAATACCTACAACCTCAGATGAGCAAAAACAAGCTCAAGATACACTTGTAAATGCATCAAATATAGACATTTCAACCATGGGTACTATGCATGATGGTAATATGCCAATGATGAGAAAACAACAATGATTACAATATCAAATTTTTTATTGCTGTAAATATAATTTTTAGATTTTAAATTTTTATTATTTGTAAAATTTTAAACAAATCGTTATTTATAACAGAAAAATGTCGATATCACATAATAATCTATTTTAAGGAGAGATTTTGTGAAAAGTATAAAAAATAAAATAATACTCCTCACAGTTTCAATAGTTGTATGTGGTATGTTAATACTTGGAATATCAAGTATTTTTATGAATTTTTATGCTTCAAGTTCAATATTGAAATCTGATATTGGGGTAACAGCTCAAATTACTGCATCAAGAATTGAACAAGAGTTAAAAAGTTATATGAATGCTATACAAGCAACTGGTACAATATCAAGATTAAGTAGTCCAGAATATTCTGTACAGCAAAAACAGGATTTAATGAATCAGTATGCACAAAGTTATGGCATGGTTCGAGGAAATATGCTTGATACAAATGGAGTTAGTTTGTTTGACGGAAATAATTATTCTGACCGTGACTATTTTAAACTTGCAATGCAAGGCGAATGCAATGTTTCAACTCCTGTACGCAGTCAAGTAACTGGTGAGCTATCTATTATTGTTGCTGGACCTCTTTGGCTTAATGGTGAACCGAATACACAAATTATCGGTGTCGTTTATTTTGTACCTGATGAGGATTTCTTAAATGATATTGTTTCATCAATTCATGTAACTGAGAATAGTTATCCATATATTATTGATAAAAATGGAAATACTATTGCAGACCCAGACGCGTCAAAAGTTCTAAATGAAAATATTATAGAGGAAGCTAAAAGCGATAAATCTTTAGAAGCATTGGCTGGTTACTATACTAAAATGATTGCTGGTGAAAGCGGTGTCGGTGAATATAAAGTATATGGTATTGATAAATTACTAGGATATGCTCCAATTGAAGGCACAGATGGCTGGAGCTTGGGACTTGGAGTTCCTAAGTCTGATATTATGGGTCCTGTTTATTTAAGTGTGGCCGTAACTATAATACTTATTGTGATAACTATTCTGATTGGAGTATTTGTTGCAATACGTTTTGCCGCATCAATAGGAAATCCTATTAAAATTTGCGTAGATAGAATTTCATTACTAGCTAAAGGTGATATAAATAGTCCAATACCATATATTAAAGCTCAAGATGAAACTGGACATTTAGTTAAAGAAACTGCAAATATTGTAAATATCCTACGTAATTTAATTGGTGATATGCGATATATGCTTGGTGAAATGGCAGACGGCAACTTTACTGTTCGTTCAAAGGATAGAAATTGTTATATAGGCGATTATCAACCTTTATTAGTTTCAATGCGTAAAATTAGAGACGATTTAAATGACACTCTTTCTCAAATACATATAGCTTCAGAGCAAGTGTCTATTGGCTCAGACCAAGTTTCATCTGGTTCACAATCATTGGCACAAGGTGCAACCGAACAGGCAAGTTCTGTTGAGGAATTATCAGCAACAATAAATGATATTGCCAATGTCAGCCAAAAAACTGCCGATTTAGCATTAGATGCTCAATCCAGTGTAAATCAAGCAAGTGAAGAACTAACAGAAAGTAATGTTTGCATTAATAAATTAAGTGGTACTATGCAAGATATATCAAACTCATCTAGTGAAGTAAGTAAAATTATTTCAACTATTGAAGATATAGCTTTCCAAACCAATATATTAGCATTAAATGCTGCGGTAGAGGCTGCACGTGCAGGCGAAGCAGGCAAGGGATTTTCCGTTGTAGCTGATGAAGTGCGTAATCTAGCTTCAAAATCTGACCAAGCTGCCAAAGCTACCAAAGAAATGATTGAAAAAACAGTCGTTTCAATAGAAGATGGTGCTAATATGATGCAACAAGTTACATCTGTTGTGGAAAGTGTTATAAAAACAGCCGAAAAAGCTGTAAATAGTATGTCTAGTGTTTCAGATGCTGTGCAACAGCAAAATGTTTCTATTTCTCAAATAACACAAGGTATAGACCAAATTTCTTGTGTAGTACAAACAAACTCCGCAACTGCTGAAGAATCAGCTGCTGCAAGTGAAGAATTGTCTGCTCAAGCAGATATGCTTAAAAACCTTGTAAAAAAATTCAATTTGATGAAAGAAAATAATAACTGATACTATAATGCTCCTGTGATTTTTGTAAAATACATCTATCACAGGGGTTTTTATATTATTGTTATTGATACTAGTATTATATATTCTAAATATTGACTCTATATCAATTATTGCTAATGGATTTGTTTTATGATAGAATGAATTTGTATTTAAATTGAATAGAGGTGAAAAAATGGATAAACGTGTAGCACTACTGGGAATTATAATAGAAAATCCAGAATCAGCTGAGCCATTAAATCAACTTTTGCATGAATATAAAGATTATATAGTTGGTAGAATGGGTATTCCTTACCGTGAAAGAGGAATAAATATTATAAGCATTGTTATTGATGCACCTGTAAACCAAATAAATAGCCTAACAGGCAAAATAGGCATGCTTTCAGGAGTAAATGCAAAAACTATATATTCTAAACTTGCAGAGGAAAACAATGGATAAGCTTATAAATAAGCTGTCTTGTGGTGAAATGCTGACTAAGTCTCAGTTTAAAGATTTAATTGATAATTATAATACTGAAAATGCAGAAAAGTTGGCATTTCTAGCCAATGAAAAAAGACAGCAAATTTTCTCTAATAATATTTATATTAGAGGTCTTATTGAATTTACAAACTACTGTAAAAACAACTGTTATTACTGTGGTATAAGACGTGATAACAAAAATGTCAGTCGTTATAGACTGACAAAAGAGGATATATTATTTTGTTGTGAAAAGGGCTATAAATTAGGGTTTAGAACCTTTGTTTTACAAGGCGGTGAAGATAATTTCTTTACTGATGATAGATTATGTGAAATAATAAGCGAAATAAAAACATTATATCCTGATTGTGCAATAACACTTTCTATCGGTGAACGTTCATTTCAAAGCTACAAAAATTTATTTAATGCAGGAGCTGACCGTTATTTATTAAGACATGAAACAGCAAATGATAAACATTATAGTTCATTGCACCCAAATGAACTTAAACTTTCAAACCGCATACAATGCTTAGAAGACCTAAAAAGTATAGGTTATCAAGTTGGCTGTGGGTTTATGGTTGGTTCACCAAATCAAACAAATGAGTTTTTAGCAGAAGATTTATATTTTTTACAGCAATTTAAACCGCATATGGTTGGAATAGGACCTTTTATTCCCCAGAAAGATACACCATTTGCAAATGAAACCGCTGGAACATTGCAAAAAACACTTTATTTGTTGAGTATAATTCGTTTAATGTTGCCTGATATTTTATTACCTACGACAACTGCACTAGGCACTATACACCCAAAAGGTAGAGAATTGGGTATATTATCAGGTGCCAATGTAATTATGCCGAATTTATCACCAGAAATAGTTAGAGGAAAGTATACATTATACGATAATAAACTTTATACAGGTGATGAAGCGGCTGAAAATTTGAAATTGCTGCATGAAAAACTGCAAACTATAAATTGTAAAGTTTATATAGGTAGAGGAGACTCTCCAAATATTTAAAAATCTGACTGGGAAGCCAAGGCTGACCAATAAGGAAAGGAAAAAAATAATATGTATAATCCAAAATCAAATGTAGCAGAAGAGTTTATAAACCATGATGAAATTTTAGACACTCTAAAATATGCTGATGAGCATAAAAGAGATGAAAAACTTATAACAGAGATTTTAAATAAGGCTAAAGAGCGTAAAGGTTTAAGCCACAGAGAAGCGTCAGTATTACTTGCCTGTGAGCTTGAAGACAAAAACAAAGAACTTTATTCTTTAGCAAAGCAGATTAAACAGGATTTCTATGGAAATAGAATTGTTATGTTTGCACCACTTTATTTGTCAAATTACTGTATAAATGGTTGTGTTTATTGTCCATACCATGCAAAAAACAAGCATATTGCTAGAAAAAAACTGACACAAGAGCAGGTTAAAGCCGAAGTTATAGCACTTCAAGATATGGGACATAAGCGTTTGGCAATAGAAGCAGGTGAAGACCCTGTAAACAATCCGATTGAGTATATTTTAGAATGTATAAACACAATTTATTCTGTAAAACATAAAAATGGTGCTATAAGACGTGTAAATGTAAATATAGCTGCTACAACAGTTGAAAATTATAAAAAACTCAAAGACGCTGGTATTGGTACTTATATTTTGTTTCAAGAAACATATCACAAAGAAAGTTATAAAAAATTGCACCCAACAGGTCCAAAGAGTGATTATGCATATCATACTGAGGCTATGGACAGAGCAATGCAGGGTGGTATTGACGATGTAGGATTGGGCGTTCTATTTGGCTTAGAGCTTTACCGTTATGAATTTGCTGGGCTTTTAATGCATGCCGAACATTTAGAAGCAGCTTTTGGTGTAGGTCCTCATACCATTTCTGTGCCTAGAATTTGCCCTGCTGATGATATAAATCCAGATGAATTTAATAACAGTATTTCTGATGATATTTTTGAAAAAATAGTCGCTTGTATCCGTGTAGCTGTACCTTATACAGGAATGATTGTTTCAACTAGAGAAAGCCAAAAAACACGTGAAAAAGTGTTAAACTTAGGTGTATCACAACTTTCTGGTGGTTCTCGTACAAGTGTAGGCGGTTATGTTGAGCCTGAGCCTGAAAACTCAAAACAATTTGATATTTCAGATAATCGTTCACTTGATGAGGTTGTAAACTGGCTTATAAAACTTGGTTATATACCATCTTTCTGCACTGCTTGTTATCGTGAGGGTAGAACAGGTGATAGGTTTATGAGCCTTTGTAAATCAGGTCAAATACAAAATTGTTGCCAACCTAACGCACTTATGACATTAAAAGAATATTTACAAGATTATGCAAACGAAGATACTATAAAATTAGGCGAAAAACTTATAAATGATGAGCTTAATAATATTCCAAATGAAAAAGTAAAACAAATTGTTATTGAAAGATTGGAAAAAATACAAAATGGAATTCGTGATTTCCGTTTCTAAGAGGTGAATTTATGAGTTTAAACGCTACACCATCAAGTGAAAGAATACATATTTGTTTTTTTGGGTGTACAAATGCAGGTAAATCAAGCGTTGTCAATGCTTTTTTAAATCAAAATATGTCTATTGTATCTGAAATTAAAGGCACTACAACCGACCCTGTGGAAAAAGCAATGGAACTTTTGCCACTAGGTGCTGTAAAAGTTATTGACACAGCAGGTTTTGATGATTTTTCTACACTTGGTAAAGCTAGAACAGATAAAACAAAAAAAATACTTAATAAAACAGATATAGCGGTTTTGGTGGCTGATAGAAAGCTAAATAATACAGATAATGAACTTATAGAGCTTTTCAAATCAAAACAAATACCATATATCATTGCATTTAATAAAGCTGATTTACTTGAAACAGTGCCAGAAAGCACACAAAACACTATATATATCAGTGCAATTACAGGATTTAATATAGATAAATTAAAAGAGCTTGTGGCAAATTTAAAAGATGTAAAAAAAGAACGTCCTCTTGTCTCTGATTTGGTGGACTATGGTGACATTGTTGTGCTTGTTGTACCTATTGACTCATCAGCACCTAAAGGACGTCTAATTTTGCCACAGCAACAAGTTATTAGAGATTTATTAGATAATGGTGCAATACCAATTATTGTAAGGGATAGCGAACTTAAAAAAGTTTTAGACACAATACAACAACCTAAACTTGTTATAACAGATAGTCAAGTGTTTAATAAAGTTTCAAAAATAGTGCCTGAAAATATACCTCTTACCTCTTTTTCAATAATTATGGCACGTTATAAGGGTGATTTACCTACACAAATAAATGGTGCAAATACGCTTGATAAATTATCTAATGGTGATAAAATACTTATTGCTGAGGGCTGTACACATCATAGACAATGTGAAGATATAGGCACAGTAAAACTCCCTAAGTGGATAAGGGAATACACTAGTAAAGATTTTGAGTTTTCTTTTTGCTCTGGAACAGAATTTCCAGAAAATTTAAGTGAATATAAACTTATAATCCATTGTGGAGGTTGTATGCTAAATGATAAGGAAATGAAAAACCGTCTAAATAGTGCAAATGCTCAGCATATACCTATAACAAATTATGGAACTATCATTGCACATATAAATGGTATTTTAAAACGCACAACGTATATGATTTAATAAAACTATTATCACATTTGTTTGAAATAGCATTAAAAGTTAGACAGAATTTCAAATCTTCCCATTATTTTGTTAAAGCTTAAATCTTCTTTACAACATTATTTAGTCTTAAATTTAACTTTAATATAAAAAATATTAAAACTTAATTCAACTATTTTAATAATAAAAGCATATTAAATATTAAAATTAAGGGTCATCTATTTTATCATAAGTATGATGGTGTGACACAAGGTAACAAATTCTATCAATATCAGAGGGGTTAAAGCTTAACTCATTAAGGAGATTATAAGCATAAATAACCCCTTCTTTTTCTTGAAGTTTTCCGTTACATTCACCATATTTTTGTTCTGCTGGTTTTATACCTATATAATGAAGATTTTTTATAATAAATTGTCACTTTTGACTTAATAATATATGATTTAGATAAAGCAGTTTATATATTATATTTTATATGATATAATATATTATATATTATATTAAATATTATATTATAGGTGATATTTATGAAGATTATTTGTATAGGTACAACTAAAGGTGGTGTAGGTAAAACTACACTTACTTTTAACCTCGCTGGTTATCTCGCTAAAATGGGCAAGGTTCTAATTTGGGATATTGACCCACAAGCCAATTTAAGCTGTAATACTGGTGTTAATATTATGCACCCTAGTATTAAAACCACTAAAGATATTTTGGAGAAAAACACTTCTCCTGAACAAGTGGTTATTAAAAGCCCTATAAAAGAACTTGAAAATCTCGATATTATTTCAAGCAATTTAGGACTACATGAAACAGAAATGTTGCTTGTAAATAGAAGTGCTAGAGAATTTATAATCAAATACTATATTGAGGATAATATGGACTTTTTTGAGCAGTACGACTGGATTTTAATTGATACTAACCCTGGTATGACAGTTATAAATCAAAACGGTTTTCTTGTAGCAGATAGCATAATATTAGTTAGTGATATATCAGATAATGCCGCACAAGGTGTTGAACAGTTCCAGTATATGTGGCAAAATCGTTTAAAAGATTTTAGAATGAAAGATAATATAAAAGCTCTTGTGATAAATAATTTTGATAAGAGAACCAGTCTTTCAAATGAGCTTGTCGAGTATTATAAAAATAATGAGGATTTAACAAATTTACTGATTAAAACAGTTATTCCATCAAGAGTTAAAATGAAAGAAACTGCACTTGAGCACAAGCCTATAAATATTTTAGACCCTAGTTGTGATGCAAATTTAGCTATCCAAAAAATTGCCAAGGAATTAAAGGAAAGAGGTATACTTTAAATGTCAAAAAATCGTTTTGCAAAATCTGCCGAACAAGTGGAAAATTTTACAACTGACCAGCCTGTAACTAATGATATAATCTCTTCTATAAATAAAACATTAAAACCTAAAGCAAAAGCTTATACTTTTTATCTTGATGATGAAATAGTTGAAAAATTAAAGGCGGTTTCAAAAGCTCAAGGCGTAAGTGCAAGTAAAATGCTAAATCATATTTTAAAGAACACACTTTGATTTTATCTAAACTTTTAACGGTATTTAGAGCCTAAAAATTATCAAATATCATTATTTTTTAAATTTAATTTTTATATTATATGTTATATTATAAAATATATTATAAATTATATTATATATTATTTTTAAAAAATATACTTACAAATATATATTTTTACATTATTATATTTACTTGCTTTTCTTTTAAAAATCCCTGCAATTATTAAACATTATATCATGCATTTATCAAATGGGTTACAGTTAAGTTTTTTTGATTAATAGTATTTTATTTTTTTTCATTTTTTGCTATAATTTATGGCAGAATGTAGGAAAAATATTTGTAGTAATAGAATATGGAGAGTGTTTTTATATGGCTTTTTTTGAAGATAAAAAACTTATAAACGAATTAAATAGTATTGAATTCAATGAATTCACAGATATTGAAAAAATTCCTTATGAATTAGATGTAGACAAAAGTTCTGGTATTACTTCAGCTATCAACAGAGTTTTAGAATTATATCATAGAAGAATTCTAAGTGAAAATACAAATATTGGAATGATAAATAAATTAATATCATCTGGTCTTTGGAATATGGATATTGGTCCAAATAATGAAGTCTTGGCTGCTTATTGGTCAGATGATTTTAGAAAAATGATTGGTTATAATAATGTAAATGATTTTCCAAACCGTTTAGAATCATGGTCAGAGCTTTTACATCCAGATGATAGAGATAACACTATAAATTCATTTGTTAAAACTTTGGCTGACAGAAGCGGTAAAACAGCTTATGACTTAGAATATCGTCTTAAAACCAAGGATAGGGGTTATCGCTGGTATCGTGCCGCAGGAAATGTGCAGAGAAATGAAGACGGACAAGCTGTACAATTTATAGGAATTTTTATTGATGTTGATGATGAACATAAAAATAAGGTTTCTTTAAATCATTTATTAAGTCGTTACTCTGCTATTGATAATGTCACTAATGAGGGTGCTTTTTATATTCAACTTCATGGAAAAAATATCTATGATACAGAAAATAATGTTTGGTTTTCTGAACAATTCCGTAAACAATTAGGTTTCTTTAGTGAAGATGATTTCCCAAATTCCATTGACACATGGCTTTCAAGAATTCATGGAGATGACGCTAGAAACTTTACTAATATGTTAAATAGCCTTGTTAATAGTGGAAGTGGAATTTTTGAAACCGAATACAGAATACAACATAAAAATGGACAATATATTTGGATTCGTGCAAATATTTGTGCAAATTATGATGATAAAAATGGTACATTGTTTGTTGCTGGTGTAATGAGTGATATTACAGAACTTAGCAAGACAAAGGAACTTGTTAAGCAAAATATGAAAACACATGTAAAGTCTTTAAATGATTCTCTTGAAAATATCAGTGAAATGATTAGTGAAAATACATCTGCTATGAATCAAATACTTCAAAGTCAAGAGGAATTATCTAAAATTCTCAAAGGTATGCAAGAACAAATGAAACGCACATTTGTTTCAATCAAATCTATTCAAGATATCTCAAGACAAACAAACCTACTTTCATTGAATGCATCTGTTGAGGCGGCTCGTGCGGGAGAATCTGGTAAAGGTTTCTCAGTTGTTGCTGGTGAAGTGCGTGATTTAGCTCAAACAAGTGATAATGTTTCAAAGGAAATTGCATCTGACCTAGAACAAATGGACAAGTATGTTGCAAATGTTGTAAGTCAGTTTGATAATATAAATAATGAAATCGTTATCAGAGATGAAAAAATGTCATCAATAAATGAAATTGTAACTGAAATCGGTTCTAAGTTAAAAGATATAAACGATGTTATGAATATGCTTATTCAAGACTAAAGAAAAATGCCCGTTTTAATAACGGGCATTTTTTACATTATTTTAGATTTACAATGCTATCGCCTGCATGACAATCGCCTGTTTTATTCAAAGTTATCTCTCCAAATTCATCAGCATTGCCAACTACAACAGGGGTTACAATCTTATAACCAGCATTTTCAATTTCTGCACGGTTCATAGTTCCGATTTTATCACCGATTTTAACTGTATCGCCTACATTTACAGTGATGTTAAATGGTGTACCATTAAGTCTTACGGTATCCAATCCCATATGCACAAGCAGTTCTGCACCGTTTGCAGTTTCAATAGTAAATGCATGTTTTGTATCAAAAATCATGCTAATTGTGCCATCTGCTGGAGCATGAATTTCATCAGAACTTGGAATAACTGCAAAACCATCACCAACCATTTTCTGTGAAAATACATCGTCTGGAACTTCTTCAAGAGGAATAACCTTGCCATCAAATGGGCTTGCAATAATGCAGCTTTCACCATTCTTAGTTGGTGCTTTAACTTCAGATTTAACTTCTTGTTCTTTTTTGATTTCAATAGGTTTATCAGATGCAGAAGAACGTAAATATGCTTCAAGGTCTGACTTTATTACAGATACCTTAGGACCATAAACAACTTGAACGCCTTGACCTTTACAGATAACACCTGACGCACCAGTGTTTTTAAGCATTTCCTTGTCAACTTTATTTGCATCCTTAACTGTACATCTTAAACGTGTAATACAACAATCAACATCAGAGATATTATCTTTACCGCCTAAACCTAAAGTAATCATTCCAGAAAGTTCATCATTTCCTTCAGCATTTTTTGCGTTCATATCCTTACGAGTATAAAGTTTAATTTCGCTGTCATCACGACCTGGAGTTTTATAATCAAACTTTTTAATCATAAATGAAAATACAAAATAATAAAGTGCAAAGTAGAAAATACCAACCAGAGGTATCATAACCCAGTTAGTTTTTGCATTGCCCTGCATAATACCAAATAGAGCAAAGTCAATAAAACCACCAGAGAATGTCATACCCACACCAACATTTAAAATATGCATAAGCATATAAGAAGCACCTGCGAACACACAATGCACAATATACATAGCAGGAGCAACAAATAGGAATGTAAACTCTAAAGGCTCTGTGATACCTGTAAGCATAGATGTTAATGCAGCACTTAAAAGCAAACCGCCTACAACCTTACGATTTTCAGGCTTTGCACAGCGATAAAGTGCAAACGCAGCACCAGGTAGACCAAAAATCATAAGTGGGAATTTACCAGCCATAAATCTAGTAGCTTCAACTGAGAAGTGAACAATGTCAGGAGATGCAAGCTCTGCAAAAAAGATATTTTGAGCACCTTCAACAACTTGACCTGCAACAACTGCTGTACCACCAACAGCGGTCTGCCAGAATGGTATATAGAATACATGGTGCAGACCAAAAGGAATAAGTGCACGCTCAATAAATCCGTATAGCCATGTACCAGCATAGCCAGATGCAAGAACAAAACTACCTAGTGCATTGATACCAACCTGAATTGTAGGCCAGATATAATACATTGCTATACCAACAATCAGATAAACTGCTGATGAGATGATAGGTACAAAACGTGTACCGCTAAAGAATGATAAAACTTGTGGAAGTTCAATTTTATAAAATTTGTTATGGAGTGCAGCAGTGCCAAGACCTACAATAATACCACCAAAAACACCCATTTGTAATGAATGTAAACCTAAAACCTCAGCAGTAGCACCTGAAAGATTTGGTTCGCCAAAATTTAAAATCATAGCACCAATCGTTGCATGCATAATAAAGAATGCTATTGCAGCAGCAAGTGCAGCAACCTCTTTTTCCTGCTTTGCCATACCGATTGCAACACCCATTGCAAAAATAAGCGGCAAGTTATTAAATACAACTGAACCAGCAGCATTTAATACCTGTAAGATAGCATAAATAAAAGTTCCAGGGCCCATAATACCCATTAAACCATAAGTTTCAAGCATGGTTTGATTTGTAAACGAACCACCTATGCCAAGAAATAGACCAGCAACAGGTAAAATTGCAATTGGAAGCATAAACGAACGCCCTACACGTTGTAATACTCCAAAAATCTTATCTTTCATGTTTTATTCCTCCTCTTTTTCTAAACCCATTGATATTGATAAACGGTGTAAATGCACAGTTAGAAAAATCTGTTCACTTTTTGGAAAAAGCAAGTTAAAATTCTTTTCTATTTGATTTCCTATCTTTTTAGCACAGTTAAAGTCAGTTTTATAGTGGTTTGCAATCATATTATAAAAATTTGAGTCATTATCTGAAATATACTGTTTTCTTATGAGTCTTTGACTTAAAAATTTCATATGCACTATAAATCTGTCATAATCCAGTGTGTTATTATTAAATTTTACACCATAATAAGCTTGAGCCGTATCTATTGCACAACTTATTATCTGGGTTATAGGTATCATATCAGACATTTTTCCATCAATTTCTGCATTTACAATATGAAGTGCTATAAAACCTGCCTCATCATCATTAAGCCTTAAACCTAGTACGCTTTCTATAACGTCAAGAGCTTGCTTACCTAATTCATATTCTTGCGGGTAAAACGTTCTAATCTCCCAAATAAGTTCATTTGGATAATGTATCCCTTTTTTAAAACGCTCTACTGCATAACATATATGGTCTGTAAGTGTTATATACACATTTTCGCTAAGAGTTTTTCCCAATACACGCTCAGCGGTTTCTATTAGATGAGTGCTTATATCAAGATATTCAGTTGATATATTTTGCATAAGCTCTAAAAGTCTATCACCTTGGCTTGGGTCTCTAAGTGCATATACTTTTTCAACTCTTGCAGCTGGGATTAAATCACCAGCCGTTTTTTTAAAACCTATACCAAGTCCACGTAAAATAATTTCTTGCCCATTTGGGTCTAATGAGCAAACAAAATTACTTCCAATGGTTCTGACAATTTTATAAACACCATTATTTGCGACTGACCCCATTTAAGTCCTCCCTTCTCTTTTTTTGCCAAAAACAAAAAAGACCAAACCTATCATAAATTAAGTACACAGATAGGTCTGGTCTTGCCTGCATTATCAGTCACAAGACATATTATGTTTTGCAAAAGAAGAATAACATATTTTATTATGCTATGTCAATAATATAATTGAAACTTTATATAAAATGCTATAAAATATATACTTATATTATGTAAAATAAACAAAGTGCAGTGCATTACTCACTGCACTAATTTTTTATACAAGACCTGCCATAGTTGGTAAGCCCATTGTTAAAAATGGTACATAAGTTACAAGTAATAGACCTATTAAAATAGCGACATAATACCAAAGCATATAAGGCATTACCTTTGACAACGAGCTTCTACCAACCTTAATGGCAACAAACAATGTATTGCCAACTGGTGGAGTAATATTACCAATACACAGATTATAAACCAAAATTAAACCGAATTGAACTGGGTGCATACCAAATGTCTGAACAACAGGTAAAAACAGAGGTGTAAAAATCAAAATTGCAGGGGTAACGTCCATAAATGTTCCTGCAATAAGCAGAATAACATTCATAATCATTAAAATAATTATTGGATTACTTGTTAATCCCAATAAAGCCGCTGAAATCGCTTGAGGAATTTGAGTAAATGCCATTACCCAACCTAAAATATTTGATACACCTATTAAAAATACAACCATACCACTCATTTTAGCACTGGAAACAACTATTTCCCAAAATGATTTTAAAGTTATATTTTTATAACATATGCCAAGAATTAAGGCATATACAACCGCTATTGCAGAGCCTTCAGTAGCTGTAAAAATACCGCCTACAATACCACCAATAACAATAACAATAAGAGAAAGTGATGGTAAAGCCTGAAGTGTAGCTATACCAAGATTTTTCCAGTCAAATTTACCTTCTAAACCTTTGTAACCCTTTTTCTTTGCAATTACAATCGCTACAACAATACAACATAATGCCCATAAAATACCTGGTAAATAACCAGCAAGGAAAAGAGCAGCAACAGATGTTCCACCAGCCGCAAGTGAATAAGTGATAAGTGCATTAGATGGTGGAATTAACAGACCAGATGGAGCAGATGCACCATTGGTTGCAGCACAAAGTGCCTTGTCATAGCCTAGTTCTTCTTCGCCTTGTTCTACCATGCTACCAACAGCAGCAGCAGCAGCGGACGCAGAACCAGAAATAGCACCAAATAAAGCATTAGCACCAATATTAGTAACAAGTAATGCTCCAGGAAGCTTTCCTAAAATCGCCATAACAAAATTTACAAGACGTTTTGCAATACCGCCTTGGTTCATAAGGTTACCAGCAAGAATAAAAAATGGAATTGCAGTCAAGCTGAATTTGCTCATGCCTACAAATATACGTTGTGCACTTGTAATAACAGAAATATCAAGCGATACAGTTTGTAAAATTGCAACAAGAGATGAAATACCAATTGAATAGGAGATAGGCACACCAGCAACCAATAATACTGCTAGAACCGCTACAATTAACAGTAGTGCTTCCATAACTTATATTTCCTCCTTTTCAGTTGTTTCATTCAAAATATCAATAATGTTTAATACTGTATAAACCATATTTATTACGCCACATACAGGCATAATAACATAGAATACACCAACAGCTAAACCACCTAAAGATGAAGTAAGCTGTCCCATTGCAAGTTGTGAAATCTGTATGCCACCATAAACTAAAATAGCCGCAGAGAAAACAAATCCGATTATTTCAGCCAAACAATGAAAGGCTTTTTTTGTTTTAGCTCCTAATCTATCAATTATTACAGGTATATTCATATGACCTCTCTCGCCAGTGATAAGAGATGCACCTAGAAGACTTGCCCATGCAAATAAATATGAAACAAGTTCTTCTGACCATGTTGATGGGTTTTTTAACACATAACGTGTAAAAACTTGCCAGCAGGTTAAAACAACCATTGCAATAAAACTAATACCAGCTAAAGTATTTAAAATAGCATTTAATATAGAGCGTAGTTTCTTCATCACTGCTGACCTCCTGATGAATATTCTTTATTATACTCCTGAATTTTTTCATAAATAGGAGTTAATTCAGGTTGGTTTTTAAGCATTTTTTCATGAAGAGGGAAACAAGCTTCTTTGAAAGGTTCTGTATCTGGATAAATAAATTGTACACCTTGCTCATTCTGTGCTCGGTCTTTTGCAGCCTCAACCGCTATTACCCATTCTTCACGCTGAACTTTATTTATAAGTTCAAAACCTTCTTCAAAAATCTTGCGTGTTTCATCATCAAGGCTATCTAAAAAGTTCTTATTTGCTATTAAAATATCAGGTATCATCTGATGCATATCATAAGAGTAATATTTACATACATCGCCATGACCATTATCAGTCAAGGACATTTCATTATTTTCTGCACCATCAATAATTTTTGATTGTAATGCTGTATAAACATCACCAAAGCCCATAGGAGTAGCAGAACCACCTAAAAGCTGCATCATTTCAACATTTGTTGGTGATTGCTGTACACGGATTTTCAATCCCTTTAAGTCAGCAGGAGTTTCAATAGGCTTATTTACTGTATAAAAATTTCTAGTACCAGCGTCAAGCCATGTAACAGCTTCAAAACCTGCTTGTCCTGTGGATTTAAAAATAGGGTCAGTTAAAGAAGTATCATCCATTGCCGCATGATAACTTTCTGCACTTGAAAATAGATATGGAAGATTAAAAATACTGTAATTCTTACTGAAAGTTTCCAAAAGTGAGTTACTAGCTACACAGAAGTTAATAGCACCTGTCTGAGTTAGTTGAACCATCTCATTTTGAGAACCTAAAAGTTCACTTGGATAAACTTCAACATTGTACTTATCGCCTAGATTGTCTTCAATAAATTTTTCAAACTCAACTAAAGCGATATGAGTTGGATGTTTTGTTGACTGGTTATGTCCAATTCTTATAATCTCTTGAGAAGAATCAGAATTTTTGCAACCTGTCAACAGGCTTATTACAGTAACACAGATAAGCCCAAGCATTGTAAATTGCTTTTTCATAATTTCCCCTAATATAAATTATTTACATTAAAAACATTAATGCATATTAAAATAATACTACTTTGTTAAAAAAAAGTCATGGTATATTGCACTTGAAAACTGGTAAATATACCGATATAATTACAACATATACAATAAAGGTGGGGTTACATTGTTTAATCTAAATAATGATGTTTTTACCATGCGACAAAATATGCGAAATCACGATTTTGAATGTTATTATTATAAAAATTATGCACCTTTGTCTATACCTTTTCATCAGCATGATTTTTATGAAATATTTTTCTTTTTAGATGGAAATGTTTCATATATAATTGAGGGTAAAATATATCAACTTCGTTCAGGTGATATATTATTAACTGATAATAGAGATATTCATAAGCCTGTTATTGAAAATGGGAAATTTTATGAACGTTTTGTATTATGGATAGAGCCTAAATTTTTAAATCAAATAAATGGTCTTGATTGTGATTTAAAAGCTTGCTTTAATGATTCGAGTAAGAAAAAACATAAACTTATAAGACCTGATAGCATGGCATTTACTAATCTAAAACGTATATTTGAAAAAATGCTTAGAAATAGAGATTTAATAGAGCTGGGAAGTCGTACTTTGTCACAAGCATATTTGATAGAGTTTCTAGTTTACTTAAATCGTGCTTATTTTGCAACACCTGATAATATTTATGAAGATATAACAGAAAATCAAAAGATAAATCAAATAGTTGCATATATAAATAAAAATTTCGCTGAAGAAATATCACTTAATGATATATGTGAAAGATTTTATATAAGCAAATCTCATTTAACACATTTATTTAAAAAATATACAGGTCTTACGCTATATCAGTTTATTATCAAAAAACGCTTAACTGTTGCTAGAAATATGTTAAAAGAGAATAAACCTGTTATGCAAGCTTGCATAGAATGTGGTTTTAGTGATTATTCTAATTTTTTAAAAGCATTTAAAAGGGAATTCGGACAAAATCCTAAGAATGTAAAACTATAAGTTTAAAAGATAATAAAAAAATTGATTTTTACTATTATGATATAAGAAAATGAGTTATATAAAGCATTGGAAAATTGAATATTTTTATTTATAGAGGATAAATGAAATGGCATGTAGTCTTTATTTTTTAGATTGCATGTCATTTTAAATTTTCATCAGAAAATTTGATGATAATAGAAAATCGTCGTAGAAGCCCTGTAATCCCTTTTATTCTGTTTTTAGGTCTCTCTATATGGGTAAGGCTATATGAGGCTTATACAGGCGTTCTGAGAGGTTTTAAAAGGCATGTTTAATTTTGTGATGTTATTAAGTTTTTGTATTGGTGTAATTTATCATGTAGATTACTATTGATTTTTTTGTTTGTTTTTTCAGATGTGTTTTATAGAGCTTTATAAAACTGATTAGCAATATGATAAAAAAGTTATTATGTATATTTGTTGTTTAAATGTTTTTAGAAATATTTTTGTTAATATTACTGTTGATTATTTTTTCCTTTATTTTATATTTTTTATTCTTGGATTTATAGTTGTTTGTGAACTTATAGTTTTTAGGATTTGGAATTTTTTTTAGAGGATAAAAGAAGCTGCACTAGCTTAAATTTTTCGAGTGCTAACGAGAAAAATTCTATATAATAATTTATAAATATTTATAAATATTTACACGCGAAAATTGAAATTTCAAAAAAGGCAAAAAATTAAATAATTTAGGGCTTAAAGCTTGAAAAAATATGGAAAATCATAAAAAACGCATTATTTTTTTGAGTTAATGGAAATTGGCTCATTCGATACCATTCTACGGGGGTATCGATACCATTCTACGGGGGTATCGATACCATTCTACGGGGGTATCGATACCATTCTACGGACCTGTGGATAACTTTTTAACATTTTATTACATTTTTTACATTTTAATTTATAGCTATTTCGATACCACTTTACAGGGGTATTAATGCCATTTTATGGGATAAAAATTTTTACTAAAAATAAAAAATTACGCATAATTGGCATGTATAAACACATTTAATTTAAGTAAAAATATTACAAAAAATGAAAAATTATTACATAATATGATGCCATTCTACGGGGTAGAAAATAAAAAATACCCCCTTAAATTTAAGGGGGTATATAAGTCATTTTGTTGGATTTTCCTCAACAGTAAGATGTATTTTATAATATTTGGTTACACCTTTAGATTCAATGTCATAATCTTTAATAAAACCTATTTCTTTCCAATACTTCAATGAATCGCAAACACTAGTATGAATACGTCTTATAAATTTTCTATAAGTTGATTCAATTTTTTTCTTTTCCTCAAAATCTGGACAAACGGAATAAATTTTTTCAAAAGGTATTGTTCTAGAAATTTTATCTGAACTTTTCATAGCACATATGCGTTGAATTAAAAAATACTGACATAATGTGGAAACTCTATTTCTATTCATGGGTGTTGCAAGAATATTTGAGTCAAAACTATTTATTTGACGTCGAATAGTAGCATATTGTAGCAATGATGGTATTGTAACAGGTTGTAAAGCCTTTATTTTTACACCATTTATTCTGGCAGTTACCATTCTTATATTAAGCAATCTATCTTCAATAATAAGGCTGTCATGCTCTATAGGGTTTCGTTCCCTAACATTTTGAAATGAGTTAAATTCTTCACTGTAATCAATTGAAATTTCTGTTCTAGTCATTTTTGTAATTGATTTTTGGATATAATTTATAGTGGTTGCTGATGGGTGATATGAGGAGTCTTTACCAGACATACATCTTGCAATCATAGCATAAGTGATATATCTATTGCCAGCATATAACAAGGAACAAAAAGCATCAAATACAGCTTTATCAAAATAATCAAATTCATATCCACGAACAATAGACACACTTGGGTCATCTTCTATTAAAGAGTCAATATCAAGTGATACATTCATTTTTGTTGTTATTGGGATATCGCTTCCTTTTCTTTCCATACTAAGTGATTGCTCACCTTGATTTACAATATCTTTATTTACAAGAGTAAATGAAACTTTATCTTTTGTTTGTATATTTATTTTTGCAGGAATACTTTTGGCTTCTGCTATTTGTGCTGGAGCAATAAATTCATTTTTTGGTGTTAGTGAATCCACAAAAAATGAAAGTTTATCAAGTGCATTATATTCTACATTTGAATTTTCAATATTATTAGGCATAAATAATCCTCTATTATTTGCTTATTTTATACAGAGATTTTGACTTCTAAATATATCCACAAATTTGTATTTTTAATAAATTTCATTATAACATAGTTTTTTTAGAATAAAAACAAAAATGGATTGAAAGCAGCTTTGTTGACTGAAAAATAATAAAGGAGTTTATAATTTAAACTCCTTTAAAGGTATTTATTAATCGTTAATAATCTCAAGCAATAAAAATAACATCTTGCAGGCTTGTTCACGTGTTGTATGGTATGTAGGTGCGAAATAATCATCATCTAAAGCATTGATAATACCAGCCGATTGAACAGCAGAAATAGCATCAACAGCCCATGGTGAGAATGTATTTTCATCAACAAAGTTTATAACCGTTTCAATTTTAGGTAATTCAATTCCTTTATACTCAGCAAAACGATAAATCATAGCTGCAATTTGTTCACGAGTAATATTTTCATCAGGACTAAAAGTTGTATCAGATGTACCACTTGCTATGCCATTATAAACAGCCCAAACAATATAATCTTCATACCAGCTATCGGATTCAACATCGGTAAAATTGGTTGAGATATTTAATTTATTTAAATTTGCACCAGCTATATTAGCTAACATTTTAACAAATTCAGCACGAGTAATATTTGTTTCAGGCGAAAATGTATCATTACTGATACCATTTACAATTCCAAGATTATAAAGATTATAGATATATTCAGCAGACCATCTGTCATTAGAAACATCATCAAAAGTTGTCATATCAATATTATTATCATCATAATTACTGTAATCATTATAACCAATGAAATATTTTGAAAAATGATTTGCTGTAAATGTTACATTTTTTAAAGTGTATATTGTGTTGCAAGCAGAAATATCACCGATATTATCAAGATAATATACTACAACTTTGTTTTCATCAAGACCAGATGGTAAAGAATATGGAATATTTACAGTTATAGTCCCATCACCAAAATCAGAAATAGTTTCATTTCCACTGACAAGTGATATATCAAATACAGGTAAACCGCCTACAATAGTTTGTTGTATTGAATTAAGTTCGTATTGCTTAATCTTTGAAATATTTAATATAATATTTGAGTCAGATTTTTCAAGAATATTTTTAAGGGTTTTAGAATCAATAGTTACAGTTGCAATATCAGAAGTTATAATAAGCTCTCCATAAGTGGTTTGTGATAAAGCTATTAATGAAGTTTTTGGAAGTGTTAATTCAATACTATCTGTATTGTTATTATGAATATTAATTTTAATAACAGGTATTGTATCATTAGTTTTAGCAGCATCAATGACAGTTTGTATTGCTTTATCCATGGTAGAAGTTGTAACCTCTGCTTTTGCGATATCACCTAAAATATTTATTGATGGTGTTGTAATAACAGTGGTCAAGCCAGCAGAAGTGTATGGATTGCTTATATTGTCAGAATTATTTAATGCATTATCAGAATTTGAAGTGATTGGAGTAGCTCTTACTGTACTTGCTTGACTGTTACCCTTATTATTTTCAGCCACAATAGTAAATATATACTCAGTATCATTTGTTAAACCTAAAACAGTATAACTTTTTGTATTTGGGTTAAGCTCAACAATAGTTGGTTTAGCATATAAATATTCACTGGATTTTACATAACTTAATTTATAGCCAGTGATATCAGACCCGCCATTATGAGGAATAGTCCAATTTAGGTTTACTTTTTCATTTCCAGCTGTTGCAGTGAGCACAGGAGCGTCAGGAACAGTTGCATCAATAGTAATGACATTTTCAGAAATTATTTCACCTGAATAATCACCAGTTGCAATAGCTTTTGCAGATATAATGGTATTTTTATCATCTTTTGTAATTATATACTTTTCTGAAGTGGCAATTTTTACATTGTCACGTAACCAAATAAGGCTATAATCAACACCATAGGTTAAACCGTCAATAGTTGCGGTTAATTCATCACCAACAGCATTTCCACCTATTATAGTTAATTTGCCAGTAATCAATGCTTTATTGAGTTCAAGTGTCATACTTTGAACTTTACCAGTATAATCTTCACTTACAGGAGTAGCAATAACATAAATAGTTGCATCTCCATCTTTAACAGTATAATATTTGTTAGTTTCACCATCAACAGCTTGACCATTAACATACCACTGATAATTTATATCAATATCATTTTCAATATCTGCATTAGCTTTTATAATATCACCAACAGAAATTGTATTTATTTCTTGTTTTTTTTCATATGTTAATGTGATTTTACCAGTGATAGCTATTTTATCAACTTTTACAGTATCACTTGTGAATATTTGGTTTGTATTATTATCAGTTGCTTTGACCATTATTTCTTTATTTGAATCTTTATAAGTAAGAATATAATTAGAGCCTTTGGCATCTTCAATTTCTATATTGTTTCTATACCAAGTAAAAGTAAATCCGGTCAAATCTTCACCATTTATAGTTGCATTTAAGGTTTTACCTACTTGAGCAGTACCAGTAATAATAAGTTTTTTATTATTTGAAGATATAATACTAAATATTTTATTAACTTGACCTGAATAATTACCTTTACCAATTATAGTAATAGTTGCATTATTACCAACATTGATATTATTGCTATATTCAACAGTATAATCAATATCTTTTACAAGTGTTTTTTCGCCATCTTTTACAGTAACGGTTGGGGTTTGAGCTTGACCATTATATTCAAAACTATCTGTGATATCAGTCACCATTTCACTTGTTAGAGGTTTAGAAGTTATATTAAAATCAATATATCCATAACCGTTGTAGTTATAATCATCAATTGTGGCTATAAGTCTATAATGACCAGCATTGACTGGAGCATTTGAACCTAAATCACTATTATTGTTAATATCATACCAAGTATAGTTAAATTTTACATCTTGATTTGTTTTTGCACTACCAGAATAAGAAATAGCTAAACCATCATAAACTTTATCTGATAAATTTATATCAGACATATCAACATTTAGTTGTTTACTATGAGTTAGTTTAATTTTTGTTGCTTTAGTTATATTTTCGGCAGTTGCAGTTAGGTCATATTCTCCAGCGATTGCATCTGATGGCACATTTATTATAATACTATTATCTTCCTTTGTTACATAACCATGAGGAAAATTATCAAACCACATTATATTATAATAATTTGGGATTTTATTATAATAATTATCGTAAACATTGGCATAAAGTTTAAGAGAATTATAACCATCATCAGGGATTGAAATGGTATAACCTTCTTCTGGTGTGAAAATAGAGTCTGAACTTAATGAATCTACAATTTCAACATTTGATATATAATTGTCACGTTTTACAATAACAACTTTTTCGCTGATGATTTCATCAGTAGAAGCTTTTATAGTAACTTCAACAGAATTATTTTTAGCTGCATCTTTTTCAATGCTAAGAATTCCATTATTTATTTTTATAGATTTATCTTCTGGAATTGTTGAAATACTCCAATTTATAACTGCATTTTGTATATTATCGCCAAACTGGTCTGTTACAGTTGCAGTATAGTTTTCAGTTATAGATGTATTTTTATCATCATTTGGAATGATAATTTCTTCTGTACCATTTATAGTTATATTTGCCGCTTTTGGTTTTGATTTTGTAATTTTAATATCTATACTATCAGAAATATTATCATATCCATCAACAGTAGCGGTTATTGTAACTGTCCCAGCATTACATTTATTGTCAATACTTAAAATACCATTTTGATCTAGTTTTGCACCAGTTAAATCTCCATCTATAATACTCCATATAATATTTACATTATCAGTATAATCACCAGAAAAACCTATTTTTTTTAGATTTTGTGCTAGATTAAGTATTGCAGTTTTTCCTTCACTTAAAGCAGGAACAGCAAGGGTTAATTCATCATCTGAAAAAGAAATTGATTGTAAAGTGTCTTTATCAATGCCAGTATAATTTAATTTTGCACTTAAATTTTGCACAGCGGTATTTGTACCATAGTGCATATATTGTTCATCTTTTGTTACAAGTGTGATTGCATTTTGTTTATTTGCATCATCATAAAATTGTGATATCAAAGAATTTTTTACATTATAAGTTTCAAATCTAAATGTTTCTTTGTTAGTTGTTTGACCTTGTTTAATTCTATAATAAAATTCTGCAATTGTTTTTTCTTCTGAGATACTTGTACCTGAAACAATGTCGCTTGTTTGCATTGTTAATGAAAATGCACTTCGATGATTATGTTCATCAGTTGCCCATTTTATATCTGCAACAGTGAAATATGCAGTATCCAAATCAACAAATGCACAACTTTTGGCAAAAGCATCATTATTGTTAGAAATATCACCATATGTATTACAATGTACAGGCTGTATAACATTATTATCAAATGACATATTAAACATTGCCAATGTGATATTGCTTTGTATATTGGATTTAGCTTTCATAACAAGCTTATAAACTCCATCTGTGCCTGATACAGCTTCCTCTGTGATGTTAATATTTCCTAAATAAGTGGTATCGATTGCATATGATATCGGCAATATACCAATAATCGTAAAAGATATTATTAAACTTACAATAAATAATTGAATTCTTTTCATTTTAAGAACCTCTTTGTTATTAAATGATTTTTAAAGGCATAATTCATAATATTTTGCTATTCATACCCCCTTTTTTTATTGAATTTTATGCCTCTTGATTAGATTATATATTATCAAATGTTATTTTCAACAATTATTCGACATATTGTGACAATAAGCGATTCAATTTGACAAACACATAAAATAAAAAAGCAAACCATCTAAATAAAGATGATTTGCACTTAAAGATACCATAATATAAACAGATATTATATGTTATATTACATCTGATTATTGCAATTTATACAAATTTAAGATATAATTATGAAAAAATAGATATTTGTGGTGATTATATGAATCATATTGAACGAAGAAATAAAAATCTTGCTTATATATCAGATGAAAGCGTATATAATGAGCAAAAAAGAGCAAGGATTTTAACTCAAAAATTAAACACTGTTGACCGTTCAGATTATAAGCTTATAAGTGAAATTATAAGCGAATTGTTTGGTAAAGCAGATGGAGCTTTTGTAAATCCGCCTTTTTACTGTGATTATGGCTTTAATATAGAAGTTGGAAAAAACTTTTTTGCAAATTACAATTGCACTATTTTAGATGTAGGTAAAGTTAAAATAGGCGATAACTGTTTTATTGCACCAAATGTATCTATTTACACAGCAGGTCACCCAATTCACCCCAAGATTAGAAATACTATGTATGAATATGGTATAGATATGACCATAGGAAATGATGTTTGGATAGGTGGTAATAGTGTTATCTGTCCAGGGGTTAACATTGGTGATGGTGCTGTTATAGGTGCGGGAAGTGTAGTTACAAAAGATGTACCTAGTTACACAGTGGTTGCAGGAAATCCAGCTAAAGTGATTAAAAAAATCACAGATGAAGACAGAAAATATTATTATAAAAATCGCATGTTTGATAAAGAAGCATGGGCAGATATATTAAATATTATAGGAAAGGATTGTTAAAAACAATGCAAAAAAATTACGCTTTTGGTGTTGATTTAGGCGGCACAACAGTAAAAATGGGACTTTTTAAGACAGATGGAACATTAATTGATATGTGGGAAATACCTACAAGAAAAGAGGAAAGCGGTAAATTTATATTATCAGATATAGCAAAAGCCATTGAGGATAAAATGAATGAAAAGAGTATTTCAAAAGATGAGGTTCAAGGTGTAGGTTTAGGAGTTCCAGGACCAATAGGTGAAGATGGAACTGTATTTCAATGTGTAAATCTTGGTTGGGGCGAATTTAATGTTGAAAAAACCCTTTCCAAACTCACAGGATTTACTGTAAAAGTGGGAAATGATGCAAATGTAGCAGCACTTGGCGAAATGTGGCAAGGTGGCGGCAAAGGTTATAAAAATATCGTTATGGTGACTCTTGGAACTGGTGTAGGTGGTGGAGTCATTATAAATGGCAATATTTTATCTGGTGCAAATGGTGCAGCAGGCGAAATTGGTCATATATGCGTAAATGATGATGATGATTTTATATGTGGTTGTGGAAATACTGGCTGTTTAGAAACTTATAGTTCCGCTACTGGTGCTGTAAGAATGACTAAAAAATATTTACAGCAAAATCCAGATGTTCAAACGGTTCTAAGAGATATTGAAAATTTACAAGCTAAAGATATTTTTGATGCAGCAAAACAAGGCGATAAAATAGCTATTGAGCAAGGCGAACAAGTTGGTAAATATTTAGGAAAGGCTCTTGCTTCTATTGCATGTGTTGTAAATCCTGAAGCATTTGTTATTGGTGGCGGTATGGCTCGTGCTGGTGAAATCCTTATGGAATCAATACGCAGAAATTATAAAAAATTAGCTTTCCATGCTTGTAGAGAAACTGAGTTTAAAGAAGCAACATTAGGCAATAATGCGGGAATTTATGGCAGTGTATACATGTTGTTAAAGTAAAAATTTATTCATCTTTCAGTTCCCTTTTATACTTATAATATGTATTACGTGAAAGTCCAGTTAGTTTCATTGTGTCAATATCTGACAAAGTACCATTAAAAGTTTTACTGTGTTTTAATATAAGTTTTTTGCTTGCTATACTTTTTTTAGTGATGAGTTTTGCACCTTTTTTCTGACCTATTTGTTTACCATTTAATCTAGCTGTTTGTATACCCTCTCTAGTCCTTTGTTTTAGGTCTAAAACCTCTTTTTCTGCCTGTTCAAAGGCTAGTTTAATTTGTTCTTTGGCTAGTGATAATAAATATTTATTTATACCCTCCAAAATAAAGTCAACATTATTTCCTACAAGTGGAATTTTATTTGTCATTGCTTTTTTATAAGTGCTTGTGTTTATATGTGGCTCTTTTAGAAAAACTAATTCTATTTTATTATTAAACATTCTTTCATAAGCGGCAAAACCCTCATCAGCATTACGACTCATGCGGCTTACGCTGTCAAACACCACAGTATCACCAGCTTTTAAAGCCTTTTCGAGTTTATTCCACTCTTTACGCTCTAGTTTTGTACCAGTGAAAACCTCTTTTATTATAAGAGCATCAGGGTATAACTGTTTTATATTTCGTGCTTGACGTTCTATATTTTGTTTTCTTGTACTTATTCTACAATATCCATAAATCATATTAAAACACCCCTAAGATTTAAAATAATACTAATTATATATTATTTTTGCTACTGAAAAAAGTCAAGTATCTATTTTTATTACTTTCTTAAATATGATTTTATTGTATAATAATTATATATTTAACCAAAAGAAAGGGAAAAAGAATGGAAAATGATTTTTCAAAAGGAAGTATTGCAAAAAATATAATATATATGTCTGTGCCTATGACACTTGCACAGCTTATAAATCTATTTTACAGTATTGTTGACCGTATATATTTAGGTCGTTTACCAAGTCACTTTGCATTAACTGGTCTGGGGTTATGTTTGCCAATTATATCTATTATTATGGCATTTGCGAATTTATGTTCTATGGGTGGAGCTCCATTATGTTCTATAAATCGAGGAATGGGAAATAATGAAGAAGCTGAAAAAATACAAAGTAATTCTTTTATTTTGCTTATTATTTTTGGTGTAGTTTTAATTTTAATAGGATTTATATTTAAAAAGCCAATTTTATATTTATTTGGTGCAAGTGATGTAACATTCCCATATGCAAATGATTACTTAAGTATTTATTTACTTGGTACAATTTTTGTTATGATTAGTTTGGGTATGAACCCATTTATAAACTCACAGGGGTTCAGCAAAATTGGAATGATAACAGTTAGTGTTGGTGCAATAGTTAATATTATTTTAGACCCAATATTTATTTATGGTTTAGATTTAGGGGTAAAAGGTGCGGCAATAGCGACTGTAATTTCTCAAGGCTGTTCTGCAATATGGGTTTTGAAATTTTTAACAGGGAAAAAAGCAATATTAAAGCTAAAATATTATGCATTAGAATTAAAAAGAGTTGCAAAAATTTTATCATTGGGTACATCAGGTTTTGTTATGTCCATGACAAATAGTTTAACACAGGTTGTATGTAATGCAACATTGGAAACTTATAGCGGTGATTTATATGTAGGTATAATGACCGTTATTAACTCTATAAGAGAGGTTATAAGTATGCCGATTACAGGTATTACTAATGGTTGTCAACCTGTTTTAAGTTATAACTATGGTGCAGGAGAAAATCAAAGGGTATTAAAAGCAATAAGATTTACAACGCTTATAACTATGACTTATTCAGTTATATCATGGATTGTTGTTTTATTGATACCAGAAACACTTATAAGATTATTTAATAATGAGCCTGAACTTATTAAGGCTGGTGTATCAGCATTTAGAATTTATTATGCAACATTTTTCTTTATGTCGTTCCAGTCAATAGGTCAATCAGTATTTGTAGGGCTTGGCAAGTCAAAAAGTGCAATTTTCTTTTCACTTCTCAGAAAAGCATTTATTGTTGCACCCCTTACCTTGATTTTACCTGCTGTTGGTTTTGGTACAAATGGTGTATTTTTGGCAGAACCTATTTCCAATGTAATTGGCGGATTGGCATGTATAATAACAATGTATTTTACAGTATATAGACCATTAAAAAAGCGTAGCAGTTTATAAAAACCGCTACGCTAAAATTTTTTATTAAATTCCGTCTTCTGGTTCTTCTTGGTCAATGCTTAAAAGTTCATATTTTGCAATTTGTTCTTTGCCACTTTCTACTGCTGCATCAGTAAGAGCATTTAAATTATCTTCAAATTTGCGTGTCATAGTTACTTCTAAAAGCATGGATAAGTTTGTACCAGCTACAACATTTACATTTTGATATTTTGTGCTGAGTTCAGCCGCTTTGTTAAATGGTGTGCCACCTAATAAATCACATAAAATCAATACACCATTGCAATCTTTTAAATTATCAAGAGCCTTTCTAATTTCTCTATCCAAATCATCAAGATTATATGTAGGTAAAAAATCGACAGCTTGATAATTTTCTTGTTTGCCTGCAATTAAATCAACAGAACTTGTCACACCAGTTGCAAAGTTGCCGTGACCTGTAACTAATAGTCCTATCATATAAATAAATCTCCTATTATAGTGACTTTAAATACTCAGCAATTTCATCATTTTTGCAGTTAGCATAGAAAAGTTCTGCAAAGTGTTTACCAGAAATAGTTTCTTTTAAGAACTGCTGGTCAATAGTCTTTAAAATTTCCATAATTGGTTTGTGAGTTACAAGTTTAACTTCATCAAGGATTTTTTTGTTACGCTGTTCTGGTTCTCTGCGTTCCTTTGGATAGCCACCACCGAATGGCTCAGAGAATAACTTAGCAAAGGTATCACGTAGATTGATTTCAGCACCCCAACCAAAGTTTTGAGCGAATGGCATTGCGATACAGTTTCCATCATTTACTTGACCGAATAGATAAGCATCAAGAGGATTTGTAACATGACCACAAAGCACATTAGGGAAAGAGTTACAAGCGAGCATAGCACCTTGACCAGTACCACAACCAGTTACAACAAAGTCAGCAGCACCGCTTGAAAGTAGAATACTAGCAAGTAATCCATTTTTTACATATGTTAGCTGTACATCATCATCAGCACTATACATACCATAGTTATCAACAGTATGACCTGCTTTTTCAGCCTCTTCTTTTAAAATTTCATAAATTTGAGCATTTTTTGCAGCTTGTGAATTTTCGTTAATCAGTGCGATTTTCATTTTTATATTCTCTCCTTTTATAATTATGGCTGTTTGCCAATATAAGCTAAAATACCGCCATCTACATAAAGTATATGACCATTTACAAAGTTACTTGCATCACTAGCAAGGAAAACAGCAGGACCCATTAGGTCTTCTGGGTCACCCCAACGAGCCGCAGGGGTTTTGGCAATAATGAACTGGTCAAATGGATGTCTTGAACCATCAGCTTGTTTTTCTCTTAGAGGTGCTGTTTGAGGTGTTGCAATATATCCAGGGCCAATGCCGTTGCATTGAACATTGTGTTCACCAAACTCACTGCAAATATTACGGGTTAACATTTTAAGTCCGCCTTTTGCAGCAGCATACGCACTAACAGTTTCACGACCAAGTTCACTCATCATAGAGCAAATATTTATAATTTTACCATGACCCTTTGCAATCATATCTGGTAAAACAGCCTTAGCCATAATAAATGGACCGTTAAGGTCTATATCAACCACTTGACGGAAATCGTCTGCTGTCATTTCAAGCATTGGAATACGCTTAATAATACCTGCATTGTTTACAAGAATATCTATTACACCTAAATCATTTTTGATATCATTTACAAGTTTGGTTACTTCATCTTCTTTGGTTACATCGGCAATATAGCCATGGGCATCAATGCCTTTAGCCTTGTAATCAGCAAGAGCTTTTTCTAAATTTGCATCATTTCGGCAGTTAAAAGCGATTTTTGCACCAGCTTTTGCTAAAGCTTCAGCTATTGCAAAGCCAATACCATAAGCACCACCAGTAACAAGGGCAACTTTACCGTTTAAAGAAAAACTATTCATATCAAACATTTTTACATTCTCCTTTACATTTTTACATCAGGATTTATTAAATGCACGCCAAATCCAGCAATTTCTAAATCAAGATAGACAAAATTAACTAGATGACTTCTTTTATTACGTGTTATTGTTTCATCTATAAATTTAACGCCCTTTTTCTGAAGATAATACATTGCCTTTTCAGGATAAGGGGTATAAATTCCTATATGACCGTTAGCACCTCTGCCAACAGAGTTTAAAACTTCAAAGCCTCTGCCTGCAAAATGTGATTTAGGCTTTTTATAGTATTTAAATCCGAATAGATTACAAAGTGTTTGAGCAGTATTTAAAGCTTCATCACAGCTATTTTGGTTTATACCAAGGTGAATAAGCTCAAAACCCAACATATTTTTAATGGTTTGTTCAGTATTAACTATAATCTCATTGTCATTAGTAAACACACCGCAAACATTAGGTATAGATAAGAAGTTTATATCATTTACAAAAAATCTAGCTTCTTTAAATGTGTCAAGATATTTATCAAGACCTTGTGGAGTTATACCGCATATATCAGGCATTATATACATATATTTAACGCCAAAATCAAGCATATTTTTAATTTCGGTTGGTGTATTTACAGTAGGCAAAGCTAAAATATCATTTTTAATACAATAATCCAAGATTTCTGTATCACATGTAGGTAAAACTAAGAAGCTTGCACCATATTCTATGGCTTTTTTTGAATCATCTATGGATAAGATATTATATACACCAATATAAAAATCTTTAATATTATTGTGTATAGCCTGAATATGTAATGCATCATTTAAGAGTATAGCCGAAACATTATGGCTATAAAGATTATTTACAATGTCTAACGCTTGAGCATCATCTTTTATATATGGGTTAGGAATAATGCCTATAAAAGACAATAGTTTAGGGTCTAGCATAATATCGCTTCTTTCATAACTTTTTGATTTGGTAAACCGATTTATAAAAAGTATAGTTTAGTAAACCGATTTTGTCAATATAAAAATTATAAATTATCAGTATTTTTTATTTTTTTAGGCTTATAAATGCTTTAGAAATTATGCACAAAAAAACAACAAAATCTTTGACATGCAATTTTATTGACATTTTCACTGTGAACATATATAATTAGGGCAACTTAGTAAAGCGGTTTACTTAATGGTCAATAAAAACCTCTTATTCAATCATAAGACGGTGAAAGGTGAAAATATGATTAGAAAGATAAATATTGAAGAAATCAAAAGAAAAGATGAATTTCTTAAAACTCCTCCAATAACAAAAGAGGAAGCAAAAAAGGCTTTAGAACACTGTATAAAACAAGTAGAAGCAAATATGCCTTATTTCGGAAATCGTTTCCCATGGTCAGCTACTAAACAACTGCAATATCCTATTATTGATAATGTAGAGTGGACCGACGGATTTTGGACTGGTATGTTGTGGCTGTCATATGAATATACAGGCGATGAAAAGTTCCGTAAACAGGCGGAGAATAATATAGACAGCTTTTTATATCGAGTAGAAAACCAAATTGAATTAGACCATCATGATTTAGGCTTTTTATATTCCCTTTCATGTGTAAGTGGCTATAAATTGACAAAAAGTGAAAAGGCAAAGCGTGCGGCAATTCTTGCAGCAGACAAACTTTTAACACGTTGGCAAGAAAAAGGTCAGTTTTTACAGGCTTGGGGTCCATTTAATAGCCCAGAACATTACAGATTTATTATTGACTGTATGCTTAATATTCCACTTCTTTATTGGGCAAGTGAGGTTACAGGTGACAACCATTATGCAGAAATCGCACAAAAACACTTTGAAACAAGTTGTAAATATGTAATTCGTGATGATGCAAGTGCTTTCCATACATTCTATATGAACCCAGAAACAGGTGGTCCAGACCATGGTGCAACAAGACAAGGCTTTAGTGATGACAGTTCTTGGGCAAGAGGTCAGGCTTGGGGTATTTATGGTATACCATTAAATATAAAGTATACTCATCAGACTGAATATTCTGATTTATTTAGAGCAATGACAAACTATTTCTTAAACCGTTTACCAAAAGATTATGTTTGTTATTGGGATTTGATTTTCACAGATAAAGATAATCAGTCAAGAGATTCAAGTGCCGCAGCTATTGCAGTATGTGGAATGCTTGAAATGAAAAAACACGCTGATATTAAAGATGCTGAAGTTTATGACGGTGCAGCAGCAGCTATTATGCGTTCACTGATTGAAAATTACACCTGTGATGAAATTAAAGCAGGTGCACCTATTTTATATCATGGTGTTTATAGTTATCACTCTGGAAAGGGTGTTGATGAAGGTAATATTTGGGGCGACTATTACTATATGGAAGCTCTAACACGTTACATAAAAGAATGGAACCCATACTGGTAATAAGAAAAGGAGAAGAATTATTATGAGTACACCAAATATCGTTATGACAAGAATTGATGAACGTTTAGTGCATGGTCAAGGTCAGCTTTGGATTAAATCACTTGGTGCTAACACAGTAATTGTTGCTAATGATGAAACAGCACAAGATGCAATGAGCCAAACACTGATGAAAACAGGTATTCCAAAGGAAGTTGTAATGCGTTTTTATCCAGTGCAAAAGGTTATTGATATCATTTACAAGGCAAATCCAGCACAGACAATTTTTATTATTGTAAAAACTCCAGCAGATGCATTGAGACTTGTTGCAGGTAACGTTCCAATCAAAGAAATTAATATCGGTAACATTCACAATGCAGAAGGCAAACACCAAGTTACACGTTCTATTTTCCTTGGTGCAGAGGATAAGGCAGCACTAAAGGAAATGATTGATAAGTATGGTATCACATTTAATACCCAGACTACTCCAGGCGGTGTAGATGGTGCAGCTCAAGTAAATATTAAAGATTATGTTTAATATTTAAAAAAGCGAGAGAAAGGAATATTTATCATGGAAATTACAATTATACAAGCCCTTTTAATAGGCTTGTGGACAGCATTTTGTTATGCTGGCATGTTATTTGGTATTTATACCAACAGATGTATAGTTCTTAGCTTTGGTGTAGGTGTTATTTTAGGCGATATTCCAACAGCTTTACAATGCGGTGCTATTGGCGAACTTGCATTTATGGGCTTTGGTGTTGGTGCAGGTGGTACAGTTCCTCCAAACCCAATCGGCCCTGGTATTATTGGTACACTGATGGCAATTACAATGTCTTCTGTAACTCCAGAAAGTGCACTTCCAATTTCTATTCCATTTGCAGTAGCAATTCAGTTCTTACAGACTGCTATTTACACTGTTCGTGCAGGTGCTCCAGAAAGTGCAGCTAAGGCTTTAGCTGAAAAGAACTTCGGAAAATTCCGTCGTGTTGCTAATATGACAGTTATTTTATTTGCCATAGTTGGTTTCCTACTCGGATTCCTTGGTGCATTCAGTATGGATACACTAAGCCGTTTAGTAGAAATGATTCCACAATGGTTACTAGATGGTTTAACTGTTGCAGGCGGTATGCTCCCAGCTATCGGTTTCGCTATGATTATGAGCGTTATGCTTAAAAAAGAATTTATTCCATTTGCTCTATTAGGCTATATCTGTGCAGCTTATCTTGGCTTGCCAATTATCGGTATTGCACTTGTTGGTGCAGTATTTGCAATCAAACATTATAACGAATCTGAAAAGGTTGCTGCTGGTGTAGCGGCTGGCGAGGTTCAGGAGGTAGAACACGATGACTGGATCTAATAAATTAACTAAACGAGATTATACTAAAACCACTCTTAGAGCTTATTTTCTGCAAAATGGCTTTAACTACAGCAACTATCAAGGCTTAGGCTATGCTTTAGTTTTATTCCCAGCTCTTCAAAAGCTTTATGGTAACGACCCTGACCGTTTAGCTCAAGAACTAAAGGATAACTGCGAATTTTATAATACTAACCCTAATATGCTTCCATTTATCACTTCTATCCATTTGGCTATGGCTGACAGTGGTATGAAGTATGATGAAACCCGTGGTATTAAGATGGCTTTAATGGGACCTCTAGCTGGTATTGGTGACTCACTTTCCCAGTTCTGCTTAGCTCCATTATTCTCAACTATCTTTGCTTCAATGGCTATGGACGGCATTAGCATAGCTCCAATACTGTTTTTAGTTGTTATGAACCTTGTGCTGCTCACTATCAAGCTTGTTATGGGTGGTTATGGTAGAAAATTAGGCACAAGCATGATTGATAAATTAAGCACAAAAATGGGTGCAATCTCTGATGCTGCTGGTATGATTGGTGTTACAGTTATTGCAGGACTTGCCGCAACATTTGTAAAAATGAAAGTCGCAATAACATTTGCTGCCGGTGAAATTGAAGCTGGTGCAAGTCAATCAGTGGTTGATATTCAGGCTATGCTTGATAAAGTAGCTCCTGCACTTCTGCCTGTACTTTACACTATGCTTATGTATTATCTAATCAAGAAAAAGAATGTTACAACATATTGGCTGGTTTTAATAACTGTTATTCTTGGTGTAGTATTAAGTTGTCTTGGTATTTTAGGTTAAAATTTAAAGGAGTTGCAAGTTATTGCAACTCCTTTTATGTTTATATGAGAGGTTTTTTTATTATGAAAGCACTTGAAAATATTGTAAAATACAAACAAATAGATAAAATCAATGTAAATGATAAAACACATATTTTAAAAAAGGCTGATGAGCTTTTAAACCAGACATTTGTGTTTGATAAAACATGGGATATGGAAAGATGTTTAACGCCTTTTCATTTTGATAAAATGGACTGGAACGCACAAAGAAACGATGATGAAGAATGGTGCTTTATGCTTGCAAGAATGGATTATTTAAATTATCTTTTGCTTGCATCACTTATAACAGATAATAAAATCTATGCAGAGAAAGCTAAATTTTATATTCTTGACTTTATAAAAACACATGAGGAAATAGTGCCTTCACCATCTACCAGAACGCTTGACACTGGTATTCGTGTGATGAATATTTTTGAGGCTCTGCCATATCTTTTATATTTAAATGAGCTAGATGAAAATGAATATAGTACAATAAAAATCAGTCTTATAAAGCAAATGAGCTATTTAAAAGCAAATTATCTAACAAAGTATAAGACAAGCAACTGGGGAAGTATACAAACTTGTAGTATAGTGTCTGTGCTGCCATTTATAGCACCAGCAGAAAAAGAGCTTTATAACTGGGCATTAGATGAGTTAAAGCTGCAATTTAGCATACAGGTCTATAACGATGGTATGCACTGGGAACAGTCAACAATGTACCATGTAGAAGTTTTAAATTATGGTTTAAAGGCGATATATTATCTAACTCTTGCAGGCTTAGAAGTGCCACAGGTGCTATATGATAACACAAAAGCACTAGCTAATGCATTAATGCTACAGCTCACACCTATGGGCGGTATAGAAACCTTTGGTGATAGCGACAGAGTAAAGGCTCATGATGTATTTACAAGAGCAAGTGTAATTTTTAATGATGGATATTTTAAGTTTTTTGCATATAAAACTCCAGATATTGAAACGCTTTATACTCTTGGTGCAAAATCGGTTGATTTTTTAAATAATATTGAGCAAAAGCAGCCTAAAACACTTTATTTTGATGGCACAGACAGCGGAATGTATACTGTAAAAAGTGATTTTACCGAAAATGCAAGCTTTACTATGTTTACTAATGGCTCGTTAGGTAGTGGACATGGTCACAGTGATAATTTACATTTTTCTATCTATCACAAAGGCAAGGAAATTTTAATAGACACAGGACGTTTTACCTATAGAGAAGACCATGAGCTTAGAGTAAAACTTAAATCTATGAAAGCACATAACAGTATTATTATAGATGATAATGAATACTGTAAACCTTCTGATAGTTGGGGTTATGCTGATTTTGGTTTACCGCTTAAAAATTATGTAAAACATCATGGAAACATACACTATTATGAGGGTTATTTAATTGGACATAATCCATTACAAATTATAACCAGAAAATTAGTTGTTATTTCCCCTGATATTTGGCTTATTTGTGATGAAATTAAATGTGATGGAAAACACACAGCTCAAAGATATTTTCACTTTGACAGCAAGTTTAATATTGATGAAAAACTAATAAATGATGATTTGAATATTGATATTTCAGGTGAATTATCTTTGCAAATTGAGCCTTGTTCATTTTTCTATAATCAACTTGAAAATCACCCTGTTATTTGCTCTAAGACCGAATTTGAAAGTAATGCTGAGTATATAACCACTATTTGTGATAAAAATATAAAAATTGAAACTGTAAATGCATATCAGGATAAAATGCAAACTCCACAAGACATAGTTAGTGCAAGAAAGTTTATTATAAACGACAATGAAAGTTATACAGTTATTATTTATCACAAGGAAATATACAAAGGTAAAAAGATTTTATCTTGTGAAGATACATATTATCATGCAAAAACAGTTGTTATACATGAAAAAGACAATAAAAAAGAGCTTATAATATTAAAAGCATAAAAAATCCGCCGTTTAGTAAAAAACGGCGGAAAATAATTTACTCAACAAAATTTGTAAGTGTACCTATTTTTTCAATCTCACACACTACTTTGTCACCAGACTTTAAAAAACATGGTGGGTTCATACCCATGCCAACGCCTGCTGGTGTACCAGTTGCTATAATTGTACCTTTTTTAAGTGTCATACCTTGAGAAAGCTCAGATATAATTTCGCCAATATCTGTTATAAGTAATTCAGTATTGCTATTTTGTCTAAGCTCATCATTTACATAGCATTTAATATTTAATTTTGGAGGATAATTTACCTCATCAGCGGTTAAAATACATGGTCCTATTGGTGTATATCCATCAAGAGATTTACCAAAATACCATTGTTTGTGTCCTGTCTGCAAATTTCGAGCTGAAACATCATTTATAATAGTATATCCAAAGATATATTCACTTGCATTTTCTTTTTTCACATTAAATGCGTCTTTACCTAAAATAACGCCCAGTTCTGCTTCATAATCTAAGCTATCAACTAAACCAGTATATAAAGGTATAATACCTCCATCAAAATTAGCTTCATTTACTCGTTTAGAAAAGTAAATTGGTTTTGCTCTATCACCAAAGGCCTCTTTATTAAACTGACCAGCTTCTTTATGATGTGCATGATAATTGATACCAAGACATAAAACATCTTGCATAGGGTGAACAATAGGTGAAAGACAAGTAACATCTTTTATTGAAATTCCGTTTTCATTTGGTTTTATTTTCAAATTAGACATTTGTTCATCAGTTATATTACAAATAAGCTCATTCATATTTTTAAACGACAAGCCGAATAAATCAATATTATATAACATTTCACCATCATATGAAATACCGATTTTTTCACAGGTTTGATTATGTTCTTTATAAGTATAAAGTTTCATTTTAATTTACACTCCTTAAAATATTTTAGTAAATCGGTTTATATTTTCATAATAACGTTTTTTTTTAAGTTGTCAACCTTTATATATAAATTTTTACATGGTATAATTAATTAACTTGAGCGTTTTAATTATTTAATAAGGAGGAAGTTTATGCCATCAAAGCAAAAAATGACAATACAAGAGATTGCCGAAGAAGCAGGGGTTTCTAAAACGACGGTTTCATTTTTTTTAAATGGTAAGCGTGAAAAAATGGCTGTTAAAACATGGGATAGAATAGCCAGTGTTATTGATAAATACGATTACAGACCTAGCACAACCGCACGTTTAATGACTGCTAAACATTCATTCTTGCTAGGTGTAATAATCGGTGATATAACTCACCATTTTTCAAATAGATTGGTGAAAGGTATTGCACAGGTAT
>CALWUO010000012.1 GCA_944384745.1 uncultured Butyricicoccus sp.
TTTAGAGCTATGGGCTGGAAAGCTCCTAAATATGCACATACTGCACAGCTTATGAAAATTGATGAGGAAACAGGCGGCAAACGTAAGTTATCCAAACGTAAAGACCCAGAGCTTGCACTAACTTTCTATGCTAAACAGGGTTATCCAGCGGCTTGTGTACTTGAATATCTGATGACACTTTTAAATTCTAATTTTGAAGAATGGCGTCGTGCAAATCCTGAACTTTCTATGAATGATTTTCCATTCTCTACAAAAAAGATGAGTGGTTCAGGTGCGTTATTTGATATTGATAAACTGCATGATGTTTCTAAAAATGTTATCTCTCATATGAAAGCTGAGGAAGTTTATAATCAGGTAGATGCTTGGAGTAAAGAGCATGACCCAGAATTTAATGCACTCTTTACCAAAAATAAAGAACAAAGTATAGCATTTTTACAGATTGGCAGAGGTGGAAAAAAACCTCGTAAAGATATAGCAGTTTGGACTGATGTAAAACCTTATATGGACTTTATGTTTGATGAGCTGTTTAATCCAGACTATACAATGCCTGAGCGTGTAAGTAAAGAAGATGCAGTTTCTATGCTTGCTGATTTTGCTCAGATGTTTGATGAAAATGATACTCCAGATGGTTTCTTTGATAAAATGAAAACAATAGCTGAAAAACATGGCTATGCGGCTGAAACTAAAGCTTATAAGCAAAACCCAGAACAATATAAGGGTGCTGTTGGTGATGTGTCAATGGTTATCCGTATTGCGGTTGCTGGTCGCCAAAATGCACCAGACTTACAAAGTGTAATGCAGATTATGGGAAAAGATATGGTTTTAAAGCGTTTAGAGGCTTGTAAAAACGCACTATAATTTAAATTAGGGGAGAATATAAAATTATGATGGAAGATGTAAATAATTTTCTAACTGAAATTATTGATGCAGATATAGCGGCTGGGCTTTCTGAGCAAATTCACACCCGCTTTCCACCAGAACCAAATGGTTATTTGCATATTGGCTCTGCTAAGGCGATTTATATTAACTGGTCTATCGCTAAAAAATATAATGGTAAATTTAATCTTCGTTTTGATGATACAAACCCAGTGCGTGAAGATGATGAATATGTACAGTCAATTCAAAAAGATATCGCTTGGTTAACTGGTGAACAACCAAATGGCGGTATTTTCTATGGTTCTGATTATTTTGAAACATGTTACGATTGTGCAGTTGCACTGATTAAAGCGGGCAAAGCTTATGTTTGTGATTTAACTCAGGAAGAAATGCGTGCTCAACGTGGTACACTGACACAAGCTGGTCAAAACAGTCCATATCGTGACCGTTCAGTTGAGGAAAACCTAAAATTATTTGAGGGCATGAGAAATGGTGAATTTGCAGACGGTTCTAAAACTCTTCGTGCAAAAATTGACATGTCTTCACCTAATATGAATATGCGTGACCCTGCTATTTATCGTATTGTTAGAGCTCATCACCATAGACAAGGCGATAAGTGGTGTATTTATCCACTTTATGATTTTGCACACCCAATTCAAGACGCTATTGAGGGCATAACACATTCTATGTGTTCTATTGAATTTGAAAACCATCGTCCACTTTATGAGTGGGTTGTGGATAACTGTCCACTTCCACACCACCCAAAACAACGTGAATTTGCAAGACTTAATGTTACTCATACTGTTATGAGCAAGCGTTATCTGCGTGAACTTGTATTTGAAAATTATGTCGAGGGCTGGGACGACCCTCGCATGCCAACTCTTTGTGGTATGCGTCGTCGTGGTTATACTCCAAGCTCAATTTTAGATTTTGTAAAACGTGCAGGAATTGCAAAGGCTAATTCACTTGTTGATATTAGATTGCTTGAACACTGTATTCGTGAGGAGCTTAATGAAACTGCACTTCGTAGAATGGCAGTCACTGAGCCTATAAAACTTGTTATCACTAACTATCCAGAGGATAAAGTGGAATATTTTGAAATTCCAAATAATCCAAGAGATGAAAATGCTGGTACTCGTAAAGTTCCATTTACAGGAACTATTTATATTGAAAAGAGCGACTTCGCAGAAGTTCCGCCTCCAAAGTTCCAGAGATTAAAGCCAGATGGTGAAGTTCGTCTTATGGGTGCTTATATTGTTAAGTGCAATGAGATTATCAAGGACGAAAATGGCGAAATAGTGGAAATCCGTTGTACTGCTGACATTGAAACTGCAAACGGTATGCCAGCAGATGGTAGAAAAGTTAAAGGTACTATTCACTGGGTATCTGCTAAACATGCTATTGATGCATCTTGCTATTTGTATGATTATTTGTTCTCTGTTGAAGATACAAATGATGTACCAGAAGATAAAAGCTATTTGGATTATTTAAACCCTAATTCTCTTGTTAAACTAGAGGGTTGTAAGTTAGAACCATCTATCGCAGATGTTCCAGTTGGTACTAGAATGCAGTTTGTTAGAATGGGTTATTTTATTAAAGATAGTGAAAATAGATTTAATAGAATTGTGACTTTAAAAGATAGCTTTGCAAAAACATTTGCAAATAAGTAAAAATAATGGCTTAGAGCGTTCAAACTCTAAGCCGTTTTTCTTTATTCTTTTATCATATTTTTTTCTTTCATTGCTCTTGCAAGATATACAATAGGTGTATCTGCAAGTGATGTAACAATAAAAATCACATAACTACTTAATGCAATAGATACAAGTGTAGGTATATTATAAGTTCCCCAGAAAGCAAATCCTGTGAAAAGGAGTGTGTTAAGTAACTGTGAGATAAGTGTAGAACCATTATTTCTTAGCCATAAGAAACGATGATGGTCACCAAACTTTTTATCGGTAAGTTGCCACCAGAAATGATACATATAAACGTCAAACGCTTGAGCAATAGCATAAACTGCAAGTGATGCAAACATCATTCTTGGAGTGTTTGAAAAAATAGTCTGGAAAGATGAAAATGCAAAATCACTTTCACTTACTTTATATTGTAACCATGATTGTGATACTATAATAAACAATAGAGAAGTTCCAATGCCTATCCAAACCGCTTTTTGTGCGGCTGCTTTGCCTTCTGTTTCTGATAAAATATCAGTAACTAAAAATGTTGTTGCAAATAAAATATTGCCTAGTGTCATTTCCATACCAAACGCATCAACTAAAAGTAAAACTTCAATATTTGCTGCAATGGTTGCAAACACTGTATAACAGTACATGCCAGTTTTACCAAATAGCTTATACCATAAAAGCACAGATGCATAAAGTACAATCAGTGATACAATAAGTAAAACTTCATTTGTCATAAAAATATTTTCCCCTTTTTTGCTTTAGCCTACCCCGAAATCTGTGTTTTCTATCAAAATATCAACACGAGGATTTTCAATATAAAGCGGATAAAGCTCTTTTATAAATATTTGCAATACTTCATTATCAGGACGGATATTTGTTGTATTTTCTACCATTAGATTTATGCAGATACGTTCAAAATATTTAAGACCAATTTCTATATCATTTTTCATACTTTCAAGAGTTTGACCTTTTATTCCGAAAAGTAAACAACATTCGTCAAATGGTTTGGAGATTATAGCAGGGTCAGATTGTCCTATACCTTTTATAAGCACTTTTTCTCTAAAATCATAGTCAAATGTTTCTATGCCTGATTTTATCTTTACTGTAACACCTATTTTAAAAAAACGTGCTTTAAATGCTGGAATTTCTTTTCTGTGTATCCAATGACATTCAAAATGGAGAGTTTTAATTTTCTTGTCTTGACACACTTTTTCTATAAGCTCTATTGTTCTTTCATCAAGGTCGCAGAAAGAACCTGAATTTATTACCTCTAAATGATTGTATATACCTGTTACCTTGTTAAGCTCTTTAGAATTTAACTCAAAATTTGCATTTTCATCTTCAGAAAAATCTGTGTGATAATCACAAAATGCACAGCGTTTCCATTTGCAACCTGAGCCACGAAGTAAAACAATTTCACGAGGATTTTTGTCATTTATAACAGAATATCGCACCAACATAACATTATCTCCTTAAATCAAAATAAAAAAAGATGCTAAAAATAGCACCATCAAAAAACCCATGACCTTCAAAAATAAGCTTTTGACGCATGGTTGTCCTAGTTTTGTTTAAAGACAGGATGGTTACGAACTGTCTGATTAAATTGTATTGCTAGAACATTATAACATGTAAAAAAATAAAATCAAGAGCAAGTATAAATAAAAATAAAAGTTTATTTGGTAAAATAAAGAAAATAAATGTAAATATCACAAAAATACTTTTCAAAACAAGTAAAATACTGTATAATATTTATAAGACAACTGGAGTTTTGTTGTCCAATGATTTTTTAGAGGTGAGTCCAATGTCCAATTATATGAATGAATATGAACGCTGGGTTGCAAGTGATGCTCTAAATGATAAAGAGCGTGAAGAACTAAAGGCAATTGCTGGCGATGAAGAGGCTATTAAAGACCGTTTCTATGCTCCTCTATCCTTTGGAACAGCGGGTCTACGTGGTATACTAGGCACAGGCCTTTTCCGTATGAACCGTTTTACTGTTGGTGCAGCTACTCAAGGTTTAGCTAACCTTATCCGTAGCAATGGTGAAGAGGCTATGAAAAAAGGCGTTGCTATCGCTTACGATTCCCGCCATTTCTCGCCTGAGTTTGCAAAACAAGCTGCTTGCATTTTGGCTGCAAATGATATAAATGTAAAGCTATATGATGAGCTTCGCCCAACTCCTGAACTTTCTTTTGCAATTCGCTATTATGGCACTATTGCTGGTATAAATATTACAGCTTCTCATAACCCTAAAGAATACAATGGTTATAAGGTTTACTGGGAAGATGGTGCTCAGTTGCCACCAGCAGAGGCTGATGTAGTTGCTAAAGAAATGGGTGCACTTGATTACTTCACCGATGTTAAAACTATGGACTTTGACAAGGCTCTTAGCGATGGTCTTATTAAGATGATGGACTGGCAGACCGATGAAGCATATCTAAAACAAGTTCTTGCAGTGTCAATTAATCGTGATTGTGTAAAACAGGTTGCAGATGAATTTAAACTGATTTATACTCCTTTCCATGGTGCTGGTTATCGTTTAGTACCTGAGATTTTAAAACGTCTTGGTTATAAGCACATTCTTTGTGTTAAAGAACAAATGGTTATTGATGGCGATTTCCCAACAGTTAAAAGTCCTAATCCAGAAAACAAAGAGGGCTTTAACATTGCAATCGAAATGGCAAAGCAAAATGATGTTGATTTAATCATCGGTACAGACCCAGATGCTGATAGAACTGGTGTTGTATTAAGAGATAAAACAGGTGAGTACATAACATTGTCAGGTAACCAAGTGGGCGTATTACTGACAGATTATATTATTCAAGCTAAAAAGCTAACTGGCACTATGCCAAAAAATGCGGCTGTGCTTAAATCTGTTGTTACAACTGAAATGGCTCGTGTTGTTGCAGAGAAAAATGGTGTTGCTTGTTTTGACACATTCACAGGCTTTAAATTCTTAGCTGAAAAAATTAAGAAATTTGAGGCAAGTGGTTCTCATAGCTATATCTTCGCTTTTGAGGAGTCATATGGCTATTTAGCAGGTGATTATGCCCGTGATAAGGACGCTGTTACTGCTTCTATGCTTATTGCTGAAATGGCGGCTTATTATCGCACAAAGGGCATGACTCTATATGATGCAATGCAAACTATGTATGAAAAATACGGCTATTATGCAGAGCAGACCATTTCTATTGTTATGCCAGGTGTGTCTGGCTTAGAGCGTATGCAAGAGCTTATGAAAGAGCTTCGCACAACTAACCCTCTAACTAAGGTTGGTGAAGATGCAGTCGCTTATGTAAGTGATTTACAGTCTGGTGTGCGTACAGAGCTTGCAACTGGTAAAACTGAGCAGGTTGAACTTAGCGGACAAAATGTGCTTTATTATGAGCTTGCAGACGGTACAATATTTATTATCCGTCCATCAGGCACAGAACCAAAAGTAAAAGTTTACATTATGGCTAAGGGTGATAGTAAGGAAAGTGCTGAAAACAAGGTTGAGGCTCTTGTTAAGGCAGCAAAGGAAATTGTAAAATAATAAAAAATTACATGGGGCAGAGGAAAAACTCTGCCCTATATTTTGTAAAAAAGGAAATTATATGAACAATAAAAGTTTTAAATGGATTGTTTGTTTATGTGTTATGTCTACATTATGGCTTGTATATGCAATCTTAGCGGCAACATTTACATATAATTCAGCATTTCAACCAAATCAAATAATGTGTATAGTTTCAGCAATATATCTTTTTATTGTATTATTGGTTATTATGGTTGGAAATATATCAAAAGTGCGTATGCTTATGTTTATGACTTCTTTATACTCTATTGGAGTTTGTATAAGAAGTGTTTTTGGTGTGCTTATTACTATATTGGTTGTAGATAAACCAGAAAATAAATTTTGGTTTGCTATTTTAGATGTTTTAGCACTTCCGTTTACAGGATTTTACTATATCGCCTCATTGCTTACATCGCACTTTGTAACAGAAATGTATTGGCTTGGACTTGCATGTATATCAATAATTATACTGTGTTTGTCACTTGTGGGATTTATGGCTGTAACAGGTAGAAATAAAAAAATTCAATATAACAATAAAAGACAATATAAAAATAAACAATATATACATGATATGATAAAATTAAAAGAACAACAGATAGAAGAAAACAATAAATTTCTTGAAAAAATATCATATGGTGATAAAAAAGATTAAATGCCTTGAAAAAGAAATTCAAGGCATTAGTTTTGTCAGATTGTTAAAAATATAACTTTTAGGGCTTTAAAAGCTTTTTGCAAGAAAACATGCAAAAGTTTGGTTAAAATATAAAAACGCAGCTCCAGGCCGCACTATTGCACAGCCCCGCTGCGTATTTGACAAATTTAACACTCAGTCAATAACGTTTATGACCGAGCTGATGTATAAAATTATAATCTTTGAAGGGCAATCCTGCAAGGTGAATATTTCATAAAATTTCTATGAATTTTTTGTAAACAAATTTGCAAAATGCATAATTCGACGGCAAATGCAAAATAATGGTAGTAATATAGTTTTTTATTTAAAAGTTTATATTAAAACTCTTTACAATGTTTTTATAATATGTTAAACTAATTCTAGTTTTGCCCCATGTTTCGTTTTGGGATACAAGGTGTGTTTAGCACACCGTTTCACCAACCCTTTACGCAGCATGCAGGGGACTACAAATATTATTTTTATGAGGTGAATCACATGATTCGTAAGGAAGTTAAGAATTCTGTTATTGAAGCTAACAGAACACATGAAACTGATACTGGCTCTCCAGAAGTACAGATTGCTATTTTAACAGCTCGTATTCAGGAGCTAACTGAGCACTTAAAGGTTCATAAGAAGGATAACCATTCTCGTCGTGGTCTTTTAAAGATGGTTGGTAAGCGTCGTAGCATGCTTGCTTATCTTCAGAAGAAAGACGTTAATCGTTATCGTGAACTCATCAAGAAGCTGGGTATCCGTAAGTAATTTAGTCTATAAGGGGGGCGAACTATGCCCCCCTTTTGCACATTATTGTAATTAAAGTGTTATGCAGATATAGTGCTTAGCAGTTGAAGGACAGGCTGTTTTTTATAGTACGGCAAGTGCTTCAAGTGCTAATAACTTGTTTGCAAACACAAAGGAGGATATTTATGAGTAATATAAAACATTTTGAGTTTAAAAACTATCGTAAATTTGAAACCACCTTTGCAGGTCGTCCTCTGGTTGTTGAAACTGGTAAAATGGCTCAGCTTGCAAACGGTTCTTGTCTGGTGACTTATGGTGAAACAACCGTTTTAGTAACTGCAACCGCTTCTGCTAAACCTCGTGATGGAATTGATTTCTTCCCTTTGTCTGTTGACTTTGAAGAGCGTTTATATGCTGTTGGCAGAATTCCAGGTTCTTTTACACGTCGTGAAGGTCGTCCATCTGAAAAGGCTATTTTGTCGTCTCGTCAGATTGACCGCCCTATGCGTCCACTATTCCCTAAAGATTTAAGAAATGATGTATCTATTGTTTGTACTGTTATGCAAACAGATTATGATAACTCTCCAGAAGTTGTTGCTTTACTAGGTGCATCTATCGCTGTTTCTATATCTGATATTCCATTTGATTATGTTGTAGGCGGTTGCCAAGTTGGTATTGTAGATGGTAAAACAGTAATCAATCCAACTGTTGAACAGCGTAAAGTTAGTGAAATGGACGTTACTCTTTGTGCAACTGCTGATAAAATCGTTATGATTGAAGCTGGTGCTAATGAAGTTCCAGAAGAGCAAATGTTTAACAGCCTAATGGAAGCACATGAAGAAATTAAAAAGATTGTTGCATTTATAGCTGATATCAAGGCTCAAATCGGTAAGCCAAAGTTTGAATATGAGCAACATGATATTGACCATGATTTATTTGACAAGCTAGAGGCTGAATGTAATGATAAATTTGAAGCGGCTATGGATACAGATGATAAAACTGTTCGTGATGCAGGTGTTCGTGAAATTGTAGACGCATTTGAGGCAACCTTATCTGAAGAATACCTTGAAGAGCATGGTGAAAATCTAGCTGAATGTGTGGATAAATTACAAAAGAAAATCGTTCGTCGTTGGCTGGCAAATGGTAAACGTGTTGATGGTCGCGGTATGGAAGAAATCCGTCCACTTGCTTCTGAAGTTGGTGTACTTTCCCGTGCTCATGGTTCTGGTATGTTTACCCGTGGTCAAACTCAGGTTTTAACTATCTGTACTTTGGGTACTATGGGTGATGCTCAAGAACTTGATACCATCTTTGAAGAAAAAGAAAAGCGTTATATTCACCATTATAACTTCCCATCTTTCTCAGTTGGTGAAACCCGCCCATCTCGTGGCCCTGGACGTCGTGAAATTGGTCATGGTGCACTCGCTGAACGTGCACTTCTGCCTGTAATTCCAAGTGCAGAAGAATTTCCATATGCTATGCGTCTAGTATCTGAGGTTATCTCCTCTAATGGTTCAACCTCTCAAGGCTCTGTTTGTGGTTCTACTCTGGCACTTATGGACGCTGGCGTGCCAATTAAAGCACCTGTTGCTGGTATTTCTTGCGGTCTTATCACAGATGGCGGTCAAGAAACAACATTCACAGATATTCAAGGTGTAGAAGATTTCTATGGCGATATGGACTTTAAGGTAGCTGGTACTAAAAAGGGTATTACAGCTATTCAAGTTGATATTAAGGTTGATGGTTTAACTCCAAATATCATCAAGGAAGCATTTAGAAAATGTAGAGTTGCTCGCTGTGAAATTCTTGACGAGGTAATGTTAAAGGCTATTGATAAACCACGTCCAGATGTATCTGATTGGGCTCCAAAGATGACAACAATGCAGATTGACCCTGATAAAATCCGTGAGGTTATTGGTAAAGGCGGCAGTGTAATACAAAAGATTGTCGCTGAATCTGGTGCTCAAATTGATATAACTGATGAGGGCGTTGTAACTATTGCGGCTGTCAAGGCTAGTGACGCAAACATTGCTAAACAAATGATTGAGGCTATTGTTAAGGAGCCAGAAGTAGGCGAGATTTACTATGGTAAAGTTGTTCGTCTTATGAACTTTGGTGCGTTTGTAAATATTATGCCTAACAAAGATGGTATGGTTCATATATCTAAAATGGCTGACCATAGAATTGAAAAGGTAGAGGACGCTGTAAATGTTGGCGATATGGTTTGGGTTAAGATTACCGATATTGACGACAAGGGCAGAATTAACCTATCTATGAAAGATGTTAAGGACGAAGAAAAAGTGCTTTAATTAAAAACAGCTCGCTTAAAAAAGCGGGCTGTTAATCTTTTATATAGGCATTGCAGGCGAGTCTTTAGGAATGGGAAATCCAGAAAAATATCTGTCAACAAAAGGTATTTTCTTTACAGAAAACGTTTTTCCATTTAAATATTCAAGTACACCAGCATTAGATTTAAACAAAAATGTAAGTTGATAAGAATATAAAAGTTGTCCTGTTTCTTTAAATTGTTTATTTTGCTCGTTTCTGCCGTATTTGCCATCGCCAAGCAGAGGGCAACCTATACCAGACATATGCACTCTTATTTGATGAGTGCGACCAGTTAAAAGTGTACATTCAACAAGTGAAAGTTTATTTCTTGTGCTTAATGTTCGATAGATTGTTTTTGCAATTTTTGCACCAGCAATAGGTTTATTAAATTCAAATACCTGTTTGCGTTTTTCATCACGTCTTAAATAGCTTTCAATTAACCCTTTTTTGGGATTGGGTGTTCCATGCACAACACATAAATAGCGTTTAACAAGCTCATGATGTTTGATTTTATCATTTAGTATTCTAAGAGCTTCAGCCGTTTTTGCCGCTATAACTATACCGCCTGTATTTCTATCAATACGATTACATAAAGCAGGGGTGAATGAATTTTCTTTTTCTGGACTCCATTGACCAGATTGATATAAATAAGCTTGAATATTTGCAATAAGTGTGTTTGTGTCGCCTTGTTCATCTTCATGAACTACCATTCCAACTGGTTTGTCAGCAAGAAGTATATTTTCATCTTCATAAACTATATTAAGATTGGGCTTTTTAATTTTTTTATAGGCTTCTTGTTCTGAGGGGGTTTCAAAAAACTCATCATTGATGTATAATTGTACAAGGTCACCTTCATTTAATCGGTAAGCGGGTTCACTGCGTTTGCCGTTTACTTTAATGCGTTTTAATCTAAAATATTTATGCATCATAGATGAAGGTAATAGCGGAACAGCTTTTTCTAAAAATTTGTTTATACGTTGACCACTGTCGTTTTTTGAAATTATATATTCTTTCAAGGTGCAAAACCTCCCGATTTTTAACTATTTACAATAGTATAACTTATCGCAAGAAAAAAGAAAATATGCTTTTTTAAACGAAAAAACGTTGACAAATCTCCGCTTGTTGTAGTATACTATCAGATGTACCATGTGAGGTAGGTATGAAAATTGATTTAAAAAAACTAAACGGTATTTATGGCAGTAAAATCACCTTTGAGAATGAGGTGGATTTATCTTCTGAAAGCGTTTTCGGAGAAAAACCTTTCCAAACTCCCGTGAAGTATCATGGCGAAATCGTTAATCATCTGGGCGTGCTAAGACTGTCTGGCGATATATCCGCAGTTCTAAATACACATTGTGCACGCTGTTTAAAACCGCTCGAAGAACCAATTTCTGCACATGTTGACGCTGTGCTTTCAAGAGATGAGTCTGATGAAGAAGATGTTTTCCAAATCACCAATGACAGTGTTGAAGTAGAAGATATTTTAGTTCCAGAGCTGTTACTTCAGGTGCAAATGACCTATCTCTGCAAAGAGGACTGCAAAGGACTTTGTCCTATTTGCGGTACCAATCGCAATACAAACCCTTGTAATTGCGAAAGCAGGCAAATTGACCCACGCTTTGCAGCACTTGCCGCTCTTTTAGATAACGACAAGTCGGGTCATGACTAGGTTGCAAATAATAACAACATAGAGGTAGGAGGTGTTACCACATGGCAGTACCTAAGAGAAAAACGTCTAAGGCTAGACGTGATAAGAGACGTAATTCCCACTGGAAGCTTTCACTCCCTGGCATGGTTAAATGTCCAAACTGCGGAGAGTTCAAGCTATCCCACAGAATGTGTAAGGCTTGCGGTCATTACAATGGTCGTGAAATCGTTCACACTGAGGCGTAATTAACTCAAAATGAATTATAGGGGAGGCTTTTTTGGCTTTCCCTATTTTCATATGCAAAAAAATGTAAATTTGCGAAAGGAGTAGCTTTATGGCGTCAAAAATAGTTTCAGTTGATAAAGGTTCTCCATGCGACAGAGCAGGCATTGTTGCAGGTGAAACCCTTATTTCAATAGATGGTTCTGTAATTCGTGATGTGCTAGATTTGAAATTTTATAGTTATGACAGCAGATTAACCCTTTGCATAGAAAATTCTGAGGGCGATAAAAGACAGGTCATTATCCGTAAAGCCGAAGGTGAACCACTGGGTTTAAACTTTGAACACTATCTGATGGATAAAATGAAACGCTGCTCTAATCGCTGTGTTTTCTGTTTTATCGACCAACTTCCAAAGGGTATGAGAGATACTCTATATGTTAAAGATGATGATGCTAGATTATCATTTTTAATTGGCAACTATATCTCTATGACAAATTTATCTGAGGCAGATGTAGAACGAATAATAAAAATGCATATTTCGCCTATAAATATATCTGTTCAAACCACAAACCCAGAACTAAGAGTTAAAATGCTGCAAAATCCAAAGGCAGGCGAGGCACTTAAACTGCTTGATAGATTTGCAGAGGCAAGAATAACTATGAACTGTCAGCTTGTTGTGTGTGAGGGATTAAATGATGATAAAGAACTAGAACGTTCTTTAAATGATTTAAAAGCACTTTATCCAGCGGTTAACAGTATTTCAGTTGTTCCTTTTGGTATGACACGTCACAGACAAGGGCTTTATCCTTTAAAACCTACATCTGCTAAAGGTGCAGGAAATATTATTGATATTGTGGAAAAATTTGCTGATAAATGTCTTGATGAGTTTGGAACAAGACTTGCTTGGTGTGGCGATGAATTATATTTAAAGGCTGGAAGAGAATTGCCAAATGCGGATTATTATGAAGATTATACCCAATTTGAAAATGGTATAGGTATGCTTCCGCTGTTTTGTGAGGAATTTGAACTTGCACTTCCAGACTATCATGGAAAAACTGCAAAACCATTTACCATTGCAACTGGTGCTGCGGCATATCCAACTATTTCAAAATTAATTGACGAACTCAAAACCGTATGTCATAATTTAGATAGTCAAGTTATTGAAATTAAAAATGATTTCTTTGGGCATGGAGTTTCAGTTGCAGGTCTTATAACAGGGCAAGATTTACTAGCACAGTTAAAGGACAAGAAATTAGGCGAACGTGTGCTTATTTCTGCAAATATGCTGCGTGATGGTGGAGATGTGTTTTTAGATGATATGACACCACAGCAGATTAGTGAGCAGTTAGGCGTTGAAATTGTACCAGTTGAAATTGATGGTGCAGACCTACTTGCAAAAATTTTTGAAAATCCCCCGATGTAAAAAGGAGGTAAAACTATATGTCTAAACCTATCGTTGCGATTGTAGGCAGACCAAATGTAGGCAAATCGCAACTATTTAACCGTTTGGCAGGTAAACGCCTGTCTATTGTTGAAGATACCCCTGGTGTTACTCGTGACCGTCTATATGCAGATAGTGAGTGGAGAGGCAGAAGTTTTTCTGTAATTGATACAGGTGGTATTGAACCTAGAAATGATAATGAAATCTTAAAGTTTATGCGTTATCAGGCTGAAGCCGCAATACATCATGCAGATGTTATTATTTTTATCACCGATTTAAGAACTGGTGTTACTGCCTCTGATGAAGAAGTTGCCTCAATGCTCCAGCGTTCAGGAAAACCTATTGTTTTAGCCGTGAATAAATGTGATAAACCTGGTGCACCTGACCCAAATATTTTTGAATTTTATAATCTTGGTCTGGGTGACCCTTATGGCATTTCTGCACTTCATGGTTATGGAACTGGAGACATGCTTGACGCTGTATATGAGCATTTTCCAGAGGAAAACGAAAATGAAAATGATGATGATAGAATAAAAATTGCTCTTATAGGTAAGCCTAATGTTGGTAAATCCAGCTTATTAAATAGAGTAATTGGCGAAGAACGTGTTATAGTTTCCAATGTCGCAGGAACTACTAGAGATAGTGTTGACGCTGATGTTGAAAATGAATATGGTAAGTTTACTTTTATTGATACTGCTGGTATTCGTAAAAAGTCCAAAATCGAAGAAAAAATTGAGAAATTCTCAGTAATGCGTTCACTTATGGCAGTTGAACGTGCAGATGTGTGTGTTATAATGATTGATGCACAAGAAGGCGTGACCGAACAGGACACAAAGGTAGCTGGTGAGGCACATAATGCAGGTAAAGCGTGTATTATAGTGGTAAATAAATGGGATACCGTTGAAAAAGATGGTAGCACTATGAAAGAATACACTTTAAGAGTGCGTGAAGGCTTGGCTTATATGCCATATGCTCCAATACTATTTATTTCAGCAAAAACTGGTCAGCGTGTAGACAAGCTTTATTCTTTAATAGCTGAGGTTTATGAACAAAATCATAAACGTATTCCAACAGGTCAATTAAACTCAATTCTTGCAGAGGCTACTTCAAGAGTTCAGCCTCCAACAGATAAAGGCCGTAGACTTAAAATTTATTATGTTACTCAAGCAGGAGTTGCTCCTCCAACATTTATTTTCTTCTGTAATGACGCAAAATTATTCCATTTCTCTTATCAACGTTATTTAGAAAACCAAATACGTGAGGTATTTTCTCTAACTGGTACACCTGTACGCATAGTTGTGCGTCAGCGTGGAGATAAAGAAATGTAAAGGAGTGGAATAATGGGGGTAGCAAATTATTTAATTATCGCCGCAATTTCATATTTGCTTGGCTCACTCAGCTTTGCAATTATAATATGTAAATTAACTCTTGGTCAGGATATTCGCACATACGGCAGCGGAAATGCAGGTCTTACAAATTCATATCGCACAATGGGTGCAAAGAAAACACTTCTTGTGCTTGTAGGTGATATAGGTAAGGCAGCAATTGCCCTTGCAATCGGCGGAATGCTTGAAGGCACTATGGGAAAACTAATAGCAGGTATATTTGTGATTACTGGTCATGTATTTCCAGTTTATTTTGGTTTCCGTGGTGGAAAAGGTGTGCTTGTTGGTGCAACAATGCTTTTATTCCTCGATTGGCGAATTTTTCTTGTAGCTTTTGTATTGTTTGTAGTCGCAGTTGCAATTACTAAATGGGTTTCACTTGGCTCTATTATTGGTGCAATAAGTTTCCCAATTTCTATGTGGTATTTTTATCACGATACTAAAATTACTATTGTTGCAACGTGTATGTCCCTTGCTGTAATATTTATGCATCGCTCGAATATAGTTAGAATATGCAAGGGTACAGAAAATAAATTTTCGTTTACATCAAAACCACAGATTAAAAAGAAGTGAGGTTTAACACATGAAAATCTTTGTTCTTGGCAGTGGTGGCTGGGGTATGGCTCTAGCAATTAACCTGCATAAAAATGGTCATAATGTTACTATGTGGACATTCTTTGAAGAAGAATGTAAACGACTGCAAACTGAACGCAAAAATGAAAAATTACTTCCAGGGATTGTTATACCTGATGATATTGAAATTACAACATCTATGGAGACGGCTAAAAGTTCAGAGCTTGTAGTGCTTGCTGTGCCTAGTTTTGCAGTTGCTACAACAGCCGAAAATTTAGCAAAAGTATTACCAGAGGGTATTCCTGTTATAAATGTGGGCAAAGGTCTTGATGCAAAACATGATTATTGCCGTTTTTCTCAAACTATTAAAAAGGCAATGAATAATAAAAATCCAGTTGTTGCACTTACTGGTCCAACCCATGCAGAGGAAGTGTCAAGAGGCATTCCAACCGCTATTGTAGCGGCATCTGAAAGCCGTAATGCAGCGGAACTAACACAAGATGTATTTATGAATGATACATTTAGAGTTTATACATCTCCTGATATTATTGGTGCAGAGCTTGGCGGTGCATTTAAAAATATTATTGCACTTGGTGCAGGTATTTCTGATGGTTTGGGGCTTGGTGATAACTCTAAGGCGGCATTTATGACAAGAGGTCTTACTGAAATTGCTCGTCTTGGTGTGAAACTTGGTGCAAGACAAGATACATTTGCAGGTTTATCAGGTGTTGGCGATTTAATTGTTACTTGCTGCTCAATGCACTCCAGAAACCGTCGTGCGGGAATTCTTATTGGTCAAGGTAAAACTGTAAAAGAGGCTATGGACGAAGTCGGTGCAGTAGTAGAGGGATATTATGCAACCGAGGCAGGCTATATGCTCGCTAAAAAAATGGGCGTGGAAATGCCTATTGTAGAAGCTATGTATCATGTACTTTATGAAAATGGCAATGCAAGAGACGCTATTGGTAAGCTAATGGGCAGAGCTAAAACCCATGAAAGCGAAGAAGTTTGGATTACTAAGTAAGTCGAATGAGGTCTTTATTTAAGACCTCATTTTTTATATTTGTTAAATCTATTTAGATATGCTATACTATAAACTGAAAAATTATAATTATATTTTAATGGTGAGAAAATGAAGTATCCACTTTTTTTTGACAAGATAAAATCTGTTTATGAACTATCAGGAATAATAAAAAATGAACCTATGTGTAAACATACAACCTTTAAAGTTGGTGGCAATGCGGAAATTTTCGCAAAACCAAGAAATATAGGTGCTTTTATGACCGTTTTACAGGCGGCAAAAGAATGTGATTTGCCACTTACTGTTATAGGTCGAGGTTCAAATTTGCTCGTTTCAGATAAAGGCATTAAGGGTTTAGTGCTTTGCACATGTGGAATGAGTGGTATAAAAGTAGAGGGCAGCAGAATTATTGCAGAAGCAGGTGCAACTATGGCACAATTTGCAAGAGCTGCTTATAATGCTGGGCTTGCTGGTGCAGAATTTGCCGCTGGTATACCTGGAACGGTTGGCGGTGGTGTATTTATGAATGCAGGTGCTTATGATGGTCAGTTGTCTGATTTAGTAGTTAGTTCTGTATTTATGGACGCAGAGGGCAACAGCCGAATAATAAATAATAAAGAACATGATTTTGATTATAGAAACAGCGTTTTTAAACATCATCCAGATTGGGTTATAATTCAAACAGAATTTGTTTTAAAACCAGCCAATAGAGAAGATATCAAGGCTAAAATGGACGATTTTGCCCAAAGACGCAGAGATAAACAGCCGCTTAATTATCCAAGTGCAGGCAGTACCTTTAAACGTCCAGTGGGACATTTTGCTGGTAAGCTTATAGAAGATGCAGGTTTAAAAGGAGCTAAAATTGGCGGTGCTATGGTCTCTGAAAAACATGCAGGTTTTGTTATAAACACTGGCAATGCAACATGTCAAGATGTAACAGGACTTATAGGGCATATCCAACAAACAGTAAAAAATCAATTTAATGTTGAGTTAGAATGTGAAGTTCGTATGTTAGGTGATTAAAGGGAGGTATAAAAGTGCATTTTTTAATTGTTTCAGGTATGAGTGGTGCAGGTAAAAGCCGTGCAGTTGCTGCACTTGAGGATTTGGGTTATTACTGTGTAGATAATTTACCAATAGCACTTATCCCACAGTTTGCAGAGGTTTGTTATGCCGCTACCGAGCGTTATGAGCGTGTAGCACTTGTAACAGATGTTCGTGCAGGTGTGGACTTCGACCAGCTTTTTGCATCACTGGACAGTATAAAAAACATGGGTTGTGATTGTAGAATTTTATTTTTAGATACTGATACTAACACACTTATCAGACGTTATAAAGAAACTCGCAGAAAACACCCACTTATGAAACGAAATTTAAGCATGACTGAAGCAATAGAAAAAGAACGTCAACTTTTAAAATCTATTAGAAGCCGTGCAGACTATGTTGTTGATACAACACGTTTTTCTGCAACCGACCTTAGAGAGCGTTTAATACAAATATTTTCGCAAAATGAACAAAATAGCCTTATGCAGGTTACAGTTCAATCCTTTGGGTTTAAATATGGTATACCAACAGATGCTGATTTAGTGTTTGATGTTAGATTTTTGCCAAACCCATATTATGAAATAAGTTTAAGAGAGCATAATGGCACAGAGGCTTGTGTTAGAGATTATGTTTTTCAAGATGGTACAGCAGACGAACTAATGAACCATTTAAAAAGCTTTATGGACTTTTTGTTGCCAAAATATATTAAGGAAGGAAAAGCTGCACTTGTTATATGTATAGGCTGTACAGGTGGCAAACATCGTTCAGTTGCTATAACTGAGGCTTTAGCAGACTATATAAGCAAAAAAGGCGGAAATGTAAGTATTGTGCATAGGGATTATCAGCGTGGATAAGCAAAATACTTCATTTTCGGTGAAAACAAAAGAAGAACTATGTAGAGTATCAATAAATAAAAATTGCTGTGCCTTAGCGGAGCTTTATGGTATATTTCTTTATGCAAATATATTTGATTTAAAGCAAATCCGCATAAGAACCGAACTTGCAAGCGTTGCAAAACGTGTTGCAATGCTTATAGAAAAAGTGTTTAATGTTAATGTTGAAATACAAAACACAGGTCAGCGTTTAATAATTGAAATACATGATAATAAATTGTTAGAGAAAATTATGACCACTTTCGGATATGACACAAAGCCATATATTAGTTATCCTTTAAACCGAAATATGATTGAACAAGATTGTTGTTCGGTGGCTTTTTTGCGTGGGGTTTTTCTTGTAAGTGGTTCGGTAGCATCTCCTAATAAAAAAAGTCATCTTGAAATTAAATGTAGTCATATACCACTTTGTAGGCAAGTTATAAGCCTTATGCTTGATTTAGGAATAGAGCCTAAAATGCTTATAAGACAGACTTCAGGTGTTATTTATCTTAAAGGCACAGCCACAATAGAGGATTTTTTAACTTGTATAGGTGCGTCTCTTTGTGCAATGGAGATTATGGAAGCAAAAATTGAAAAAAACCTTAGAAATAATATAAATCGTCAGGTAAACTGCGAAACTTCCAACTTGTTTAAAACAACAGATGCATCAGCCAAACAAATTGCCGCTATTGAAAAAGCTCTTTCAATAGGAGGTATTGAAATTTTTCCAGAAAATTTAAGAGAAACAGTTGATTTAAGAGTTGCAAACCCAGCATCAAGTTTATCTGAACTTGCACTTATGTTTGATAAGCCTATGACAAAATCAGGTCTTAGCCATAGATTAAGAAAAATTATGCAGATATCACAACGTCTTGAACAAAGTCAGACGGGAAAGGAGTAATATGAGTTCATTTGCACATCTTCACGTTCATAGCGAGTATAGTCTTTTAGATGGTGCTTGTAAAATAAATGAGCTTATGGACAGAGTTAAAGAGCTTGGTCAATCGGCTGTTGCTATAACTGACCATGGTGTTATGTATGGTGCTATTGACTTTTATCGTGCCGCCAAAGCAAAGGGTATTAACCCAATTATCGGCTGTGAGGTTTATGTTGCACCTAAATCACGTTTTGATAAAAACTATACAAATGGTGAATGGCATAGACATTTAATTTTACTTTGTGAAAATATGCAAGGATATAAAAACCTTATACATATGGTGAGTTTATCATTTTCTGAGGGTTTTTATATTAAACCTCGTGTTGACATGGAGCTGCTTGAAAAATATCATGAAGGTATTATTTGTCTTTCCGCTTGTCTTGCGGGTGATATACCAACTAAAATTGCAAATGGTGATTATGATGGTGCAAAAGAAACTGCATTAGAATTTGAACGCATTTTCGGCAAGGGAAATTTCTTTTTGGAAATTCAAGACCATGGAATAGCCAAACAAAGAGATGTAAACAGAGCAATTTGCCATATATCACAAGAGACAGGAATACCACTTGTTGTTACAAATGATGCACATTATCTCACAAGAGAAGATGCTAAAACTCAAGACGTACTTATGTCAATTCAAATGGGTAAAACTGTTGATGACCCAACTCGAATGAAATTTGAAACAGATGAGTTTTATATAAAAAGCCGTGAGGAAATGGAACAGCTTTTTCCAAATAATATAGATGCTCTTGATAATACTGTGAAAATCGCTGAACGTTGCAAGGTTGATTTTGAGTTTGGTAAGTATCATTTACCTATGTTTGATGTTCCTGATGGTTATACAGCTAAGGAATATTTACAAAAACTTTGTGATGATGGTTTTAAAAAGCGTTATCCAAATGATGATGGAACGATTAAAGAGCGTTTACAATATGAGCTTGATATGATTTCTAAAATGGGCTTTGTTGATTACTTTTTAATTGTATCTGATTTTATAGCTTATGCTAAAAATAATGATATACCAGTAGGTCCAGGGCGTGGTTCAGCGGCTGGTTCTATTGTTTCATACTGTCTTGGTATAACAGATTTAGACCCTATTGCATATTCATTATATTTTGAAAGATTTTTAAATCCTGAGCGTGTATCTATGCCTGATATAGATATAGATTTCTGTTATATACGCAGACCAGAGGTTATTGAATATGTTACCCAAAAATATGGTAAAGACCATGTGGCTCAGATTGTTACATTTGGTACAATGGCGGCAAGAGGTGCTATAAGAGATGTTGGAAGAGCACTTAGCATGACATATCAAGAAACTGATGCAGTTGCAAAACAAATTCCGAATGAACTGCATATTACAATAGATAAGGCTTTAAAAATAAATCCTGAACTAAAAACAATGTATGATAATAATAGGAATGTGCAAATTCTTATTGATACCGCAAGAAAGCTTGAGGGTATGCCTAGACATGCTTCAACCCATGCAGCGGGTGTTGTTATCACAAAAGAACCAGTTGACACTTATGTTCCACTTGCTAAAAATGATGAACAGATAGTAACTCAATTTACTATGGTTACACTTGAAGAATTAGGTCTTTTAAAAATGGACTTTTTAGGGCTTAGAAACTTAACTGTTATTGCTGAGGCTGAAAAGTTAATCCGTAAACATACACCAGATTTTTCAATAGAAAATGTATCAACAGATGATGATGAAACCTATGCAATGCTTGCACAAGGTAAAACAATGGGCGTATTTCAGCTTGAATCAGCAGGTATTACAAATGTTGTCACAGGTTTAAAACCACATTCAATAGAAGATATTACAGCAGTTGTAGCACTTTATCGTCCAGGACCTATGCAGTCTATACCACAGTATATTGCATGTAAACATGACCCATCAAGGGTTAAATATAAACACCCATTATTAGAGCCTATTTTATCAGTAACATATGGCTGTATGGTTTATCAAGAACAGGTAATGCAGGTATTTCAAAGTCTTGCAGGTTATTCTCTTGGTAAAGCGGATATGGTGCGTCGTGCCATGAGCAAAAAGAAATTTAAAGAACTTGAAAAAGAGCGTGTAAATTTTATTCATGGCAATGAAGAATTGGGTATTGATGGTGCTGTAAAACGTGGAGTACCAGAAAGCGTAGCCGCATCTATATTTGATGAAATACTTGATTTTGCAAATTATGCATTTAATAAAGCACATGCGGTATGTTATGCGGTTGTATCTTATAGAACCGCTTATTTAAAATGTCATTATCCATGTGAATATATGGCAGCACTTTTAACATCTGTGCTTGATTCATCGGATAAAATAGCAGAATATATATTAGCAGCTCGTGAAATGGGTATAAAGGTTTTACCACCTGATATAAACCAATCTGATGATGGTTTTTCTGTTTCAAATGGTAATATTCATTTTGGTTTAGCAGCTATAAAAAATGTCGGCAGAGGATTTATGAAACAGCTTGTAACCGAGCGAGAACAAAACGGCAATTTTAAATCTTTTTCTGATTTTATAGATAGAATGTATAATAAAGAGCTTAATAAAAGAGCAGTTGAAAGCTTGATAAAAGCGGGTGCATTTGACTCTATGCATGTAAAACGCAGTCAGCTATTAAAGGTTTTTGAAAGCGTTATAGACTCAGTTACATCAAGCAAAAGAAAAAACTTAGAAGGACAGCTTGATTTATTTGGTATGGGTGAGGATATTGAAAGCACAGAGATAACTTTACCTAATATACCAGAACTAAAAAAATCAGAAATGCTTTCTATGGAAAAAGAAACAACTGGACTTTATCTCTCTGGTCACCCTATGGACGAATATAAGGAACTTGCAATCCGTGCAAATGCAAGCACAATCCGTCATGTTATAGATGATTTAAAAGGTGAAGTTCAAAATGCATATTTTAAAGATGGTATGAAAGTTACACTTGCATGTGTTATAACAAAAGCAAGAACTAAAAGCACTAAAAATGGTCAGCTTATGGCATATGTAAATGTAGAGGATATGACAGGTGGTTTAGAGCTTGTAGTATTTCCTAGTGTTTTACAGCAAGCCTCAAGCTATATAAAAGAGGATACAGCGGTTTTAATTGAAGGCAGAATTGACGCTAGAGAAGAAGATGCACCAAAGATTATAACATCTAATATATATCCTCTCACTGAACAACAAATTCAAAGTATGCAGAGCAATATAAATAAATCTCAATTTACAGCAAAACAAGCCGCAAAAGAAATTGCACAGAGATTATATGTAAAAGTTTCTAGTATGGACTGTGATGACACTAAAGCTGTAAAAGAAATTTTGCAAAAAAGCACTAGAGGATATATTCCTGTTGTCTTTTATGATGAAAACAGCAAAAAAAAGCTACTTTCACCTCGTTCAATGTGGATAGATAAAGATTTAGAAATACTTGAAAAGTTAAGGTTTATTCTTGGCAAAGATAGTGTTATAATGAAGTAGAACTGCACATATTGACTGTTAAAAAATAAATAAAAACTAAGCAGTCAAAAACGGAGGTCAAAGTAATGGAAAATAAAACAATTCGACGTATTGGCGTACTGACAAGTGGTGGAGATGCTCCAGGTATGAATGCACTTATTCGTGCGGTTGTTCGTACAGCATCTGCATATGATATTTCTGTTTTAGGTATCCGCAGAGGCTACAGCGGACTTATGAACGGAGATATTATGGAAATGGCAGCAAGAAGTGTAGATGGTATTATCCGTAAAGGTGGTACTATGCTTTATACTGCTCGTTGTCTTGAAATGCTTACAGAAGAAGGTCTGCAAAAAGCAGCAGATAGCTGTAAGTATTTAGGTATTGATGGTCTTATCTGTTGCGGTGGTGATGGTACTTTTAGAGGTGCTCAGGCTCTTAGCCGTAAGGGCGTGCCTTGCATTGGTGTTCCAGGTACTATTGATAATGATATTGGCTGCTCAGATTATACTATCGGTTTTGACACCGCTTGTAATACTGCAATCGAATGTATAGATAAACTACGTGATACCATGCAATCACATGAACGTTGTTCAGTAGTTGAAGTTATGGGTCGTCATGCTGGTCATTTAGCTCTTAATGTTGGTTGTGCAGTTGGTGCAACCGCTACACTTCTCCCTGAACGTGAAATAGATTTTGAAACTGATGTAATCGAAAAAATGCGTGTAGGTAGAATTAAGGGCAGAAATCACCATATTATAATTGTTGCAGAGGGTTATGGTTCAGCTCAAGAAGTTGCAGACCGTATTCATGAAAGCACAGGTGTTGACACTCGTGTTACAATTCTAGGTCATATTCAACGTGGTGGTGCTCCTACTTCTCAAGATAGAGTTATGGCTACTCGTATGGGCTATGCGGCTGTTAAGGCTTTAATAGAAGGCAAAACAAATAGAGTTATTGCCCTTGAGGACAATCAAATAGTTGATATTGATATAGAAGAAGGTTTAGCAAAGAAAAAAGACCTTAATCAATGTTTATTTGAAGCACAACAAACAGTTGCAATTTAAAATTTTATCAACAGTAAAAGAGGCTGGCACATGCTGGCCTTTTTGTTTGAAGGAGGAAAAGAAATGAATAAAACCGTCTGGATAACTGGCGGTTCAAGAGGTATAGGTGCGGCAACAGTTAAGGAGTTTGCAAAATGCGGATATAATGTTGCATTTACCTATAAAAAATCAGACGATAAAGCAAATATGCTTTGTAGTGAATTGGAAAACTATCCAGTTATAGCTTTAAAAGGTGATATGTCTGATAGATTGCAAGTTGAGAATTGTTATAAACAAATAAAAAATAAATTTGGATTTATTGATACTCTTGTTTTAAATGCAGGTATTGCACAGCAAAAAATGTTTTGTGATATAACTGATGATGATTGGAATAAAATGTTCGCTGTAAATTTAAATAGTGCATTTTATACTATACAAACAGTATTACCTGATATGGTTCATAAAAAACAGGGAAATATAGTCACTGTTTCTTCAGTATGGGGTATAACTGGTGCTTCATGTGAAAGCCATTATGCAGCAAGTAAAGCCGCACTTATAGGGCTTACCAAATCACTTGCATTAGAGCTTGGACTTTCTGGAATTAGAGTAAATAGTGTTGCAGCGGGTGTTATTGATACAGATATGAATAATATACATGATGAGCAAACACTCAATCAATTAGCAAATGAAACTGCACTTGGAAGAATAGGTAAACCAGAAGAAATTGCAAGGCTTATCCGTTCATTGTGCAGTGAAGATACATCTTTTGTTACAGGTCAAGTAATAGCAGCAACAGGAGGTTTTATTATATGAAAATTTATGTTATAAATGGCAGTGGTGGCACTGGTAAAGATACTTTTTGTGAGATAACAGCTAAATATTATAAGGTTAGGAATGTATCTTCCATAACTCCAATAGTAGAAATTGCAAAATTTGCAGGCTGGGACGGTGAAAAAACCGATAAAGCCCGCAGACTTTTAGCAAGACTAAAAGAGGTTTTCACTGAATATAATGATTTGTCATTTAATTATTGTGTAAAACAGGCAAACGAATTTTTAAAATCAGATGAACAAATTATGTTTGTGCATATAAGAGAGCCTAAAGAAATAGAGCGATTTAAAGAGAAAATAAATTGTAATACAATTTTAGTGCGTCGTCAAAGTGTAACAGATGGCAAAGTTTATGGAAACTCAGCAGATGACGAGGTAGAAAATTATAATTATGATTATATAATAGATAACAATGGTGATTTAGAACAGTTGGAAAATACAGTTAAAAGCTTTTTTGAAAAACAGGTGATAAAATGAGCAAAATTGCATTACTAACCGATTCTTGTGCGGATATTCCGCAACATTTAATAGAAAAATACAATATTTATGTTGTGCCACTTAAAATTCGTTTTGGTGATGAGGAGTATTTAGACGGGGTTAATATAACTCCAAATGAAGTTTATAGGCGTCAAAAAAATGAACTTCCAAAAACTTCTTTACCAGACGGTGCATGGATTGAAGATACATTTGATAAAATTAAAAATGACGGTTATGAAAAAGTTATTGCTGTTCATTTGTCTGGCGGTATAAGTGGTACATTTAATCTTGTGAGATTGCTTGCAGATGATTATAGTGGTCTTGAAATATCGGTATTTGATTCTGTAAGTGGTTCAATTGGTATAGGTCTTATTGTGCTTCAGCTTGCAAAATATATCGAAAAAGGTTATAATTATGAAAAGTTAGTACAACTTACACCAGAGCTAATAAAAAATACAACTGTATTTTTCTGTGTAGATACTTTGGAATTTTTACAAAAAGGCGGTAGAATAGGCAAAATTTCCGCAATGGCAGGCACACTTTTACAAATAAAACCTATTTTAACCTTTGCACCAGATGGACAGCTTACAAGTGCAGAAAAAGTGCGTGGCAGAAAATTAGCACTTGAAAAAATGGCACAAAAAATAGAAAAGTTATATTCTGGAAATGGTGCATATAATATATCAGTAGCAAACGGCGATTGCATAGATGAAATGAACAGCCTAAAGGATAGAATATTACAGTCACTTTCTAATCCTCAATTTATGTTTGAAGGTGAGATTGATTGTACATTAGCCTCTTATGTAGGTCCTCACCTTCTGGGCATTGGAATACAGGTTTTACCAGAATAAAAATGATTCTAAAATGATGCAAAAATTTTGTCGTTTTGTTACGACTTTAAGCTATATATGTTGTATAATAATGCAAAGCACAAAATTTACTTGTGGGAGGATAAAATCATTATGAAATGGAAAATCGGTGCTGTGCTAATGGTTATTGTTTTCTTTTTGGCAATAGTGCCTACTGTTATAAGTGGTGTTGGTGCAGGAAATTTTACGGATATTTTTTCATCAGCACAACAGTTGGTTGTTGAGGTTGGAAACAATAATGCTATGTTATCAGGTCAAAAAATTTCATTTGGAGATGACATACAAAATGCAGTTTACGCAGATGAAACTGGAGAGATAATGTTACCTATTTCAGGTACAGCTCAGGCAATGGGTATGGAGCTAAGTTGGGACGGTTCAGCACCTAATGCAAAACTAACCAAAGATGATAAAACTTTTGATGTTAATATTGTTTATCCACAGACAAATGATATAAATGCACCAGTGTTTATGTCTGCAAAAAATTTCGCTGATGGTATGGGTTGGACTTACAAGGTTTCGGAAAATGGGTATTTTGCTGTTTTATCCGATAAAGAAACAAATGATAAAACAATGTCAAAACTTTGTGACAAGGCAACCGAGCAAATCGGCATACCAAAAGATATGCTAGTGAAAAGCAGTCTTATCTTTAGAGCAGGTTCAGATAAAGTAATTAAAAATGGTGAAGAAGTTACACTTGAAGACAGTAACGGTCTAACTACTTATGCTCCAATAGTAGATGGTGATAATTATTATTTGCCAGTCAATGGGCTTGCAGCAGCATTTGGCGGCACTTCATCAGAGAAAGATGGTAAAACAACAATTAGTATTGGTGATAAATCCATTGAAATAACTGAAAATAGTGATAATGTGATAGTTAAGGAAGATATAATGTATATATCTGCAAAAACAATCGCTGAAAAGATGGATTATACTACCGCAGGTACTGGCGATATATTTATGATGGGTGAACTTTCATATGGCAATGCAGATTCACAAGTATCTGCACTTACAGCAATGGGTGAGCAACTGCCAGACCAAGCTCCGCCTATACCTAAAGCTGATGCATATGTAGCACTTACATTTGATGATGGTCCGACAGGTGGTTCTGAGGGCTTAACAGCAAGACTGTTAAACGGTCTAAAAGAGAGAAATGCACATGCAACTTTCTTTATGTGTGGTTATAGAATAAAAGATTTTCATACACATATGGATAGATATTTAGCAGAAGGTCATGAACTAGGCAATCATACAATGGACCACCCTGGACTATTAACTAAAAAAACATATGATGTTATTGTAGAGCAAATACAGTCAAATAGCGATTTAATTAACTCTTATTGTGGTGAAGGTCCAACTGTATTCCGTCCAGTTGGTGGTGATGTAAATGATGATGTTAAAAAAGCAGCCAAAGCTTGTGGTTTACCAATTATTAACTGGAGCGTTGATACACTGGATTGGAGATATCGTGATGCAGAACGAATTAAAAATGTAATCGTTGAAAATGCTAAAGATGGCGATATTGTTCTTATGCATGATTTAAGAGATTGCACTCTTGAAGGTGTATTAAATGCGATTGATATTTTATCAGAAAAAGGTTATGCTTTTGTAACAGTTGAAGAACTTGCAAGAATTAAGGGTGTTGAAATGAAAGCTGGTGAAGTTTATACCAATTTTAGAAATAGCACCGTTCAAAAGCTTTTAACTTCAAAAACATAAAAAAATTAACCCGTTCACATTTGTGAACGGGTTTTGTAATTGTTTGTAAAAGTCAGATTGTTCATCATTTGATTTTTGGAGTTTTTTTGGAGCCTGATTTATTTCGTTTGCGACGATGTTTTTCATCTTCTTCAGGTTCTTCAGATGCTATAAGCTTGGTGTTTTCCTCTAAAATATCAAGTTCATCTGTGTCATAGTTTTTATCATACTTACGTTTGCCTGCCTTAATTACACAACAATCAGTGCAAGCAAAGGTTTTAGGTGCTTCGTCACTGCCTTCAAGTTGAACTTTACATGTTCCACAGATAACCTCAGTGGAAACAACAGTTCCCTTGCCCTCAGGGGTTTCAACTATACTATCAACACGAGGGGTTATTTTTTGCATTTCATGGTAGCCATCATATTCATATTTTAAACAGCACATAAGTCTGCCACAAGTACCAGATATTTTAGTAGGATTTAGTGAAAGATTTTGGTCTTTTGCCATATTTATAGATACAGGCTGAAAATCCTCAAGATAGCTTGCACAACAAAGCTCTCTTCCACAAATACCTAGACCACCTACAATTTTAGCTTCATCACGCACACCTATTTGTCTTAGTTCTATTCGTGTACGGAAAATAGAGGCTAAATCTTTAACAAGAGACCTAAAATCAACTCTGCCATCGGCTGTAAAATAGAATAAAATCTTATTGAGGTCAAAAGTACATTCAACCGATACAAGGTTCATATCAAGTTCATGTTCTGCGATTTTTTTTCGACAAATATCAAAAGCTTCTTTTGCTTGTTGTTCATTGCCTCTTGCAACTTGAAGGTCGGTTTCAGTTGCAATTCTTATAACTTTCTTGACAGGTTTTATAACGTTTTCATCTTCAATTTCTCTATTAGCTAAAGCACATTCACCGCACTCAATACCTCTTGCGGTTTCGACTATAACATAATCACCTACATGAATATCAAGACCGTTTGGGTCAAAATGATATACTTTACCCACTTTTTTAAAGCGGATACCAACTATTGTTGTCAATTTTAAAGTCCTCCTATAATGGGATATTTATATAAAACATATTTGATAAGCTTCAGCACAAAGACAAGCACAAACTATATTAGGTGCAGCGTTTCCTTGTACTCTAAGCCTTAAAGTTCCAATAAAATCATATAATTTTATAAGTTTTTCATATGAAACCTTGTTTGCAAGTTCTTTCTGTCCTATTTCTGGTAATACATTTGCTGAAAGATTATTTGCAATAAATATACAGTCATGCAATGCAGCCTGAATAAGTCCTAATACATTTTTAAGTTCGGATTTTGATAATTTTTCAAAGCTCATAGCATTTACAAGCATTTTATATTCATCAGCACTTGACAAAGCCTTTATAAAACCAGTTATATTTTCAAGGTTAGATAAATCAAAATCATTATTTTTAGGGGCTAAATGATATTTGCTACATCTAGAACGTATAGTTTCTAAAATACCGCCAGCTTGTTCACTTGTTAAAATAAAAAATGCATATTTTGGCGGTTCTTCAAGCACTTTAAGCAAAGCATTTTGGGCAGATATATTAAGCTTATGAGCATGACGAATTAACACAACTCGTCTGTCAGAATCATTTGGAAGCACATAGATTTTTTGTCTTAAATCTCTTGCAATAGAAACAGATATTTCTTGGTCATCAAAATCTATATATTCTATATCAGGGTGACAATTATGCTGTAACTTTTGACAAGACTCACATACACCACAAGGTTTATTTGTTTTTGATGTGCAAAGCAAGCCAGCAGCCAAAGTTTTAGCAAGTGACCATTTGCCACTGCCTTCACTGCCAGTTAAAAGCACTGTTTGAGGAAAACGGTGATTAAGTGCAGCTTTAAGACTTTGTATAACTTCTTTATTATCAGAAAAGCTGTCAAAGCTGAGCATAAAAAATCTCCTTTTAGTTTAAAATTCTGTGCAAATAAGCACTTCGCTTACAGTATTATAGCATCGTTTAGTTAAAAATTCAATGTGTTTTGCTGTGATTTCCTCTCCTGAGAAAACAACAGGTATCCCAGGGGGATAAGGTGTTATAGGTCTTGCACATATTTTACCCTCAGCATCTTTTATATTTACCAATTTATTTTTAGAAAACCATGCTTTTCTCACAGATATAGCTTGTTTTGGCTCAGGTAAAGGGGGAATAATATCAGGCAAAATATCATTTGATAAGCCAAATGAACAGACCAAAAACGCATTTTTCAACTGCTCAAAATCATACTTTGAGTCAATACCTGTAAGTATACAGACAATATTTCTATCGTCTGCCATTTCACAGATAATATTAAAGTCATTATCCAGTTTTTGCATTATTTCATGACCAGATATACCAGTTTTAGCGGTACAAACAGTAAGCCTTGTGCTATCTAAGTCGAAATTTTCACTTGGGGTTAAAGCTATAAAAGCTGTATTAGTGTTTATAAATTCACGGATATCATTTACACGTTCTGCACAAACTTTATAATCATTTGTGTTTTGCAACCAATCTCTGGCTAAATCCAAAGAAACCATAATAGGATATGAGGGACTAGAAGTGCAAACCATACTTTCAGTTTGGCGGATAGCTTTGTTATCAACTGTATCAGCCATAATAAGATACGCACCTTGACCAAGGGCAGGCAATGTTTTATGGGCACTTAAAACCGCAACATCTGCACCAAGTTCTATTGGTGATTTTAAATTTATAGCGGGGAAGTGTGCTCCATGAGCAGCATCAACAAGTAATTTTACATTATAACTGTGGCATAAATCGGCTAAAGCTTTAATATCTTGTATTATGCCATAATAATTAGGGGATACAATAAGCATAGCTTTTATATTAGGGTGAGCTTTTAACTGTTTTTCTGTGCTTTCTAATGATAGTTTACAACCAAAACCATATGGCTCTAGTATTTCGGGATAAACAAAATAAGGCTTTAAATCAAACAATGCACAAGCAGCAGTTACACTCTTATGACAATTTCTATCAAGCAAAACCGAGCCACCATCAGAACAAATAGAACCAAGCATAGCATGTATGCCTTCAGTTGAACCACCTGTTAAAAAGTGACAATCATGTGCTTTATAAAGTTTAGCGGCTAAAAGTTCAGCCTCTCTTATTGAGCCTTGTTCTTCATATAAATTTCCTGTTTGAGGGGTTTCAGTGAAATCATATGGAAAAATATTATCAAAAGGTTTAAAATAAGCTTTTCCTTTATGTCCAGGCATATGCATTCTAAGAGTATTTTTATCTATAAGCTTAGAGAGAGAGTTATATAATGGGGTGTTCATATTTTATATCCTTTCAGGGTTAAATTTCTAATAAGCGGTTTTGTTCCACGCCAAGTAAATGCCCTATCTTTATATTTTTCATTAAATTGTTTTCGGGTTAGATTTTCAATATCTTCAATAGATAAAGAATTTATTAAGTCTTGAGTAAAACTTTTGTTTTCGGTAAAAGGCACATTTTTATTTTGTGGGCAGACAAACTGACAGGTATCGCAACCCCAAATTAAATTATGTTTTAAAAGTAAATCTGTTTGTTCTTTGCTTAAATCTTTTTTGCTTTGAGTTAAATCAGAAAGACATTTTTCACAGTTTATTTTGCCGTTATCACCTATTGCATTAGCCAAACAGTGTTTTTTACAAAGTCCACAATGCAAACAATCTATAATTTTACTGTCTTTGCTAGGTGGTACAATGTGCGTATTATCAGATAGAATAGCGGGCATTTGCTTAAACTCAAGATTTGTTAAAATTGTGCCTATAAATACAAAACTACCGTATTTTTTATCAAAGATTAAACCATTTTCACCTATTTTTCCAACACCTGCAAGTCTTGCGGCTTGGGTTTCATTAAGTGGTGAATTGTCCACTAATACAACTGATTTTGAACCTGTTTTCCTCTCAATTTGCTCGGAAATAGGTGTTAAGATATCGTAAATAACAGTGTGATAATCTTTTCCCATTGCATAAATAGATAAATTACCGCTTTTTAATCCATTAAAATATGGAAATAAAGCAACATAAACACTGTGTGCATTTTCACAATAGCTGTAAGATTTTTCTATTGCAGACAGGCTCATATAATCTTTTAATGTGTCAAATTCGCATACACCTACGGACGAAATTCCGTCCTGTGCGTACAATATATCAAGTATGTTCATCTTACCCGATATTCTCCTATAATTTTTTATTAAATTATACCATAATAAATTTATGATTTAAACCTTGTTAAAGTGTGAAAGTGGATATATAATTTAAAGTATATTTTATTTATTTTTTGTCAAACTTTTGGCGTTTGATGAAAAAATTATTGAAAGGTAGGTTACTTGAAAGATGTCAGAAACCAGAATTTATAATTTCTCCGCAGGTCCATCTATGCTTCCACTATCCGTACTGGAGAAGGCAGCCTCAGAAATGCTTAACTATCATGGTTCAGGAATGTCAGTAATGGAGATGAGTCACCGCTCAAAGGTATATGACACGATTATCAAGGAAACCGAAGCTGCTCTTCGTCGTGTTATGAATATCCCTGATAACTATAAGGTGCTGTTTTTACAGGGTGGTGCAACAACTCAGTTTGCGGCAATCCCTATGAACCTTATGAAAACAGGTAAGGCTGATTATGCTGTTACTGGTAACTTTGCAAACAATGCTTATAAAGAAGCTTTAAAGTTTGGTGATATACATACAGCGTTTTCATCAAAGGAAACTAACTTTGACAGAGTGCCAACTCAGGCTGAACTTGATATCCGTGAAGATGCAGATTATTTCTATATTTGTGCTAATAATACCATTTATGGTACTGAATATCATTATGACCCTGAAACACCAGCAAATGTGCCACTTGTTGCAGATATGTCTTCTAATATTCTGTCAAAGCCTGTTGATGTTTCAAAATATGGCGTTATTTATGCAGGTGCACAGAAAAACATGGGTCCTGCTGGTTTAACAGTTGTTATTGTGCGTGAAGATTTGCTAGGCAACTATCCACAAGATAAATATCCAACAATCTTAGATTGGAAACTGATGGCTGAGAAAGATAGCATGTACAATACACCTCCTACATATGCTATTTATATCTTGGGTCTTGTGCTTGAGTGGGTGGAGTCCATTGGCGGACTTGAGCAAATGCAAAAACGTGCAGAACAAAAGAGCAAACTTCTTTATGATTACCTTGATAGTCAAACTTTCTATAAGGCAGTAGCACAAAAAGAAAGTCGTTCTAATATGAATGTTACATTTAGAACAGGTGATGATGCACTTGATGCAGAATTTGTAAAAGCATCTATTGCAGAGGGTATGTCAAATCTTAAAGGACATCGTTCTGTTGGCGGTATGAGAGCATCTATCTATAATGCAATGCCATTAGAAGGCGTTGAAAAGCTAGTTGCATTTATGAAAAGATTTGCAGAAGAACATAGCTAAGATTTTTGTATAAACGAACAACACTCCACCAGTATAATTTTACTGGTGGAGCACTTTTAAATATAGAAAGCGGGTTATTTAAATGTATAACGTTAAATTATATAATAAAATCAGCCAGTGTGGTCTTGATGATTTTGATAAAGAAAATTATACTTATGCAGAGGATATGGAAAACTATGACGCTATTTTAGTTCGTTCTGCTAAACTGCATGATGTGGAGTTTCCAAAAAGCCTAAAATGTATTGCTCGTGCAGGTGCAGGAGTAAATAATATTCCACTTGAAAAATGTGCAGAGCAAGGCATGGTTGTATTTAATACCCCTGGTGCAAATGCAAATGCTGTAAAAGAGCTTGTAATTTGTGCTATGCTTATGGCATCTCGTAAGATTGTACAGGGCATTAATTGGACTAAGGGCTTAATTGGTACAGAAGACATTGGTCCTGCTGCTGAAAAGGGCAAATCTAAGTTTGCAGGTCCAGAGCTTGACGGCAAGCGTTTAGGTGTAATTGGTCTGGGTGCAATCGGTGTAAAAGTTGCAAATGCGGCTATTGGTTTGGGAATGGACGTTTGGGGTTATGACCCATTCTTGTCTGTTGATGGTGCATTATCTCTTTCACGTTCTGTAAAGCATATCACAGATTTAAATCAGATTTTTGCAAACTGCGATTATATAACCGTTCATGTGCCACTACTTGACGACACAAGAAATATGATTAACGCTGACACCATAGCTACAATGAAAGATGGTGTTAGAATTATAAATATTGCTCGTGGTGAATTGGTAGATGAAACCGCAATGGCAGCCGCTTTGGAAAGTGGTAAAGTAGCTTGTTATGTATCTGACTTTGCAAGTGATATAATGTTAAAACAAGAAAATGCAATTATTATGCCTCACTTGGGCGCATCTACTCCTGAAAGTGAAGATAACTGTGCTAAAATGGCGGTTAAGGAAGTTATGGATTATCTGGAAACAGGCACAATTAGAAATTCTGTAAACTTCCCTAACTTAAAAGTGCCAAGAGAAGCAGGTATCCGTGTATGTATGATACATAAAAATATCCCTAATATGATTGCAGCTATTTCCGCTGTTGTATCTAAAGAGGGTATGAACATTGAGAATATGGGCAACCGTTCTAAAGGTAATTTTGCTTACACAATTATGGATACAGATACCGAAGTAACAGAAGCTATGATTGAAGCTATCAAGTCTATTGATGGCATGATTTCTGTTCGTGTTATTAGATAAAATTTTAAAAGCTCGTCAGTTTTTGACGAGCTTTTTCTTTCCTTTATGCAATGATATAACAACAACTTCTGGTTGATTAAAAATGCGAATTGGTTTAAATCCGCCAAGCCCACGGCTTATAACCATTTGAGTGTTATTTTTTATATGTTTTCCTGAGGTATAACGGGGAAATAACCCTTGATTAGGTGCAATAAGTCCACCTACAAAAGGTATTCTAACTTGACCTCCATGTGCATGACCAGACACAACAAGGTCAATAGGTTCATTTGAATATATATCTATAAATTCAGGGTGATGTGCCATTAAAATAGTAAATTCATCTGGTAAAATTCCATGCATAACACGAGAAAGCATATCTGTTATATTTTGTATACGTTTTTTATTTCTTGTATGCGGTTTTGAGTCGTCTTCAATGCCAATAAGATTTATATATGAATTGTCACGTTCTATGCGAGTACCTGAGCAATGAAGAAAATGTACACCAGCATCATAAAGGGCTTTATGCATTGTGTCAACGCCAGTTTTGCGTATTTTACGTAATTCATGATTGCCATAAATCGCCCAAACAGGAGCGATTTTATTTAAAAGTTTTGCTTGCTCAGTACAGTTTGAAAAATCACCATGTTTTGCATCAACCCAATCACCAGCTATCAATATTAAATCAGGGTGCATTTTTTTAACTCGACTTAAAAGAGCTTTTTGACTAAATCCAAAATTTCGGCTATGTATATCACTTAAAAGAACTATTCTGTAACGGTTAAAGTTTGTTGGCAAGTTTTGTGAATAGATATGATATCTAGTTATTTTAACATTTACATTTTGCCAAACAGTAACCGCTGTAAATATACCAGCAGCTATTGCACCGCCTTGTAAAAGTTTATTTTTTTTCATTTATAATCCTCCGATTGTATTCAAGAAAACACCGTTCAGTTTTGATAACCGAACGGCTTTAGAGCTTATGCACTTTCGTCTTTTGTAGGAAGATGTTCTTCAATCCAGCGAGATATATCACCAAACACATCAAGATGATTAAGCTCATTTAAGATTTCATGTCTGCCATCTTTATAGAATATAACATCAACATCTTTTTGACCAGCGGCACGATACATTCGGGCAACTGTTCTAACGCCATCACCATAACAGCCCACAGGGTCTTTGTCGCCTGCTATAAGCAGTATGGGTATATCATGGGGTGTCGTGCGAAAACAACGGACATGATTTGATTTTTGTACCAGTGTAAATAAATCTCGAAAACCAGTTGCAGTGACCACAAAATTGCATTTATTATCCGACTGAAATAGCTCGACTATATTTTTATCACGAGAAAGCCAAGAAAACATAGAATTAGGCTGTGGGACTTTTTTATTAAAATTATTAAGGGTCATTTTAGATAGAAATGCGGAACGATAGGTCATACCTTTGGTGTGAACAACTGAGTCTGCAAGCCTTATGCTGGCTTTAGCAAATGGTGCAGGGCCTACTGTACCACAAAGTATACAGCCTTGAAGTTCTTTGCCATATAGAGGTAGATATAATCTTGAAAGCAGAGAACCCATAGAATGACCAAAAAGGTAAAAAGGTAAATCAGGATAACGAGTCCGCATTATATCAGTTAGTTTTTTCATATCATCAACAAGACAAGACCAACCGTTTTTAGGTGCGAAAAAACCAAGTTCAGTTTCTCTTGAAACAGAAGCACCATGTCCCAAGTGGTCATTGCCACAAACAACAAAGCCAAGGCTACAAAGATATTTAGCAAACACTGTATAACGAGAGAAATATTCACACATACCATGTGCAATCTGTATTACACCACGAATTTCAACATCTTCAGGAGTCAGAATATAGTATGTAATAGATGAAACATTATTTGAACTTTTGAAGATGTTTTGGGTGCATTTGATATTCATACCATCAGCCCTTATAGTCCAAATTTATATTTTTATCATATCACAAAATTTCTCTTTAGTCTTGCATTATAAAGAAAGTTCACAAACCTTTAAAAATTTAAGATACAAAAAAGATACTAGAGCGATGTAGACTGCAAACATAGCATATGATATAATAATTAAAACAAGTTAAAGGGGTGAATAAAATGAATGGCTCATTTTATAATTCTAAGGCTCAATCATTAAAAACTTATACTGCAAAAACATTCGGTTTTATGTTTTTAGGTTTGCTTTGCACTTTTGCAGTGATGATAGGCATATATAAAACTGGTTTAGTTACATTGCTTCTATCAATTCCAGCTATGATTATTTTAGGGGCTGTCGAACTTATAACAGTTATTTATTTATCAGCTAGAATTGAAAAACTATCTATTCCAGCAGCAAAAGTATTGTTTTTTATTTATGCAATATTAAATGGTCTTATGTTTGCAACATATTTTCTATATTTTGAAGTGTCAGTTTTAGTGCTTGCCTTTGGTGTAACCGCACTTTATTTCGGTATAATGGCGGCTGTTGGATACTTTACTTCTGTGGATTTAAGTAGAATTCAACCTATTTTAGTAAGTGGAATTATATTTTTAATAATTGTTAATTTATTGGGAATGTTTTTTGGTTTTGGTGGTATGGAGCGTTTAGTTTGTTTTGCTGGAGTTGCTCTATTTTTAGGCTTTACAGCTTATGATACACAAAAAATCAAGGCTTTATATCAAACCTATAACCAAGATGAAGATATGTTAAAGCGTGCATCTATTATTTCTGCTTTGCAACTTTATCTTGATTTTATAAATCTATTTATCAATATTTTAAAACTATTCTCAAAAAGATAAAAACAATTATAGGTCAGGCAAAAAACCTGACCTATTTTTTTATGCATTTTCAATTGTTATAATTTCATATGGCAACCATAAATAATGTTCATCTTCAAGTTTTAAATTTATTTTCTCATTATTATATAAACTTAAAATCAAACTTAACATGGTGTTAGCTACACCATAAGCATCATTTTTTACAGTGCCATATAATGTGCCATTTTTTATAGCTTCTATTGCAGGGGGGATTGCATCAACGCCAACAATAAGTGGTATATTAAGCCCAGCATTTGTAAAGGCATCAATAGCACCTAAAGCCATATCATCATTATTTGCAAATACAACTTCAATATTGTTATTAAATTGTTTTATCCATTCAGAAGTTTTATTTATTGCTTGACTTTTGCTCCAGTTTGCAGTATCGCTGGAGAGCTTTTCAACCATTATATCATTATCTGTCAGTGTTTTAATTGCATATTCAGTGCGAAGAAGTGTGTCTTGATGTGCAGGTTCACCTTCAAGCATAACATATTGAATAATGTTATCATTATTTTTATCATATATATCTTTATTATTAAGCCAAGCATCTAAAACTATTTGACCTTGAAGTTTACCACCCTCCTCAGCCTTAGAACCCACGTAATAAGCTTTTTCCCAGCGTTCAATATCTTCAGCTACTGGTTGGCGGTTAAAGAAAATAACAGGTATATCAGCATCTTTTGCTTTATCTACAAGCACAGAAGCGGCAGTTCTATCAACAATATTTACACATAAAAAATTATAATTTCTGCGAATAAGTTGGTCTATTTGCTCCATTTGTGTTGTTTGATTAGATTTTCCGTCCATAATAGTTATATTTATTTTTAAATCTTTATTTTCAGTTTGTTGTGCTATTTTTTCAAGATTTTGGACAATGCTTGATATAAATGTATCATCTTGAGTATATAAAGCCACACCTATTCTAATTGTATTTGCAGATTTGTCATTATTATATGAGTTACAACCCGATAACAAAATAAGTATTTCAAGAAATAACAGGAAACAGCAGCTTTTCATTTTCTGTTTCATACATATCCTCCCAATATATAATCCTAAAAGGCAAAGAATCAAATGTAGGTTTTTTATTTCGGGACAGTAAAATAGCATTTTGTGCAGCTAAATAACCAGTTGCATAATCGCTCCAAGCAGCTATTGCATTTATAGTTCCACGTTCCATGCAACCTGCTATATATGTGCTTACGCCTGTGCCATATAGTTTAAAATCAAGTTTATTATTTTCTTTGCATTTTGCCGCAAGTTCTGTGGAATATGGTTCAAAGGTTATAACATCAGATGAATTATATTGTAAAAGTAAAGATGGTAAATCATTTAATATTTGATTGTCGGATATTGTAATTCTTTTAACAGGTATATTATGTTTTTTTAGAGTTTGTTCAGCAGCATCAATACGTGCAGTTATTCCTGTTCTTGATAAAGAAGTGTCAATCAAACAAACAGTATTTCCACGCCATCTATGTATTGCAGCATTAGCAAGTGCAGTTCCAAGCATTTGACAGTCAGGAGAAATAGTTAGATTTGCATTTTTAATCGGTGATTCAATAGATATAATAGGACAAGAGATTTTCTGATTTGATAGCCAATTAGAAAATTCATCTGGGTTTACAGGAACAATTATAATTGCATCAGCACCGCCATCTATTTCACGTTTTACAAGTTCAAGCTGTTCATTATAATCATCTGTTTTAGATAAACTTAAAAATCTAAGCTCTGCATTAAATTCATTTGAAGCCTGTTCAAGCCCTATTCTTGTATTACTCCAAAGAGAATTATCAGACTCTCTTAAAATCATAGAAATCTGTATAATTTCTTCGTTGTTGCTTATATGGGGAAGCTGTGGAAGAAGTAAAGAAAATAAAACAGCAGCACCTAAAATAAATAGAATAACAAGCTGGATTAAGTTGTTTTTTTTCATTCATTTTCCTCCATTTGCTTTGCAAGTTCTTCATTTAGTGCAGGTAGTCTAATTCTAACAGATGTTCCCTCATCAGGCTCACTAAAGATACTAAGACCATATTGTTCACCGAAATTTAATTGGATACGTCTATGTACATTTCTTACACCCATACCAGAACCACTGGTTTTAATCTCAGGTTTATTTTCATCTAATAAAGACTCAACAACTTCTGGACGCATACCAATTCCGTTATCACTTATATCTATTATTAAATCATCATTATCACGCCAAGCATTTACACGAATAAGACCATCATCTTCACATGAAGCCATGCCATGATAAATGGCGTTTTCAAGTATAGGCTGAATAATAAGTTTTAAGGTATAAATATTTTCTGTATCTGGTTGGGCGGTGATTTCGGTAGTAAATTTGTTTTTAAAACGTATTTGCTGAATTGTCATATAATGTTTAGCATGTTCAAGTTCATCTTTGAGCGGGATTATTCGCTTGCCACGGCTAAGAGATATTCTAAAAAATCTTGCAAGAGAAGTTACCATTTGTATAGACTCATCATAACGACCAGCCTCAGTCATCCAAATTATAGAGTCAAGAGTGTTATAAAGAAAATGGGGATTGATTTGGGATTGTAAAATTTCAAGTTCACTTCTGCGTTTTTGTCTTTCTTGTTCTATAATATCGTCCATAAGATGGTGCATTGTGGAGACCATAGACCTTATGGAATGGGTCAATTTTTGAACTTCATAACAGCCAGTTTCTTCTATCTGTAAATTATCTGTGCCAATTCTTAAATTATTGATAGAATGTTCAAGTCTTTGAATAGGGTCAGAAATATAAGCAGAAATTCTAAAATTCACAAATGCAAGTAAGAAAATGGAAAATAAAATAAGCGATAAACCAAAAAACCAAATTTGAGGAGAGCCAGAACTAAAAGTTTTATTTGGCACAACTCCAACAAGTTTCCAACCTGTATAACCAACTGTTTTAACTGAAACAAGTCTTTTTTCGCCTAAAAAGGTTTCTTTATAAGTGCCATCGGCATATGTAGAGGCTTTTATATTATTTTCCTCATGTAGTCCCGCATATATAAGCTGTTGTTTTGGGTGATATATGATTTCACCATTAGCATCTATAAGGTAAATATATCCACCGTTTGCCAGTTCAACATTTTGACATACCTGTTCAATGCCTGCAAAATTCATATCAACAAGCAATACACCACTTTTAGTAACCCCGCCATATGTAAGTTGAACATATCGGCTTAAAGATACAACCCAGTGATATTGATTGTCAGAATGGTCAAATAAACGTTGAATATGAGGTGTAGAAAAATGAAAGTTTTCCATTTTGCTTAAAGCCGCAAGAAACCAAGAGCTTTCCTGAGGTTTTGCGGATTGTTTTAATGTTGAAAGGGGAGTGGAAGTTATAAGTTCACCTGTTCCGTTAAAAAGTGCAATAGATACAAGCGAGTCACGATTTTCTTCATAAAGTAAATCCATACTATTCGAGATAGAGTCTTTAGCTAAATCCGAATGTTTTATAACTCTATAATACATAGTGTCGGATATTTGCATCATACTTCTTAAATAACTATCAAGATTTAAATTTGATTGACGTAAAACACGTTCTGTATTTTCTATTATAAGTTCAGAGGAGGTGTTTAAAAAATGCAAAACCATACTACCGCCCATAAAAACCATGCCAATAATGGCAACGGTTGTAAATGAACGTGCAATAACCATTTGAATGCTCATTTTTTTATAAAGACCTGCTATATTTAAAGCAAAACGTTTGAAGAGTTTATGCATTTTTTGCCTCCTTTTTAGGGCTTAATTGCGTTTTCCTGCACGGTATTTAGATGGAGTTAATCCAAAATGTTTTTTAAACACATAACTAAAATAATTAGGGTCAGTATATCCTATTTTTTCAGCGATTAAATAGGTTTTTTCATCAGTTTGAGTTAGCATATTAGCCGCCATTTCCATACGAAGTTCTGTCACATAAGCTATAAAACTTTTTCCCGTTTCACGTTTAAAGAGCGTGGAAAAATAAGCAGATGATAGATGTAAATAATCACATAATGTATCAACACTTATATCACTTTCGGTAAAATGACAAGATATAAAATCCTTAGCTTTGCTTATTGTTTTACTAGCCGAATCGGAACGTTTTTGACCTAGAAGTTCTTGCAAATTGGTGCAGTGAGAGCAAAGCCAATCACCTAAATCATTAAGAGAGTTAAAATCTGAAATAGAAACAAAGTTAGTAAAGTTTTTACAAAAATTTTCTTCAACATCTTCACCAACTGAACGGGCAATCCTCACCAAAGCAGTTATAATTTCAAGAAAAAATAAATGACATTGAGCGAGAGTAAACCTTGTTTCTCTAACCCTGTTCATAAGAGTTTCAATAAATAAACTGACATCATTTTGAGTGCCGAATTTTATAGCATTTTCAAGAGCTTGCATATCCTGTTCATCAAAAGAAAGTCTAGCTGTTTGTTTTGGTTCTATATCACCTATATAAAGCACTTGAGTATCACCTGTTAAAATCTGAGTATCAAGTGCATTTTGAGCTTCTTTTGCCGAAAATTTAAGGTTTTCCGCTGTGTAAATTCTGCCTATACCTACACAGATATTTATTCCAAGATAAGATGAAACAAGATAACAAAGCCTTTGCATTTCTTGTATAAGCGGATAAATATGTTCGGTTTGAACAAGCAAAGTAACCATATCATTATAAATCAAAGTACGAAGAGAAGATACATCAAGCTGAAAATGTTGTTCTATAAAACTACGGATAGACAGCAAAACAAGTTCATCATATGAAAGAGCTTTTTGAGCGTTAACACGAACTAAAACCGTTGTCCATTTTCCCTTAGATATATCAATATCAAAACGCAATGCACGTTGATTTATCTCATCATTAGGTATATGACCATCAAGCAAGCGAGTATAGAAAAGCTCACGAAGTACAGGCAAACTTTCCTCATATTGATGGCGTAAAGCCTCCATATCACGTTTTTCAAGTCGTTCACTATCAAGCTTTTTACGAAGTCTTGTTAAAACGTCTTTTAATTCGGTGGCATTTATGGGCTTCATTATATATTCAAAAACGCCATTGCTTACCGCTTGCCTTGCATATTCAAAATCATCAAAACCAGAAAAAACAATCAGTTTTGCGGTTGGGAGTGATTGTTTTAAATTTCTGCAAAGCTCCAAACCGTCCATAAATGGCATTTTTATATCGGTAAGTAAAACATCAGGTCTTAATTGTTCACAAAGTTCTAAAGCTTCTGCACCGTTTTCAGCTTCGCCTATAAGAGTGAAACCGAGTTCTTCCCAGTTTATTTTTTTGCTTATACCAACTCTTATTTGTTCTTCATCATCAGCAAGAAGTACACTATATAGCTCCATAAAATCGCCTCCTTTTAATAAGTATACTACATTTAATAAAATAAAAAAATAGGTGTCCATCTACCAAGAGGACGGACACCAGAATGAAGTAGGTAAGAATTATTTTTTAACCAGATATTTACGCATATCAAGTGCACAAGCAAACAGGATAATACCACCCTTAATTGCATATTGCAAGTTTTGGTCCATACCAATAAGAGGTAAGGCTACAAAGATAAGACGCAGCATGATAACACCAATAATAATGCCGCTAACTTTACCAATACCGCCTACAAATGATACGCCACCGATTACACAAGCAGCAATAGCATCAAGTTCATAGTTAACGCCAGTGTTAGCAGTGTTAGATGCAACACGAGCAGATTCAATAAAACCAGCCCAACCATACATTGCACCTGCAAGAGCAAATACAGCGATAGTTGTTAGAAATACATTTACACCAGAAACTCTAGCAGCTTCTTCATTTGCACCAAGTGCAAACATATTTTTACCAAATGTTGTCTTATTCCAAATAAACCACATTAAAACAGAAAGTATAATGGAATATAAAACATAGTTAGGAATTTGGATAGAACCAAAATTAAGAATTGGAGGAGAACCAACAACAAAATGACGATAGCCATCATCAAGGTTTGAAATAGCCATGCCGTTGTTATTGCCCATTTGAACATATAATAGAAGAACTGTGTACAAAATTAACTGTGTTGCAAGGGTTACAATAAATGGGTGTAGCTTAAACTTAGCAACAAAGAAACCATTAAAAGCACCAATAAGAGCACCAATAACAACAACAATTACAATTACAACTGGAATTGGAAGTGTTCCGATATTTGGCCACATTTTATTTGGGATATCTGTTTTTTGTAGCAGGGAAGCCGCTACACAAGCGGTTATACCAACCGCACGACCAGCACTAAGGTCAGTACCAGTAAGCACAATACAACCTGCAATACCCAATGCAACAGGAAGATATGCAGCGGTAAGTGATAACAGATTGACAAGTGAGCGAGGGGATAAAAATGTAGGTTCTTTAACTGCAACATAGATTGCAACTAAAACCATTATAATTATAAGTGCATTGTTTAAAAGAGTATCGCCTATCTGTCTACCAGATAATTTGTTAGCTTTATTAGCAAGCTCTTGTGATTTATTACTCATATTCCTTTTCCTCCTTGCTTAAACATATTTAGCAGCTAATGTGAGGATTTCCTCTTGACTGGTGTTTTTGGCGTCAACTTCACCTGCAACTTGACCGCCAGACATAACCAGAATACGGTCACATACACCTAAAAGTTCAGGCATTTCAGAAGATACCATTATAACGCCTTTACCCTCATTTGCAAGGTCAATTATAAGTTGGTAAATTTCATATTTTGCACCGACATCAATACCACGGGTTGGCTCATCAAGCAGTAAAACTTCAGGCTTTGTAAGTAGCCAACGAGCAATAATAACTTTTTGCTGATTGCCACCTGAAAGTGAACGAATTTGAGTTTTTTGGGTTGGAGTTTTGATATGCATAGCTTTTATGCCCCAATCAGTTTTTTCAACCATCTTTTTATCACTCAAACAAATTCCGCCTATTAAGTAATCATTTAAACTTGAGATAACAGTATTATCTTTTATATCTCTTATACCAAAAATACCAGTTGCACGACGTTCTTCAGTTAGAAGTGCAAAACCGTTTTTTATGGACTCTTTAGGGCTACGGTTTTTAATTTGTTTACCGTGAAGTGTTATTGTTCCGCTTTCTTTTGTCATAACACCAAACAGATTTTCTAAAACTTCAGTTCTACCCGAGCCATCAAGACCAGCTATACCCAAAATCTCGCCTTTTCTCAGTTGGAAAGTGGCATCTTTAAGACGGGTGTATTTTCCTTTTAAATGTTGAACATCTAAAATAACATCTTCTGGTTTGTTTGTCTTAGGAGGAAAACGGTTGGTAAGTTCACGACCAACCATAAGTTTAATTATTTCGTCCATAGTAAGTTCAGAAGCAGGTCTTGTTGCAATCCATTGACCATCACGCATTATAGTTACATCATCGCTTATACGGAGAATTTCCTCCATCTTGTGGCTTATATAAATAATTCCGCAACCTTTATCACGCAACATATTTATAATACGGAATAAATGTTCGACTTCAGTTTCAGTAAGGGAAGAAGTAGGTTCATCAAAAACAATAATTTTAGAATCATATGAAACCGCTTTAGCAATTTCAACCATTTGTCTTTGAGAAACAGGCAAGGTAGACATAATAGCTTTTGGGTTTACGGTTACATTTAGTGTTTTAAAAATTTCCTCTGTGCGTTTTTTCATTTCGGACTCACTAACCATAACACCAAACTTTTTTGGATAGCGACCAAGCCATAAGTTATCTTGAACGCTACGGGTTAAAGCTTGGTTTAGCTCTTGGTGCACCATTGCCACACCATTTTCGAGAGCTTCTTTTGCACTTTTGAACTCTACTTGTTTACCATCAAGTGTCACTGTGCCAGAATCTCTATGGTAGATACCAAAAAGACATTTCATAAGCGTGGATTTACCTGCACCATTTTCACCCATAAGTGCATGAACAGTACCACGTCTAACAGTTAGATTAACTCCATTAAGTGCTTTAACACCAGGGAATTCTTTTGTAATATTTCGCATTTCTAGCAGAGCTGAATCCATACTGTTCCTCCTCTCTTGAGCTTGCAAACAGGGCTGTCATATGACAGCCCTGCCTTGTAGTGTCATTAAATAAAGTTATATTTATTCCTGAGTATTAGCGTCATACATAGCGTATGGAACACGGATTTTGTTTACACCTTCATCAACTGTAAAGCTATCAGTATTTGCCATTAGGTCAGAACCATCAGAAACATTTTTAACTAAAGTATTGATAGTGCTAGCCATACCAACAGCATCTTGCTTGATAGAACCTGTCATGTTACCGTCTTTAATAAGTGCTTTAGCGGAATCAGTAGCATCAACACCAAATACAGGAATGATAGTAGTTCCTTCGCCCTTGTTGTAACCAACGTTTTGCAGAGCAGAAATAGCACCTTCAGCCATACCATCATTGTTACAAATAACAAGTTCAACCATGTTGTTATTGCCTTCATTATAAGAACCAAGTAGAGTTGTCATATAATCGTTTGCAGCCTTAGAAGACCATTTGCCTTCTTGGTCTACAAGGTATTTAGTAGAAGCCGCAGAGTCATAATAAGCAAGTTCAGGTTTACCAGCATCAGTTAAAATCTTGTTAGCATCTTCAACAGCATATTGTGTACGTGCTTCAGCTTCAGCATTACCTTCTTGACCTTTAAACATTACATAAGAAATTTTACCATCACCATTTAGGTCAACTGCATCATAGTTTTCAATTAAGTAATTACCAATCATTTCACCTTGCATATGACCTGCATCAGGAGCATTTGTGCCAACGAATGCACATTTGTCATAGCTGTTGATAACATCATCTGCAACTTCACGATTGAAGAATACCACAGGAATACCAGCGTTTTTAGCTACATTTGCAATATCTTGTGCAGGGGAAGAAGTGGCTGTTTCAACAATATTTACAACCAAGAGGTCAGAACCAGCGGTGATAGCTGTATTAACTTGGTCGGTCTGAGTTGGCTGAGAACCTTGAGCGTCCCAGCTTTCTGCTTTAATGCCCATTTGACCAAGTTGTTCATTCATAGCATTACGAACACTTGAAATATATACATCAGAATAGTCATAGTAAAATACATCTACACGCATATCACTAGCGGTTGCACCACCACCAGAGCCAGAGCCTCCAGCATTACCACCATCATTTGTATTGCCACAGCCTGCAAATAGACCAAGCATCATAGATGACGCAAGAATAAAAGCTAATTTCTTTTTCATGTTGATTCCTCCTGTTTATTTGAGCTGTTTACCGAAGTGACTCGGTGTATCTTCTTGATGACTATATTCTAAAGTATGTGAATAATAAAAACGATAGAAAAAACTTTGATTTTATATAAAAAAACTTTGATTATTAAATGCATATTTTATAAAATATAAATAAAAATCAAATAACTATTTAGAGGAAATAAACAAAAACCCCTTAGCAATAGGTTGATTTCTATTACTAAGAGGTTTAAAATATTCATGTATATATTAGCTTTTATATATTAGTTGAAGTATCTCTTTAGTAGACCCTCGAAAGCCTTGCCATGACGAGCCTCGTCACGAGCCATTTCATGCGTGAGTACGCTTTGCGTCCTCCCGCTAGGGTTTTATAAATAATATCTAATTGTTATATTTATTAGGTCGTATCTGAAAAGTCTATGCTAACTGTCATTTTAACAAAATGGTAATAGCAGCGATATAAATAAAAGATAAAAAGGACACAGCAAGTTTATCATATCTGGTAG
>CALWUO010000013.1 GCA_944384745.1 uncultured Butyricicoccus sp.
CTTATTGTTGATGGTGCACTTGAAATAGTTAATAATTATGATGTAGATGGTTTACATCTTGATGATTATTTCTATCCTGGTCAAGATTTTGACGACGCAGAAGAATATGCAAAATATGGTTCTGATTTTGATAATATTGCCGATTGGCGTAGAGATAATGTAAATAAACTTGTTTCAATGCTTGACAAACAACTGCATGAAGCAAAACCAAATATTCAGTTTGGTATAAGTCCAGCGGGTATCTGGGCGAATAAATCAACCGACCCAAGAGGTTCAAATACAAGAGGTAATGAAAGTTATGTAAGCTCTTATGCAGATAGTCTTGCTTGGATTGAAGCGGGTACTATTGATTATATTATGCCACAGATTTACTGGGAAATAGGTCATTCAGCGGCTGATTTTGCAACACTCGTTGATTGGTGGATTGCAAACACTCAAGGCACTGATGTTAAACTTTACATAGGTTTAGCCGCTTATAAATGCCATGACAATACACCGCCTACATGGTCAAGCACAAAACCAATTTTAGATGCTTTAGAGTATATGTCACAAAAAACAGGTATTTATGGTGAAGTCTATTTCCGTTATCAATCATTAAATGTGGTTGATGGGCTAAAACAGGATTTAATCAACTGGTATAAAACAGCACCAGATGATATTATAATACCTGAAAATGCATTTCCAGACACACAGAAGATAAATAGTTTTGCAGGTGCATTTACAATGCTTATAAGTGCAATTTTAAGATAACTAAAAATCTTTAAGGAGGGTAAAGCTTATGAATGAGAATGAAAAAAATATAATTATCAAATCCATTTTAGAGTTATGCAGTCCCGTTTATGTGATTTTATATGGTGCAAAACGTGGTCTTTCAAGCGGAAGGCTTAAAACTGCTAATATTTGTATTGTAATTAAAGATTGCGATAAAAATAAACTGCTCCATAAGCTTTACTTGCAAATGCCACTTGATATTCAGGTGAATATTAAAATATACACCACTGATGAATGGAACGAACTGCAACAAGACCCAGATAGCTATGCAGCATGGATTTCTGAGAAAGGTGCGGTGCTTTATGAGTCGAAGTCGTAGAGGTGCTAGAGATAGCATGTATTATTATAAATGGCTTGATAAAGCACTTTGTGACTTACAAGCGGCAAGAATTTTAATGACTTGGGGCGGTGATGCGGGAAATATTGCTTTTCACTGTCAACAAGCGATTGAAAAAGCATTAAAAGGTTATTTGCTTTTTAAAAGTGGTAAACATTTTGATGGTCATAACTTAACCTATCTTTGCAGACAAACTGTTCAGCTTGATAGAGCATTTGAAAAATGGCTTGATGAGAGTGCAGCACTTAACAATCTATATATTGAGACACGTTATCCAACCGACTTGCCACTTGATTTGACAGAGCAAACTGTAAAAAAACATTTGCATATGGCAGAAGATATGTTTGCGGCTATTCGTCAAGAACTTTATGAGGGTGGTATGCCTCATAGAATAAAAAAATAAAATCTAAAAATCCGACATTGAGAATAAAACTCTTTGTCGGATTTACTATTTATGATAATCTATTTAACGCCTCTTTATAAAGTGCATTTTTCTTAACGCCTATATCAGCAGATACAAGCTTCACCGCATCTTTTAAAGTTTCTCCCGCTTCAATGCGTTTTTGTACCGCTAAAATCGCTGTTTCCATGCGTTCTTCATCAGATATATCAGTTATAATTTCATTATTACCTTCTAAAACAAGAACATATTCCCCTCGTGGCGAGTTCTCAGTATAATATTCTTCCGCTTGTTTTAAAGTCATTCTAAGACTTTCTTCATGTATTTTGGTTATTTCTCTGCACATAGCAATCTTTCTATCATCACCAAAGGCTAAACGCATATCATGCAGAGTTTGACAAAGTTTATGTGGTGCTTCATAAAAAATCATTGTGCGTTTTTCTGAAAGCAAGGAGTTTAAATGCTCTTTTCTAGCTTTTTTGTTTACTGATAAAAAGCCCTCAAAACACCATCTACCAGTAGGCAATCCAGAAACAGCTAATGCACAAACTGCTGCACAACACCCAGGGATAGATTGCACAGTTATATTATTTTCCGCACATAAAGCAACTAAATCTTCTCCAGGGTCGGAAATTGCAGGAGTACCCGCATCAGTTACTAATGCACAACTTTCACCACCAAGTAGTTTTTTTACTATTTCTTCGCCACGCTCTCTGCGATTATGTTCAAAATAGCTTATCATTGGTTTTGATGGTAAATCAAGTGCATTAAGCAGTTTTTTTGTAACTCTTGTATCCTCAGCCGCAATAAAATCAACATCACACATTGTTTGTCTTGCTCTAGGTGAAAAATCGCCAAGGTTGCCTATGGGCGTTGCAACCAAATATAGCGTTCCAATACTCATTATGTTTTAAATCTCCTTTTAGTAATAACTAATTATATATTTTTTTTAAAATGAATGTCAAGTTATATGCTCGCTTGACAAAAAACTGATACAAGGCTATCCTTAAAATAAACAATAAAAATTTATGTGGGGTTATAAATGAAAAAGCGTGTTACAAGAATGGAAGAAAGGGGAATAGAACAGGATAAAAAAGCAAGAATACGTGAATATATAATTATTAGCTTGATTGTTCTAATCCCTATTTTGGCAGTTATAAGCGGTGTTATTTGGGGAATGTTACATCACAAAATAGAATATTATATAAGTGATGGTACAACAGAAAAATCAATAGTTTTATCTAATAGCAGTGTAGAACAAGCGTGTGAGGCTTTGGGATTTAAAGATGTTATTATAACCAAACAAGAACAAAGTGGAGATAAAATTATAGTTAAAGTAAGTCCAGCACTTCATGCAACAATAAAAAGCAAAAACACAAGCATTACAACTAGATTTACTGAATGTACAGTGCGTGAGCTTTTAGAGGAAAAAGGCTTTACTTTTGATGATAAAGATGAAATCACTCCACCACTTGACACAAGACTTAAAGAAGATGCTCAAATACTTATAATAGATGTTGAATATCAAGAAATTGATGAAACTGAACAAACACCTTTTGAAATTGAAAACAAGGAAAACAGTGAACTTCTTAAAGGAAAACAGAAAATTATACAATATGGCGTTTATGGTGAAAAAAAAGTCACATATAGAGTGAAATTGGAGGACGGTGAGCAAACCGAAAAAGAAATAATCTCAGAAGAAGTAATAAAAGAACCTGTAAACTGTGTTGTAGAGCAAGGCACAAAAGAACCTACAACAGAACAGGAAAAACAAGAAATAAACCAATCACAAGAAAATGATACAAAAACTCCTTTAACCACTACAACAACAACTAATACAAACAATACATCGGTTCAAGCACCAAAGCAACAGATTATAAATAGCACAAATCCAGAAGATTTTTCAACAGCAGGTAGGGCTTATGTTTGGTCAGTTCCCGCAGGTATACAAGATGATACTGTTAATAAAATTATAACAGCAGGTGATGGCTCAAGCTATGAGTATACAGGCGTTATTGATGTCAAAGCAACAGCATATAACAGAGTTGAAGATGGTGGACTTGTAACAGCAACAGGAACAATCACACAATATGGCACTATTGCAGTAGACCCTAGCATTATACCACTTGGCACTAAATTGTATGTTGTATCTGATGGGGGTCAGTCATGGTCTTATGGTCCTGGACTTGCAGAAGATACTGGCGGACTTATAAAAGGTAATAAAATAGATTTGTTTTTTATGACAGGAGAAGAAGCCACAGAATTTGGTGTTCGTTCAGCAAAAGTTTATATATTAAAAGATTAACTAACTATTAAAATTTTTTATTATATGACGATGTTAGTCATAACAATATATGAAAGGAGCTAAAAAAACATGAGTATGGCAAGTAGTATTGCAGCAATGGCAACAAACATGAGCAGTGCACAACTTCAGTATAATGTATCTCTTTCAGTAACAAAAAAAGCAATGGATAGTCAAGAGATGGCTTTACAAGGTTTACTTGAAATGATGCCACCAAGCCCAGCAGGTGTTGGTCAAAATATTGATACTTATGCATAATAAAAATCCCCGATTTTTAAATCGGGGATTGCTTTTTTTATTTTTCTGCCTCAAGAGCCATTTCCAGAAGTTCATCACCTTCATTTGGAAGTGGGTCAGGAATGTCACCAAGTTCAATCTTTTTAACATGGGTGTCACCAACTTTTTCTTGTTGATAAAGTGTACTACCATCGGCAGAAACAAAACAAATTGTTGCCAATTCATTTGTGTGCTGTGCACTATTTTTATAAACATAGACAGCAAGACAAGGTACTTCGTCAACCATAACATAACCTGGACCAGGCATCAATGTATATTCGGTCATATCTTCACCAGGCAAACCAAGTTCAGCAGGAACAACAGAGTTCATAAGCATTTTAGCTCCAGTAAATGAAATAACAGCTGAAGGTTCAGAACCGTTATCAGAGCTTTGAATGGTTTTAATTTTTAAAGTTACAAGGCAACTTGTAGGAGTCCAGTTGATATCAACTAAAAGGTTGCTTTTGGAGTCATGCTCGAAATTACTGTAAGGAGGTAAAACTTCAAGTTCTTTTTCAAGCTGCTTTTGTTTTTCTTTGGCAGCTTTTTTTTCCTCTTTAGTCATATTTTTTTCGGCTTCCTTTTGAGCTTTTTCCTCTGCCTCTTTTTCCTCATCGGTTTTTTCTTCTAAATCGGCTGATGGTGTAGCTTCACCATTTTCATCAAGTAGCACGGCTGGACGCTTTAAAACAACATTTCCAACAGTAGATGAATAATCTGGTTCTTCACTATCCAGCTCAAAAGCATATTCATCATTGGTCATAAGTTTAACATAATCCTTTACAGCTACAGCAGCCATATCTTTATTAAACATTTGATAGTCATAAGAGATATAATTTTCAGCAGGAACATCTTCTGAAGGCTCAGTTTCTTCCGATGATGAACCATCATCTTCTTCAGTTGCCACAGGTTCGGTTATTTCTCCACCACCTCCAGCAGGAGATAAAGAAATAATATAAGTTCCGCCAGTTTCAGAGGTTAACACTTTATCAAGTGCTGGAACAGCATTTCCTTGAAATTGGTATGCAGTAAGAGAATCATCGCTACTACCACACCCAGCAAGAAGAAAAAAAATCGGCAAAAAAGCAAAAATACGTTTTTTAAACAAAATTATTTCCCTCGTTTCTTGAAAATAAATGCCATAATTAGGCATAAAACACTAATATAATGGTACAAGGTTTAAGAAGAAAATGCAAGAAAAAACTTTTGTAAAAACAAACTGTGAATTTGTATTATTTTTTCTTAAATTTTGACGATATGAAAAAAGTCGGTTAACGAATGAAAAATAGTAATTTATACTTATATCATATAATAATATAGTTAAGTGTCAAGATTTTGTTTAGGAGTTGAATATAATGAAAAATAAACTAAAAAGATTATTAGCTGTTATAATTGCTTCAGCCTTTTTATTACCAAATGGAAACTTTTATTCTTTTGCGGCTGAAACTGAACAGTCGCAAGAGTCACAAGATAACACAGAACAAGGGCAACAACAAGAAGATTGGTCCATGTCAGTTAAAATTGGTGCAGGTCTATCAGTTAATGAAAATGAAGAAACAATAGATTTAAATAAAGATAGTAAAAGTCATACATATAATTTAGATTTGGATAATAAAAACAAAAAATTAAAAAGCATAACAATAAAATTTGAAGATGAAACAAAAGAAGATATAGCTGGTATAGAATTAAATTCAAGCAAATTAACCGATAGTAATAATATTTTAACCGCAACGCTAGAAAAATTTCCAGCAATAGACGAACAGTTTAAACTCACTATTACTGCAAATGATGCTATTGCAGCAGGTAAAAAATATAATATTTCAATTACAGCAGAAACAGAGCCAAAAGAACAATACTATGTTTCAATAGAAAAAGGCACTTGGGACAAAGCAACTTCATCTTTTGGTTCTGATACAGATATATCAAATAATGGCAAATACTATGAAAATTCAACTATAACATTTTCAGTAAAACCAGATGAGGGATATAGTTTAGTAAGTTTTAAATTGTCTTATGGTGCAGATAAAAAAACTCAAACAATTACATCATCTGTAACAAAGTTTGAAGATTGGAATATTACTTGGAGTAGCACAGGTGAAACAAAAGTAGTAGGTAAACTAAATGGTGATATTGTTTTAAGTGAGATAGTAACCGAGGAAATACCTAAACAATACACTGTTAAGATTAAAAGCGACACAGGCGTAACAGTTTCAAGTCCAAGCAGTAGTTCTATAACTGTAACTGAGGGACAAAGCGTATTTGTTCGTGCAAGTGCAAAAACAGGTTATTTATTCAATGATTGTCTTATTCAAAGCGGTAAATCTTATGGTTCATGGGTTAAGGGTCAAAATTTCTTAACGCTAGGAAATACTCGTATTGAAGTTACTGATGAGGGCGATAGAATAAGCTTTACTATACCAGATATTTATGAAGATATAACAGTTAATATTAACTCAACCTTTGATGAAGATAATATTCCTATTCAAATAAATGAAGGCTCAAGAATTGATATTTATACAGAATCATCTGATACAGTTTCAAGTGGCAGTGATGCAATGTTTTATATTAGCACAACATCAGATGACTATGTTGTAAATAAAATAACACTTAAAGTAGGCAGTGAGTCCAAAACAGTAGATGCTGATAATGGTGAGATTATTGTTGGAAATAAAAATTATAGAATAGATGATATGGGTGGCGGAGTTTATGCCCTTATAGTTGATAATATAACCGAACCTATAACCGTTTCAGCTACATCTGCAAGTACATCAAGTAGCACTTCAAAACCAAGTATATCTATTTCAGCATCAAGCAATGTTAAAATAACAAAAAGCACTAATAGTTATTATGTAAATTCAGGAGATAGTGTTTATTTTTACTTTACTCCTTATACAAATTATCAAATTTCAGAGATAACTTTAACAGTTGGTAATTTAAGCAAGACTGTTTCTTCTAACAGAACATCTGTTACAGTTGGAAATAATACATATACAATGAGTAGAAGTTCATCAGGTGTTGTAACATTATATGTTACAAATATAACTCAAAATGTTAAGGTTTCAGCGGCTTCATACTTTACAAGAGATGATGTTACAGCAACAACATCTATTTCTATAAATAAGAACAGCAGAAATCCATTTATAACAGGTTATTCAGATGGCACTTTCCGACCTAAGGATAATATGACTAAAGCAGAAGCTGTGTCAATGCTATATAAAGTATCAAATATATCAAATATTTCTTATGAAAATGTCTTTTCAGATGTGCCAAATACCATGTGGTGTGCGTCTCAGATAAACACATTTGCAAATGCAGGTATTATAGATAAGACTAATTATTTTTATCCAAATAATTATATTACAAGAGCAGAAATGACAGAGCTGATTTATAGACTTGCAGGTTCACCACAAGTCACATCAAGCAATGTGTATTTTTTAGATATAAGTAATACACAAAGCAATAGTGCTATTAGATATTGTGCATCTCAAGGTTGGATAAACGGTTATCCTGATAATACTTTTAGACCTTACAATTATATGACACGTGATGAGGTTGTTACAATGATGTGCAGGGTACTAAATAGAACATACGGCAATATGTCGCAGAGGTTTTCTGATGTAAGTCCAAGTTATTGGGCATACTCGTATATACAAATGGCTTGCTCGTATATTTGATACTTGATTTTTACATTGTAGAAATTGCACAAAAAAATAAATAAAAGAAAAAATTATAAAAAAGACTGTATTACATTTATTGGTAGTGCAGTTTTTTTTATGTGTTTAAATGTCGATTATTGCAATATTAACAAAAAAACATAAAAAATTATAAATTATATTCATGATAATAAATATGTATAAATGTTAAAAAAATATCAATTGTTTTTAAAAAAATATTATATGTATATAGAAATGTGCAAATAAAGGTATTTATACGATGTAAACAGAATTATAATGTACATTTGGTACAAAAATGATACAATGTTTAAATCAATTATTGCTAAATAGACTTAATGATAGTATAATAATGTTGACAGTAGATTATAGAGTTTTTGTGAATTGAGGTTATATATATGCAGTTATTTACTAATAATTCTATGCTTATGATGGAGCGTTCAATGGATTTTTTATGGACAAAACAAACTGCTATTCTTGATAATATAGCTAATGTTGAAACTCCAGATTATAAGGCGAAATATGTTACTTTTGAGGAAACTTTGCAGGACAAACTGAAAAGTGCAAGTGGAAATGTTAAACAAGTACGCAATGCACTTGAAAACGCAACTGTTACAGTTAAAGTTGCAGAAAATGAAGAAGCTAAAGCCGATGGAAATGGCGTTGATATGAATGAACAGACCGTAGAACTTGCAAGAAATGCTTTTCAACAACAGCATGTATACAATGCAATATCTACCGAACTATCACTTTTAAGAACAGTATCAGCAGGATAATTTAGAGGTAAGTAAAAATGGCATTTTTAAGTTCAATGAATATAACAGCATCTGGTCTTACAGCTCAACAACTTAGACTAGATGTCGTTTCTGAAAATATATCAAATATAAATACTACTCGCACCCAAAACGGTGACGAACCTTACCGCCGTAAAATGATTGTACTAGAGGCAGAAGATGGCAGAGATACTTTTAGAGATATCTTAGCTCGTACTGCAGGAAATATGCAGCTGCCAACAGGGGCTGTATCAAATAACGGCGGTGTTCGTGTTTCTGAGATTGTTGAGGACGAAAGTGCTTTTAAATTACAGTACGACCCTACACACCCCGACGCAAATGAAGAGGGTTATGTGGAAATGCCAAATATTGACCTTGTAAAAGAAATAACCGACGCTATGGCAGCAACTCAGGCATATTCTGCTAATGTAACCGCTTTTAACACTTTAAAAACTGTGGCTACAAGAGCCTTAGAAATTGGAAAGTAAAAGGAGATAAATTATGTTAATAGAGCAAATTAAACCTTTATGGCAAAGTGAAGCTTTTGGTATTGATACAACTAATAATACAGCTCAAAAAGATGGTATTCCTGTATTTTCTGATATTTTAAATAATGCAATTGATAATGTTAAACAAACAGAAGCAGATAGAGTTGAAGCTGATTATTTGCTTTCTACTGGTCAGCTTGATAATCCAGCAGTTTTGAGCATAGCAAATTCAAAGGCTGAAATTGCAGTTCAGCTCATGGTTCAAATGAGAAATAAGGCATTGGAGTCTTACAATACAGTTATGAGTATGAGTGTATAATATAAAAATCTCTATATAAAGAGGAACATTTGGAGATGGGACAGTGGCAAACATAAAAGAGAAGCTTCAGGGCGGTGTTAAAAAAGTAAAAGAATTTTATAGCGGTGATAAAAAGAAAAAACGTATTGGTATTACAGCAATTGGTTTAACTTTATTAATCGCTATTTCTGCTTTTTCCGCTTTTAAGCTTAACCAAAAGGAATATGTATCGTTATTTACGGATTTAACAACTGAGGATATGTCTTCAGTTGTTTCAAAACTTGAAGAACAAGGCGTTACAGATTATAAAGTAAAAGATGACTCTATATTAGTAAATAGTAAAGATGAATTTAATATTCGTGCAGATTTGATGATGGAAGGTTATCCAAAATCAGGCTTTGCTTATGAAACTTATAATTCTCAACTTAGCATGATGACAAGTGAATCTGCTCGTCAAACTGCAATTGTTCAAGATTTACAAGACAGAATAGGTGCAACAATTAGATGTCTGGAAGATGTAAAAGATGCGGTTGTAAATATTCAAACAGGTTCAGATAATCGCTATGTGCTTGATAGTGAAAACTCTATTCCTGCAAGTGCATCTGTGTTTGTTACAATGAAAGACAATGAAGAAATTCCAGATAAATATGTTGAAGCAATAGGAAATCTTATTTCTAAATCTGTTTCAGGTCTGGAATTTGAAAATATAAGCGTTACTGACTCACTTGGTAATACCTTTGTTCCAAGCGAATTAAACTCAGAAGATAGCACCTCAAGTGCATCTGATTTAAAATTAAGACTAGAACAGCAGGTAAACAATAGAGTCAGAAATGAAGTTCTTCAGGCTTTAACCCCTGTTTATGGCTCAGATAACATTAAAGTTAGTGTAAATAGTACGGTAGATGTTAGCCATAGAGTTGAAGAAAGTGTTATATACACAACTCCAGAGGGTGCTCCAGCTGGTGAAGGTATTATAGGTCATTATGAGTATGACCAGTCATTAACTCGCCCAGCTGGTGATGGAACAACAACTGGTGGTGTTGCAGGTGCTGAAGCAAATACAGATGTAAATACATATTTAAATACTCAAGGTGCAGTACAAGGCAATGAAGAAGTAATTACAAATTCTGGTGTAGAAGACCATAAGGTTAATACACAGACTCAACAAAGTGAGCAAAACTTTGGTGTTGTAACAGATGTTATGATTGCTGTTACAATAAATGAAGCAGCAGCAGGTAATGTTAGTGCAGAACAATTAGTAAGCCATATTGCAAGAGCTGCTGGTATAGACGCAACTCAACAGGCTGAAAAAATTAATGTTCTTATTGCTCCTTTCTACAATCCAACCCCTGAAAATAATACACAGAATAATAACAATAATAATCCTCTGGCAGGCTTGCAGTTACCACCTTGGGGTATTTACGTTATTGGTGGGATTGTTGGTCTTCTGCTTGTGCTTATTATCCTACTTATTATTATCAGAAAACGTCGTAAAAAAGCAAAACGCATTGCAGAACAAGAGGCACTGGAAAAATCTGCGGCTGAAAAGAAAGCACTTGAAGATGAATTATTCAAAAAAGCCGCTATTTCAGAGGCTGAACGTCTTGCTGAAGAAGAAGCGGCAAAAAGAGGTATCCTTGATATACAAAATGAAAGAAGTCTTGAACTTAAACAAGATATTCGTAAATTTACCGAGGAAAACCCTGAAATTGCAGCTAGAATGATTTGCATGTGGTTAAGAGGAGAAGGTGGTGAGTCAGATGGTTAAAGCACAGACCAATCAAGAAGCAGCCAATATGGCGAGAAAAGCAGCAACTGTTATAGTTGCTCTTGGAAGTGATAAGGCATCTAAGGTTTATAAGTATATGAAAGAAGATGAGATTGAACAACTTACAATAGAAGTTGCAAAACTCGGTCATATGTCGCCTGAATATACCGAACAGGTTCTTGATGAATTTTATCATATGTGCTTAACTAATAAAGCCATCACTGAGGGTGGTATGGAATATGCTCGCTCTGTACTTGAAAAGGCATTTGGCGAGCAAGAAGCACAGCACTTACTCAGCAAGGTTACAAGAGTTCTTACAAACCGTTCCTTTGCTTTCCTAAACAAAACAGACCCAAAAACTATGTTCTCTACTTTACAGCATGAACGTGCTCAGACAATCGCTCTGGTACTCTCTTATGTTGAACCAGAAAAAGCAGCAGCGGTACTTGAAGAGCTTGACCCAGAAAAGAAACTTCGTGTTGTAGAAAGTATTGCAAGAATGGAAAGTGCATCTCCTCAAGCAGTAAAAATGATAGAGGAAGAATTGCAAAAGAAATTCAGCAGTATTGTTGTTACAGAAAATGTTCAGGTTGGCGGTGTAGACCATATCGCTGCTATTATGAACAATCTCGAGCGTTCAAGCGAAAAGGCTGTGTTCGATGGTCTGGAACTTCGCAACAAAGACCTTGCAGAAGAAATCAGAAAGCGTATGTTTGTATTCGAAGATATTGTCAATATGGACGATCGTTCTGTTCAGCGTGTGCTTAGAGATTGTGATTCAAGAGATATTGTGCTTGCACTTAAAGGCTCTAATAAAGATGTTGCTAATAAGCTATTGTCAAATATGTCAAGCCGTATGCGACAGAATATCGAGGAAGACCTCGAAATTACTACAAATGTACGTATAAGAGATGCTGAAGAAGCTCAACAACGTATTGTAGGTATCATTAGAGACCTTGAGGAAAAGAACGAAATTATTATCTTAAAGGGTGGAAAGGACGAGATCATTGTCTAGTATCCTTAAATATTTCATGAAGCCAAAGGCAGAGGATTACGAACTGCCTGATACTGAGGAGATGACAAGTCAGCTAGAGGAAATGATACGATTTAAGGAGAGTATCCCTCTAGCACCAGAAAATAAAGAAAATCCTTCTGAATTTTCTGAATTCGTGGAACAAGTAGAAGAAAATGATGAACAGGAAACACAAAAACCAGAGGAAATAGCGGCTGGTGCTATAACTTTCGCAAATACTCAAGCTGAGGCTATAATAAAAGACGCAAAAGAACAAGCTGAACAAATTTTAGCTAAAGCTAAAATGGCAGCAGAGGCAGAAGTAAGCCGTATACAGCAACAGGCGACGGAAGAGGGCTTTCAGAAAGGTTATTCTGATGGTTATGAAAAAGCAAAACTTGAAGCGGCTGATGCTATGCGTGAAAATGCAAAGCGTACATCAGATGATATAGCTAGATTTATGCATCTTGCAACACAGGCAAGGGAACATGCAATAGACCATGCAAGAGACGAACTTTTAGATGTTGCGGTTACAATCGCAGAAAAAGTAATTCATGTAAGTCTTAAAAGCAGTAGAGAAGTTATACGTAGAATGATTTTATCAGCTACTGAAAAACTTAAACGTCGTGAGTGGGTACAGATTTATGTTGCTGATTGCGATGTTAAAGGAATAACCCAAACCGACCCTATGTTAGCATCAGCATTAAGCACTATATCAGACCATGTTAAAATAGTTCCAATGCATGATGCTGAAACAGGTACTTGTATTGTAGAAATGCCAGATGAAATAATTGATGCAAGTGCATCAACTCAACTGGAAAATATTCGTACAATAATTCGTGATAGTTAAAGGAAGCAGATACCCATGTTTGAACAGGTTATTAGGCAAGTCAAAGATAGTGATTTATTTAGCCGAACAGGTAAAATTGAAAATATTGTTGGCATGTCTATAGAAGCCTCGGGCGGACGTGGTGCAATAGGCGATATTTGTCGCATTTATTCAGCAGAATCCAACAGTCAAATACTGGCAGAAGTTGTAGGTTTTAAAAGTGATAAAATGCTTTTAATGCCTTATGAGAATATGAATGGTCTTGCTCCAGGCAATTTCGTTAGAAACACTGGTAGAAGATTGAGATTGCAAGTAGGCGATTTTTTAAGAGGTCGTATAATAAATGCTATGGGTAAACCTATTGATGGTCTTGAACCATTTCCAGAGGGTGAAAGCTACTATGTAGACAGCCCTTATATAAACCCACTTACTCGCCCTCCAATTCGTGAACGTGTTGATTTTGGTGTTCGTGCCATAGATTCAACTCTTACTATTGGTAAAGGTCAGCGTGTTGGTATATTTGCAGGTTCTGGCGTTGGTAAGTCAACTCTTATGGGTATGATTGCCCGAAATGTTAAAACAGATATAAATGTTATAGCACTTGTTGGCGAACGTGGTCGAGAAGTTCTTGAATTTGTACAAAAAGATTTAGGCGAAGAAGGTATGAAACGCTCTATTCTTGTTGTAGCTACTTCTGACCAGCCTGCAATGCTTAGAATGAAATGTCCATCTGTTGCCACCGCAATAGCCGAATATTTTAGAGACCAAGGTTTAGATGTGCTTTTAATGATGGATTCTCTTACACGTTTTGCTATGGCTCAGCGTGAAATCGGTCTTGCAGTAGGTGAACCGCCTGTTGCTCGTGGTTATACACCATCTATCTATGCAGAACTTCCAAAACTGCTTGAAAGAAGTGGTAACTTTGAAAATGGTTCAATAACAGCCGTTTACACTGTTTTAGTAGAAGGCGACGATACAAACGAACCAATAGCAGATACTGTGCGTGGTATTCTTGATGGTCATATAGTGCTTTCGAGAAAACTTGCTAATGCAAACCATTTCCCAGCTATTGATGTTTCTGCGAGTATTTCCCGTCTTATGACCGAAATAGTTACACCAGAACATAGAAAACTTTCAGGTAAACTCAGAGATATACTCAGTATATATGAGAAAAATGAAGACCTTATAGCAATTGGTGCTTATAAAACAGGCACTAACCCTAGATTAGATTATGCAATAAGTAAAATTGATAGCATAAACAACTTTTTAAAACAAGGTATAAATGAAACTTTTTCGTATGATGAGAGTTTAAAGCAGTTGGAACGTATTTTAAAATAATTTATTAAAATGAAAGAAGATGATAACTGATGAAGAAATTCCGTTTTTCACTTGAAACAGTTTTACATTATCGTGACCAAATGCTTGATGCTGTAAAAGCAGAACATGCTTCAGCACTCTTGAAAGTTCGCACACAAGAAGATGTAATTGAAAATTTAGTGAAACAATTTAATGATATCAATAATGAATACCGTAATAAGAAAATGAATGGTATGACAATTGCAGATGCAATGGGTTTTGATATTATGCTTCGTGCTCAAGAACGTAAAATTGAATATGAAAAAAATATACTTGTTAAGCTAAAACACGATGAAGAAGAAAAACGTGAAAAAGTTCGTCAGGCAAAAACCGATAAGGCAACAATAGAAAAAATTAAGGAAACAAAATACAATCAATACAAAAAATCTATACAAAAAAGTGAAGAACAATTTATTGATGAATTTGTTTCAACTAAGAGAGTTATGGCAGCTAACTAAAAAATGAAAGGAGGTGAGAGCTAAATGACAGCACAGCAGCTAAACATGCTGACTCAGATGGTTTCACAAAATCGTCCAAGCACACAAAGTACAAAAAATAATGATGGTGATGATACTTCATTTAAAAACATGTTTGACGACAAAAAACAAGAGAACACATCTGTAAAAGATGAAACTGTAAAGGGTGAAAATGTAAAAGAAGACACTGTAAAGAATGAAGTTCAAGCTTCCGATAAAGAAGAAGATATAGCTTCAAAACAGGCGTTGCTTGCAAATCTTCTATTTGCACAGAGTACAACCCCTATACAGAACGAAATGAGTCAGCAAAATACAAATGTATCTGCTGAACAAATTATTCAGCCAGTTGTTGAAAATCAAATGGTTGAAAATATGCAGAATATTCAAAATGTGAGCGATAATCAAAATATTATTAACACTCAGAATATGGATAATTCTCAAAATGTTCAAACTCAGCAGATAGATGTTCAAGTAGAAACTCAAGACGTTAATGAACTTAACATTAAGCCTGAAGTGAAAAATGAAACTAATGGAAATGTAACTGAAGTGTCTCAGCCAAAAACTGAGGTTGTTAATGATAATGCTAAAAGTACTGTAACTGATGATAGTGCTAAAGACATGATGCAAAGTAAAACATCAAAAACAGATACTGAACAGCCACAAGTAAAGCAAACTGAAGTTCAGGTTGAAACTCCATTATTTCAAAATGTTGAAAGTACACCAGTTAAAGTTGGTGAAACAACACCTGTTTTAGACACTCAGTCACCTAATGTTGAACAGGATTTGCAAGATATTATTAAATATAATCTTAAAGCTGATGGAGATAAGGTCGAAATTCAGTTAAATCCAAGCAATTTAGGTAAAATTACTATTGAGCTTGTACAAAAAGATGGCAGCATGTCGGTTTTGGTAACTGCTGAAAATAGTAAAACTTTATCACTTCTTGCACAGCATGCGGGTGGTATAGAAACTATGATGCAAGAGCGTTTATCGCAACCTGTTCATGTTTTTATAGAACAACAACAGCAACAGCAGTTTAATGATAATCAAAATCATAACAATCAACAAAACCAGAATAACCAAAATAATCAAAAAGATAAACCAAGTAAAGATGAACAACAAAACTTTATTGACCAGTTAAGACTAGGTTTATATCAATTAGGTTAAGGAGGTAAAACAGTGAGCGATTTATTTACTCCAACAGTCGCAAGAACAGCAAGTGCATATGCAGCAGCAGGAATAAGTACTTATGGTTCAGACTCTACTACAAGCACAAATAAAACTGATTCGACTAATAATGCAGGTTATTTAAATAATTCATCAAGTGATAATTTATCACTCACAATGGAGGAATTTCTCCAGCTTATGATTGTTCAGTTCCAAAATCAGGACATGGATAATCCAGCATCTACCAGCGATATGATGAATCAGCTTATGCAAATGTCATCTATTCAAGCAATGGCAACTATGACTGATGCTTCAACAATGACTTATGCAGCTTCTCTTGTTGGTAAAACAGTAACCATTGGCGAATTTACAAAAGATGGATTAAAAGAATTTGTAGGTGTTGTAACTGGTACTGGTACATATGATGGTGAACAGGTTATTTTTGTAAACGACAAAACATATCCTATAACATCTATTATGGCAATTGGTGAAATCCCTAAGAAAGATGAAACAGAGGGTACAGAAGGTGTTGAAGGTAGCACGGATAGTACTACTGGAGGCACAGAAAACACTGATAAACCAGAAAGCACCACCGAAAGCGGTGAAGGTTAAATGATAGAACGTCTGCAATCAAGTAATTATATTTCTTCGCAACAATTATCATCTAAAGAACAAAATACAGCAACCGCATTTAGCGATTTATTAAGACAACGCATGGAAAATATCGGTTCTGTGCCATCAGTTAATAACACTGAAATCGAATTTTCAAAACATGCAAAGCAGAGAGTAGAAGAACGAGGAATTGAAATAAGTTCAGAACTACTAACTAAGCTTAAAAACTCTGTTCAAAAGGCACAAGAAAAAGGTGCGAAAAATATTCTTGCATTTGATGCAGAACGTGCGTTTATTATAAATGTAGCCCAGAATAGAGTGGTTACTGCAATTTCACAAGATGAAATGCAAGGAAATATATTTACAAATATTGATGGTGCTGTTCTTTTAAAGTAAAAGAAAGCAGGTCTTTTAAAGATGTTTTGATTATATGTCCGTTTGACATATACCGACAGCATCGTTTAGAATGAAAGGAAGCATAAATAAATGACAGGTTCAATGTACGCTGCTATTGCAGGTTTACAAACACATATGCAAAAGATGAGTGTTATTGGTAACAATATTGCAAACGCTAATACAGCAGGTTTTAAACCAGGTGTTACAACATTTACTGAATCTATGTATACATCTCTTAGTACAAGTACAGCTGGTGGAAATACACTTGGTGGTGTTAACGCAGCACAGATTGGTTATGGTTCTCAGATTGGTACAATTGATATGACAATGTCAGCAGGTACACCATCTCCAACAAATCAAAATTCAGATCTTTATCTAAATGGTAATGGTTTCTTTTTAGTAGGACCTAAACCAACTAATGCTGCAGGATATCAGCCTGACCCAGACCAGCTTATGTTAAAGCGTGTTGGTGATTTTGGTATTGATAAAGATGGTTATTTAGTTGATTCAAAGGGTAACTGTGTATATGGCTTTATGCCAACAGGCAATGCAACAACTGGTACGATTTCCAAAACAGGTGATGATGTAAATTATGATACATGTCTTCGTCCAATTCGTTTACCGGTTGCAAATGCTGATGGAAATGCATTTTATCCAACACTTGACACAGCTACAAATGGATTAACCTATGATGCTGCGATTACAGATACAGAAAATAGAGTTAAAGTTAATAGTTTGAATTTAAGCATTGATAATAATGGTGTTATTACAGCTGTTACAGATAATGATGAAACTATAACAGTTGGTGCAATTGCAATAGGTAATGTTCGTAACCCTAATGGTCTCACTAAAGAAGCTGAGGGGTATTATAGAGCGGGTGGCAACTCTGGCGATGTCACTGTTGGTGCTGCAAGTGGTATTTTAGATGGAAAGTATTTAAATAACTCTGCTGATGGTATAGCTGGTATAGCTGGAGATGACTTACAAGCTATAACATCAGGTGGTGACACAACAATTCTTGCTGGTTATCTTGAGTCATCAAAAACAGATATTTCAACTGAATTTGCCGACCTTATCACTACCCAGCGTGGTTTCCAAGCAAATACAAAAATTATTACCGTTACAGATGAAATGTTGTCTGAATTGGTAAATATGAAACGATAAATTTTAATGTTTGGCTTTCTGGGTGTCACGTGATGCCCAGAATAGCTTAATAGAAAGGTGAAATACCAATGATTAGACTTACTAAACTTAATAGAGAAGCTTTTCTTCTCAATCATATGCAAATTGAAACAATAGAAGTTATCCCAGAAACTAAAATCATCATGATGAACCATGATTACTTTATCGTTCGTGAAACACCAGAGCGCGTTTTACAGTTAATTGAAAATTATACTGCAAGAGTACATGATATTTACAGAGAAATTAAGATTTCCGATAAAACAGGGAATTAAATATAGAGTTAAAATCACCAACTGACATAAAAAATTAAATAAGTCTGATTGGAGGAAGTATAAACAAATGAATGTTACATTTATAGGTGGTATTGTAGGCGGTTTACTGCTTATTATAGTTGGTATGTCACTAAATGGTCTGGCATTCGACTTTAAACAGCTTGGGAATTTCGTAGATATACCTAGTATTGTTATTGTACTTGGTGGTGCAATGGCGGCAGTTATTGCTGCAAACCCTGCATCAAGACTGAAAAACTTTGGCAAGCATATAGGTATTATATTTAATCAGAAAAAATATAATCCATTGCAGGTAATCGATGAAATTACAGAATTTGCTCAGATTGCTCGTAAAAATGGTTTGTTAGCACTTGAAGAACGTGCAAATCAGCTAGAGGACCCATTTTTCAAAAAAAGTATTATGCTAATTGTAGATGGTAATGATGCTGATAAAGTGCGTGATATGCTTATGAGTGATATTGAACAGTTAAGTGCAAGACATGATGATGTTATTGCTATGTATGAATTAGGTTCTTCTGCGTCGCCTGCATTTGGTATGATTGGTACTCTTATAGGTCTTATCAATATGCTTGCAACTATGGAGGGTAATAGTAGTAACATAGGTGCATCAATGTCAGTTGCTCTTGTTACTACTCTTTATGGTGTTATTCTTGCTAACCTTGTATTTAACCCTATTTCTAATAACCTTCGTACTCGTGACCAAGAGGAAATTTTATGTCGTCAGCTGGTTGTAGAGGGTGTTATGGCGATACAATCAGGTGAAAACCCTAAGTTTGTTAAGGAAAAACTTGAAGGTTATCTTGAGCAAAGTGCAACTGGTAGCGATGAAGGTGGTAAAAAGAAAAAATCAAAGGAAAAGGATAAATAACAGTTGACTGGAAGGGACAGAGTTATAATATGAAGAAAAAAAGAAAAGCTGGTGGTGCAAGCTGGATGGATACATACGGCGACATGGTTACGCTTCTACTTTGCTTTTTTGTGCTTTTATATAGTATGTCTAGTGTCGATCAAGAAAAATGGGAACAAGTTGTTCAAAGCTTTAGAAGAGATACCAAGTCCAGTGTGGATATTGCTCCTGGACAAGGTACAGGTTTAGAATATAATCCAAGCGATTCGGACAAAATTACCGAAGAGCAGGTTGAGGAAGCACTCAATGAAATAGCTAAACAAGTTGAAGAATATGCTATGCAGAATAATATGAACAAGCAAATTAGTGTTAGTCAAGGTGCAGGTTATGTATTTATAACTTTCCAAGATGCAGTATTTTTTGCGGGAGATAGCTATGAATTACTAGATAGCGGTGCTAAGGTGCTTGATGTTGTTGCAGAAGCAATAAAGCCTCAAGGTGGTCTTGTTGATGAACTGAGAGTTATGGGACACACTTCACAAGGCAGTGCGGATAAGGCAAATAACCCAGAAACAGATAGATTCCTTTCATCAAATCGTGCTGCAACGGTTACTGTTTATTTACAAAATAAAAATATAGTTGCTCCAGATAGACTTGTTAGTGTAGGATATGGTCAATGGCGACCAATAGCTGGTTTTAATACGAGCGAAGAACGTGCACAAAATCGTCGTGTAGAACTTATGATTACAGGCATAAATCCAAATAGTATGGAAAGTAGCGTGGATAAGTATTTTACTACACGAACAGGTGATGCACAAGATGAAGAATAAGTAAAGGATTTGTTAGAACATGTCAGAAGTTTTATCACAAAGCCAGATAGACATGCTACTTCAAGCCGCACGCATGGGCGAAATGGATAAAGAAGAGAAATCCGAAAAGCCCGAAGAAAAGAAATATCCAAAATATGACTTCTATAGCCCGAAGAAATTTACAAGAGATCGTTTAAAAATGATAAATAGCATTTTTGAAAGCTATGTACGTGTGATTTCATCAAGGCTTAATGCTCTGCTCCATATGTCATGTGAGCTTGAAATAGACTCTGTAGAAGAACAAAGATATTTTGAGTTTTCTAATGCGCTTAGCGAAAGAGATGTGTTAACTCTGGTTTCAAATAGTATGCAAACTGTTCCGGATAAAGACCCTATATTGTTTCATATCACCACTGGCATTATGATAAGCATGTTTGATAGAATGCTTGGTGGTACAGGTGATGTAGAAGGTGAAATAAATTCGGATTACAAATATACTGATATTGAACTTAGACTCTATAATGATTTTGTGAAAGATTTAGTGCAAGGCATGTCTAGTGCATGGAAAAATTATATTGACATTGAATTTGGATTTAATAGAGTTGAAGTCAATCCAACACTTGTACAGCTTATAGGACTAGATGAAACGGTTGTAATTGTTGGTATAATAATTAAAACACCTGTAAGCAGTGGCAGATTTAGCATATGTCTTCCAGGAACTCTTTTAAGCGATATCTTCGCTCAACTTAATAGAGAAACAGCAAGTATGCAGCAAACTAACCCTAAAGACAGTGAGGAAATAATGGATTATCTAAAAAGTTCCGAACTTGAAATTACTGCAGAGCTGCAACATACAACACTCAAATTAGAGGATATATATCATCTTCATGTTGGAGATATTATAGACCTTGACCAGCCAAAGGATTCTAAAGTATACTTGAATATAGGCGGAAAACGTTGGTTTGATGGAAAGATGGGTGTATATCAAAAAAATAAAGCGGTCAAAATTGATAAAACATATTTCTTAACCGATATGGAAAAAGAGCAGGACAAAGGAGAGTAGTATAAAGAATGGGATCTAACATTTTCAGCCCAATGGCAATAGATGCTATTGGTGAAATATTTAATATCAGCCTCGGATCTTCTGCAACTGCGGTTTCCAATATGCTTGCAAGGCGTGTGGATATCACTACACCAACTGTAACCGTAGTTTCAGCAGAGGATTTTAGTATTGATGATATTAAACCTGCAATCGGTGTAAAAATTGATTATGTAGCAGGTCTAAATGGTAGCAATGTAATGTTGCTAAAACGTTCAGATGTACGAGCTATTGTTGACATACTTATGGGAATGGAAACAAAAGATGAGGATTTTGAAATAAATGAACTCAATCTTAGTGCGATTTCCGAGGTTATGAACCAAATGATGGGTGCAGCCTCAACTGCTATGTCCGATTTCCTTGGTGAAATGGTTAATATCTCTACACCTGAAGCATTTGAAATACAAAATGTAAACGAGATTATAGGTACATATTTACCAAGCGAAGGCACACTTGTTGTAGTTCGTTTCCAACTGACAATAGAAGATGCTGTTGAAAGCGAATTTATGAGTGCACTTAGTGTGGATTTAGTTCGTGAAATGCTTAAGGGATTTGGTATAGGCGGTGCAGATGTTGGATTAAGTGGTGAACCAGCTCAAAGCAAGCAAGAGGAAGTAGCAGCTCCGCAAGCACAAACTCCTCAAGTCGCTCAACAATCAACTGCAACTCAGACAGCACAGTCACAGACAGCACATGTAACTGCTCAGCAGCAGCCTGTTCAGCAGCAACAGCCGCAGATGCAACAGCAACCTCAAATGAACCCTCAACAGCAGCAGATGCAGCAGCCTCCAATGATGCCGCAAATGTCACCAGATATGCAGCAACAGTATGCAGCATATCCACCTTATCCATATCCACCAATGTATTATATGCCACAGCAACCTGTTATGCAGGAACCTAAAACTATAAAAACTTCTGCTCCTGCAATGCCTAAGCTTGAACAAAGTCATAATCTTAATGAAGAACAAGCTGGTAATCTTGACTTGCTTATGTCAGTTCCAGTGGATGTTGCAGTTGAAATAGGCAGAACTCGTCGTAGGGTTAAGGACATTCTAAATTATACTAAAGGTTCACTTGTTGTACTTGATAGACTGGCAGGAGATAGAGCAGATTTATATGTAAATGGTAAATGTATTGCTAAAGGTGATATAGTTGTTGTAGATGATAGTTTCGGTTTAAGAATTGCAGAAATTGTTGAACCACTATCCCTTGAAGATTTATAATTAAAAAATAAGAATAATTAAAAAAAAAAAAAGGACGGATATTAAAAATGGCAAAAATTTTATTAGTAGATGATGCAGCATTTATGAGAATGATGGTAAAAAACACCCTTAATGAAAATGGTTATACTGAAACATATGAAGCTTGCGATGGTGCAGAGGCAGTTAATAAATATGCCGAAATCAAACCAGACCTTGTAATTATGGACATAACCATGCCTAATAAAGATGGTCTTGAGGCATTAAAAGAAATTAGAGCATCAGACCCTAATGCTTCTGTTGTAATGTGTTCTGCAATGGGTCAGGAAGCTATGGTTATTGAAGCTATTAAATTAGGTGCAAAGGATTTTATTGTTAAGCCTTTTAAACCAGAACGTATTATTAAGACTGTTTCATCTATTGTTGGTGAGGCATAAAAATTTATATGATTGGAGACATCCTCTCTTTAATTAGTGTGATTGTAATTATTGCTTTGATTTGTTTTTTAGCTTATTTTGTAACTAAAAAAATTGGTACAAATAATTTGTTTATGGGAAATAATCATAGCAATAACAAAATGCGTGTGTATGAGCGGATGATATTAGCACCTAATAAATCACTTGTAATTGTAAAAGTAGCTGAACGTTGGCTTTTATTGGGTGTGTCAAATGAAAATATATCTCTTATAACTGAAATTGATGCTGAACAAGCAAAAGTTTGGTCAGAAAAAGAGCAAATATCACCCAATTTTGCAGATGTAATTTCAAATATAATAAGTAAAAAGGGAGGGAAATGATTTAAATGCCAGAAGGTCTTATAAATGTAAATGGTAGTAATGTGCAGACCTTGGAAATACTATTCTTTACAACATTAATAGCACTTTTACCATCTATACTTGTGATGATGACATCATTTACAAGAATAGTCATTTCTCTTTCTTTCCTTCGCACAGCAATGGGTACACAACAAAACCCACCTAATAATGTTATTATAGGTATAGCGTTATTTTTAACTTTGTTTATTATGAATCCAGTGCTTACTGATATCAAACAAAACGCTTATGACCCGTATGCAAGACAAGAAATAACTCAACAAGATGCTATAGAGCGAGCAAAAGTACCTTTGAAGGATTTTATGATTCGTCAAACAGAAACATCATCAATAAAGTTGTTTTGTGAAATGGCAGGAGTAAATGCACCTGATACAACTGAAGAAGCAAATCAGCTTGCTATGCGTGTTATTATTCCATCTTATATGACAAGTGAGCTTAAACGTGCTTTTGAAATTGGTTTTTTGCTTTATTTGCCATTTATGCTTATTGACATTATAGTTTCTTCCACTCTTATGAGTATGGGTATGATTATGCTTCCACCAGCTATGATTTCTATGCCTTTTAAATTGTTATTATTTATAACGGTTGATGGTTGGCAACTTCTGTTTTCAACTCTTGTACAAGGCTTTAAATAGCAGGAGGTGTAATAAGTGTTAAATCAATACCAAATGCTTGATATAATGCGTGAGGGAATATGGATTGCAATTAAACTTGGTGGTCCGATGCTTGTTGCAAGTATGGCAATAGGTGTAATTGTCGCTATATTTCAGGCTGCAACTCAAATTCATGAACAAAGTGTTTCGTTTATACCTAAACTTATACTTATAATTGCATTTTTACTTATTGGTGGAAACTGGATGCTTAATACTATGCAGGAATTTACAAAAATGATTTTCCTCCAGATGATTGGATAAATAGAGAGGGGAAAGTTATATGTATGATGAAGCACAACTCATTCTGTTTCTTTTAATTATGATGAGAATTACAGGGTTTGTGTCTTTTAATCCTATTTTTGGTAGAAGAGGCGTTCCAAATCTTGTAAAGGCGGGATTTATTTTTGTTTTGACCCTGTGTGTATATTTTTATACTCCATCACAAGCACCAACTGTTCCACGCACAGCTCTTGAATTTTGTATTAAAATGTTATTAGAGTTTGGTGTGGGTTATGCAGTATCATTTATTATACAATGTTTTTTCTACGTTGTACTTGAAGCAGGTAGTCAAATAGATAACCAAATGGGTCTTAGTATGTCTGAAAACTATGACCCTTCAATGGGAACTAATATAACAATGACAAGTACATTTTTTAATATAATGTTTATGTTATTGTTCTTCTCAGCAAATGGTCATATAACCCTTTTAAGGATATTTGTTTCGTCAGGGCAGATTGTGCCTTTTGGCTCGGTGGCTATAACTGAACAAGTGACTACATATGTACTTGATACATTTGTATCATGTGTTGTTTTATCTTTAAAACTTGCACTACCTATACTTGCTGCTTCTCTTATAGGTCAGCTTGGTATGGGTATACTTATGAAAGTTATTCCACAAATAAATGTATTTGCTATAAATATGGAACTTAAAATCATTTTAGGATTATTTATGATTATGCTTCTTATAACACCTATTGGTGAATTTATTCTGCTTATAGAAAAACAAATGCTTGTAGCAATACAAGATGTAATAAAAGCAATAGCCGCTTAAAAGAACCGCAAAAAAGGAGTGAGACAAGATGCCGGGTGGTTCGGGAGAAAAGACCGAAAAAGCCACGCCGAAAAAGCGACGTGATGAACGAAAAAAAGGTAATGTAATGATGAGCCGTGATGTTGTTGCGGTGGTTACATTATTTGCAAGTTACGCTGCATTGCGTTTTGGGCTTCCTATGATGGCAGATGCACTTTCAGAGTTTACACAATATATTATTTCACTTATTGGAAGTGTGCCGACAGGCGGCGTGAACGCCATAATGCCAGAGATAAGTAGTCAATCGGTTATGACGCTCACGCGGTCGGTCGCATTGCCACTGCTTGCAACCGTTTTGGCTGCAATAGTAGCGACATTTGCACAGACTAAAATGCTTGTATCTTTTGAGTCAATAAAACCTAAGTTTAGTAAATTAAATCCATTATCAGGAATTAAAAACTTATTTTCACTCAAAAGTCTTATTGAGGTTCTAAAAGGTACAATTAAAATTACTATACTTTTAGTGCTTATTTATATGTTTGTAAGGGACTCTTTGATTCATTTTTCACAGTTTTTATCAACTGATTTATTAGTTGTAACAAGTGATATGAAAGATATGGCACTTGCAATGCTTTTGAAAATAGGTGCTGCCTTTATTGTAGTTTCATTTTTTGATTATCTTTATCAGTGGTGGGATTTTGAACGCAATATGCGAATGACCAAAGAGGAAGTTAAAGAAGAATATAAACAACTTGAAGGTGACCCTAAGATAAAAGCTAAAATTAAAGAAGCACAAAGAAAAATGTCACAATCTCGTATGATGCAAGCTGTACCTGGTGCTGATGTGGTTATTCGTAACCCTACTCATTTTGCAGTTGCATTAAGATATAAAGCTAAAAAAGACATTGCACCTGTGGTTGTGGCAAAAGGTCAAGATGAACTAGCACTTAGAATTGTAAAAGTTGCAGAGGAAAATGGTGTCGCTGTAATAGAAAATAAACCACTTGCAAGAGCTTTGTATTCAGATGCAGAAATAGATAAGCCAATTCCTCATGAACATTATGGTGCAGTTGCTGAAGTGCTTGTTTATATTTATAAACTTAATAATAAACTGCCACCAACAAAATAGTGGCAAAATAAAATAATTTTAGAAATGGTGTAGCTATGAAACGAATTTTTAACAACATGATATCGGTTTTTGTTGTAATCATAGTATTATTCCTGCTTATTCCGTTGCCACCGTTTCTGCTGGACGTACTTTTTATATTTAATATATCAATTTCGCTAATTATTTTGCTTATTACAATGAATATTGGTGAAGCGTTAGAGTTTTCAATATTTCCATCGTTATTGCTGATAACCACTCTTTTTAGATTAGGTCTCAATATTTCATCTACAAGACTTATTCTATCTAAAGGCGGTGAAGCAGGTGAAGTAATTAAATTATTTGGTGAATTTGTTATTCAAGGGAATATTGTAATCGGTGTAATTATATTCTTAATTATCGTTTTAATGCAGTTCATCGTTATCACCAAAGGTGCAGAGCGTGTTTCTGAGGTTGCAGCAAGATTTACTCTTGACTCAATGCCAGGTAAGCAAATGGCGATTGATGCTGACCTTTCTTCAGGTCTGATTGACGAACAGCAGGCAAAAGAACGACGTGCAAAGGTTCAGAGAGAAGCTGACTTTTACGGTGCTATGGACGGTGCAACAAAGATTGTAAAGGGTGATGCGGTTATGTCGCTTATCATCACTACAATTAACTTTATTGCAGGTTTTATTATTGGTGTGGTTCAGTCTGGTATGGAATTAAGTCAGGCACTTAGTGTTTATTCAATAGCGACAATAGGTGATGGCTTAGTATCTCAGCTTCCTTCCCTTATGATTTCAACTGCAACTGGTATGATTGTTACCCGTTCTGTGTCTGAAGGCAGTCTTAATAAAGATGTTATTAAGCAGTTTTTAGCTCAGCCACAGGCACTCATGATTGCAGCAGTTATTCTTGGTTTCTTTGGTATACTTCCAGGAACACCACATATTCAGCTTTTTATAATTGCAGGTACATTGTTTATTGTAAGTAATAGGGTTACAAGAAATATGAAAGCTATGGAAGAGCAAAAAGCTGCTATTCCAGCCGCAGAGGAACTTGCAAGAAAACAAGCAGAAGCCCAACAATCAGAGATGGATTATTATAAAGATGTCAACAACGTTTATTCACTTATCAACGTTGAGCCTATTGAAATGGAGTTTGGTTATAGCTTAATTCCATTAGTAGATGAAGCAAATGGTGGTAAACTTATTAGTCGTATAGTTATTTTCCGTAGGCAATATGCTCAAGAAATGGGCTTTGTAATCCCATCTATTAGACTTAGAGATGCTTCTATGCTTGGTACAAACCAGTATGTAATTAAAATACGTGGTGAAGAAGTTGCAAGAGGTGAAATATTACTTGATTACTATTTAGCACTTGAACCTTCTAACCCAGCAGGTGAGATTGAGGGTATAGAAACCATTGAACCATCTTATGGTATACCGTCACGCTGGATTTTGCCAGAGAATAAGGAAATGGCAGAAATTTATGGCTATACAGTTATTGACCCGCTTTCAGTTATGTTAACTCATTTGTCTGAAACGGTTAAAAAACATACTCATGAATTGCTTGACAGAGCTGAAACAATTCAGCTTGTTGAACACCTTAAAAAAACTGCTCCTCAGCTTGTGGAAGAGGCTTTCCCAAATATACTTTCTTATGCAATGCTTGAGAAAATACTCAGTAATTTATTAAAAGAGGGTATCCCTATAAAAGATATGGGAACTATTGTGGAGACAGCAGTAGATGCCCTTAATATCACAAGAGATACTGACCTTATAACAGAAACTATACGTGCAAGACTTAAAAGAACTATTACACATAGATTTTGCGATGAGGATAAGCTCAATGTTATTACACTTGACGCTGAAGTTGAAAAGAAAATCGTCGCAAGTCTTGTCAAAAACGAGCAAGGTGTGTATCTTGCAATAGGTCCAGACCTTATGCAAACTATGCTTGCACAGCTTTCTGAAAATATAAAGAAATTCTCTGAGCTTGGTCAAAGACCAATTTTACTTACAAGTCATGTTATAAGAATATATTTAAAGCGACTGCTTGAACAGTTTTATCCTGATTTAACAGTGCTTTCATTTAACGAGATTATTACAAATGTGCAAATTCAGGCACTTGGTAATATAACATCATCTTAAATTATTAAAAAGGAGGGAATCACCTTGCAACGCAATAAAGAATGGGAAAATATGCCAAACGAGGTGCTTCTCGCTGAATATCATGAAACACATGATGCAGAGCTTAAAAAAATAATTGTAATGAGATATGTGTATCTTGTAAAAAATATTGCATTAAAATTACGAGGTGTTTATTTGAGTTTTGCACAAGTTGATGATATGATAAATGAGGGAGTAATTTTACTAATGAATGCGATTGATAAATTCGATCCAGAGCAGAATGTAAAATTTGAAACCTTTGTTGCAAAAAGACTCCGAGGTATGATAATTGACCTTGCAAGAAGGCAAGATTGGATGCCACGTTCGGTTAGGAAACGTATGAGAGAAATAGAGGAAACAACATTTACTTTATTTTCCGAATTAGGTAGACAGCCAACAGACAAGGAAATAGCTGATAAAATGGGTATTACCGAGGCTAAATACCAAGAAGAACTTGCAAAAACAGCTTTAAGCAATGTGCTTTCACTGGATATGCTTTTAGAGGAAAGAGAAGGTGAAGTTCCAACAAAACGACCACCACAAACAGATATGAATGCACAGCCAGAAGAGCATTTTGAAAAAAAAGAAACATATGAAGTGTTGCGTAGTGCTATATCAGCTCTAAGAGAGAATGAACAGCGTGTACTTTCACTTTATTACAACGAATCACTTCAAATGAAAGAAATTGCACAGGTTATGGGTGTGAGTGAACCACGAGTTTCACAAATACATTCAAATGCAATTCGTAAACTGCGTATCTGCATGGAAAAATATCTTTGTGATACACAATGAATGGGAGGCATATAAGTGTTAAAGGGATTTTATAACTTGAGTTCAGCAATGCTTACTCAAACAAGAAATTTAGATGTTATTGGTAACAATATGAGCAATACATCAACAAGTGGTTATAAGGTAGACCGTTATGTTGATACAACATTTGATGAAGTAATGTTCAGTCGAATTACCAACAAACAAAGAGATGCACAAGAACTCGGAACAACTACAAGTTATATAACTGCTATTGCTGATGTGGTTACAGACCATTCTCAAGGTGCATTAGAGCAAACTAATTTACCTCTTGATTTTGCAATAGAAGGTGAAGGGTATTTTTCTATACAGACAGATGCAGGTGTAGCTTATACTAGAAATGGTTCATTTATGCTTGATGATGAAGGTTATTTATACCTTGGTGGACAGGGAAGAGTGCTTGGTGCAAATGGTCAACCAATCTACCTTGGTACAGATAAAATAACTGCTGATGCAAATGGTTTTATTACAAGCGATGATGGACAAGTTTTAGGACAATTGGGTGTATTCACATTTGCAAATCCAGCACAGGATTTACAAAAAGGTAATGGTGAATTGTTTACAGCAAATGGTCAGGCACAGCTAGCAAATGGCTCAATTATACATCATAAAATGGTGGAAAAGTCAAATATAAATCTTGTTCAACAAATGACTGATATGATGGTTTGTCAAAGAGCATTGCAGAGTGCATCTCAAGTAAGTAAGATGTATGATACTGTTATGAATAAAACTGTAAGTGAAATCGGTAGAGTATAAAAGCAAAATGGAGCGTAAACTATGAATCAATCTTTTTATGCAGCAGCCGTTGCAGCATCACAGCAGCAACAAAGTTTAAATGTAGTATCTAACAATATTGCAAATACAAATACTGTCGGTTTTAAAGCAGAACAGGCACAGTTTTCTGAGCTTTTATATAGAACATATACTGGTGCAGAAGATGATGTTTACCGTGGAAGCGGTAGCCGTATAATGCAAACCACAACAGATTTTCAAAGTGGTGCAATTATACAAAGACCTGATGGTCAAAATTATGCCATAGATGGCGATGGATTTTTTGCAGTACAAGACCAAGAAACAAATGAAATAAGCTATACAAGAGCTGGTTCATTTCATTGGGGTAATACAACAGATAATCTAAATGAGTTTTATCTATGCGATGCAGAGGGTGATTATGTATTAGACCAAAATCAACAGCCAATTTTAATGGGTGATGACCCTGAAGCTCAATATCCAGTTGGTGTTTTTGATTTTATAAATACAGATGACATGCAACATGTTGGAAGTAACCGACTTATCCCTGTGAACAAAAATGGGACTGTTTTAGCTGGCACAGGTTCGGTTATTTTTGGGGCGGTTGAAAGCTCTAACACTGATATAGCAACTCAGTTTACTAAAATTATAGAAGCACAACGTTCTTATTCTTACGCATTAAAAATGGTTCAGACACAAGACGAAATTGAGTCAACTATAAATAGCCTTAGAAGCTAATTAAAGGGGTAAGGATATATGGGTTTAAATAAATTTGAAGAAATAAATTCTATACAAATAGATGCACTTAGAGAGATTGGTAGCATAGGCACAAGCCATGCAGCAACTTCTCTTTCATCACTTTTAGGTTCAGAGGTTCGTATTCCTTTGCCTGAAGTAAAAATATTGGAGTTTAATAAAGCTGTCGAAGAACTAGGTGGCTTTGAAACAATTTCAGCAGGTATCATTTCACTTTTATCTGGTCAGATAAATGGTATGATGCTTGCACTATTTGAATTGGAAGTAATAAATTTACTTTTAGACCATATGATGGGCAAAACTGTAAAAGATTATAGTGAATTAACAGAAATTGAAAGTTCAGCGATTATAGAGGTAGGAAATATATTGATTTCTACTTTTGTAAATGCATTATCAAATCTAACAGGTGTAAAAATAACACCATCTGTTCCGCAGATTGCTATTGATATGCAAGGTGCAATGATAACAGTACCTATGGCAGCTTATGGTAATCAATCAGATTATATTATGCTTTTGGGTGGTACATTTTTGGTTGATAATAAAGAAATTCCATGTAAACTATTATTAGCACCAGATGTAAAATCGTTGAATTATCTTTTATATCGTTTGGGGATTGGTGAGTAATGGAAAAACAAACTATAGGAATTGCAGATATGAAACTTGCACGAACTCAAGGCACATTGGTAACTTATGCACTTGGGTCATGTATAGGCATTTGTCTATGGGATCCCCTACTTAAAATCGGTGCGTTAGTACATATAATGCTTCCTATAAACATGGAAAAAAACCGAATATCACCGTTTAAATATGCAGATACAGGTATTCGCTTGACTCTCACAAAAATGGAACAAATGGGTGCAAAGCGTTCTAGAATAGTAGCTAAAATTGCAGGTGGTGCGAAAATGTTTAATGTTCCAGGTAATGGCAGCTTAGGAAACATAGGACAAAGAAACATTGCTAGTGTACATCAGGTTCTTCGTTTGGAAGGCATTAGGCTTGTTAAAGAAGATGTCGGAGGAAGTGCGGCTCGAACTTTGTTTTTTGATGTTGCAACAGGCGAAGGAACAGTTAAAATATATGGAAATGTTGAACGAAAGCTGTAAATAACAAAAAGGAGTGACAGTGTGATGCAGGAGAATGAACGTGGAAAAATTCTGTTAGAATCAGGAACTAATGAAATAGAAATCATGCAGTTTACTATCAATAATAATTTGTATGGTATAAATGTAGCTAAAGTTCGTGAAATTATGATGAGTGTACCAGTAAAGCACATTCCACATGTACACCCAGCAGTAGAGGGTATTTTTAAACCAAGAGACATTGTTTTAACAGTCGTTGACTTACCATTCTATTTAACTGGTGAACATACTGAGCCAGACCCTAAGGACTTATTCATTGTAACAAATTTCAACAAGATGTATATCGCATTTAGAGTGCATACAGTTGTTGGAATAAGTCGTATTTCTTGGACTGGAATACATAAACCTGATAAAACTATTGCAAATGGTGACACTGGCGTTGCAACAGGTATTGCTCAATGTGAAGACCAACTGGTTACAGTGCTTGATTTTGAAAAAATAGTTGCTGATATAGCACCAGAAACATCTATTCAAATGAAAGAAGTAGAGAATATGGGTGAACGCAATGAGCGTAAGTATTCAATTCTTATTGCTGAAGACTCTGTTCTACTTGCAAATGTACTTGAAAAAGCTCTACAAAAAGCAGGATATACCAATTTAAAAATGTTCTCTAATGGTCAAGAACTATGGGATTATTTAAAACCAATGGCAGATGACCCAGAAACATTAAAACAAAAGGTATCATTGATAATTACAGATATAGAGATGCCTAGCATGGACGGTCATAGACTCACAAAACTTATCAAATCCGACCATATTTTAAAAGATATTCCAGTTATTATATTCTCATCACTTATCACAGAAGAAATGTGGATAAAAGGCAAGAAATTAGGCGCAGATGAACAGTTATCTAAACCTGAAATCGGTCATTTAGTAGATGTTATGGATAAAATACTCGAAAATAAGGATAAAGCTTAAATGAGAGGGTGATATATATTATGGATAAAAATAGATATATTACTAGACAAGCCATAAAGGATGCTGATAGTCGTATTTTGGGATATGAAGTTATGTATTCTGGCGGAGATGCTTATAGCATAACAAATGCAAATGAGGTATCAGTAGCAGAAACAATCTATAATTGTCTTGTACAGAATTCTGAAAAGGCTCTTAAAAATTCCCGTACATTTATGACTTTTACAAGCTCGCTACTTGCTAAGAAAACACCACATTTATTTAAAAACACAGATTTAGTAATTCAAATTGATGATAGTGTTATTATCCATCCATTTGCTATGCATTTACTTCAGCAATATCTTGATGAGGGATATGAAGTGGCAGCAAACGATTTCCAGTTCGCACCTAGATATCTTGCATTGCTAGAGCAATTATCATATATTAAAATAAATCTTAAAACATTAAATGCTAATTCAGCTGAAAATATTATGAGAGTTGCAAAGAGCATGAATAAGCGTGTAATTGCAACAAATGTTGACACAAAAGAACTTGCAGATTTTGCAAATAAACTCGGAATTTATGGTATGCAAGGAAACTATATTGCGGATAAACTCGCAAATAAAGTTCATCAAAGTGGATATCTTCGCAGTAACTTTTTCAGACTTGTTGTTGCAGTTACAAAAGAAGAACCTGATATCCATGAAATAGAAGAAATTATTATGGCTGATGTTACTCTTTCTTATAGTTTGCTTAAAATCGCCAATTCCGCTTATTTTGCAAGACGTGTTAAAACAGATTCAATTCAACAGGCGATTGTAACTCTTGGATTAAATCAGTTAAAACGTTGGGTATATCTTTTGAGTGTTGGTGATACTGAAGACGAAAACATGCAAGACTTTGAAGAGTTTATTAAACTTTCATTTATGAGAGCAAGTTTTGCAAGCGAACTTCAACATTATATGAAAGACTCTGATATAACAAAGTCTGAGGCATATATGCTTGGTATGTTCTCAACTCTTGAATACCTTATTGATGCAAGTATGCAAGAGATATTAACGGATATTCCGCTTGCAGATGAACTCAAAGATGCACTTATAAGCGGTGAAGGTAAAGGCGGATTGTTGCTCAAACTTGTAATCTGTTATGAAAAGGCTGATTGGAAAAACATTTCTTTATATGCAGAGGAATTAGGTATTCCTGCAAATATGCTCACTACAATATATTTTAATTGTATGGAAAATGTAAATGAAATTTGGGAACAGATGATAAATCCTCAATTTAACAAAGAAGAAGAACAAAAATAAAAAACACCTCCTATGGTAGAAGAACAATACATCTGCCACAGGAGGTTTTATTGTGCTTAAAAAAATCATCGTATTATTAAAATTGATATAATAAAAACTAAACTGACTCCACTGGAAATGCGAAGTCAGTCTAGTTGTTTAGATAGGTATGTGTATTAAGAGGGTTAATTTATACTATAACTTAAATCAGCTAAATCACAATCAAGCTGAATAGAGTTATCATCTTTAGTCCATTTGATGGTAAATTTATTATTTTCACCTGTGAATTCAACTTTAGAATCAAAATCAAATGCAGGGTGAGAATAACGAAGTTTTAACAGTTCAAGCTGTTTTAAAACTACTGGATTTTTTAGACCGTCTTCAATCTGCTGTTTTGTTAGATTGGTTCGGTTAATCTCCTTGTGACCGTCCTTACCAGCACGCTTTACAGCCTCATAGTCATTCTTGCCACAGAATAAATCTAAATACCAAACCTGAGGTTTAGCAGGCATAAACAGTTGAATTGCACGAGCAAGTAACATTTTTTTGTCATCTTCACCTAATGCACTGTAATAAGTTGCATTTACCTGATAGTAAACGTTTTTAGCACCGTGTAAATCCTTAACATGGCCGCCACGGGATACAACGGTATCAATTAAACCTTGAATTTTCTCGTCTGGAATTAAGCCTTTAAGGTCTAAAAGTGGTATACCATCATGACAACCAAGCATATTTACAACTTTTAGCTTTTTATTGATTATATCTTCTGCCCACTGCTTTAAATGTTCGCAGTTTTTGCTTTCAAATGCATCAATAAGTAAACCTGGTAAGAAGAAATCATAAGTCATATAGCCCTCATTGGCTACTTTTTCATGGATTTTTTCGCCATAGCTTGCATGAATTTCTGGTAAAAGCTCAAGGTTATACTTTTTAGCTAGAGAATTTACTTTTTCTAATACGTCCCATGTCGAGTCGTTTAAGAAATTCTTTTCACCTACACCCTTTGGTGCATATGCGAAAGCGTCCAAACGTACAATGCTTGCACCATAATCAGATAGTTGTTTTAAAGTGTTGTCATAAAATTCCCAAACCAAGTCAGATTTAATGTTTAAATCCATCTGACCAAGATATTCTCTTTGACCTTCTAGCCATTCACAAACAACAGTTTTATACTTATCGAACTGTTTAAAATCAATTTCTGACGGTTTAATATCATTATCTAAGCCATTTATCACTATTTCATGCAGTTTTAGTGCTGTACCATACTGAATATTAGCAATTTTCATTAGTTCTTGCACGGTTGGCTTTTTATAAGAAACTTTCTGGTAAAATGTGTTCCAATATGGAACATCTTTTCCGTCTGGCATACGAACCATTAAAATTGGAAGTCCTGCTTTTCTAAAGAACATCTTTTTCAAATGCTCATCATATGGCTTGATATAGCCTTCTTCGGTCATTTCGCCATTATCTTTCCAAAATTCGTTCCAGTTAATGAAGAAATCTTTATATTTTGAATTTTCACCGTTTTTAATTAAATCTTGGAATTGTGGGCTTAAAACAGATGCATGATTTAAAATAAAATCAAGTTTTAAGTCGATGCCTAAGTTTTGCAGTTTTTCTAAATCTTCAGCTTTTGCAAATTCATCGCTTAGATTGTAGTCAACAACTGAAAAACCTCTGTCTAAATCGGTGTTGAATACGCTAGGCAGAATATAGAATGAGCCGAAAACATCCTTGAGTTCTGGTTTACTTAAAAATTCTACAATATCTCCAAGATTTTCGCCAATGCTATCTGGATAAGCGTTTAACATAGGATTGTTTTTCATAAATTAAATGCCTCCTTCTGCCATCTGCTTGCGATACTGTGCATAAGTTAGAAGTTCACCACTTTTAGAAACAATAATTTGAGCCTTGTGTGCCTGTGCTTCAAGTTGACGCTGTTCAATTTCAAGCACCATTGTAACAAATGGGCTATCAACTGCACCATCTCTATTACGGCTTCTTCTATGCTCAAGTGTTTCCTGTGGGGTGCTGTTTAGCAGAATTGGAATGTCTACACCAGTGTATTTATCGCTGTTGCCATGTGTCCATTCAATAATTAACACGTTTTTGTCTGAAAAATCTACTAAATCATACCATAAATCAAGTTCTGTTCTACCCATACGCTTGAGATAAAGCTCATTTGCACCAGTCTTAAACTGCTTGATAATTGCAGAAAGTTCAGCAAAATTCTGTTCATTTTCCGTGCCAAGATAGCCAGATAATGCTTTTTTACCCTCGTTTTGATATGTTTCAAGCCAAGGATATTCAGTGCAAAGTTTAGGGTCGCTGTCGGTGTCATTTGCCTGTAAATCACGCAAAATAGCATTGGTATTTTCATTATAAAGACCGCTTGCAACAAGTCCACGAACTGCACCATGACGGAAAACACGCACTCTTTCAGCGTCATTCTGTGATGGTATTCTGTGAGGGTAGTTGTCACCGCTTAAAATATAACTGCCAATACCAGAAGCTTGTAAAGCTGTGCCTAAAAGGCTTGCTGTCTCGCTTTTACCTACACCGCTACCGCCACAAACACAGATAACTGCTCGATTATATGGGTTATTTGTGATATATTTCTTTAGCTTTTCCACTAAAACAGGAAAAATCAGTTTTGCTTTTTGTTTATGTCCCTCGTTAATCTCGATTTTATCTCCTGGCATATCTCCATGCATAATATCTTTTGGAATTTCAGGAAAATCATTCAAATTTGAAAGAATGTCAATTACATTTTTCATATTCTCATTTCACCTTTTTGCAAACTAAATATAATTGATAAGCCTTATATTCACCATTTATCAATTTAACAGGAAGTCCTGCATTCATAAGTGTACTGCCATAATATAAATTGCCATCTATTTCATATTCATAATTAGCATTTAGACCACGAAGTTTAATATACTGAACAGGTGCGTTGCAATGTGTATCATACTTAACTATTTGTACAAGAGTTTCGGATTTATCATCTGATACAAACTGCCAAGCCACTTTTTCATGGTCTTTTTCACAATTTGTTAAGCGATAATACTTTCCATCGTGCAATAAATGCCAATATTTTTTATAATTTTCTATTTGGCATTTAACCTGTTCTTTTTCCTCATCAGAAATTAAATTTAAATCAAGTTCATAACCAAAACTGCCAGCCATAGCAACAATACCACGAGTATTGAAATCTACAATACGACCTGTTTGATGATTAGGAACAGTAGAAACATGGCTGCCTACAGTGCTGATAGGATAGCCAAAAGATGTACCATATTGTATGTGCAGTCTTGAAACAGCATCAGTATTATCACTGCACCAAATTTGTGGAGAGTAGTACATCATACCAGCGTCAAAACGACCGCCTCCACCACTACAACCTTCCAATAATATATTAGGATAGCGAGATAGTAAACGCTCCATAAAATCATAGACACCAAGCATATATTTATATAAAATTTTACCTTCGCTTGGATTGCCCTTTACAGCACTGTAAACATCATTTATACTGCGGTTCATATCCATTTTTATATAGGATATTTTTGCATTGTCTATTACCTTGAAAATGCTGTCACAAATATAATCAACAACTTCTTTACGAGAGAAATCTAAAACAAGCTGGTTTCTACTTCTAATAGGCTTTTTATTTGGAATGACAAATGCCCAATCTGGATGATTTCTATATAAATCACTGTTTTCATTTACCATTTCTGGTTCAATCCAAAGACCAAATTTCATGCCAAGTGAGCAAATTTTTTCAGAAACTTCCCTTAAACTACCCTGTAATTTCTTTTCATTTACCCACCAGTCGCCTAGACCTTGGTTATCATCATCACGAGAACCAAACCAACCATCATCTAAAACCATCATTTCAACGCCAAGTTCTGACGCCTGTTTAGCTATATTGTAAAGTTTTTCACCATCAAAATTAAAATATGTAGCTTCCCAGTTATTGATTAAAATAGGACGACGTTTTAGTTTATATTCACCACGACAAATATTATGTCTAATTATATGATGATATTTATGAGAAAGGGTTTCAAAGCCATTATTACTGAAAGACATAATAACTTCAGGTGCTAAAAAGCTTTCATTAGGTTGTAAATCATAATTGAAACGCTCTGATAATACGCCCATAGACAGACGGGTTTGACCATATTGGTCTTTTTCGGCTGTACATTCAAAGTTACCGCTATAAACAAATGACATACCGTAACAGTTGCCAAAATGCTCGGTTGTATCATGCTCAGACAAAATAACAAATGGGTTATGCTGATGACTTGAAGTACCACGTCTACTGCAAATCGAGAATGCACCATGTTCAATGTGTGTACGCTCCATAGTGCGTTCACCTGCATGACGTCCATGGAAATGAATTAAATCAAAATCACCAGTTAGAAAATCAAGGTTTGCAGACAATGCTTTTGCAAGAGTTATTGTTTTATCACTGTTATTTGTGATTTTTGCAGCACGAGTGATAATATCTTCATCTTCAAAAACACCATAATAAAGTTGTACTTTTAAATCTAAACGAGAGTCAATCAGATTTATTATAAGTGTCATAACCTTATTATTATCAGAATAGACGGCAGGTAAACCATTCAGGGAGTATTTACCCTGAATGATTTCATATGACTCAACTTTTAAATCACAGCCGCTTGTATTATTGCTATCTATAACATCAAAAGATGTGTTACGATAATCACCTGAGCCATGGAAAGGATATTCTTGTGACAAAACGTCAAGTGAATATGTGCGGTCATCTTCAGCATCATAAGGATTACCTGAAAATCCTCTGTCCTGATACATAACAAGATAGCTTGTGTCATTGTTAATTTTCTCACCATAATAGTTATGTAGTAAGAAACCAAACTTATCTATTTTCATTTGATAAGTTGTATTTTTAGTATTGAGAGAAAAAACCTTGTTTTTCTGATCCCATAAAATTGCCATAAAATTTCCTCGCTTTTGTTATTTGCCACCTGTCATAGCAACGCCTTCAATAAAGTGACGCTGGAATAGAATATAAAGAACTAGCATAGGAGCCATTGCTAAAATACTACCTGCCATAAGTACAGGGAAGTTAGTTACAAACTGACCATTTAGAGTTGATAAGCCAGAAGAAAGTGTCATCATATTAACATCAGTATTTACAATAAGAGGCCACATCAAGTCGCCATAAGCAAATACAGCTGTAAAGATTGAAATAGCTACAATACCAGGAACGGTTAAAGGTAACATAACTTTAGTAAAGGTTTGCCATCTTGTACAACCGTCAAGCTGTGCAGCTTCAGCTATTTCATCTGGAATACCCATATAAATTTGTCTTAAGAAGAAAGTACCAAAGGCACTAACCAGACCAGGGAATACCAAGCCGAAAATACTTTCTGTAAGCTCGAATTTGGCAAGCATTTGATACTGTGGAATTAAGAAAATTTGAGATGGAAGCATCATCTGGATAAGAATTAGACTAAATAACGCTTTTTTGAAAGGAAATTCAATTTTTGCGAAAGCATAGCCTGCCATAGAGCTAAATACAACAGCACAAACAATACGGAAAAAAATCATAAGTGCAGTATTCCAATATAATTTTGGGAAAGGTAAGCTTTCCATAGCTTGTTTAAATGCATCGAAATTCCAGTGACTAGGTAAGATTACAGGAGGAATTTGCATAGCCTCTGAATTTGTTTTAAATGCGGTTAAAACCATCCAAACGAATGGGAACAGCATTGTGATAGCACCGATACTAAGTGCAATATAAACTAATATATTTACTTTGTTTATAGGTTTTCTCATGCTGTCGAGCCTCCTTATACTTCGTAGTTAACCCATTTTTTCTGACCAATAAATTGTATTACAGTTACAATACCGATAAGAAGCACAGTCCAGATAGCTATTGCAGAGCCAAGACCTTTATTACCAGCAATAAAGCTTTCACGATAGAATAAATACATCAAGCTTTGTGCATCAGTAAGAGCTGGATTTGCTTGGTCAACCATCATATAGATTAAATCATAGACTTTAAGTGATGCCATAAGTCGCATAATTAGCACTACAAATAGAGTAGGGGATACCATTGGAACAGTAATAGTAAAGAATTGTTTTACTTTGCTTGCACCATCAAGGCTTGCTGCTTCATAATAGGATTTTGAAATATTTTGAATACCAGATAGAAGTAAAATTGCATCATAACCAAGAGAACTCCAAATGGATACAATAGCACATGTTATAAGTACAATTTTAGGGTCAGTAATCCATTTAATATGTGTACCAAGAACAGAGTTGATAATACCAAACTCGGCATTAAAAAGCCATTTCCAAACCATGGCAACCGCAGCAGGTGCAACTACCATTGGCAAGAAGTAAATTGTTCTGAAAATACTTCTACCTTTGATTTTAGTATTTAACAGTACAGCAAGTATAAGTGCAAGGAAAATACCTACTGGAACAGTTAAAATACAGAACCAAATAGAATTCCATGTTGCCTTCCAAAACTCTTGACTTGAGAACATTTCAACGTAATTTTGTATTCCAGAAAACTCATAAGCACCAAAAGCTTTAGTGGAAGAAAGGCTCATAATTATGGTTTCTATAAATGGATAAATATTTAAAACAATAAGTCCTAGTATGGTTGGAAATATCATAAGATATCCCCAAAACATATCGCTTTTACTTTTCTTGCCTATCTTCACAGGAAAACCCCCTTTTTAATAATTAACCAGCACTTGCTTCATCAATAATCTTCTGCATATTTGCAAGTCCATCATCAATGCTTACTTGCTTAGAATAAATCTTAAGTAGTTCATCGCTTACTTTAGTTTTCCATTCAGGACGAGAAGCATTGTTTACACTTTGAACACCATAGTCAAACATTTCAAGAACTGGACTAACGTCAATATCATAATTTGCAAAAGCACTAACCCAAGTATCTTCTAAACCTTCATAAGCTGGGATAGCAGCACCGCTTTCACCTTGAATACGCTGACCTTCTTCAGAGCCGAAGAATTTAAGAACATCTTTTACAACTTCTGCATTTGGATTGTTTGCACCTGTTGCATAGCAAAGACCATTAGAAATAGTAGCACGACCATCACCAGAAACTGGATTAGGTGCCTTTGGAAGAACAGCAATTTGAAGTTTACCGTTTAAATCAGGATTGTTTTGTAATGTTGGTAGTAAGTTCCAGTTGCCTTCAAAGTACATAGCACCTTGACCAGATAGGAATGCAGTACCAGGAGCCTGTTCACCGAAATAGTCTTGGTTTGGACACCATTCATAATCTTGTAAACCAATATAGAACTTCATAGCCTCTATTGTTGCTGGCTGGTCAAAACCTGCCTTAGTTTTATCATCATTTAGGATATAACCACCGTTTTGATAAACAAAGTTCCAATAACCTAGCTGGTCATCAGCATAAGCCATATAACCATATTTACCAGTTTTATCATAGATTTCTTGAGATGCAGTAACTAAATTATCCCAAGTCCAAGTATCATCTGGATATGCAACACCAGCTTGGTCAAAAAGCTCTTTGTTATATGCTAAACAAATTACGTCTTTATCCTTTGGAACGCCATAAAGTTTACCATCGCTACCTTGTGCATTTTTCAGAGAGATGTCAGAGAAGTTATCAGTCTCTACAATATCACTAACATCTTCTAAAATTCCATTATCAGCATATTTATAAATTTCATTTGTGTGCATCCAGAAAATATCAGGTAGTTTGTTGCCTGTTGCAGCAGCTTCTAACTTTGTCCAGTATTCATTCCAGCCAGCAACCTGAACTTCAATATTTACATTTGGATTTTTCTCTGTATATGCATCACACATTGCTTCCATACCAGCTTTTTGACCTACGTCCCAGATTTGGAAAGTAAGATTTACTTTTCCATCAGCGGAACTATCTGAGCCACCACCGCAAGCAGATGTTGTAAGTACCATACCCAGAGCCAAAGCCCCAGCAAATAGACGTTTTAAATTTTTCATTCTGATATCCTCCTTAATAATCAGAGTGAATAAACCCACTCTATTGAATATTACTAATTTTCTTCTCCTCTTTTTGTATATTGTGCACTATCTACAAAAAGTTAATCTGTAGCATGTGTGTATTATACTTTATGCACAACATTTTGTGAATGCATTTATTCCACTTTTTATATCTCAATTTGATATTATATTGCTAATTATATTGAAGTTAAGTTACATTATGGTATATAATATAATAAATAAGCTATAGAGGTGATAATTTTATGCCAGATAACGGATTAAAGTTTCATGTTTTTTCAGATGAACGTTTTGTAGACCTTAATTTATATCAATTTGGATATGAAAAATGTGAGCCACTTCATTCATATGGTCCATATGCTCGTAATCATTATCTATTCCATTATGTAATTTCTGGAAAAGGCGTGTTGCGTTCAGATGAATTATATGAGGTAACAGCAGGGCATGGATTTTTAATAGAGCCAAATCAAATTACCACTTATTTTGCAGATGAAAATGACCCATGGGAATATGCATGGATAGAATTTGATGGTTTGCGTGTAAGGGAGAGTTTGCAACTTGCAGGACTTAGTGCAAATCAGCCTATTTATACACCTATGAATGCAAAGGCAGGTGCATTATTATTAAATGAGATAATGTATATAGTAGACAATGGGGCAGAGCGTCCAATGCTTATAATAGGTCATGCGTTTATATTTTTAGACCAGCTTATGCAATCATCAGCCACTAAAATGAAGCGAACTGGTAAAAGATTGCGTGATTTTTATATGAAAGAGGCACTTTCTTTTATAGAGCAAAATTATCAAAATGATATCTCAATAGAAGATATTGCATCTTTTTGTGGACTTAATAGAAACTACTTTGGAAAGATATTTAGAAATACAATGGGTAAAACACCACAGGAATTTTTATTAAGTTATCGTATGGCAAAAGCTGCACAGCTTTTAAAAGAAACTACATTTTCAGTAAGTGCCATTAGTGCCATGGTTAGTTATCAAAACCCATTACATTTTTCTCGTGCATTTAAGAATATATATGGTTGCTCACCAAGAAATTACAGACAATTATAAAAAAATAAAACCGCTGCTATATACAACGGTTTTAAAGTTTAAATCAGCCTAGTTTGAATTTGTTAACAAGGTCTTTGAGCATTTCAGCTTGACCAGATAGTTCTTCACTTGCTGCGGCAGATTCTTCAGCAGTTGCAGAGTTAGTCTGCACAACACTTGAAATTTGGTCGATACCTTGTGTAATTTGAGCAATAGAAACATGTTGTTTTTGAACAGCCTCAGAAACTTCGTCCATACTACTAACAGCATCTTTAGCTGCCTCCAATACATCTTCAACAGAAGTAATTACACTGTCCATCATCTCAGAACCACTATTAACAGCACTTACAGATTTTTCTATTAGCTGTTTAGTAGCTTTTGCAGCTTGGTCTGACTTAGATGCAAGATTTCTAACTTCATCAGCAACAACAGCAAAGCCCTTACCAGCTTCACCAGCACGAGCAGCTTCTACTGCGGCATTAAGTGCTAATATATTGGTTTGGAAAGCAATATCTTCAATAGTTGATATTATTTTACCAATTTCTTGTGAAGAAACCGATATGTCATTCATAATTTTGCTGAGTTTTATAATAGATTCATTGCTTTGTTGCAGTTTTCCGCCTGCCTCATTGGAAAGTTTGCTTGCATACATGGACATATCAGCTGTCTTTTTACTTGATGCCTCAATATCGGTTATTGTAGCGGATAGTTCTTCAACAGCACTAGCTTGCTCAGTAGCACCTTGAGCTAAACTCTGAGAACCATTGGCAACTTGGTCTGAACCAATTGAAACTTGTTCTGACGCAACATGTATTTGAGATAAAATATCACTCAAATTGCCTGTTATTCTATTTATAGCAGGTAATAACTGCTTATAATCGCCAACATAATAATTACTATGCTTAGAGCGTACACTAAAATCGCCCTCAGCCATCTGATTTAGTAGATATTCTATATCTTGTATTAGGTTTCTTAATGTTACAACAATATGAGATGTTTCTTTGACAAGACGTCCAGTTTCATCATTGGATTTTATCTGTGGCATAGGTGTTTTTAAATCACCTTGTGCAAGCAATGAAATACGATAAACACAATCTTCAACAGGTTTACCTATTGCATAAGATAAACGGAAGCTTATAAATAATCCAATAACGATAGCTAACACAATAAGTATAGCTGTTACAGCTGTACTCTGATAAACAGGTCCTATAAGGTCAGATTTTGGAACGCTAAGACCTAAACTCCAGCCGTCAGTATCCTCAATAGGAGCAAATGAAAATACTTTGTCTACTCCATCTATTGTATATTCACTAACACCACTCTCACCATTACGCATTTTTGCATGATATGAAGCAAGAGTTTCTAGTGATTTGTCGCTTTTAGCCTCTTCTTCTATATTCTGATTACAAACAACTGAAGTATTAGCATCTGCAATAGTATTACCATCAGCATCTATAATATAAGGGGCACTATTGTCTGTTATATGTACTGATGCAACAACATCATTTAAAAAGTTTTCATCAGGTACAAGATATACAACGCCAACAATTTCACTAGATGGAATTCCATCTTTCCAAAGAGGAGCAGCAACTATAACAGTCAATTCATCAGTTATATTACTTCTTACAGGAGTTGAAACATAGCATTCACCATTTAATGCACGTTTGAAATATTCTCTATCAGAATAATCATTTCCATCAAACAAGCTAATACCATTTAAATTAAGTAAATTACCACGAACCATGTTATATTGTTTAGCATAAGAATTCATAAGTTGCTGTTTTTCTGCAAGAGAAACAGTTGGGTCACTAAATCTTGAAACAGAACCAACCGCACCAGCGGCATTTTTATATGCTGTCAACTCTTGTTCAATTCTAGCTGATGTAACTTGTGCAGTGCCTTTCATTGAGTTTTTTAACATAGCTATGGAACTATAAAAATTCATGGATATGCTCACAATACCAAGAATAATCATACTAATGACAATAGTCGATATCATTCCAAGCCGTATTTTGCTTTTTATACTTTTCATAAGATATACACTCCCATATATGTATTACTTTGGCATATATCGACATTTTATTAAAAAAAATAATATCTACACATTGAAAATATGCAAAATATAGGACTGATTACAAGTTTTTTTATTTATAAAATACAAATATTTAACATATATTTACTTTGAAAAATGAAAGTTGGAGGTAAATAATATGTTTTTAGCATCAAGTTTACTTATGAGTGCTATTTATCTTGTTTTAAGAGTACAAGGAAATAGTTTCCCAAAACCACTTACAGCTAAACAGGAACAAGAATATATTGCAAAAATGTTAAAAGGGGATAAAATAGCAAAATCCAAGCTTATAGAACATAATTTAAGACTTGTAGCCCATATAGTTAAAAAATATTATTCAGACCCAGCAGACCAAGATGATTTAATATCAATAGGTACAATAGGGCTTATGAAAGCAGTAAATAGTTATAGACCTGAAAAAGGAGTAAAGCTTGCAACTTATGCCGCAAGATGTATAGAAAACGAAATTTTAATGCATTTTAGGTCTAATAGAAAATCATCAAATGAAATTTCTCTTTCTGAAACTTTAGACCATGATGGTGATGGAAATTCACTTGAAATTATGGATTTAATAAGTTGTGAAGATAAGAATTTAACAGCAATAGACAATAATGACCAATATAATCAGCTTTACGAACATATAAAAAAAGATTTACAACCAAGAGAACGACAAATAATCTCATTAAGATATGGTTTAGGTGGTAAAGAACCACTCACACAAAGAGAAATAGCCTCAATGTATAAAATATCACGTTCATATATATAGAACCACTTATAATGTAAACGATGTCCAGAAAGTTTTTAAAGACTTTCTGGACATTTATATTTGTAAGCGACCATTTATCTTATAAATATGACAATTCTTTTGGAGGAAAAAACATTGGAAACACAAATTATAGCGATAGCTAATCAAAAAGGTGGAGTAGGAAAAACAACAACCTGTGCCAATCTTGGAATAGGACTAGCACAGGCTGGTAA
>CALWUO010000014.1 GCA_944384745.1 uncultured Butyricicoccus sp.
CCTTTGCCAGAGTTTGGGTTTACGACAAATAATAATCTTTGCGGCATAGAAAAAACTCCTTATTATTCAGAAAGCAGACTACAAACAGCATTTGCATAAGAAACAGGGTCTTCTGGTGCAATGCCTTCTATAAGCTGTGCTTGGGTATATAAGATTTCAGCATAAGTTTTTAACTTTTCTGTGTCATTTTCAAGAGCAGATAACTTTTTAAAGATAGGGTGGTTTGCGTTAAGCTCTAAAACACGTTCTGCTTTAACCTCTGGTTCACCGCCCATACGTTGAGCGTTAAGAACTTTTTCCATCTCAAGTGAAACAGCACCTTGAGCAGACAAACAACAAGGGTGAGATTTTAAGCGGTTTGTAAGCTGAACCTTTGCAACACGTTCTCCAAGTGCAGTCTTAATATTTTCTAGTAAAGTTTTGTTTTCTTCAGATAGTTTTTCAATCTCTTGTTTTTGCTCATCGCTTTCAAGACCTAAATCACCATCTGTAATAGATTTAAACTCCTTATCCTTGAAAGTTCTCATCATTTTTACACAGAACTCATCAATTCTATCAGTCATAAATAGAACTTCATAACCCTTATCACGAATAAGTTCCATTTGTGGAAGTAGGTCAATTTTAGCTGTACTTTCACCGCAAGCGTAATAAATATACTTTTGGTCTTCTTTCATGCGTGAAACATATTCTTCAAGAGTTACAAGTTTATTTTCACTAGAGGAATGATAAATAAGAAGGTCACTTAATAAATCCTTGTGAGTGCCATAATCAACATATGTTCCATATTTAAGTTGTGCACCAAATGCTTTAAAGAAAGTTTCATATTTTTCTCTGTGATTTTTTAGCAGAGATAATAACTCAGATTTGATTTTCTTTTCAATATTTGTTGCAATCAGCTTTAAATGGCGGTCATGTTGTAACATCTCACGGGAGATATTTAGAGAAAGGTCAGCAGTATCAACCAATCCACGAACAAAATTAAAATGGTCAGGCAGTAGGTCTGCACAACGCTCCATAATCATTACACCATTGGAATATAAAGCAAGTCCTTTTTCATAGTCTTTAGTGTAATAGTTAAATGGTGCATTAGCTGGAATAAATAGCAATGCATTGTAAGTTACTGCACCTTCTGTACTTGTATGAATATGACATACAGGGTCTTGATAGTCATAATATTTTGACTTATAAAAACTATTATAATCATCATCTGTAAGTTCAGATTTTGATTTTTTCCAGATTGGAACCATAGAGTTTAAAGTGGTGAGTTCGGTATAATCTTCATATTCTGGTTTTTCTGGGTCTGAACCCTCTTTAACACGTGAACGTGTCATTTCCATTTGAATAGGATAACGAATATAATCAGAATATTTGCGGACAATAGCCTGAATACGATAAGACTCTAAATATTCATCAAAGTTTTCATTTTCAGTATTATCCTTGATAGTTAAAATAATATCTGTGCCGACATTTTCTTTTTCACAAGGGTTAATTGTATAACCATCAGCACCATCAGAAAGCCATTCATTGCACTCACCAGTTTTTTCTGATTTAGAGATAACCTTAACTGTTTTAGCAACCATAAATGCGGCATAAAATCCAACACCAAATTGACCGATAATATCAACATCATCTTTCTTTTCCATTTGCTGTTTGAAAGCAAGAGAACCAGAACGAGCAATAGTGCCTAGATTTTCTTCAAGCTCTTCAGCGGTCATACCACAGCCATTATCTGAAATAGTAAGTGTACGAGCATCTTTATCAACTGTAAGAGTTATTGGCAGACTATCACGAGTTATGCCAGTTTTGCCCTCTTGCATAGCGTTATAATAAAGCTTGTCTGTTGCGTCAGATGCATTTGAAATAAGCTCACGCAGAAAAATTTCATGATGGGTATAAATAGAATGAATCATAAGGTCAAGCAGTCGTTTAGACTCTGCTTGGAATTCTTTTTTAGCCATAATAGGAATACACCTCGAAAAAAATAGTTTTAGCACTCGTTAGGCACGAGTGCTAACAAATAAAATGATAATACTGAAAATCCAAAAAATCAAGTATTAAACTTTACAATTTTAGAAAAAATAAAATTTAACAAATTATTTAAGTTTATTTTTATTAATATGTTTATTTCTAAGTCTGCGACGTACAGATTGTTTTAATAAAGTATAAATTACAGAGAAGAGAGGTATATTTATAATCATACCTATAACACCCATTGTGCTTGCACCTAAGGTAACAGCCATAAGCACCCAAATTGATGGTAAACCAACCGAACCGCCAACCACATGAGGATAAATCAAATTATTTTCAAGCTGTTGGAGAACTAGGAACAGTATTAAAAACCAAACAGCTTGTATAGGATTTACAATCAGTATAAGGAAAATACCTACTCCACAGCCGATAAATGCACCAAACACAGGGATAAGAGCTGTAACAGCAATTAAAACAGATATAATAAGTGCATAAGGCATTTTTAAAAGTGTCATAGCAATAAAGAAAAGTGAGCCTAAAATACAAGCTTCTAAACACTGACCAGAAATAAAACTTGAAAAAGTATCACTTGCAAGTTGGCAGATTTCAAAAAAACGGTCTACATGTTTTTCAGGGAAGAAAGAATACATAACTCTTTTAAATTGTCCGCCCAATGTTTCTTTTTGAAGTAATAAATATATAGCAAACACTATACCAATGATAAAATTAGTAAATCCACTTATAACAGATGAGGCAAAACTAAAAGTACTGCCTAAAATATTACCATTTGCAAAGAAATTATAAACCGTTTCGCCAATTTTTTGCCAATCAATAGAACGTAAATTTCTTGCGAAATCCTCAAGTTCACTAACAAGCTCTGGATTTGTAACAGCAAGTGTGTTTAAATAGTTTATTAATTTTCCAGTTGTAACCGAAATACGAGAACCCACAGTTAAAATTGATTCTGCCATTTGAGGAATAATCAAAAGTGATAAAATAGATAAAATTGCAATGAGTAGTGCAAGGGTTAATAAAAGTGATATTATGCGACGCAATTTATAAAGCGGATTTTTTTTGTTCTTTTCAGGGAATAAATTACGTTCTATAAATTTTAAAGGAACATTTAAAATAAACGCTATTGCACCACCTATAACAAATGGTAAAATAAGTCTAAAAAATGCTTTTAAAGCCAGATAAATATAGCCTATATTTTGCAAACCTACAAGCAACATTATTGTAAAAACAATAAGCAAGGCTATTTTTTGCATGTTATTACGATTTAAGTCCATTTTATATACACCTACAATGTCTTTATATGGGGTTATTATAGCACGGTTTACATTGATTTACTATAAATTTTTTGTGAATAAAAAAAACAAACCGCCAGCCAAGTAATACTGACGATTTGTTGGTTTATTTTTTATAGATTAGCATACGTGATGAATTTAAAATTGCTATTATAGCAACCCCAACATCTGCAAAAACTGCTGCCCACATATTAGCGTAACCCAATGCACCGAGAAAAAGCACTAGAAGTTTACAGCCAATAGCAAAGATAATATTTTCTTTTACTATTAAAACGGTTTTGCGGGCGATTTTAACCGCATCAGCGAGTTTTTCCAATTTATCGTCCATTAAAACAACATCAGCCGCTTCTATTGCAGCATCAGAGCCTAAACCACCCATTGCAATTCCAACATCTGCACGAGCTAAAACGGGAGCATCATTTATACCATCACCAACAAATGCAAGAACCTCATTTTTATTTTTACTATCTAAAATTTCCTCAACAGCATTTACTTTATCAGCGGGAAGTAACTCACATTTCATATCTGAAATATTCAGTATATTTGCAACATGGCTTGCAGCTTTTTTATTATCACCTGTGAGCATAACAGTTTTTTTAACGCCTAAATCATAAAGATTTTTTATTGCTTTATCAGCATTTGGCTTGATTTCATCTGTAATACTTATACAACCAGCATATTTATTGTCAATGGCAACATAAATAACTGTACCATAACTGTTATAAGTGTTATATGCTATTTTTTCATGTTGCATTAAACGCTCATTGCCGATTAAAACAGATTTTCCATCTATTACTGCATAAATTCCCATTCCTGCAAGCTCTTTTGTATCAGAAATTCTTGAATAATCTATTTTTTGATTATATTCATTTTTTAGAGCATAAGCGATTGGGTGTTTAGAATAACTTTCAGCAAGACAAGCAAATTCTATAATTTCATTTTTAGAAAAATCATTTTCAGTTATAACTTCACTTACATTAAATATGCCTTTTGTAAGTGTACCAGTTTTATCAAAAACCACTATTTTTAGTTTAGCAAGTGTTTCTAAATAGTTTCCGCCTTTTACAAGTATACCTTGTTTGGAAGCACCACCTATACCACCAAAAAAACTAAGTGGAATAGAGATAACAAGAGCACATGGGCAAGAAATAACTAAAAATGTCAAAGCACGATAAAAAGAGTTGGCAAAAGATACATCTATTATAAAAGGTAAAGAAACCGCTAAAAGAGCCGCTAAAATAACAACAGTAGGAGTATAATAACGTGCAAACTTAGTTACAAAATTTTCGGCTTTAGCTTTTTTAGTGCTTGAGTTTTCCACTAAATCAAGTATTTTTGAAACAGTGGACTCTCCAAACTCTTTGGTAGTGCGTATTTTAAGCATACCACTTAAATTTATACAACCGCTTATAACTTCACTATCTTTATATACATCTCTTGGTATAGACTCGCCTGTAAGTGCTGCTGTATCTAAGGACGATGTACCCTCTAAAACAATACCATCAATAGGAATTTTCTCACCTGCTTGCACAATTATAATCTGACCGACTTCAACTTCATCTGGGTCAACTTCTATAATTTCACCGTTTTGCTCAATATTTGCAAAATCAGGTCTTATATCCATAAGACTTGCAATAGATTGTCTTGATTTACCAACGGCATAGCTTTGAAAAAGTTCGCCAACTTGATAAAACAGCATTACAGCAACGCCTTCACTATATTCACCAATTATAAAAGCACCGATTGTTGCAATCGTCATTAAAAAATTTTCGTCAAACACTTGACCATTTTTAATATTATTTACAGCTCTTAAAAGGACATCATAACCAATAATAAAATAGGGAATAAGAAATAAAACAAGTTTTATAAAATTCTCAGCAGGAATAAAAAGACAAATGATATAAAGTATGAGGCTTATAATAATTCTAAGCCGCATTTTCTTTTGTTTTTTGGTCATAATAAGCACCTACATATTTAACGCAAAATAACACAGTCTTTTTCAATTTTGGAGCAGATTTTTTGTGCTTCATCTAAAATAGATTCAAAAGTTTCATTATCTGCATCTAATGTAAGTTTCATAGTCATAAAGTTTATTGTAGCTTTATTAACACCATCTAATTTATTTATAGCGTCTTCCATTTTACCTGCACAGTGTGCACATTCTAAGTCTTGCATCTTAAATACTTTTTTCATAAAAAACAACCCCTTAAATTATTCAATTACATGTTCCATACCTTGATTTATTATCAAGCGTACATGTTCATCAGATAGAGAATAAAAAACAGTTTTTCCTGCACGTCTAGCCTTAACAAGCTTTGCAGATTTAAGCACTCTAAGCTGGTGTGATATAGCTGATTGAGTGAGATTTAAAAGCTCTGCTATATCACATACACACATTTCAGCTTCAAAAAGTGCATATAAAATTTTAATTCTTGTTGAGTCACCAAAAACTTTAAAAAGTTCGGCTAAATCATATAATGTTTCATCGTTGGGAAGATGAGTTTCAACTTTATTAACTATATCCTGATGAATACATTTTTCTTCACAGCATAAATCTGCACACATAAATAAAACACCCTTTCATATGAACAACTGTTCATGTGTTTATTATATACCTACTTATAAAATTGTCAAGCAATTTTTTATTACTTTACAAAAAATAATACTTGTGTTAGTATAGATTAGTATTTGCGTCCGTAGTTCAATTGGATAGACCGTCAGATTCCGGTTCTGAATGTTGGGGGTTCAAATCCCTTCGGACGTACCAAAAAAAGAAAGACCTTGCAGAAAATAGCTCTGCAAGGTTTTTTTAGTTATCTTCAAAAGCAGGTAATGCCTCACCATTTAATGCTGCAAGGGCATATCTAAGTGATAACATAATAGTGTTTTTTTCTTGTTCATCTTTGGCATTATTTAAAAGCTCGTGGTATTTTCTTGATACATGACCTCTTAAGTCATCATCTTTTGAATATCTCCAAATGCTTTTTTTCTCTGATGTGTTATCTACAATAACCGCATTTAAGAAAATTTGATTTAAAACATTTTCAAGTGAAACCAGATTAGGGTTATAACAACGTTCACCTACAAGTTCAATAGTTGCACATGAATTTGCATGATTTTTTGGAATCATAGGTGTAAGCACTTGTTGAAGCATACGGTCACTCATAAGAGATGTAAAATCAATTTTTAACTTATGAAATTCCATTCCAACACTTGGAATAAATCTAAATTTAGTTTGTTCACCAATTTGACCAAATAAAAAGCCTTTTTTACCAATATCATCTGCACCAGTGCTGCATGGACTACCAGAACAAGCATAAATTGTTTTACCTGCTCTATGCATACCGCTATATGTATGATTATGACCTAAAGCCGCATAATCAAAGCCGCTTTCTTTGAAATCGGCAGATGAAAGTGGATTGTAGCTGCTTTTTGTTTTTAAATCTGAATGGACTAGCAATATATTATACTTATCTGGTATTAAATCCACATTAAGAGATATTGATGCACTTTGGTCACAGAAAGCTGCACCCCAAACAACACCAATGTCACCTATTGGAAAAGGGGTTAATGTAGCAGATGAAAAAACATATACACAATCTGGACGTTTTGCGGTTAAATAAGGACTTTGTGCACATAAATAATCATTATTTCCAGGGGAGATAAGCACACAACAGTTAGATTTAGATAAAATTGAAAAAGTGCGGTGTACAATTTCGCTCTGTGGTGTAGGATTATCGAATAAATCACCAGCGATTAAAATAGCATTTACATTTTGTTCATTTGCATAATCAACAGCTTGTTTAAGTGCTAAAAATTGGCTTTCTCTGACTATTTGGGCTTTTTCACTTGATAAAAAAGAATAAGCTGCACCTAAATGCAGGTCAGCTAGATGTAAAATTGACAGCATAGGCTGTAAGCTCCTTTAATAAAAATAGAATTGCTTTAGAAACAAGTATAACACAAAAATTTATATAAACAAAATTTATTTTTGGGCAATACAAAACCCGCTCAAGGGGGACGAGCGGGCTTTGCAACATTCTTCACAAAATAAACAGTAGGGGTAAAAAAGGGGGATTCAAAAGAAAGAACAGAAAAAATCTGTTATCAGCTTCAGGTTGACCTGTCCTTTACTGATGAATTAAGTATAACCCAAACCCAGCATTTATATGTGAATAAAATATGAATAAGTTGTAAAGAAACTTTATAAATTTATTTTTCTTCAAATGCTTTTCTTTTTTGTTTGCGTATATCATCACCGAAAAAACGAAGAGTAGTGAATTCTCCATTTAATCTTGATGCAATAGCAGCTGAATAGCGACTTTCAAAGTTTTTTGGGAGCAAATTTGTGCTTATAATCATAGGTTTATGTAACATAAGCCTATTATTTATTAGTGAATATATAATAGATATTGAAAGAGGGGTTGGAAATTCTGTTCCAAGGTCATCCAATATAAGCAAATCAGCTTTTTCATATTTAATTATAGCTTGTCTTGCTTGTCCACTTTCTATGCCATTAAACTTAACTGTTTCATAATTATTCACAATATTTATTGCTGTATCATAAGCGACAGAAAACCCCGCTTCAGTTACAGCTTTTGCAATACAGCTTGAAAGAAAGGTTTTACCAAGTCCAGTTGAACCATAAAACAAAAGATTGTCAGAATTACTATTAAAAGTTTTTGCATATTCTATACAATCTTCTAGATTTTCTTTCATATTCTCACGAGGAGAAGCAGGTACGCGAGAGTCCATTTTGTCAGAATAATAATCTAAATTAAAAGAATTAAAATTTTGTTCTTTTATTGGAAGCATTGTAGAAAGTTGTTCATTTAATCTATCTTGATAAGCATGTTTTAAACATCTGCAAGGTTTAGAGCCTATATAACCCATATCACTACAAATTGAACAATCTGGTTTATCATCAAGAAAATCTGCAGGTATATTATTTTTTATAAGTAATTCTTTGCGTTCTCTTTGAAGTGCTAAATTTTGCTCTTTTAATTGTTTTAAAGCTTCTTCAGGGTCATCGCCATTTTCTAAAGCTATTTTCATTACAGAAGCGGCTGTGCTTTTAAGTAAAGAATCTATTTGTTTTATCCGTGGTATTTTCCTATAAACTTCTAGCTTTTTTTCACTTAATTTTTTGGCACGAAGCTCACGTTTTATTTCATATTCTCGCAAAATATCCGAGAGTATTTGTTTATCAAATTGCATTTTTATTTCTCCTGATTACGTTTTTGTTTACGTCTTTCAAAGTCTTCAAGCCATTCAATCTCCCAATCTTCAAGTCTATCAGTTTTGGGTTCAAAAGTTTGAACTGGCTTTGGTAATTTTTTCATTTCAGGTTCAATAGTGGTTATTTCTGAAACTGTATGTACGCCTTTTTCATGCCATGAAAGCAATACTTTTTTTAGGTAATTAAGACTATACCTTTCAATATTTGTATACATACGGTTTACAGCGAGTTCAACAGCATCAGGTGTAAAACCTTTATCCAAACAGGCAGAGGCAAATTGACGTTCTTTTACTGATGGTTCTCGTCCAATAATATTCATATATTTGAAAATAGATTCTATAAGTGGTTTTTGTGACTCCATTTTTTCAAGATATTTTTGTGCATCAGCATGTGTGTATATACCAGCGTCAGTCCATATATAAGCTTCTCTTTCAATTGTATGTCTGTCAATTTTTTCTCTATCACGTTTTAAATAACTTAAAAGCTCAATTATAACTTCAGCAGGTAATCCAAGATAATCATAAATCATGTAAAGACTGCGAATATCTTTATCTTTTAAAAAAGTTCCTAATACATCTTCAGCAGTATCACAAACGGCAGAAAATTTATGGTCATCATTTCTAGCTAGTCTAAGTTCATTTGATGTGTAATTAGGTTTTTTTGCTTTTTTTGATTCATTAACAGTTTCATCTTTTGCTTGTTGTTCAATAAGCAGACTATTTAATGTAAAAACAGCTCTTTCATAACGGTCTTTAGAGAAGTTAAGTTCTCTCATAGCTGTGGTATCATCTAATCTTGTGCCTGTCTTTACAACATATAAATATAACAATGCACTGTCGCCATCTCCACAGCTTATAATTTTATCTGCTATATCACAGCGTATAACACGAAGTTCACCGTCTGGAAGTAGCAGCGAAGTTAAACTCATAAAATATATTACCTCCGTTTAAATGGAAAACAATAGAAAAAAATAGAAAAATCAATAAAAAACTTTGTGCGTTTATTATATCCTGTATAACTTCATGTTGCAATAGACATAGAAATTTTCTTAAATTACTGATGATTTTTATAAATGGATATAGTATAATAGATAATGAATTATACTGTAACGCAAAAAATGCGTTATATCATAGATAGGAAGGAATCCTTCAATGAGTAGTAATGTGATGATGACGCTGTTTCTTGATGGCGTTAGGCAGCCCGATGGTCTTTGCTCTTTCAGTAGAAAGGTGTTGTTTACTGATGCGGGGACTTGGATTAAAAATGCACTGGAAAACACTCCATTGCAAAATGTCATAAGCACAGCACAACAAACTCTGTTTACCTCTCAAAAGCAGGCATTAAATGCGGTTAAATTACCTGAAGATGTTGAGCATGTTTTGGTAATGGCTGAAGCTATGCCTGAACTTACCAGAGCCGACTTCTCTAAAATTGCAGCATTACATCTTGCAATAGGTCAAGATGTAACAGTATTTGCAAGTAATATGGTTTTACATTGTGAAAATGCTATTATTAGAGATGAAAATGATGCTGTTTGTAAAATTGGCGTTGGAAATGGTCATAAGGCATTGCCTGCGGCTATTTTCAAAAAATCTGCACTAGAAAAGATATTAGATAAGGCGGAAAATTTATTTGATGCTATAAATCTTTTGGCTGGTGATGGTGCAGCGGTTGAAGTCTGTAATGTAGATGATGTAACTGTACTAACAGACGGTATCAAGGCTTATGAGGCACAGAAAAAACTTGTGATGAAGATTAACTTTGGTTATATTGCTAAGGGAGTGCAAATCTTCTCACCAGAAAACACCTTTATTTCACCTGATGCACAAATTGAAGCGGGTGCTGTTATTTTACCAAACTGTATAATTAAACAGGGTTGTAAAATTGGTGCAAACGCTACAATAGGTCCAAATACTGTACTTGAAAAGGCAGAAATTGGTGCAGGTACTAATGTTAACAACTCACAATTTACTGAATCATCAATTGGTGAAAATGCAACAGTTGGACCATTTGCTTACGTTCGTCCAAACTGTAAAATTGGTGATAAAACTCGCATAGGTGACTTTGTAGAGCTTAAAAAGGCTAATATCGGAAACGGTACAAAAGTAAGCCATTTGACTTATATCGGTGACGCTGATGTAGGCGAGCGTGTAAACTTTGGCTGTGGTACAGTTATAGTTAACTATGATGGCTATACCAAGAGCAAAACTGTCATCGGTGATGATTGCTTTATTGGCTGTAACACAAATCTTATTGCACCTGTAACGCTTGGCGATAGAGTATTTACAGCGGCTGGTACAACTGTTACTAAAAATGTGCCTGATGGTGCACTTTCTGTTGCAAGGTCTAGGCAAACTAACCTTGAAGGTTGGAATGACCGTCGTCGTGAACGTATGGCGGCAGAGAAGAAATGAGAAAATCGAGAGATGAAAAAACTAAAATTTTTATGCAATGAATGCAGGGGGTAATGATTCCAATGATTTCTCACGGTAAAAACATTAAAATTTTCGCTGGTAGCTCTCATCCAGCACTAGCTATGCAAATCGCATCTGCACTAGGTCTTACTCTGGGTAAGGCTACTATCGGCACTTTCTCTGATGGTGAATGTTCAATCTCGATTTCTGAAACCGTTCGTGGCTCAGATGTATTCTTAGTTCAGTCTACATGTGAACCTGTAAACGATACTCTGATGGAACTTCTGATTATGATTGACGCTTGTCGTCGTGCATCTGCTGGTCGTATAACAGCAGTTGTGCCATATTTTGGTTACGCTCGTCAAGACCGTAAGAGTAAGGCTCGTGACCCAATTTCTGCAAAGCTGGTTGCAAATCTTCTAACAACCGCTGGTGCAGATAGAGTGCTAACAATGGACCTTCATGCAACTCAAATTCAAGGTTTCTTTGATATCCCAGTTGATAACCTGTTTGGTTCTTCTGTGCTTATCCCTTACTATGCTGGTAAGTTTGGCATTTCTCGTGCGGATACCGTTGTTGTATCTCCAGACCTTGGTTCTGTGAACCGTGCAAGAAAGTTTACAGAAAAGCTTGATTTGCCTCTAGCTATTATTGACAAGCGTCGTCCAAAGGCTAATGTATCCGAAGTAATGAACATTATTGGCGATGTAAAGGGTAAAAAGGTTCTTCTGATTGATGACCTTATTGACACAGCAGGTACTCTTGTACATGCTGCAAGTGCACTTGTTGAAAAGGGCGGAGCTACTGAAATTTATGCTTGTGCATCTCATGGTGTGCTTTCTGGTCCAGCTATTGAGCGTATACAGAATAGCCCAATCAAGGAGCTGACTTTACTTGATACTATTGCACTACCACAAAATAAGATGATTGATAAAATCAATATCTTGAATGTTGCACCAGTATTTACTGAAGCTATTGCTCGTATCTATGAGGAAGCATCTGTTTCTACTTTATTTGATTAAGTTTTATTGACTAGAAAAAAAGCGGACGAGTGTTTTCCTTGTCCGTTTTTTATTTTTTAAAATAGGAGATAGTATGAGAATTTTAGCAGTAGGTGATGTAGTAGGTTCGGCAGGTCTGCAACACTTAAAACGCAGATTAAAACAGATTAAACAGGAAAATAAAATAGATTTTACCATTGTTAATGGTGAAAATTGTGCAGGTGTTGGCATATTTCCACAACAAGCAGATGATATATTTACAGCAGGTGCAGATGTTATAACACTTGGAAATCATGTCTGGAATAGACGCCAAATAGTGCCATATCTTGATGATAATAAATATATACTTAGACCAGCCAATTTAGCACCACAAGCCCCAGGAGAGGGTTTTAATATTTACGATGTTTTGGGTTATCGTGTGCTTGTTGTAAATTTAATAGGTAGGTGTGAAATGGCTTTTGGGCCAGATAATCCATTTTTGGCGGTAGATAAAATATTGAAACACTCACAATATGATATAGCTGTATGTGAAATTCATGCATCAGCAACAAGTGAAAAGCTCGCTATGGGTTTTTATCTTGATGGCAGAGTTTCAGCCGTTTATGGCACACATACACATGTACAAACAGCAGATGAAAGAATAAATCCAAAAGGTACAGGTTATATAACTGACATTGGAATGACAGGCCCTATATGGTCGGTTTTAGGTGTAAAGCCACAACAGTCTATTGCAATGTTTAGAGGAGATTTAACCGAAACATTCCAAACAGCAGAGGGTGAATGTGCATTAGGTGGAATTATTTTTGATATTGATACCACAAGCAAAAAATGTACAGATATTAAACGTATTTTCTATAAATAAAAATAAACACCGTGTTAGGCTTAAAAAACCATGGCACGATGTTTAAATTTATTATTTTTTTAGCATCACTTCAAATTCAGGAGTGATGTTTTTCTTTGTGACAAAAAATGATATTACAAGTAGCAAGTATGTTATATCAAAATTGCTTTTAGAGATAATCTTTATAAAAACACAAGCTAAAACAGTCACAATGTCAATATATTTGTAAATACTTCTAAAATTATATCGTTTTATAATTCTGTGTTTAATGCGATAGTTTTGGAATGTAATAGCACCTGCAACACAGCCAATTAAAGCATCAAGCCAATAATTTATAAGATATTTTCCCGTGACAAGATTATTTAAGAAAAATAACACCATACTCAAAGTGAAAACAATCCAAATACTTGAAATAATAACCTTTTCATAATCTTGTTGGCAAAGTTTTTTCTTCATAGACTGTAAAACAGATTTTTTTGTAAATTTTTTTACATAATCTGCATCAGGAAAAGCCTCTTTTAATGTTTTACCATCTTTTATAGCATTTAAACACTGTTCAAGAGCATAGTTTACAGCCGAACTTTTTTCTAAATCGGTAAGTGAATTCATATTTGATATTTTATTTAAAATATCGTTGAAAAATTCTTTGTATTCAGGTGTAAGTTTTTTTGTTAAATAAAGATTATCTATATAAATCTGTTTTTTCATAAATCATTTGCAAAATACAATCTTTTCACTATCAGTAATGCACAGATTTGTATTATAAAATTCAGTTAATGCATCAATCATATATTTAGAGTCTTTAATACCAGCGGTTTCATAAGCGGAATGCATAGAAAGTTGAGGTAAACCAATATCAACAGTATGCATAGAAACCTTTTGTGAGGATAGATTGCCAAGTGTACTGCCGCCAATTATATCGCTATGATTTACAAATTTTTGTACTGGAGCATTGGCACGGTTACAAATTTCAATAAATACAGAAGCACTTATAGCATCAGTGGTATATTTTTGATTGGCAGAAAATTTAATTACAATACCCTTGTTTAAATATGTGCAGTTTTCAGCATCGGTCTTTTCTGGGTGATTAGGGTGAACTGCATGTGCATTATCACAGGAAACCATAAAGCTTTTAGCAATAGCAGTATAATAATCTTCATTTGTAAAGCCTAAACCAGAGTTTAAACGCTGAAGTACATCATATAAAAATGTGGACAATGCACCTTGCTTAGTGCCAGAGCCTACTTCTTCATTATCAAAACAAGAATAAACATTAACTGCATGCTCATTATTAGAGTTAATAAATGCGGTTAAAGAGGCATAAGCACATTGTAAGTCATCAAGACGAGCAGAGGAGATAAACTCATTTTTTGCACCCCAAATACTAGGCTTTGTGCGAGGGTATAAATATAAATCTTTACTTAAAATATCTTCTTTGTTAACACCAAGCTCATTTGCAATTAGTTCATCATAGCTATCACATTCGCCAGCAGAGAATAAAGGCTGCATATCAACCTGATTACTATACTTTATACCATTGTTAATCTCACGATTTAAATGTATAGCAAGATTTGGAATAAGCACTAAATCTTTATCAAATGCCAAAAGCTTAGAATAAATGGTATTATCATTTTTTACAAGCACTCTTCCCGCAATAGAAAGAGGGCGGTCAAGCCAAGTGGAAGAAATCATTCCGCCATAAGCTTCAATATTTAATTTAATATAATCGCCTTTGCCTTTAACTTCTGCATGTTCTTTGACTTTAAAACTAGGTGAGTCACTATGAGAAGAAGTAATTTGAAAATGATAGTTATCAAGTTTTTCGCCAATATTAAATGCGATAATTGAAGAACCATTTCTTATAGTGTAATATTTACCACCACGTTTTAAATCCCATTTTTCACACTCTTTAATATGGGTAAAACCTGCATTATCTAGCATTTTTGAAAGCTCACTAACCGCATGAAAACAGCTAGGGCATTTACTTATAAATTCAAGTACATCTTTAGATGTTTTTTCAAACATTTTAATAATCCTCCAAGTTTTTATTTTTATAGTATAACATAAATAAATGCAAGTGTAAAAACAAAAGAGGACGGAAATTAACTCCCGCCCCCTTTTAAAGAGAGGTAATCTCTTATATGTTCGTTTTTTCGTTTTTCTTAATGATTGGCATAATCAGACCAAGTGCAGTTAGTACAAATGGAGTGATTATATTTAGGCATGTTGAATAAAGGTCACCCTTTACATACATACCAAGGATACAGCAAGCTGCTGTTACAATAAAACACCAAATACCTGCTATCACAGCAAGTGGTTGAGATTTTGTAAAACGATATTCTGGGTTAAACTTCTTACCAAATATTCTTAAAGCGATATAAGCGGTAAATACCCATAGATAACGCAGAGGCATTGTTACAGAGTTAAGTTTATTAAGCTGAGTTAGTACACCAGCCGCACCAGAACCGCCAAAAATTTGAACAACAATGATTGCACCAGATAGAATTACTACCATCCAAATACCATTGATATAAGCACCATACTTATTTTTCTTTAATAGAGCAGTTGGAATAAACTGTCTTGCATCTTCATTATCAAGCAGTATACGAAGTGGAGCATCAATACTTAATACTAAGGTAGAGAACTGACCGATCGCATTACATGCTGCATAGATAATCATTAGTGCATTACCAACGCCATAGTATTCACCGAGTTTTTCAAATGCCCAATAAGAACCATTGGAAACATAAGAATTAAAGCTTTCAGTGCTACCGTTAATAACAGCAGGGTCGAACATCATACCCATAGCAAATGTGCCAAGAATAGCACAAACTACAACCATAATGGCGAGAGAAATCATACCACGAGGGAAACCTTTAGATGGGTTTTCGACCTTGTTAACATAAGGAGAGATTTTCTCACAGCCACCTACTGCAAATACAAGAATTGATAGGGAAGTAAAGTATTGTACATTAAACTGAGGAATGATGTTATCCCAAGAGAAGTTAAGAGAAACAAAACCGCCATTAGGATTGATAACTGGAGCTGCAAACATCATGATGATATAAAGAATGGACATTACAAACATGCTTGTACCAGCAATAGTTGTCAGCTTTTTCAGCGGGTTTAAACCACGACTAGCAACCCAACAGAAGAACAAAAATACAACTAAGGTTGCAATTTGAACCCAATGAGTAGGGAATGTATCATAAGTTGTACCATTTTGGAAAATCATCCAACTAAGAGCTTTTAAGCCGCCACTGCCCTTACTTGCAATATAGGTTACATGACAAGCCCAATAAGTCCAACCTGCATAATATGCACATTTAGGACCGATAGTTTCATGAATCCAAGAGCTAACGCCACCGCCTGAATTTTTGAAAGCAGAACCAAGTTCACCTACCATAAGAGCATAAGGAACAAAGTACAAAGCAAACATTAAAATCCAGCTAAAAATAACTTGTGTACCGTTGAAATAAACGAAACCGTTAAGAACGTTTCCGAAACCCCATACAGTGGAGAACGCCATAAATCCAAGTGTATACCACTTGATTTTCTTAGAGTTTTCCATTAGACACCTACCTTTATTAAATTTTAAAACGAACAACAAATATTATAACATAAGAAAGGTCTATATTCTAGTATTTTGTATCAAAGTCGCATATTTTATAACTTTTATACGAATTTTACTTTAATCTTTTGTATAACACAATGAAACTTAGATAAAAAAATTATCATTTTTAAGTAAAAAATAGTTTGATACGCTACTTTTATTTTATTTGATTAAAATAATGATAAATTAACATGATGTTTAGATAAATATAAATAATATTTCCATAAATTCTGTACACATCTTTAATTATTTGATAAAATAAACATATTAAGATTGGGGGTGTCTATATGATAAAAAAAATAATATCAAGTGTGTTAATTTCAACTGTTTTATTTTCCAATGTATATGCCACTAACTGGGGATTATCATATATAAATGGAATAAACCAGCCGCCAAACGGTGAAGACACAATGCAAACACTTGCCCAGTATAATACATACTTTATGGGCGATATTTCACAAAAAACTATATATTTGACTTTTGATGCAGGCTATGAAAACGGATATACAAACACTATTTTAGATGTGCTAAAAAAACAAAATGTACCCGCTGCATTTTTCCTTTTAGAACATTATATAGATGCAAATCCTGATTTAGTTAAACGTATGGTGAGTGAAGGGCATATAGTGGGCAACCATACAAGCAGTCACCCAAATATAACTAAAATATCAAATCAAAAACTTGTAAATGAAATTGATAATCTAAGCATAAAATTTCAAAACCTCACAGGCAGACCACTAGACCCATACTTTAGACCTCCAGAAGGTTCTTATACATATGATAAACTTCAAACTATGCAAAGTTTAGGATATAATACAATCTTATGGAGTGTAGCTTATCCCGATTGGGACGTAAATAATCAACCATCGTATGAAAGTGCATTAAATATATTAAATAATCGCATACATAATGGTGCAATTATACTTTTACATTCAACATCTTCAACAAATGCAGGTATTTTGGATACATTTATAACAAACCTTAAAAATCAAGGCTATGAATTCGCTTATTTATCAAGCTTACCTCAGCTTAATACAGGTATAGTTAAAGCTATTCCAAGCGATTGTAATTTTTATATTAACTCAAAGCCTGTAAATATAACATCATATCTATTTAATGATACAAACTATATAAAACTGCGTGATTTTGCTGCGGCTCTTGATGGAACTCAAGCGGAATTTGCAATAGATTTTAAAGATAATCAAGTTACAATTACAAAAAACAGTGAATATATTTATACAGGTTCAGAACTTTCTGGCAAAGCAAATGTAACTGCAAAACAAGCTATAAATAGCAATGGAACATTTGAAAGTTGGAGTTCATATAATATTGAAAATAACAATTATATATCTATAAGAGAACTTTGTGAGGCTTTTGGAGTGCAAATCACATATGATGTTCAAACAAACAGCGTTAATATGCAAGTGTAATAAAACAAACTCCCGATTTTTCGGGAGTATTTTACTGTAAAAGGAGAATTAAAATGGAATTTCAAGTAAGTAAAAAACTATTAGATGATGCAAAGGATATAAGACTAAAGGTTTTTAAAGAAGAACAAGGATTTAAACAGGAATTTGATGATATAGACAATATTGCAATACATATTGTTGGATATTTAGAAAATAAAGCTATTGCAACATGTAGAGTATTTTCAGAGGGAAACAGTTATCATATAGGACGTTTTGCAATTATAAAAGAGTGTAGGGGAAAGGACTATGGTTTAGAACTTATGAAAAAGGCTGAACAAGTGATTAAAAGTTTAGATGGTAAAAAAATAGAAGTGTCTTCACAGCTTAGAGCTAAGGGTTTTTATGAAAAATGTGGATACATGGCTAAAGGTGAAATTTATATGGACGAATTCTGTCCACACATTCTTATGGTAAAGGAGATTTAATTGTGAAATTAAAAGAAATAGAGCTGAAAAAATTATTTTTTCTAACAATAGCGGGTATTATAAACGCTTTTGGTATAACTGTATTTTTAGCACCTGTTAAATTATATGACAGTGGAATTTCAGGCACATCAATGCTATTATCTCAGCTTACACCTGAAAAATATGGGCTTTCATTATTTCTAATAATTTTAAATTTCCCTTTATTTTTATATGGTTTAAAAAGACAGGGAAAGCTATTTACATTTTATGCGATTTACACAGTTACTATTTATTCACTTTTCGCATGGCTTATAACTGATGTTTTACCAATAGATGTAAGTATTGCATCACCGCTTGCGGGCTCAGATTTATTATTATGTGCTTTATTTGGCGGTATAATTTCAGGCTTTGGAAGTGGTCTTGCAATTCGTTTTGGTGGAGCTATGGACGGCATAGAGGTAATGGCGGTTATATTTGCAAAAAAGCTTGGAATGTCTGTTGGTACATTCGTAATGGGGTATAATATAATTTTATACATTATATGTGGATTTTCAATTAATAGCTGGATTTTGCCGCTTTATTCCATTGTAACTTATATGGCAGCTTTAAAAATGGTTGATGCTATTGTTGAAGGTTTTGATAGAGCAAAATCAGTTTATATAGTTACAACAAAACATGAGGATATTTGTAAAGATTTATCCAATACATTTGAACAAGGTATTACTATACTTGATGCAAAAGGTTATTTTTCTGGCACAGATAGAAAGGTAGTTTGGATAGTTTTAAACCGTTTTCAAATAAGTAGTATGCGTGAGATAGTTAATAAGATAGACCCTATGGCATACATAGCAATTTATGATGTTGCAGACTTGTATAAGCTTGAGGAAAATAAATAAAAAATGATATGTTTTTTTGTTAATTATGAGTATTTAATATTTTATAATAATGGTGTAATCTGATAGCGGAAATTTTGAGAAAGAGTGGTAATTTTTTGTGACAAAGTCCATGACATCAGGTGGTCCTGCCCGCCTTATTTTTCTGTTTACACTTCCGCTTTTAGGTGGAAACCTATTCCAACAATTTTATAATATGATGGACGCACTTATTGTTGGCAGAACACTGGGTGTAAATGCACTTGCAGCCGTTGGTTGCACAGGTAGTATAGTGTTTTTAATTATAGGTTTTGCTCAAGGTGTCAGTTCAGGTCTGGCTATTGTAACCGCTAGATATTTCGGTGCTGAAGATTATGACGGTGTAAGGCGAAGTTTTGCCGCAAATATAGTAATAGGTACTGCTGTTACAGTGGTTTTAACAGCTATTTCAGTACCTGCTACAAGATGGATACTTGAGGCTATGAATACACCAGTAAAAATTATTGATGATGCTTATAGTTATCTTGTTATTATCTTTATAGGCATTTTTGCGGTTATGATGTTCAATATTCTTTCTAATGTGCTTCGTGCATTAGGTGACAGCAGAACCCCACTTATTTTCCTTGTAATTGCAAGTATTTTAAATATAATTTTGGATTTTGCATTTATTCTAGGATTTAAAATAGGTGTATCTGGTGCGGCTCTAGCAACTGTTATATCACAGGTTGTATCTGGTTTGCTTTGTATAATTTATATTGCAAAAAAATTTCCAATACTTCATGTTAAACGCAGTGATTTTAAACTGACTAATAGTGAAATAATACAGCATTTAACCGTTGGCATGCCTATGGGCTTTCAGGCTTCAATTATAAGTATAGGTGTTATAATTTTACAAATTGTTCTTAATGCACAAGGAGAAACAAGCGTAGCAGCATTTACAGCAGCACAAAAAGTTGAACAGATTATATTAACACCGCTTAATTCATTTGGTCTTACAATGGCAACATATGCAGCTCAGAATTATGGTGCGGGTGAGATGAAACGTATACAGATGGGTGTTAGAAGATGTAGTGCAATGTCACTTTCATATACAGCAGTTATTACAGCATTGGCTTTTTTTGCAGCAAGACCACTTTCTGGTATTTTCATTAAAGATTCACCACTTGCAAATGATATGGCAGTTGCTTATTTACAGGTTACATGTGTGCTTTATTGGGCACTTTCAATGCTTTATATTTTAAGATATACATTGCAAGGATTGGGGCAGGGCTTAGTGCCTACAATAGCAGGTATAATGGAGCTTATAATGCGTGCAGTAGGCTGTATGGTTTTATCTAAATATTTTGGTTTTACAGGCATATGTGTAGCATATTCACTTGCATGGCCAGGTTCACTTCTACCTCTTGCAATATCTTATATTATAACAACGAGAAAATTACTTAAAAAGGAAAAAACATGTATTTAGTTGTATTAGAGAAAATGTTAGAAATGTTTGTAATACTTATATTTGGTATTATAGCATTTAAAACAGGTATAATAGATGAAAATGCAAATAAACGATTGTCAAATTTGCTTTTAATGATAGTTTCACCGCTTGTAATAGTTGTGTCTTATCAACTTGAATTTGATAGTGAACTTTTACATGGTCTTGTTTTAGCATTAATAGCGTCTATTATAACATATATTGTAACTATTTTTGTTTCAAAACCGCTTATTTCTAAGCAAAGTATAAATTATTCTGTTGAAAAAATAGCAGCTTTATATTCAAATTGTGGATTTATAGGAATACCGCTTATAAATGGTATTTTAGGTGCTGAGGGCGTATTTTATATGACTGCATATATGACCGTTTTTAATATTTTGGTTTGGACGCATGGCATTTTGGTTATGGAAAAGAACGCAAGCATAAAAAATGCATGGAAAAACCTGATAACACCAGCGGTTATAGCGATTTTTGCAGGATTATTGTTGTTTTTATTTAGAATAAGACTACCAGAAATTATATATTCGCCTATTGATATGATTGCATCTATGAATACACCTCTTGCAATGATAGTTGCTGGTTGCAATATAGCACAAAGTAATTTATACAATAGTTTGAAAAAAATTAGAATTTATTATATATGTTTTCTAAAACTTATATTATTTCCTTTGATTTGCATACCAATTTTAATGCTTATGCCTATTTCATTTGAAATTGCATTTACAGTTTGGATAGGCGTAGCCTGTCCAACAGGTGCAACAGTTATTATGTTTGCAGAAAGACATGAAAAAAATGCTCTTTATGCATCAGAAATCTTTGTTTTTTCCACGGTGCTTTCTATGGTAAGTATTCCATTATTATCAATTATAGCTAGTAATCTTTTAAAATGAACTGGAGTTTAAAAAAATTCCAGTTTTTTTATTTATTATAATCATTATTTTAAAAGCTCCTGCATAAGATTGCTCTAAAAGGAGTGATTTTATAATGAAAGGTATGCCAGAAGAAAGAGCTATTTGTTTAGCAGAATATATGATTGAAAACAGAGCTACTGTTAGACAAACAGCGAGTAAATTTGGTATAAGTAAATCAACTGTACATAAAGATATAACAAGTAATTTATATAGGCTTAATCGTTCGCTTTATTTACAGGTGAGAGAAATAATGGATATAAATAAAAAAGAACGTCATATAAGAGGAGGAAGGGCTACAAAAGAAAAGTATTTAAGGCAAAAAGAAACGGCTTACCATAAGATATGATAAACCGTTTATATTATATTTACTTAGAAGACATCTCAGCCATGCATTCATGACAGATATTTTTGCCCTTGAAGTTGATAATGTCTTTAGCATTTCCGCAGAAAATACAAGCTGGCTCGTATTTCTTTAAGATAATCTGAGCACCATCAACATAGATTTCAAGTGCGTCTTTAACTTCGATGTCGAGTGTACGGCGAAGTTCAATTGGCAGTACAATACGTCCTAGTTCGTCAACTTTTCTTACAATACCAGTAGATTTCATAATGATTCCTTACCTTTCTTTTTGAAAAAATAGATACCTGTCAAATCAAACATGCTCAGAAATAGGGGGGATAGACAAAAATGTTGTCTAAATTATGGGTTAGTTTTTTAGGAATTAGTTTTATTTTTGGGGTTCTGACGAATAGAATGGACGTGGTTTCGGCAGCATATATAGAAGGTGCAGCGGCAGCCATAGAGCTTATTTTAAAAATTGTAGGGCTTATGTGTTTATGGTCTGGGGTAATGGAGATAGCTTATCAATCTGGGCTTTCCAGTCATATAGCTAGTTTAATGCGTCCGCTTTTAAAATTGCTTTTTGGTAAAGCCTCAAAAGATGAAAAAGCTATGGAACTTATAAGTGCAAATATAACTGCTAATTTGCTAGGGGTTAGCAATGCAGCAACACCAATAGGTTTGCAAGCGGCTTCAAGGCTCTATCAAATATCAGGCAAAAAGGGAACACCAGATAGTGTGCTTACCCTAATTGTTTTAAACACAGCGTCAATACAAATAATTCCTACAACTGTTGCAGCCATACGTTCTAGTTATGGTGCAGCAAAACCATTTGATATTATGCCAGCTGTTTGGGGGGCGTCATTGTGTTCGGTCGTCACAGTTTTATTTCTGGCACGAATGCTTAAAAACAGATTTCCAGATATCAGCGATTAAAATCGCTAATAAAAGCTTGTGCATAATGTTTGTATGTTACAATTTGTATTATCCGCCATTTTGATTGAAAAGTTTGTCGAAATGTGGAGCATAAAGTAAAAAAATTACAAAATTTCAATTTTGATAAAAATGGGGTGGAAATACAATGATTTCTGTCTTGGTACCATTTCTGTTGTTTGCAATTTGTGCATATGCACTTTACACTGGAATAGATGTTTTTTCTGTCTTTTTACAAGGTGCTAGAAAAGGATTAGATACAGCAATAGGTATATTACCAACGCTTATTGGTTTACTCACAGCAGTTTACATGATGAGAGCATCAGGAGTGATTGACCTAACTGGGGAGATATTATCTCCTCTGATGTCCATACTGGGTATTCCTAAAGAATGCACAGTTCTAGCATTATTAAAGCCTATAAGTGGGGGTGGAGGACTTGCGGTAGGCAGTGAGATTATAAAAGCATATGGTGCTGATAGTTACTCAGGGAGAGTTGCTGCCGTTATGCTTGGTGCATCAGAGACAAGTCTTTACACAATTGGCATTTACTGTGGGTACTTAGGAATAAAAAATACCCGATATGCAGTGCCAGTGGCGTTAGCTGGCGACATTGTGGCATTTGTCACATCGGCATTTTTCGTTAAAATATTTTAATATGACAGGTTATCAACTAATATTATACATAATTATACTGAAAAATCTACCCTTTTTTTAAAAATCGTCGTAGTGATTAAAAACATATGCTATGTTTTGTAAAAATTTTCAAGAATAACAAAAAAAGAATAAAAAAACCAGTAAAAAATGTCAAAAAATTAGGTAAAAATTATACAAATTTGATACAAAGTTGTGAATAAAACTACAAGCCAAGTTTACACCCGAAATGCATAACTTGGCTTGATAATTATTTATTTGTTGTTGAAATGTTTTGCAGGTTTATCTTTATTTTTATCTAAGAACCATGACATTCCATATTTTTGGTCTTCAGTTGCAAAACACTGACCAAAACAGTTGCCCTCGAATTTAAGTGCAGAGTCAATATCCATTTGCATTCCAACATTGATAGCTTCCTTAGTTAGGGATACTGCAATAGGAGCTTGTGACGCAATTTCATTTGCAAGTTTTAAAGCTTCTTCCATTAAATTCTCAAGAGGGTAAACGTTATTTACAAGTCCCATATTGAGAGCATCTTGTGCTGTGTAGTTGCCACGAGCTGTATAAAGCATTTCCTTAGCTTTGCCCATACCAACAAGACGAGCCAAACGCTGTGTACCGCCACAACCAGCGGTAATGCCTAAGCCAACTTCTGGTTGACCAAATAGTGCATTTTCAGAAGCAATTCTGATATCACAACACATTGCAAGCTCACAGCCGCCACCTAAGCAAAAACCATTTATTGCAGCAATAACTGGACGGTGGAAGTTTTCAATCTTTTGACAAACTCTGTTAGCCTCATTGCCAAATAGTTTGCCTTCTGCAACAGTCTTTGTAGACATTTCAGAGATATCAGCACCAGCAACAAAGGAGTTAACAGTTTTACCTTTTTTATTTACCACAGAAGAACCAGTTAGCACTACACAATAAACATCATCCATTTTTGCAAGTTCATCAAAAGCTTCTTCAAGCTGACCATACATATCAGTAGAAAGAGCATTAAGAGCTTGCATATGCTCGATTTTTACAATCGCAACATGTCCTTGTTTTTCAATTATAACATCTGTCATAATAAAAGTCCTCTTTTATTTAAAAATTCTTTATATAATTTAGTCCAAGGGAGGATAAACAACCCTTGGACTTTTAGCTTTATATTTAAAAATTACTTACAAAGTTCGTCACGTTCAACGATAAGAGCTTCACCCATACCGCCACCGATACACATTGTAGCAAGACCGATAGTAGCATCACGCTTAATCATTTCATAAATCAGAGTTGTGGAGATACGACAACCAGCAGCACCGATTGGGTGACCAAGAGCGATTGCACCACCGTTAACATTAACCTTATCAAGGTCAAAGCCTAGTTCATTATTTACAGCAGCAGCCTGAGCAGCGAATGCTTCGTTAGACTCGATTAAATCTAGGTCAGCAACAGTTAGACCTGCACGCTTTAGAGCCTGACGAGTGGACTCGATTGGACCTACACCCATGATAGATGGGTCACAACCAACAGAACCAAATGCACGAATCTTAACCATTGGCTTCAGACCGTTAGCCTTTACGAAGTCCTCAGAAGCGATAATCATAGCAGCACCAGCATCATTGATACCAGAAGCGTTACCAGCAGTAACAGTACCGCCGTCCTTCTTAAATGCAGGACGTAGCTTTGCAAGACCTTCCATAGTGGTCTGTGGCTTTACATATTCATCTGTATCAAAAACAACAGTTGTCTTCTTCTGCTTAACTTCCATTGGGACAATTTCGTCCTTAAACTTGCCATCAGCAACAGCCTTAGCAGCCTTCATCTGAGAGTTGTAAGCGATTTCGTCTTGCATCTCACGAGTGATTCCATACTTTTCAGCAACGTTTTCAGCAGTGATACCCATGTGATAACCGTTGAAGATATCAAATACACCGTCATGTACCATAAGGTCAATCAGCTTAACATCGCCCATACGAGCACCCCAACGAACGTTTGGAGCATAATATGGAGCACCAGACATGCTTTCACAACCGCCAACAAGCATTACTTGGTCTTCGCCAGAGCGAATAATCTGAGAACCAAGGGAGATAGCACGCATAGAAGATGCACAAACCTTGTTAAGTGTCATAGCTGGGGTAGTGATAGGAAGACCAGCACCAATCAGAATCTGACGAGCTACGTTCTGACCTACGCCACCTTGCAGAACCTGACCAAACATTACTTCATCAATAACAGTATTGTCAATACCAGCACGCTCGATAGCAGCCTTAGCAGCAACTGTACCAAGAGTAGCAGCGGACACATCTTTTAAAGTGCCGCCGTAAGAACCGATTGCAGTACGAGCAGCAGAACAGATATAAACGTTCATTGGAAAAATCTCCTTTTCTTTGATGGCAAAAATAACGCCGGATAAATTTAGTTTGCAAGGGGGAAAACAGTCAACGACCTTGCTTGTTATTATTTTATCAAATTAGAATAAAAAAGAAAAGAGGGCAAAACGACAAAAAGTTAAATTTTTCACAAATTCAGAATATTGCATAAAAATAAAAAAGAAAAACTGGCAAAATTAACAGAAAATTTTTCAAGAATTTGCTTGACAAATCCATTTTTTCTCGTCTTTTTTACCAGTTTTTTATGCTCAAAACATTTATTTTTTCCTAAAAATTGCGGCAAAACATATATTAAGAATTATTTTGGGAAAATCTGCTAAGAAATGCTTTTGTACGTTCGTTCTGTGTATGTTCAAAAACTTGTTCTGGTGTGCCTTGCTCAACAATTACGCCCTTATCCATAAACACTATTTGGTCTGCAACATCATGTGCAAATGACATTTCATGTGTAACTATAACCATAGTTGTATGCTTGTCAGCAAGGGAACGAATAACCTTTAAAACCTCGCCTGTAAGTTCTGGGTCAAGGGCAGAAGTAGGCTCATCAAAACATAAAATATCAGGTTTCATTGCAAGTGCTCTTGCAATCGCTACACGCTGTTGTTGACCGCCTGAAAGCTGATGAGGATAATGGCTCATTCTACCAGATAAACTCATTTGTTCTAAAAGTGCCATAGCCTCAGATTGTATTTTATCATGTATTTCATGCTTATTCTTTTTATAATTAGGCTGTTTTTTAGCCATTAAAAGATTGGCAAGCATTACATTTTCAAGTGCGGTATACTGTGGAAACAGGTTAAACGACTGGAAAACCATTCCAAAATGCAATCTATTTTTACGGATTTCCTCTTCTGACTGCAAATTAGGGCTTGCAGAGTCAAAAAGTGGTTTGTCATTTACTATAATTTGCCCCTTATCTGGTGTTTCAAGAAAGTTTAAACAGCGTAAAAGTGTGGTTTTACCAGAACCAGAAGAACCAATTATAGCAAGTGCTTGACCTTTCTCAAGTGAAAAGCTGATGTCATTTAATACTTTGGTAGTACCAAAGCTTTTATTTATATTTTTTACCTCTAAAATTGGCATTTTAAAAAGCCTCCATTAAGTACGGAAATAATCCATTTTCTTTTCAAGCCAGTTAAACAACAATGTGAGAATACCACAGAAAACAAGGAAGAAAATAGCAGTTGAGAATAGTGGCCAGATAAGACCTCTATTTGCTATATATTCCTGTGAAACATAGATAATTTCACGGGTTGCAAGAATATTGGCTAATGCGGTATCCTTGATAAGTGTCATAAATTCATTGCCCATTGGCGGAATTACACGTTTAATAACCTGTAAAAGCGTAATTCTAAAGAAAATCTGTGATTTAGTCATACCAAGAACAAGACCAGCTTCATATTGACCTTTTGGTATTGATTGTATACCACCACGGAATATCTCTGAAAAATAACATGCATAATTTATAATAAATGCTACACAAACCGCAACAACTCTTCCGTTAGTTCCAAAAGTTGTCCAAGGGTTTCCAAGCTTTAAAAGTGGAGGAACAAAGAAAATAAATATAATTTGCAGCATAAGTGGCGAACCACGAACAATCCATACAAGTGTATTTATAATATAGCGAATAGGGCGAAACTTGCTCATTGAGCCAAATGAAACAAGCAGTCCAAGAGGCAAAGCACCAAGTAAAGTTACAAAAAATATGGTGCAGTTTATCCCAAAAGCTTCAAGCAGTTTGGAAAATACTACTGATGCACTCACAAAAATTTCTCTCCTTTAAACAAAACTGAGCGGGGCAACGTAAAAAAACGCTGTCCCGTTCGATTAAATATATTTTTACTTTGCAAGCTGTAAACCATACTGGTCAGCGATAGCACTCAGACTTCCATCTTCACGCATTTCATCAATATACTTGTTAACCTCTGTGCATAGGTCACTGCCTTTACGGAAACCAATTCCATATTGTTCGTCCATTAGGGTAGCAGTTACAACAAGGTCAGCAAAGTCTGTGCCCTCACCAATCATATTTTCAGCCAAAGTGTTATCAAAAATTGCAGCATCAACTGTGCCTGACTTTAGCTCTAAAAGAGCGTCTGTCTGCTTTGAAACGGTCATAACAGTATCTGCAATATTTTCATCAGAGGTTGCAACACTATAACCAGCAGAACCAGCCTCAACAGCAACTGTTTTACCTTTTAAAGCTTCAGTGCTTGTATAAACATCTTTATTAGCCGCATTTACAACAAGAACCTGTTTGTTTTCTACATAAGGTTGAGAAAAATCAACGCTTTCTTTCATATCGTCAGTGATGGTAAAACCATTCCAAATACAGTCGATATTGCCCGCTTCAAGCTCAATAATTTTGTTTTTCCAGTCGATTAGTACAAATTCAGGTTCAACGCCTAGTTTGTCACACACAGCCTCTGCAAATTCGGTGTCAAAACCTGTCAGTTCACCATTTTCATCTTGGTAGTTCATAGGCTCATAAACTGTATAACCGATTTTTAAAACGCCATTGTCTTTAATGGTTTGAAGGTCACTATCATTTTTTTGACTACCGCAACCAGTTAGAATGGCAGAAGCCATAACACCAGTCATCATAAGAGCGAGTAACTTTTTAAATTTCATATAAAAATCCCTTCTATTTATCAACATTGTGTCAGTATTGTAACACTTTAATTCGCAAAAGTCAACAACGCTTTGTAATATTTTTTTAAAAAATTTTTAAGCCTTTGTTAATATCATTGCGAATATTATTTAAAAATGATATACTATGTTAGATTATAAATTATTATGTTTGGAGTTAAAAGACCAATGAAGATTTTATCTATACAAGGTCATTTCGGTAATATAAACGGACAAAAAATAGATTTTTCGGATAAGCTATGTTGTAGAGTGTTGCCAAATGGTTGGGGAAAAACAACTCTTTGTGCTTTTATACGTGTTATGCTCTATGGACTTAATACAAGCAGACGAGATACTGCAAACTCATTATCTGATAAAACTAGATATTATCCACAAGATGGCAAACCAATGAGCGGCAGAATGACAGTTGAATTTGCAGGTAGACCAATAACTATTGTAAGAGGTAGTAGTAAAAATGGTTTAATGCAGGATTTCGAGGCATTTTATGAGGATACGGGTGAACCATTTACACAAATAACAGCGAAAAACTGTGGTGAAGTGTTATTAGGCATGAGTGAAGATGCTTTTCTATCAAGTGCTATGGTTGATGGAATGGATATGACACGCTCTTCTTCTGAGCTTAATGAGTTACTTATAAGTTTAGCCCAAACAGGTGACAGCAGTACACGTTGTTCATCTGCTATAAAAACACTTACAAGATGGCGTTTAGACTTAAATTCTGGTAATGGTCATGGTGAACAGCCAAGACTGGAAAAAGACTATAAAGCCGCACAGCAGCACCTTGATGATATTGCAGATTTGGAAACAAAGATGACAAAACAACGTGAAAAAGCGGCAGCATTAACAGAAAAAGCTGAAAAACTTCACGCAGAGTATGAAAAAGTATATAAAAATTATGCGGGTAAAGTGGCAGAAGAAGAAGGCTCACTGGTAGTATTAAAAAAAGATGTTGAAAAACGAATTAAACAACTAAAATCAGGATTGCCTGATGAAATTTTACTTCGAGAAGCTGAAGATGCACTTTATGGTTATGAAGGTGCAGTTGAGCTTGAGCGTGAGAAACGTAAAAATATGCCTTATGTTGATTCTAAATTTGAAGATGCAGTCAAGGAAGTTGACAAAAGAAGAAGTAAAGAAGAAGTAAAAAGAAATTATATTGTACGTCCTAGAATACGCTGGTCTGCACTTATTTTGGCTTTGATTTTGGCACTTGTTGCGGCAGGAAGTTCTTTTTCCAATATAAGTTGGGGCAAATGGACACCTTATATGCCTTATATATTATCAGGTATGGCTTTTATTGCACTGCTTACAAGTTTTATTGGAAGTGTGCCAAGACTTGATGACCCAGATGAAGATTATGACGAGTCAAAACAGCAACTAAATATGGAACGTAAAAAAACAGTTGGTGCACAGCATATGGCAACATCAGTTTTACAAGAACAATATGATGTAGTTGTAAGGGCAGCAAGCAAAATCTGGCCAAATGTTAAAACTGTTGAGCAAGCGGGTGAATGGATAAGAGGTGCACGACATGATTTACAGCTTTTAAGACAAGAACAAAGCAAACTACAAGATATTTTAGTTGAAATGAAGAAAATGGAAAATTCAAAAAATATTGATTTAGATGCACAAAAGCTTGTAGATGATGCAAGAAATAGGGCGGTTGAAGCTCGTCATGCGGCTGAATATGCTCATCAAGAGTTTTCAAGAATGCAGGGAAGAGTGCAAACGCTTGGAAATGCTTTAGAGTGGAAAAACACAAGGGATAATATAAAGATTGCAATGGATAATGCTGAACAAAAAATAAACGCATTAAAACTTGCAGAACAGGTGATAGAAGAACAAAATGCAGTGCTTAGTGCTAGAATTTCACCTAAGATAACCGAACTTGCAGAGCAATATATGGCTTATTTAACAAGTGATAGTTATAAAGAAGTGAAGCTTGATTCTTCACTTAGGGCTAGATGTGCGGGCGATGATGGAACTCTGCTTGATGCGTTAAGACTATCATCAGGCACAAGAGACCAACTTTATTTTGCACTTAGACTTGCAGTGTGCAAGGTGCTTTCTAAAAGTGAAAGTGTTCCTATTATTTTAGATGACCCATTTGTAACATGGGACAATAAGCGTTCTGAAAAGGGACTTCGTTTATTGCAATCATTTTCCAATGAAAGACAAGTTATTTTACTTACCAATAGACCAGCAGGCAGACTTGCAATAAATGCACCAAAAGCATCAGTTAAAAATTTATAAACACATTAAAAAGCGGGTAGGAAGTTAACTTCCTACCCGTAATTGGTGTTGTCTGATTTTTTTCTTATTTTGCGTATTCTATGGCACGAGTTTCACGCACCATATTGATTTTAATTTGACCTGGATAGTCTAGCTCTTCTTCAATATGCTTTGCTATATCACGAGCGAGTAAGGTCATATTATCATCGTTAACTTCTTCTGGTTTAACAATGATACACAATTCACGACCAGCTTGGATTGCATAAGAACGCTCAACACCAGGGGTGGTGTTTGCGATTTCTTCGAGCCTTTCCAGTCGTTTGATGTAATTTTCATAGTTTTCACGTCTTGCCCCTGGGCGAGCTGCTGAAATAGCATCAGCCGCTTGAACAAGGCAAGCTTCTATAGTAGTAGCTTCTACATCACCATGATGTGCAGCGATTGCATGCACAACAGCTGGAGATTCCTTATATTTTTTTGCAAGGTCTACACCGATAGTAACATGTGAACCTTCAAATTCTTGATCGACAGCCTTGCCTATATCATGAAGTAAGCCGCCACGTCTTGCAAGGGTAGGGTCAATACCCAGTTCAGATGCAAGCATACCAGCAATATGAGCAACTTCGATAGAGTGCAGTAGCACATTTTGACCATAGCTTGTACGGTAATGCAAACGACCTAAAAGACGAACCAGCTCAGGGTGTATGCCATGCAGACCTGTTTCAAAGATTGCACGTTCTCCCTCAGAGCGAATAATTTGGTCAACTTCCTTTTGAGCCTTTTGCACCATTTCATTTATGCGAGGTGGGTGAATACGACCATCTAAAATCAGCTTTTCAAGGCTTAGACGGGCAACCTCACGACGCACTGGATCAAAAGAGGACAAAGTGATTGCCTCTGGAGTATCATCAATAATAAGGTCAACACCGGTCAGATTTTCAAGGGCACGTATATTTCTACCCTCACGACCGATAATTCTGCCTTTCATCTCATCATTAGGCAGAGGAACAACAGAAACAGTAGACTCGGAAACTTGGTCTGCTGAAAAACGTTGAATAGCGGTTGCGATGAGTTCTCTTGCGGTTGTTTCCGCCTCATCTTTTACCTTTTGGTTAATTTCACGCAGTTTAACTGCTGCGTCATGCTTTGCTTCATTTTCGATTGAAGTAACAAGATAATCCTTTGCTTCATCTCTTGTCAAACCAGACAAACGCTCAAGAGTTGCAATTTGTTCTGCTTTAATTTGTTCGGATTCCTCTTGTGTCTTTTGAACCTGAGCAATTTTGCGGGTAAGTTCTTCATTTTTTCGCTCCATTGCATCGGTTTTACGTTCAAGATTCTCTTCTTTTTGATGGAGGCGATGTTCGGTTTTTTGAACTTCATTGCGACGTTCTTTAATTTCACGGTCTGCTTCAGTTCGAGCCTTTAAAATTTCATCTTTCGCTTCCAATATTGCCTCACGCTTTTTGGTTTCACCCGATTTAATCGCATCGTTTATAATACGGGTGGCTTCCTGCTCAGCACTTCCGATAGTTTTTTCGGAAACGTTCTTACGGTAAAGTATACCGACAGCTACGCCAATAATCAAACAGACAACACCAACAATAATCAGCTTGATTATAAGTTCCATAAGCCTTTGTGGGGCACCTCCTAAAAGTGTTAAATTTTTCAAGATGCAAAGCGTATAATCCCTATATAAAGTATAGTGCAAATAACACTGAACATTACAAAAAGGTATTACATGAATATTCTAATGCCTTTTGAACGGTATGTCAAGGAAAACACGTTGTTAGGGTATTAAAATAGGTCAGAGTGACGAAGGTTGATATATACACTTGTTTAACTGATATATAACGTAGTATAATAATAAAATAGTGGTATAGTGGAGCAGTCTGAATTTCAAAGTTTTATATGATTTTTAAGCTATACTGTGATTTTGTTAAATACATTTATATTTGAGATAGATTAAATTAAAATTTTAATTAAGGAATTTGAATATTTATGAATGATAAAATTATTCGCAAAATAAGCGGAGATATGAAATACTATATCTGTTCTGAATTAAATGTTCGCCATGCATTTACCACTAAAAGTGGAGGGGTAAGCACTGGAGATTTGGAAAGTTTAAATTTAGGCTTTTCACGTGGCGATAAATACGAAAATGTAATTAAAAATTATCAAATACTTTCAGATACATTAAATATACCTTTTGATAGAATAACAATGACTAAGCAAGTTCATAAAAGTGATGTATCAGTTGTAACTGAGGAATATGTGGGTTCTGGTATTAATAAACCTATTGTGTGGCAATCTGATGCACTTATTACCAATCTTAAAAATACACCTCTTGCAGGGTTTTATGCTGATTGTGTGGTATCGCTTTTGTATGACCCAGTGAGTGAAAGTTGTGGGGTATGTCATAGCGGTTGGCGAGGCACTGCACAGGAAATTTTACCAAAAACAGTAGAAAAAATGCAACAATGTTTTAATTCAAAACCAGAGGATATAATATGTGTTATAGGGCCATCTATTGGCGTGTGTTGTTTTGAAACAGATGCAGACGTGCCTGAAGCTATGGAAAAACAAATGGGCGAAAAAGTGCGTCCTTTTATACATGAAAAAGGTCAAAAATTTCATGTTGATTTACAAGGGGTAAATCAGATGTTGCTTGAAAATGCAGGATTAAATAAAATTATAAACAGTGATATTTGCACATACTGCCACAGTGACGAGTTTTGGTCACACAGGGTTACAAATGGTAAAAGAGGAGTTCAAGCGGGTATCATTTGTCTTTAAAATTTACTTTGATAACTAAATATAGAGAGGTTATAATATAATGAAGTTGCTCAAACGCTTTATAGCATTGACTCTTTCATGCTTTATGCTTACAGGTTGTACGCTTACAGAAAGACTTGGCTCACCAGATAGCAGTCAAACAGATAATGTAATAAGAAATGAAAATCTTGCCAATTATTTTGGCTTAACATATTATTCAGGAGAAAATATAAATCCTGTTTCAGTTAAAACAGATATGAATAGAGTGCTTGTAGATGCTCTTTATGAGGGTATGATTTATCTTGATGATAATTTTAAGCCTCAACCTATGCTTTGCGAAAACTGGGAAGGAGATGGCACTACATTCCGTTTTTATATTAAGCAAGGTGTAACTTTCTGGTCGGGTGAACCACTTACTGCAAATGATGTGGTATACACATTAAAAACTGCACAAAGAGATACGCAATCACTTTATAATACAAGAATGGCGGATATTGACAGTATTTATGCAGATAATGAATATACAGTGGTTGTAACTCTAAAAGCTCCTAATGTAAATCTGCCAAGCCTTATGGATATACCAATTTTTAGAGCGAATACAGAAGATTTAACATTTTCAGATGGTACAGGTGCTTATAAACCTGTTCAAGAAAACGGAACATGGTATTTAACACCTTATGAGAATTGGCATGGCGGAAAAGTGAGTGAATTTGATAAAATATCTTTGGTAAATACCACTCGTTCTGATGCGGTTCAACATAGCTTTGAAACTGGCGACATTTCTCTTATGAGAACCGAGCGAATAGGAACAGATTCAGTAACGGTTAGCGGTTCAGTTGATATTTATAAATTGCCTACAACTGATATGCATTTTTTAGGCTTTGCAAATAATATAGAGCCTTTTAGTATACCTGCTGTACGTCAAGCCATTTCACTAGCCATTGATAGAAATGGTATTTGTTCAACACAACTTCAATCTTTTGCTGAGCCTGCGGTTTTACCAGTAAATCCTCAGCCAGAGGGACAAAATACGGCTTTAGACCGTGCAGCAGCTATTCAAACTCTTGCAGCTTCGGGAATAGTGGATAACAATGGTGATGGTATTTTAGAATATCAAAGTGCTTATGGATATTTAGCTTCACTTACTACAAGCATTTTAGTAAACAGTGAAAATCCATTTAAAGTTGCAGCAGCTAATCAAATAGCCGCTTCACTCACTGCAATAGGAATTAAAACTTCGGTTGAAGAAGTGACTTTTGAGGAATATCAAAACAGAGTTTCAACAGGGAATTTTCAAATGTATTATGGTGAAATTCGTATGACACCTGATTTCGATTTGCGTTCACTTATTATGACGGGTGGTGCATTAAATTATGGCAGGTATAGCAATGCACAAACCGACCAGCTTGTAATTAATGCAAGAACAAGCGAGCTTGAGGACGCTAAAACTCAGCTTTATAATTATCTACTTGCAGAAATGCCTATTATTCCAATAGCATTTGCAAAAGACCAGGCTATTGTTAGAAGTAATTTAATAAAAGGATTTAGCCCTTCACCAAATTGGATATTCCATGGTGTTGGCGGTTGGAGGAAAAACTAAAATGGAAAAAGTTGTTCTAGGTTTATCTGGTGGAGTGGATTCTGCGGTTGCAGCCTCCCTTTTAAAAGAACAAGGTTATGATGTTTATGGTTTATTTTTAGAAATGGGACTAGGTGGAGAACAAGAAGCACAGAAAGTTGCTGATAGCGTTGGTATTCCGCTTTATATAGCTCATAAAAAAGATGAACTTGAAAAACATGTTTGCAGTTATTTTGCAAATGAATATAAAAATGCACGTACACCAAATCCATGCGTTATGTGTAACCCTACTGTAAAATTTAAGACAATGGCTGATTATGCCGATAAAATTGGGGCAAAATATTTGGCAACAGGACATTATGCCCGTATACGTAGAGATAGCCAAGGTAGGGCTTTACTTGTTCAATCAAAATCAGCTAAAGACCAAACCTATATGTTAAATAGACTGCCAAGAGAAATTTTAGAAAGATGTATTTTCCCACTTGGTGAGGCAGCCGACAAAGAAGAAGTTAGAGCTTTAGCAAAACAAAGAGAAATACCATCTGCTGATAAAAAAGATAGTATGGACGTTTGTTTTATTCCAGATGGTGACTGGTGCGGGTGGCTTAAACTTTATGGTGTGGATTTGCCAGAAGGAAATTTTGTTGATGAAAACGGCAATATTTTGGGCAGACACAAAGGCATACATCAGTATACAGTTGGTCAGCGTAAAGGTTTAGGTGTTTCAGCTAAGGGCAGATTATTTGTTCATGAGTTGAGACCTGAAACCAATGAAGTTGTTTTGTCACTGAATGATGTGTTTAAAAAGGAAATCATGGTGAGAAATATAAATTATTGTGCACCAGAATATATGGAAAATGGAGCTTTTAACTGTCAAGTTAGGGTGCGTTATTCAAAACGTGCGGAAAATGCAACCGTTTATCCTCAAGGAAAAGATGCAAAAGTTGTATTTGAAAATGAAGTAAGAGCACCAGCGGCTGGTCAATCGGCTGTATTTTATGATAAAGATATAGTTATAGGCGGTGGATTTATCGAATAATAAGAATATCTTTATAATTATGGAGAGTTGACATGGAAAGCAGACATCAATCAATAGGTCATGTGCTTGCAATAGCTACTGTTATAGTATGGGGTGCTACTTTTGTATCAACTAAAGTGTTACTTGGTCATTTTACAGCAGAAGAAATATTATTTTTAAGGTTTTCAATGGGACTTATAGCACTTTGGATTTATAAACCTAAAAGAATAAAAATGAAAGAAAAATCACACTATCTTTATTTCATCGGTGCAAGTTTTACAGGACTATTTTTATACTATCTGTGTGAAAATATTGCATTGGGTTATGGAGATGCCTCACTGGTTGGCGTTATTGTTTCAAGTGCCCCGATATTTTCAGGTATTCTAAGTGCTATTTTTCTAAAAGAAAAATTAAGTAAAAGTTTCTTTGTAGGTTTTGTATTTGCAATGGTAGGATTGTTTTTATTGTCTTGGACAGCAGAAAGCACAGGAGTTCAAATTTTAGGTATAATTCTTGCGTTTTTTGGTGCTATCTCATGGGCATTTTATTCTATACTAATAAGAAAAATAACTTTTTTCGGTTATGATAGTTTTGAAATAACTAAATATACTTTTTTATTTGCTGTTATTATGATGATACCAGTTGCTATTTCTAGCGGTTTTCGCACAAGTGCAGTTATTACAATGAATTTAACCGTGTTTTTAAATTTAGTATTTTTGGGGCTTGTTGCCAGTGCTTTATGTTTTGTAACATGGAGTTTTGCAGTAAAACAACTTGGTGTTGTAAAATCCAGTGTTTATATTTACGCATCACCTGTTGTAACTGTTATTTTAGCCGCTATAGTTTTAGGCGAGCGAATGAACCCTCAAGAGATTTTAGGTACAGTGCTTGTACTTTTAGGCCTTGTACTAAGTGAAGGGCAAATATTTAAAAGAAAGGGGAAAAGCAATGATTTATGATTCAAGAAAATCAGATTTTGAGATGATTGGCTGGGCATTAGTGATTTCTCAGCTCACAATGTTTTTCCTATCTCTATTTTTGAGTTTGATTGCATCGCAATTTCTTTATATATTTACTCCACTTGAAAGAACATGGGACCTTATAGAAGGTTATATTGTAATGTTGTCTGCCATTGGTGGTGCAATTCCAATGATAGTGGTTGGAGTTAAAAACAATAGTTTTATAAATATAATACAAAAACGTGAAAAAGCATGGCCTGTACAGATTGTATTGATATTTTTAATGATTATGGGACTTCAGATGATTACTAATATAGCTATGACCCCTGTTATAAATTTTCTGGAGTCTTCCACTGGTGTCTCTTTTACAGAAGCTAATGCGGTAGCTACATCACACAGCGTTTCAAGTTCCATGATGCTTTATTCTATTATAATTGCACCAATTATAGAAGAATTACTTTACAGAGGTGTATTGCTTAGAACGCTTGAAAGATATGGAAAATGGTTTGCTATTATTATAAGTGCATTGGTTTTTGGTCTTATGCATGGAAATGCTGTGCAGTTTCCAGTTGCTTTCTTAATAGGGTTGCTTTTTGGATATTTAACCATTAAATATTCAATTGGTCTTTCCATAACACTTCATATACTTAATAATTTATCTGTTGAAATAATCGGACGTATATCTGCATTTAGTGAAAATATGGGTGTTTTAATAAATCTTAGTGTGTTAATAGCTGGTATAATAACAATTTTTCTAATGATTATGAGTGCAGGTAAGCCTATTTTAAAGGATATAAAACAAAATCGCACCGCAAAAGGTGTTTATATTAGCTTTTTTACATGTAAACCAATTATAGCTGTATTTCTTTATATGATTGCTTTGACAATATCAAGCGTTTTAATATAAAAAATATTGCTTTTATAAATAATTATGTTAATATTAACTATATAAATTGGATTTGTCTTGTTACGCTGAGTGCGTACAGGGGAAAGATAACGGAGGAAAATAATGAGCAGAAAACAAGCTAGAGAAATCGCACTGCATTTAGTGTTTGAAATGGGATTTAATGAGTTTGAGGCTGATGAAATCCTAACAGACCGACTTGATGAAAGCATTTTAAACTCAATTAGCGGAGAAATTGAACTTTATGCAGGTAAAATTTCCGAAAAAGACAGCACATATATTAGAGAAGTGGTAAAAGGTGTTGCAGCTCATCTTTCAGAGCTTGATGAACTTGTTGAAAAAAACGCTAAGGGCTGGAGTATGAAGCGTATTTCCAGAATGACTATGGCTGTTTTACGTCTTGCTCTTTATGAAATGAAATATATGAAAGATGTACCAGTAGGCGTTGCAATAAATGAGGCAGTCGAACTTGCTAAAACCTATGAAACCGAAGACACTGGTTCTTTTGTAAATGGTATTTTAGGTGCTGTAAGCCGTCAGTGGGGAATGGGCAAGGAATGAGCCGTTTCTATCTTGGTATTGATACATCAAATTATCGCACATCAGCGGCTGTATTTGATGCACAAACAGGAGAATATCATAATTCTGGTAGACTTTTAGATGTAAAACATGGCTCATTAGGTCTAAGACAGTCTGAAGCACTTTTTCAGCATACACTTTATCTTCATAAACAAATAGAAAATTTGCCTAAGAATATTAAAATCAATGCTGTATGTGTAAGCACTAGACCACGAGCCATAGAAGGCTCTTATATGCCTTGCTTTTTAGCGGGTGAAAATGTGGCTAGAAGCATAGCAAGTGTGCTTGATGTGCCTTGCTTTACAGCGTCACATCAACAAGGGCATTTGGTGGCAGCCGCTTTTAGTGCAGACAAACTTGATTTATTAAATAAAGATTTGCTTGCTTGGCATTTGTCAGGTGGCACAACAGAACTTTTATTTGTAAAACCTGATGAAAATGGTATGCCACAAGCAAAACAGATAGGCGGTACAAGTGATATTGCAGCAGGTCAACTTGTTGATAGGGCAGGTGTGCTTTTAGGACTTCAGTTTCCTTGTGGTGCAGAGCTTGAAAAGCTTGCAAATAAATCTGAAGCTGTAAAACCTTTTGCTGTAAAAGTCAAGGATTGTGTGTTTTCGCTTTCTGGTATGCAAAATAAAGTTGAGCAAATGCATAAAAATGGCATTTCATCAAAACAAATTGCAAGATTTACAATAGAAACTATAACTTATGCAACACATAAGGCTACAAAACAAGCAAAACTTAATTATAATGCACCTGTTTTATGTGCTGGCGGTGTTATGAGCAATAAAAGCCTACAAAAGCATATGTCAAAAAATTTCGGTGCTTTTTTCGCAACTCCTGAGCTTTCAGGCGATAATGCTGTTGGTGTGGCAATTCTTGCAGCAAAGCAGAACGGAGAAAATTTATGGTAAATCAGCGAATTTATTCGGTAACGCAGCTTAATACTGAAATTAAAAATCTTCTCGAAAGTAATCCATCTTTTTATAACCTGTTCGTGCAGGGAGAAATATCTAACTATAAAGCTCACCCATCTGGTCACCATTATATGACCATTAAAGATGATGGTGGGGCAATCTCAGCGGTTTTATTTAAACAAGACGCTTTAAAACTGAGATTTAAACCCGCTAATGGTGTTAAAATCATTGCAAGAGGCAGAGTTAGTTCTTTCCCTAAAACCGGACAGGTTCAGCTTTATATTACTGATATGATGCCCGATGGTGTTGGAACATTGCATTTACAGTTTGAGCAGTTAAAGCAAAAACTATATAATCAAGGCTTATTTGATAATAAGTATAAAAAAGCTTTACCAGCCTATCCAGAGAAAATAGCTCTTATAACTTCACCAAGTGGTGCAGCTATCAGGGATATGATTAGAATAATAAAAAGACGTTGGAGTTTTGCCGATATTCTTATATATCCAGCGGCAGTTCAAGGTACAACCGCACCAAATGAACTTATAAATGCATTAAAACTTGCAAATAGGCATAATAAAGCCGATGTTATTATTATAGGTCGTGGCGGTGGCTCAATAGAGGATTTATGGGCATTTAACAATGAAAATCTTGCTTATGAGATTTTTAAAAGCGATATTCCAGTTATATCTGCCGTAGGTCATGAACCAGATTTCACTATTGCGGACTTTGTAGCAGATATGAGAGCACCCACACCATCAGGAGGAGCTGAACTTGCTACACCAGATAGCACAAAACTAATTTATGATATCAAAAATATAGAAAATAGACTTGTAAAATCTCAAAATAAGCAAATAGAGCTTTATAATCAAAAATTAAAATCGCTTTTAAATGGGCTTTCTTCGCCTAAAAAGATTATGGAGCAAAAAAATCAAATGGTTAGTTTATATAAACTCCGTTTAATTCGTGCTATGGAAAGCAAACAAACTGAAAGAAAATTAAAATGCGATTTTGCAGTAAAACAGCTTGAGCAAGCAATAAATAAAAGATTGGATATTTCAAAACGTCAGTTTTCTAAAAATTGTGCGTTTTTAGATGCACTTAGTCCGCTGAAAGTGTTCAGTAGAGGTTATTCGGTGGCTTTGGATAAGCAAAATAAGGCTATTTATAGTTCAGCACAGATAAAGCAAGGCGATATATTAAAAATAAAATTTGCAAAAGGCAGTGCAGAATGTAAAACACTCACAATAGAGGAATGAGAGGTAAATATGGCAACAAGAAAAAAATCGCTTTCATTTGAAGAAAAAATGAACCAGCTTGAAGATATAGTTATAAATCTTGAAAAAGGTAATTCGCCACTTGAGGAAAGTATGCAACTTTTTGAACAAGGAATGAAACTTTCAGCCGAACTTCAAAAAATGCTTGAAACCGCTGAACAAAAAGTAACACTGCTTACAGAACAAGCTGACGGCACTATAAAAGAGCAGGATTTGGAGGACATGTAAAATGACATATGAGGAGCGTTTATCGACATATACACAATATGTACATGAATTTTTAGATAAGCTTTTAAGCGAAAAAGATTGTCAAGGGCAAGAGCAAATTATAAAAGCTATGCGATATTCTGCACTTGCAGGCGGTAAGCGTTTAAGACCTGCTCTTGTAATGGAGTTTTACAGACTGTCGGGCGGAAATCCTAAAGATGTTTTACCATTTGCTGTGGCTCTTGAAATGATACACACATATTCACTTATACATGACGATTTGCCTTGTATGGACAATGATGATTTTAGACGTGGAAAGCCTACAAATCACAAGGTATATGGTGAGGCTATGGCAGTTCTTGCAGGTGACGCTTTACTAACAGAAGCGTTTGCACTTGCTACAAGACCAGAAAACCTTGAAAAATTTACTGCTGAACAGATTGTAAAAGCCACAAATTGCCTTGCAAAAAATGCTGGTGTATTTGGTATGATTGGCGGTCAAGTTATAGATATAGAGTCTGAGCATAAAAAAATCTCTTATGATGAGCTCGTTTTGTTGCAAAAATATAAAACTGGTGCTTTAATTGAAAGTGCTGTTCAAATGGGTTGTATCCTAGGTGGTGCAGATGAAAACAAACTAAAAGCAGCTAAAGAATACGCTTATTCACTAGGTTTGGCTTTTCAGATACAAGATGATATTCTTGATATTGAAGGAGATGCTGAGATTTTTGGAAAGCCTATTGGTTCAGATATCGAAAAAGAAAAATCAACTTTTCCATCTCAAATAGGATTAGATAACTGCAAAGAAAAGGTAAAACAGCTAACTCAAAATGCTATAAGTGCAGTTAAAAACGGCTTTGAAGAAAGTGAATTTTTAATCTGGTTAGCTGATAAACTTTCAGTCAGAAATAACTAAGTATTAAATATCACATAATGTATATTTATGCATAAATATACTGCTATGCACTTGAAATAATATATCTAAATCTGTTATACTATTAGCAGTGTACTGTGCGTTTTTCTGAAAATTAACGCAGGTGACGCAGTATTCTAGTCAGTGCATACGACCCCGAAAGCGGGCCTAAAAATCCGTTAAAGGGCACATCGATGAAGTCTCTGGTGCTTGCTTCTTACGCCCAGTCTG